>CALUWN010000003.1 GCA_944324495.1 uncultured Mucispirillum sp. | reverse complement strand
TTAATATTTTACTAACTTTCGCATTCGCTTATAATGGCTTATGAGTATGTGAATAGTTTTCTTTTACTGCTTCACCCTCATTTTTTATTAAAAAATACATCCATGTATTTTTTAAATCTCCGTTTGGTCGGAATAAATCCTCCCGCACTTGCTAAAGACGGGGCGTCCTGCCCCTACCATGTCATTCTGAGCCTTTAGGCGAAGAATCTTATTAAACAATAATAAAAATTAAGGTGTTTTAAAAAAATGGGGGTGAAGCAAAATTATTGCTTGACTTTTACAGCATTAATCTATAAAAATATAGCTTGCGACTTATCACACTGGCAAAAATAAGAGCTCGGCGTGTTCTCTTATATAATTTTATAAGAGTGCTTAATCTTATCAGTGGAAGAAAAAACGAAAGGAGAAATAATATGTCGTACATTTCAATGAAAAGCCTGTTAGAAGCAGGTGTGCACTTCGGTCACAGAACTAACCGTTGGAACCCTAAAATGTCTAAATACGTTTTTGGTGCTAGAAACGGTATTTATATTCTTGACCTTCAAAAAACTGTTCAATGCTTTAATAACGCATTTGAATTCACAAGAGATATGGCTAAACAAGGCTGTAACTTCTTATTTGTAGGTACTAAAAAACAAGCTCAGGATGCTATTAAAGCAGCTGCTGAGCAATGCAATGCTTACTATATTAATAACCGCTGGTTAGGTGGCACATTAACTAACTTCAACACTATTAAAGGTAGAGTTGCAAGACTTAAAGAATTAGAAGAAATGTTTGCTACTGATTTAATCAAACGTTACACTAAAAAAGAAGCTGCTCTTCTTAAAAAAGAGTATGACAAATTAGAGAAAAACTTAGGTGGTATCAAGGATATGAAAAATATCCCTGATGTTATGTTTATAGTTGATATTAATATGGAACAAAATGCCGTATTAGAAGCTCATAAATTAGGTATACCTATAGTAGCTATTGTTGATACAAACTGCGACCCTGAAATGGTTGATTTCCCTATTCCGGGTAACGATGATGCTATTAGAGCTTGCCAACTTATCGCAGGCAGATTAGCTGACGCTATTAACGAAGGCAGACAATCTAGAGAAGATGAGCTTGTTGGTGAAGTTAGAGAAGCATCTAAAGAAGAAGATGTTGAAGAAGAAGATATTGTTTCTATGGCAGAAGCAGAACTTGATGATATACCAGAAGATGAGGTGAAATAATGGCAGAAATTACAGCTTCACTTGTAAAAGAACTTCGTGAAAAAACTGGCGCAGGTATGATGGACTGCAAAAAAGCATTATCAGAAACTGGCGGCGATTTAGAAAAAGCAATTGATTTCTTACGCACAAAAGGTTTAGCTGATGCTGCTAAAAAATCTGGCAGAGTTGCTGCTGAAGGTTTAGTTGTTACATACCTTTCTGATGATTTAAAAACTGGTGCTATAGTTGAAGTAAACTGCGAAACTGACTTCGTTGCTAAAACTGATGATTTTGTTAACTTCTCTAACGCAATTTGTAAATTAGTAGCAGATAAAAAACCAGCAGATATGGATGCATTACTTGCTCTTGATTTTGAAGGTGCTACTGTTGAAAAAACTATTGCAGAAAAAGTTGCTAAAATCGGTGAAAACATAAGAGTTCGCCGTTTTGCTCAATATGATGCATCTTGTATGCTTGAAGCATATATCCATGCAGGTGGTAAAATTGGCGTATTAGTTGAGTTTGATAAAGTAACAAGTGCTGATAAAGAACTTATCAGAGATATTGCACTTCACATCTGTGCTGCAAACCCACTTTGCGTAAGTGATAAAGATTTAGACCCACAAGTTATTGCTCATGAAAAAGAAATATATATTCAAAAAGCAAAAGAAAGTGGCAAACCTGATAATATAATTGAAAAAATCGTTGAAGGTCAGGTTAATAAATTTAAACAAGAATCTTGCCTTGTTAGCCAAAAATTTGTTAAAAACCCTGATGAAAGTATCTCTAAATTATTAGGTGATAAAGTGGTTGTTCGCTTTACAAGATACCAGCTTGGCGAAGGTATTGAAAAGAAAAAAGAAGACTTTGCTGAAGAAGTTAGAAAACAAGCAGGTTTATAAAATATTTTGGGGAGCCTATGCTCCCCTTCTTTATTACTAAATTTATATCAGCAGTTTTATATATTATATATATTTATTAGTTACCAGTAATTTCAACTATTCCCACTACTTTATTACCCTGCTTTTTAAGCTCTAAAGTATAAATACCGACTTCCATAACATCATAATCAGTAGTAACATAATCACTATTTATACGTTTCGTGTTTTTATTTTTATCAAGTGTTAATGGGTAATTTGTATTATATTTTTCATTTCTATATTCAGTAATTATTTTATATGCCTCATCAATATCTGATGTATTTACTTCATATATATGATAATATATATTATCTCTTAAGCTGTATGCTTTTTGAATAACCACACCTGATACTGTATTTTTTAAATTTTCCCCAATAAGCACACTTCTTGTTTCGTAATATTTCAGTTTATCACTTTCATATTCTGCCTTTGCTTCACCAATGCTGTCTTTCTCACTAATCAAGCCTAAATGGCTGTAAACATATACTCCATCATCTTTTTTCTCAAATAATATATTATAATCTGCACCATTATTTTTTAGTCTTATATGTATTTTATTTTTATCTTTTCTTTTTTCTGGTGCTTTTTCTGGTAAATAATCTTGATGAAACATATTTTCTTTTCTAAATGTGTCATATGCCTCATCTAAATCTTTAATATCTGCTTTATATACAGATACACATAGTGTACTTTCTAATGCAACATTCTCTTTGCCATCTTCTGTGGTATAGGTACAGCCTTCTTCATTAAAAAGACCATAGCCATCTAATGCTTTGAATTTACTTTCTTGTGCATAACTGTTTACTGCCAAAAACAGCATAAAAATAAAACTTAGCTTTTTCATTATAATCTCCCTTTTTTATATATTATGGTTGAGCAACAGAAGTTGCACCATAAATCATATTTCCATTTCTTTTTAATTCTAAAACACTTACATCAACTTCACCAATACCTAATTCTGTTGTTACATAATCATCGCTGATTTTCTCTGTAGCTTTGTTTGAAGAAAGTGTTTCAGGGAAATAATCGTTAATTACTTCATCGCCATAACCATAGCCACTATCTTGAATAAAATATTTTCTTATGTATTTATAAGCTTCTTCCATACTTGTTGTATTTACTTCAAACTCATAAAAATCATTATTTTCAAATGCAACATATACATTCTTTACTAATACATTTGATACAGTATTAATATAATCTTTTCCTACCTGCAGGCTTCTTTCGTTATACACTTTTATTTTGTCATCACTATATACTGGCTTCTCTCTACCTACTAGTTCATATGGCAGCCATAACATAGTATGGTCATATACATATATGCCATCATCTTTTTTCTCAAATAATATATTATAATCTACACCTCTATATGAAATCCTTATATGTATTTTATTTTTATCTTTTTGTTTTTCTGGTGCTTTTTTTGGTAGTTTAGCAAATAATTCTTTATATTCATTTTTCTTTATGTACTCTTCATATGCTTTATCTAAATCTTTTATATCTGTTTTATATACATGAACACAAATATTACTACCTAATTCTACACCAGTTTTGCCTTCTTTTGTTTTATAACTGCAGCTTTTTTCGCTTGAAAGACCATAGCCATCTAATGCTTTAAATTTACTTTCTTGTGCATAACTGTTTACTGCCAAAAACAGCATAAAAATAAAAGTTAGCTTTTTCATTATAATCTCCTTTTTTTATATATTATGGTTGAGCAATCTCTCCTTCTGCATAAATTACATTACCATCTTTTTTAAAAGTTAACACACTATTATCAACTACGCCTAATAAAAGCTCTGTTATAACATAATTATCACTTATCCTTTTTGTTGCAGTGTTTTCATCAAGTGTTTTTGGATATGTTGCAAGTAAATCTTCTGGAGCATAATCATTTAAATATGGGTCATTTGATAGTGCATACTCTCTTATAATCTCATATGCTTCTTCCATACTGTTAGTATTTACTATAAATTTTATATAATTCACATTATCTTGGAAATAATATGCATTTTTTATTACTAAATTTGAATCTTTACTTATTAAATTTTTCCCTACAAATTTACTGCCACTTTCTATAATGGATAATTTATCATTAATTTTTGTAGGCTTATGACCCCCTCCAAATATCATTCTTAAATCCCATATTTTTGTATAATCATATACATATATTCCATCTGATTTTTTTACCAGTAATAAATTAAAATCTACATCATTATACATAAATCTAAGGTGTATTTTATTTTTATCTTTTCTTTTTCCTGGGGCTTTATCTGGCAAATGTGTAAAAATATTATCTCCACCTTGATTATTTTTTATATATTTTTTATAAGCAATGTAAGCGTTATCCAAATTATCTATATCTGTTTTATAAACTTCTGCACATAAGTTACTATACATATATTCACCAAGTTTTTCATTTTTACCATCTTCTGTAATATATTCACAAGGTCCACTCATTGCTGATTGAATTTCTTGAAAATCATCTGCTTTTGCATAACTATAAATTGAAAAAATCAGTATAATTATAAAACTTATTTTTTTCATTATATATAATCTCCTTTTTTTACAGTATTTTATAAGTTGTAGTTGTAATTGTCAATCTTATTATATTTTGATAATTTTTTAGTGTTATTTTATTGAAAGTTTATATAATAAAAAATGCAGGGCTTTCGCCCTGCATTTTTTGTTTTGAGCATTGTTTTTATCTATTAATGAGCTTAATAGTTTCGTATAATCAAATAATATCCTTAACCGCCAAGTTAAAAACTTTTTTAATCTTTATATCACTAGATTTTTATAGATTCAGTTTTTTTAATGATAGTAACTTTACCTGCTTCAAATTTTACTTCAACAGAACCATAAAAACCTTGTTCCATTGTTTCTCTCATGATTTCATAAAGTTTAGTAAGTTGTGATTTTCCGCCAATTTGTTCGTTTTTGTTAATGTTTAAAGCTGCCATAATGCCTCTCCTCATGTGCTATGTTCGCTGCATCATATTTTTTATATTTTTATTTTAATTTTTAATTTCCTAATAACTGCATTGCAATTGCTGGTATTTGGTTAGCTTGTGCAAGCAGTGAAATATTTGCCTGATAAGCAACTTGTGCTGCTGTCATAGCTGTTGTTTCTTTTGCTATGTTTGTATCTCTTATTCTTGATTCGCTAGATACTGTATTTTCTTCAGCAGTTGCAAGAGTATTCATTGTGCTTTCAAGTCTGTTTATGTTAGCACCAATTTTTGCTCTAACTGATACTACTTTTGTTAATGCATTATCAATCTCTGTAATAGCTCTTTGTGCATCATCTTGAGTATTGATATTTGTATTGCCTATACCTAAAGCTATTGTATCAAGAGCAGGAAGTGAAACATCTAATTTTTCACCTTTTTCTGTACCTACTTGAATTTCTGTTCTTGCATCTACCACATGGATATTTAAGTTTTTGTTTTCAAGTCTGTTACTTGGTGTAAAATCAATTTTACCAGTTCCTTCGTTCCATACTGCATCTACTCCAGTTCTTGAATCAACTATTAAATCAAGCCCAGGAATAACATCTGTTACTCTTGAGTTGCTTGTTACCCTTTCACCCATTACAACACCAGTTAAATTATCTTTTGCTGTAATAGTTTGTAAGTTTTGGCTTGATTCTTGTACAGTTTCAAGACCTAATGCATCCATTAATTTTTGGTTTCCTGTAAAAGAAAGCTCACCAGTTTTACCAGTTAATGCTGATTGAAGTATCATAGTTCCCGGAACTACTCCAAAACCTACACCCTCTACTTCATTAAAATTTACAAGCCTTTTATCTACTTCTGTTAAACCACTGCCCATGCCTAAATCTTTTGTAATAGCAGTTGTTAATTTATCTACGAAGTCTTGTAATGTGTCATCACCTTCTAAGTAAATTGTTACTTTACTGTTATTACCATAAATAGTAAGCTCTTGAGTGTTTGCAAAAAGTTCTACACCGTTTTCATCTACAAAGTTTGCAAGTTCTGAAAGTTTTGTAGTTGAAGTAGCTGCTTTACCTTCACCTCTTAAATTAATAGTTGTAGTACCAGATAAAGTTGCACCACCAACTTTTTCTTCAAAACCTAAAGTCATTTCGCCTTGTGATACATAACCAGTTTTTGGGTCAAGTGAAACTATATGTACTGTTACATCATTAGTTTCTTCTATACCGTTTTGGTTATCTTCTTTAGTTAATGAGTTTGGGTTGCTGTAAACTATTGTAGGGCCAGTAACACCATTTCCACTTACTTGTAATGCACCGCCACCTTGAGCTAATAAATCATCACCATTTGCAGTACCTTTAAAGTCTGATACATTAAATAAAAATTTATCGCCACCTTTAACTTCTGTTGCTCCAGCAAGCATTGGTATATCAAATTTTAAATTAAAACCATTTGAATTATAATCGCCAGTTAATTTACCATCTTCTGTTGTATATTCTACCCAAGCACCTTCATCACCTGTTTCTGCTGATATAAATTTTACTCTATATGTAGCACCAGCTGAAGCACTGCTGCTTGATTCTGGAAATTCTACTAAAAAGTAGCCACTTTCGTTTGTAGTAATTGCTGTAATATTACCAAAAGCCATTGTAGAGCCTTCCTGCTGATAGCTGTTTACATAGCTCATTGATGCAGAAATTGTAGTACCTGCCACTCCCCCATCTGTTGGGTTGCTTACTGTTACAGTGTAACCTGCTGATGCTGGATTTGGCATATTAATATCTTCTGGGTTGCTAACGCTTCCTATGTTTGTTGTACCTTTGTTGCTGATATATGCACCGAGTTCGCCTTCTCTCATAGTAAAAATTTGAGTAGACTGTACTTGGTTTTGACCCGGTTTAACATCCACATTAATATCATAATTACCATCAGCTACTGTGCCATTGATTACAGCACTGATTTTATCGTTACCAACGTTCCAAGCACCAGTAGAATCACCGTTGATTAATTTTTTAGTATTAAATTGTGTAGTATCAGAAATTCTGTCAATTTCTTCTTTTAATTGGTCTATTTCTTTTTGGATTTCAAGCCTGTCATTAGCAGTATAGACACCATTTGCACCTTCAACAGCTAATTCTCTCATCCTTTGAAGCATACTTGTTATTTCATTTGTTGCTCCTTCTGCTGTTTGAAGATATGAAATACCGTCTTGTGCATTTTGAGAAGAAGTTTGAAGACCTAATATAAAACCTCTCATTTTTTCAGATATTGACATACGTGATGGATTATCTTTAAAAGCATTTATCTGCATTCCTGAAGAAAGATTTTTTATAGCTGAACTTAATGCATTTTGGTTTCTGCCTGCATTAACTGTAGGTGTCATAGAAAATAAATTCATGTTTTGAATCATACTTGTTGACATCTTGTCCTCCCTGACTTACTCAATAGAGTACCAACCTTGTATGGTGTATATTGCTTGTATCGTCTAAATCTTTTTTTACTTTAGGATTTTTTCCTAAATTTTTTGTTTTTCTTTTTACAGCTTCCCTGCTGTAATTTTCTTATCGTCGCAATATTATAAAACTTTAGGAAAAATTTTAGAAATTTTAAAAATTTTTTTGAAATATTTTTATGGTCTATATTTCCCAGATTGAAAATGCTGATATTCTATCACTTAATTTAATACTTTTTTCAGATAAACTTATAAGGTTACCATACCCAAGCTTTTTATGAAGTGCTGCTTTTTCAAAAGATGATACCATTTCATATGATGCATCTTTACTGCCACTTATATTTACAGGATATATATACTCATCATCTTCTATTAATAAATCTATTTTTACTTTTAAATTATCTCTATAATGATAAAGCCTGCATTCCTGCCCGTTATGATGATAGCTTTTTATTATTTCTGACACTACAAAATTTTCAAAAAATTTATCCCTCTTTTCATATTCTTCTAACTTTTTAGGCTCATCAAAATTTAAAAGCCATGCAGCAATACCTGTATCTTCCATATATAGTTTTGGTGTTCTAATATATCTTCTTTTATTTTCTGTATAATATGCAGGTATTAAATATATAAAATTAATGCTTTCCAAAAGCTTAATCCAGCTTTTAATAGTATTAGGTGCCATATTCAGCTTTTCTGCTAACTCTGAAATATTTAACTCACACCCTATATATAGTGTTAACTCTTTTAAGAAATTTAAAAAGATAAGCTTATTGGATATATTAATACACCCCATAATACTATTTTTTAATATTTTTTCTACTTTACTGCTTATTATTTCATCTAATAACTTATTATCTTCTATTAATGCAGCTTCAGGCAAAAAACCACGCCATATTAACTGGTATGTATAACTTATACTTTTCCTGCTGATAATACATGGCTGCCTGTCCTGTGGAAGATATGGTTTTTGCATATGCCCCATATTTGCAAGCTCATATATGGAAAGACCATGCAGCTTATAAGTAATAATACTACTTATATATTTTTTATACTCTTCATCTATATTATTATCAGAAATTAGTATAATATTATATTCTTCTTTTATATCTTTTAATAAATCTAATACTTCCTCTATATTATCTATTATTAGGCTTGTGCCATATTTTTTAAAAAACTCTTCACTGCTGTTGCCTGCCAATATTATATTCTTCATATTACCCATTAATATATGGGGCATCTTATCATATACTGATAATATACATGAAGCTTTACCACACTCACCTATACCTGTAATAGCTATTTTTACTTTGTCTGATTTAGTTTTCTGAATAATATTGCTTAATGTACGCTTGATAAATCTCAATTTTTTACCCTTTTTCATTTTAATTGCAATATTGCATTACAGCTAAAATAAGTTTATATTTAATATTTTTTCTTATTTGCATTTAAATTGCAAATAAGTATTAATATTGGTTTTACTTGCTGTTTTTTAAAAAGTTTACAGCTAAATCAGTAAAATCTGTAAAAAGCCCGTCAACTTCTGCATTATTATAAAGAGCATTATAAAGCTCGTCTACATTTTTCACATATGGCGGCAGTTTATCTTTCCTTACTGTATATGGGTGGCATATCATATTATTTGCATGGCTGTTTTTTACAAAATCAGTTAGCACAATATTTCCTATGCTTGATTTTTCCCTGTCTATTATCATATCATAACTGGGCCCTGTACCTGTTGCATAGCGTGATACTTCCTGCATACCCTCATATGTCATTAATGGTTCATAATCAAAAAACTGCCACTTACCCTCTTTATATTCATATGTTTCATGCCAGTCATTATAAGCATATAAAAGTATAGTTTTTACATCAATATTATATTGTGGAAAAAGAGTTTCCCGTACATATTTTAAATCAGGATAGTCAAAAGTTTGGAAATATACTTTATCTTCCTTTTTAGTATAGCCATATTTTTTTAATACTTCCAGTGTAGCTTTTGATATATCTTTATTGTGCTGCTTATGAAACCATGGGGCTTTTGTTTCCATATATATTCCCACATCTTTTCCCATTGTTTTATTTAAACCTTGAATAAACTCTATTTCTTCTTCAAAGGTATGCAGTTTAAAAGTAGATGTAAACATAGGAAAACGGTTTTTATATTCCTGAACTTTTTGCCCATTTTCTATTATAAACCCTTCACTAAAATTTAGTGATTTTAATTCTTCCAATGTAAAATCTATTACATAAAATCTACCGTCATCCCTTATTCTTTCAGGAAATTTTTCTGCTACATCTGTTAGCCTGTCCAGATATATATCGTGTATTACTATTAAGTAATCATCACGGCTCATAGCTAAATCCTGCTCTAAATAATCTGCCCCCATCATATATGCTAATGCTTTTGATTCTAAAGTATGCTCTGGTAAATATCCACTTGCTCCACGGTGAGCAATAACTATTTTTTCCATAATATTCACCTTATATATTATTTATGCTTATTGTAGGACTAATTTTTTTTAATGTAAAGAAATATACTTTAGTATTTCGCAACTTTCATTAGACTTTTAACACATATATCTATAATAAATCGCTTATTTTTATATTACAATATTTACAGATTTATATTTTAAATATAATTTAAATTGCACTATCTGGTAATTTCATTTGAAAAGCTTCTAATATATGAGATTTTGTAATGTTGTTACTAAGAGCCATATCTGCTATTGTCCTTGATGTTTTTAGAATTTTTGAATAACTTCTTGCA
Organism: uncultured Mucispirillum sp.; assembly: GCA_944324495.1. Taxonomy (GTDB): domain Bacteria; phylum Chrysiogenota; class Deferribacteres; order Deferribacterales; family Mucispirillaceae; genus Mucispirillum. Next base: position 146,517 of record CALUWN010000003.1, on the reverse strand, counting down.
GATATGTTATATTTATTCATAACTATTTCCATAGTTTTTTGTGCATCATCATCTAAAAGGCAGTATTTTCGCACCATACTTTCATTCATTTCAGAATTATATAAAATATTTTCATTTTTAAAACGGTGTGCCTGTATTTCATGGGCCTGCATTACACGCTGCCTTATAATATCAGAAGCCTCTCCCTCTTTTATATCCATTAAATCTTTATATTCTACTGCTTCCACTCGTGATATTAAATCAATCCTGTCAAGCATAGGGCCAGACAGCTTCGCTCTATATCGCTCTATCATATTTTGAGTACAGGTACACTGCTTTCTATTATCTCCCAAATATCCGCAAGGGCATGGGTTCATAGCACCTATTAACATAAATTTTGCAGGGTAAGTTACAGTTCTGCCAGCTCGTGCAATAGTTACAAACCTGTCCTCCATAGGCTGCCTTAATACTTCTAATACGCTTCTTGAAAATTCAAGCATTTCATCTAAAAAAAGTATGCCGCCACTGGCAAGGCTTACATTTCCCGGGCTTGCTTTAGAGCCACCGCCTATTATGGCAATATTACTTGATGTGTGATGCGGGCTTATAAATGGGCGTTTTTTTATTAATGACCCGCTGTCTTTTATAAGCCCTGCTACCGAATGGATTTTTGTGCTTTCTAAAGATTCCTGCAAAGTCATAGGTGGCAGGATTGAAGGCATACGGCGTGCAATCATAGTCTTACCACTGCCGGGGCTTCCTATCATTATAAAATTATGCATTCCACTGGCTGATATCTCTGCTGCACGGCGAGCCTGAAACTGACCACGTACATCTTTAAAATCTGCATCGTAAAATACATTGCTTAATTCACTGCTTTCTTCATTATTTATATAAGGCTCTTTTTTAATATCACCACGAAAAAAACCTATTACATCTGAAAGCTCATTAAAGCCATATACTTCTGCTTCAGGTATTAATGATGCTTCCTGCATATTTCCTTCTGGCAGTATTATTCTTTTTATGTTGCATGAAGTGGCATATTCTACCATTGATAATACACCAGATACACTTCTTAATTTACCATCAAGGGAAAGCTCGCCTATAATAAGGCAGTCATCAGTATTATTTTCTATTATACCAACAGCTTTTAATATGGATATGGCAATAGGTAAGTCAAAATGGCTGCCATCTTTTTTCATATCAGCAGGGGCAAGGTTTATGGTTACTGGGTGAGTAAAATAATTGTAATCTAAATTTTTTAGTGCAGATTTCACCCTGTCTTTACTTTCTTTTATGGCACTATCACCTAAACCAACTATAGAAAAGGAGGGCAGACCATAGGAGGATACATCACACTCCACCTCCACACCTACTCCGCTTATTCCATAAAGGTAAGATGAATTTATCTTTGCAAACATTAATATATTTCCGTCATATAAAAGAAGCCTGTTTTTGTAGTCAATATTTTATTTAACTCTGTGCGGGAAGTGGCCTCTGTTAATTTTTCAAGCATTGTTTTTTCTTTTGGCTCTTCATAAAGCACTAAATTTGGCTTATTTAATTTTTCTTTCATATCTTCAAATGCTTTTTGGTATGAACCAATATGGTTTACAAGCCCTTCTTTCTGTGCCATATTGCCTGTGTATATTCTGCCGTCTGCTAAAGCAAGCACTTTTTCTTTTGAAAGACCGCGTCTTTTTATTACAATATCTACAAACTGATTATACATATCCATAAGCACTGCATTTAATACTTCCCTGTCTTTTTCTGTCATAGGGCGGCTTGGGCTGCCTGCATCTTTAAATTCACCGCTTTTTATGACAATGCTTTCTATACCAATTTTTCCCATAAGCTCTTGAGTGTTTACTAAATTCATAATAACACCAATACTGCCTGTAATAGTTGAAGGCTCAGCATATATAGCATCTGCCCCTAAAGATATTAAATAAGCGCCAGAAGCAGCCACTGAACCCATAGCAGCATATACTGGTTTGCCTAATGTTAATACATGATTATATATTTCCATACTAGGATTTACTGCCCCACCGGGAGAATCAACTCTAATAATAACTCCCTCTACTAACGGATTATCTTTATATTCATTAAGTTTTTCTATAACACTTTTACTTTCAAAAATTTGCCCTGAAATATCCATTACAGCAATAGATGGCGAAGTAATACCAACGCTTGTGCCAGATAAGCCAGCCATAACTGCTACTGCTCTTATAAAAACAAGTGCTATTACTACAGCAACTATTATTTTTACCCATTTTTTCATATAATACCCCTCACTTATTTTAAGGTAGATTTTTATTTATAATATATAATTCCTGCAGTATACTTGATACTGCTTCATATAAATCATCATCCAAATTTTCATAAACTTCTAAAGTGGATAATACTTCTGCCAAATTTGCATCCTGATGTATATTAATATTATGCTCTTTTGCAATTTTAAGCATCTCTTCTGCCAGCTTTCCAGATGCCGATGATAAAACTTGTGCTTTTTTATGCTCTATATCACCTTTAACAGCAGCAGCTTTTTTTATCATTATATCTGCTCTATCATATTCATAAGAGCTACAGCATTTTTAGGTGCATAGCCTTGCTCCACATTACAAAAAGAGAAAAATATGTTTTCTGCCATAACAGAAACATCTCTTGCATCATCTAAAAATTTCTTTAACTCTTTTTCAGAATAATTATAGTTTAAAAATTTATCTGGCCCGCTAAGCCACAATGGGTCTTTACCATAAAGCCTAAAATATACACCATTATTAGAGCATATTGGTTTATAAGGGGCAAACCCTTTAAATGTTGGCCCGTCTACAACGCAAAGCCCTATTTCATGAGCCTTAAACTCATCATAAAACCTTGCTTTATGCCAAGTGGAATTTGTAAGCTCTATAAAAAGTGGCAAATCTTTAAAGTTTTCTTTTAATTCAAGTAATATATCAAAATTTTCACGGCTTGCTGAAAATAAATGGTGAAAATCTGCTAAAAGTGCAATAGCAGAGCCACGCTCCAAAGCAGGAGCTATGCCCTCTTTAAAAGAATCTATCTCTATTTTGCCGGGTTTTTTACGCATTAATGATTTATGAAGCCTAATAGAAAGTTTTATATTATCACCAAGCCTGTCGCATATTCCTGCAACTTTTTCAGCAATAGGCATACGGTAAAAAGTATAAGTTAATTCTAAAAAATTAAGACCAGCTGCTTTATAGTGGTTTAAAAGGTCGTAATTATCCACATCTTTTGGGGCAAAAGTGCCTTTCCAGTCATCATAATTATATCCGCTTGTGCCTATATATACAGGCGTGTTGTTAAGTTCCATTATACCTCTTTTATATATATTTCATTTATTTTAAAGTTATTTTTTACCACAGGGGCTTATCTTAGGCAAGAAAATTTTTTATATATTACTTATTAAATTCAAGAAATCTATATTTTTTAAAATATTTGCTTGACAAATTAATAAATTTATAGTTAAAGATATATTCTAATATGTGCTCATAGCTCAGCTGGATAGAGCAACGGCCTTCTAAGCCGTGGGTCTGAGGTTCGAATCCTCATGGGCACGCTTTTAAAAAGCTCATCATTTTTGTGGTGAGCTTTTTTATTCTTAATTAATATATATTATTTTGCATAGTACCTCATATTTATAATTATATAATGTTAAAAGTTAATCTAAATTTGGCACTATATTTGCTTCTTGACTTATGAAGGTAAAAATGCTTTATTATTCGGGAGGCAAATATGGCAACATTTATTTCTATTTTTCTTGCTTTAGTTGCTGCCTGCGTTAGTGTGTTTGCTTTATTTTCCGTTAAAAAATCCAGTGAAAATGGCGATAATCACTTGGATGAGATTATGCGGTTAAAACAGCAAGTCAATGAAACTAATGACAGGCTTACTCAACTTAAGCACGAACATAATACGCTTTTAGAACAATTTAAACGCTTACAGGAAGTTTCAATCAATAACGATATGCAGGTGCTTTTAAATACTGCTATAAAAGATTATAATGAAATAGCAAGCGTTACTCCAGAAGAAGGAAATATTGGTAAACATGAAAGAGCAAGAAAACAGGCTGCTGAAAAAGTATTACAGGCTTGTAACGAAGTTTGCCAGCGTTTTATAGCTGAAGACTTAAGCCATAATACTTTTGCTTCTGTTTACAAATCTCAGTTGCAGGATATTTTAAATAGTGATGACTTAAAAGAAATTTATACAAGTGTTAAAGGTAAGTACCCGTATATTGAACGGGTACTACTTGCTCCAGCTGATGATTTACTTGCCGAATACAACCAAATATCTGCCAATTAATCTATTTTTTTTATCTTGTTTCTCATATAAAATTTTTTAAAACTGCAAACCTGCTCCAAAAAATGGTGTTTTTCCACTGGTTGTTTCTGTTATTATCTGCTCTAAAAATACGGATAATCGCACATCTCCAAGAGCATTAGTTATATAGTGCAGAGCTAAACCACCCTTAAATATTGCCCCAAAATTGCTGTTTAGCCTTTCATCATAGAAATAGCCACCGTTTACTTCTCCAAAAAGAACTACATTATCTGTTACATAAATATCAAGTCCTAAACCAATATATAAACTGCTGTCTACACTGCCTACACTTGAAGAACTTCTTTTTGTTGATGAGCTGCCATAATAGTAGTTATCATCGTCATAATCATTATAATCATAACTGCGGCTGTTATTTGATGATATTCCACTTACACCAACCATTAAGCCAAAGTTAGTATATAGCCCAAGAACTCTATTAAATCTCCAGTGTATTTGGCTTGTAAAATCAAAAAGTAATGCATCACCATTAAAACCACCTGCTAGATTTAACCCATAAAGCCAGTAGCTTCTTTTATACTGCTGTTTTTTAATGTTTACATCAGATGTATTTTGTTTAAATGAGCCATAGCCTGCGCTTTCATTTTCTGATATCTTTTTTCCACTTACTTCATCCTGCATATTTCTATATTCTATAATCTCAGGAAAAATATTATAGCCGTCATTTACTTCAAAAAACTTTTCTTTATTATTTCCCAAATGCACCACATTAAAGCCTGTTAAGTATGGTTTTGCCTGAGTTGAGCCTTTTGCTTCTGCTCCAAAAAGGGGTATTGCTTTAAAACTGGCTCTTGTTTCATACATTGCCCTAAATTCTTGTATATCTTGAAATTTATATGTAAAGTCATATTTTTTACCGTCATAATTTATAGTAATAGGAAGCTGCACATTATCCACATCTCTTTCCCCAAAAGATATAACTGCCTTTGCTGTTTTGCCAGATGTATATCTCCCTTTAGCATATTTTACAAGCCTGTCATAAAGTGGGGCTAGTGCATTTATTAATGATTTTGTTGTTTCTGTTTTGCTTTTTTCTATTTTTTCTTTATATGATTTTTCAGCATCTGCAATCTTTTGTTTATTGTTTAGTTCATACTCTCTTTTATTTTTATTATATTCACTAAGTCTTGCATTATATTCTTTTGAGCTTTCCCATTCACCTTTTACTGGTTTTTCTACTGTATAGACTTGTTTTTTAAGTATTTCTAACTGGGAAAGATGAAGTGAGTGCAGTTTTTTTTCATTAGCATCCATTGCAGTTTTATACTCTTTAATTAATGCTGCAAAATTTACCCGTACACTTCCTGCATCTATCACGATTATTTCTATGGTATCGCTGGCTGTGGTATCCAGTTTTTTATCGTTGATAAGTGCATTTTGAGCAAGTTCTGCTAAAAGTGCCTGATGCTCCATTTCAGCTTTTGCTTCTGCATTTTTTTCGGCTGCAATTTTTTTCTGCAATGCTGCATCTTGTGCTTTATATTCTTTTTCAATACGCTCAAGTTCCTGCATGGCTTCAAGTTCTTCTTGTTTCTGCCTGCGTTCTGCCTCCATAAACTGCTGCTTAGCATTAGCCATTTCAATTTCTAATTGTTTTTGCCTTGCCTTTTGCACTTTTGCTATATTTTCTGCCTCTTTACTTAAAGTAGAATCATATTCTTCCTTACTGGCTTTTTTCAACTTTTTTTCCAAAGCAAGCTTAGCTTCTCTTTCCTGTTCCAGCTCTTTTTTTAACGCTTCGTTTTGCATAAGCTGTCTTAAAAAAGCATCAAGCTCAGCAGAATCCACCGAAGCTGTCACCTGCACTGTTATATATGTAATGCCGTTTATAGTTTCCTGTTTTAAAAGTTTTGTTTCCTTTTGAGCTATGGCACTTGTCTGCATTTTGATTTCATCTTTAGATATTTTACCATCAACCAAAGTGGTATTGGATGAAATAGCCACACCTGCTTCCTCTGCTGCTATACGGGCTAGCTTTTCACTGGTATAATTTAGTACCTGCTCTACCGACTGGTTATGTGGTACAACAACTTTTTCTGTTTTTGTGATTTTTTTTATCTCACCAAATGCTACAAATGGAATAAGCAAAAAACAAATTATAAAAAAACGGTGCATATTTCTCCTAACTTAATAGTTATACTCTAGCTAGGTTATATATAAAAATCAACTGATTATTTTACAATGTATATAGATAGCAAGACAGCTAATGTCTAATAAAGTTTTTTTCATTCTTCTATCAACAAGTTATAATCTATAAAAAAATTTATTCTTGAATATATAAAATTTTTCTGATAAAAATATAAATCAGGTAAGCGGAAGCAGGTGAGATGCCTGCACTGCCCCCGCAACTGTAAGCCAGACAAAACCCATTATGCCACTGATATTCGGGAAGGCGGGTAGAGGATGAAGGCAAGTCAGGATATGCTTATCTTATTCTATTTCTTCGGAGGGAAGCAGCCAATGTGTGTTTATTCTTTTTAATTAATCTTTAAACTTATACCACTTTTTTATTACTAACTAGGCAGGCATACTCTTTATTTTTATGCACTGACCTCGCTTGAAAATATTTTTGTCTGCTTAGTTAGTATCTTTTTATTTAATTATATTTTAAGGGTAGTATTATGACAAAACCAGTATTAGATATTTCATTTAAAGTTGAAAATGAAAAAATATTTTTTGGAAAATTTGGAAACTATATTCGTATTGATAACATAACCCACGATATTGCTAGAAAACTAAAAGAAGCAAGTGAGGCAAACACTTGGTTTACAAAAGAGATTGACTATAAATCTGATAAAACTAAATTTCAAGACCTGCCCGATGATGCAAAACGTGCATTCAAACTTAATATTGCTTACCAAACATTAATGGACAGCGGTGTTACAAGCGGTATAAGTTATGTGCTTTCCCAAGTGGTTACAAGCTCTATTTGGAGCCTTTTATATGCCCGTATTGCAATAGAAGAAGCAATACATGCAGAATCATATTCATATGGGCTTTCAGAAGTATTTGGCCACAATGCAGCACTAACCCTAGATTTAGTATATACTGATGAATTTGTTAAAAAGCGTATGGAAAATGAATGCGAGCTTTTCCATAAGGTATCTGAAGTTTGTATAGAAAACACTTCTAAATATTCATTAGAAGAAAAACAAACAGCTCTTTTACGCCTGCTATTAGGGATATATTTTTTAGAAGGCGTAAAATTTCCTTTTTCATTTCTTGTTACATTCATTATTAACGATAATTATGATAATGCGATTTCTGGCTTTACTAAAACTATTAAATTAATTGCCCATGATGAATTATCAGTTCATGTTGTAACAGGAAAAAACATATTAAATATTTTATCAAAAGAAGAACATCAAGGGTTTAAATATCTTTTTGATAACGGCACTTTTACTACAATAGCAAAAGAAATAGCACAAGTTGTAGTAGAACAGGAAATATTATGGGCAAAATACCTTTTTGATAATTATGAAGTTGCTGGCATAAACAGCCAGATATCTGAAAACTTTATAAAATACTGGGCTAATATTCGCTTAAAAGATATTGGCATAATTGATAACCCATACAGCAAAGAAGAAAAAACAGATATTATAGATTTTTTTAATAATTACAGAAATATTAACAAGCAAAACGCCGCCTTACAGGAAACTTCAAACACATCATACCAAAAAGGCACACTAAAAAATGATTTATAAGGTGATATATGGTAACTTTAGCAGAAGGTAAAAAACATATTATAATAAAACGTGATGGCAGGCAGGAGCCCTATAATGAAGAAAAACTCAGAAAAGTAACTTCATGGGCCACAAATCATAAAGATGCTTTTACAAATAAACTGCTTACAGACTTAAATGTAAAAATAAATAATAAAATGAAAATAACAGACCTTTATGATGCTTTAATTAATACAGCAGTTAATAATATAAGCCCGCTGTATACTGAATATGATGAAATAGCAGAACGGCTTTATTTAATGAAAATATATAAAGAAACTTACGGGCTTAAAAAAACAGGCCAGTACCCACATTTAAGCCTTGTGCTTACCCGCGGAGTAACAGGCGGCGTGTATAATAAAGATTTTATAAACTCATTTACACACAAAGAAATTGAAATATTAAACAGCTTGATAGAGCCAGATAGAGATTTCCTTTTTACATATAAAGCTCTTAATATATTTTTTACAAAATACTGCAAAACCATAAAAAATAAAAAGCTTGAACTTCCGCAGATTACTTATATGGTTGCTGCTATGTATTCTTTTTATAATGATGATAAAAAAACAAGATTAAAGCACATTAAAGAAACATATGATATGCTAAGCCTGCATCAAGTCACATTTGCTACACCACGTATTATGAACAGTGGTTATAATAATTCTCAGCTTGCATCATGTGTATTAAATACTCCTGATGATGATACTTGGAGCTTAAATCAAACTGATAGTAATATTGCACTATATTCTAAATTTTCAGGTGGTATTGCTTATGATGTATCAAATATTCGTGCATCAGGCTCAAAAATTGCTTCATTTAATGGCACTTCTGATGGCCCTGTGCCTTTTATAAAACGCGTAGAGCAGACAATTTCTGCTTTTAACCAGCAAAGTAAACGTAAAGGCTCATGCGTTATTACATTTCCTTTTTGGCATTACGATGTGCAGGATATGATAATGCTTAAAGATGCAGGTGGTACAGAAGATAGCAGGGCTAGAAAATTAATGTATTCTATTCGTATCCATAATATTTTTAAAGAACGTGTTGAGCATGATGGCGATATTACCCTTTTTGACCCAAAAGAAACTCCACTCTTAAATTCCACCTATGGAAAAGAGTTTGAAAAAGCATATATTTATTATGAAACAAAGCCGGGCATTAGGAAAAAAACTATTAAAGCAAAAGATTTGCTTTATCTTATATTAAAAATCCGTACAGAAAGTGGCAACCTGTACTTAACTTTTGTAGATAATATTAATGAACAGTCTGTACTTAATACTTTTGTTGGTGCATCTAACCTGTGTACTGAAGTTTTAGTTCCTTCATCTTCTTCAAAACTCATATCTGAAAAATTATACTTAAATGAAGATAATGAATATGAAATACATCAGGTGAAAAAAAGTGGTGAAATTGGTATATGTAACCTTTGCTCTATTAATTTAATATCTTGGTATAATATGAGCGAAAAAGAAAAATCTGCATTTTCTTATACTTTACTTAGAGGGTGTGATAATATTATAGATACTCAGTTTTACCCTGTAAAAGAGGGCGAAGCTGCTAATAAGAAAAACAGACCTATTGGCATAGGTGTGCTAAACTATGCAAACCTGCTTGCAAAAAATAAAATTAAATTTACTGAAGATAAGGCAAAAGAGTTTACAAACTCACTTTTTGATGATTTATATTTTCATCTTTATTCTGCTGCCTGCACTTTAGCAAAAGAACGTGGAGCTTACCCTGCTTTTAAAGATTCTAAATGGTGTAGTGGAAAAACTCCATTTCATTTATCATTATTTGATTATAAATCATTTAATCTAAAAGTAGATAAAAAGAAATGGAACAGGTTATCTGATGATATAAAAACATTTGGTATTCGTTTTTCCTATGTTGCAGCAATTGCACCAACTGCCACAAGTGGTAAAAGCATTAATGCTACAGAATCAATCGAGCCTGTTATGGACCTTTTTTATATGGAAGAAGGCATACAAAACCTGCCTACTTTAGTGGCAAATATTAAAGAAAACAGGATGTATTATGAACGATGCTGGGATATTCCTGCAAAAACTATTATAGAGCTTGCAGCTATAAGACAAAAATATATTGACCAGGCACAATCTATTACTCTTTATTATAAAAAACCAGAATCAGCTCGTGCTTTATGGGAAGATATTAAATATGCAATGGAGCTTGGCATTAAAACTTTATATTATATGAAAACTCCAAAAGCAAACTTTAATGATGAAGAAATATGTGAAAGCTGCAGCTAATTAATACTTTACCTGCATCTGTTAATAATCTGTATATTATTATTGAAAGTACAATCATTTATATGCTATTATCAAAAAATTTTAGGATTATTTATGGTAGAGATTATTACAAGTATTTTTCAACTAATAGTTGCAGGGCTAGTTATATTTGCCATTTTACGTATTCGTAAAAGATTAAGTGCAAATAAAAGGAGTAGATATATGTTAATGGCGTTTTTCATAGTTTTAGGCATTATTTTAATTGCCAGCAGTGCTACAGTTATATATTCTACAAAGAATTTACCGCGGGATTATAAAAATAAGATTTCTTCCAAAATAATTGTACCGCCTTTTAATATACTAAATACACCTATTAGCACAGTTTATAAAGATGAGCTTATGCAAAACCCTAAAAAAAGCGGTGCTATGCTTATTAAAAGCGGTAAAGTTGCATTTTTACACCGTATAGCTTTAGTGCGTATGGCTAAATACAGCATAGAGCTTCAAACATATATCTATGAAAACGATGTAACTTCAAGAATATTAATGCATGAATTAAAATTAGCAGCAGATAGAGGCGTAAAGGTTAGAATAATTGTTGATGATAACGGGCTTTCTTCTGATACAAGCGATATTATGATATTAAACTACCACCCAAATATTCAAGTAAAAGTATTTAACCCATACAAGTACCGCTCTAAAGTATTAAAATACCCACAATTTTTATTTAACATATCACGCCTTAACTACAGAATGCATAATAAACTTTTTATTGTGGATGGTTCTGCTGTAATTATCGGTGGCAGAAATGTGGCAAGCAACTATTTTGATGATAGTGCTGATATGAACTTTTCAGATACTGATGTATTATTTATTGGCAAACTTGCTCAAGATGCTTTAGGCTCATTTGATGAATATTTTAGCTACCATAAATCTATCCCTGTAGATGTTTTTCCAAACCATAATAACCCAAAAGAGCTTGATAATTTAGTACAAGATATTGTATCAAAATCGGTATATTATCAGCAAGAGAAAGAAATTTTTAATGAAGCAGTTAATCTTTTTATAGAAAGCTTTAATGCAAAAAAATTCCCAATCTACTGGGGAAATGCAAGACTAATTGCAGACAGCCCTAAAAAAGCAGAAGGGGGCGAGCATATAAGCCCAATAATAGATGCACTTGACGGATTATGGAAAGAAACTAAAAAATCAATATACATATCAGCTGCTTATTTTGTACCCGGGAAAAATGGTACTGCTAATTTAATAAACGGTGCAAAAAACGGTATAGATATTAATATATTAACAAACTCACTTTCTTCAACAGATGCAACAGTTGTATATTCTGGCTGGGACAGATATAGAGATGATTTAATTAAAAACGGCATAAAAGTTTATGAATTTCGCAACGAAGGCTATAAAGTATATAACAGGCATAATTCTGGAGCATCACTGCACAGCAAAACAATAGTAGTTGATGATAAAATAAGCTGGATAGGAAGTTTTAACCTAGACGGCAGGTCTGCCATATATAATACAGAAGTTATTGCCGCATTTTTCAATGAGGATTTTGCAAAAATTTTAAGACAGGCAATGGAAAAAGATATGTCTGAATATATTTCATGGCGACTTTACGATGATAATGGCAAAATAAAATGGAAAACTAATAGAGATGGTAAGGAAACTATAGCAACCCATAGCCCAGATACAACACTTTTAAAACGATTTACCACATTTTTATTAAAAGTTATACCTGAAAAATTGATATAGGCTTGGAAATATTATTCTATTAAACTTTCAAGCCTTTTTAGCTCATATTCTGCTATTAGTTTATAAAATGGATTATAGTCAGCAGTGCAGTGTGCATGGTCTAGATATTCGTAATATTCTACTTTTCTACTGTTTTCTATAGTTATTGCTTCATAGCCACTTTTTAAAAGCTCTAAATTCATTAAAAGCCTGCATAACCTGCCGTTGCCGTCTATAAATGGATGAATTCCAACCACATCTATATGCACTTTTGCTGCTTTTAATACTGGGTGAAGATTATTTTCATTTTTATACCATTTTATAAATCTTTCCATTTCTTCTGGTATAAAAATATAATCTATTGGTTTATGATTAGCACCACTGATTATTACATTTTCTTTTCTATAAATCCCTGCATTTTCATTATCAATATTTTTAAGTATTAGGTTGTGTATAGATTTTATTATATATTCGCTTAATTCCTGCTTTTCTTTTATTATATTTTCCACATACTCTATAGCTTCATTATGGTTTATTACTTCAAAATGTTCTCTTAAACTTTTGCCACCTATAGTTATACCTTCTAATACTACCTTAGTTTCTTTTAATGTTAAGGTATTACCCTCTATAGCATTTGAGTTATATATATAATTTAACTTAAAATCTTCATACTCATTTTTAATTTTTCTTTTATGATTTCTTAATTTATCTTTTAATAAATCTATTTTCTGCAATAATTTTTCCATTATATTCTCTTTTTACTGTTTTATTTCTATTTTTGTTCCAATATCTATTATATTATATAATTCTGCCATATCTTCGTTATTTACTGCAATACAGCCTTCTGTCCAGTCCCCATATATATTAAAAAGTGGTTTCGCTAAGCTAAATCCGTTTGGAAGCCCGTGTATTTTTATGTCACCACCTGCACTTTTTTTATGACTTGCAGCATATTCCTTATCTTTTTCATTAGGGTAGCTTATACCTAAGTTTAAAAAATATTTGCTTTTTGGGTTTTTGCCATCAATATAATATATACCTTCTGGGGTTTTGCTGTCCCCTTCAAACTGTTTATGCCCTACAGGGTTTTTGCCTAAAGATATTTTATAACTTTGAACAAGTGTGCCATTATCATAAATTGATAATGTGCGTTTTGCTTTTTCTACCACTATTAAATCTATTTTTGTATCTGCTATCATATTATCAGCAGGCTCCCTTTTAAGTTTTCTTTCGCTTATATTTGATATAATATAAAATACTGCTAATATTATTAATATAATTATTATAGCTAGGCTTATTTTTTTCATATTATACTCCAAAAGCATTTTCTATATGGGTGATTTCTTCATTATCAATACTTATAACATCAAACCGTACAGGAATTTTTATATTTTTTTCACTTATATAATGTTCTGTAGTTTTTATAATATTTTGTTGTTTTGAATATCCTACTGCTTCAAAACCTTTTCCAAAACTTGCATTTTTTCTATACTTTACTTCAACTATCACTAATGTTTTATTATGCTCTGCTATAATATCAATTTCACCATATAAGCATCTGTAATTTTTTTCTATTATTTTATATTTTTTCCCTTTTAAAAATTTTTCTGCCTTTTCTTCACCAGCCTTGCCAGTTTTTGATTTTTCCACACATCACCTATAAAAATTTCCTGCAAAAACTTTTCCTATGTACTTCTGTTATTCCGTATTCTTTTAGTGCATCTATATGCTCTTTTGTGCCGTAGCCTGCATTTTTTTCCCATTTATAATATGGGTAGATTGCAGCTAAATGCTCCATAAGCTTATCTCTATATACTTTTGCAATAATGGAGGCTGCTGAAACTTGTATATAATTATCATCTGCTTTAAAAGGGTGGATATAGTTTTTATGAATATTATTTAATGCAACTGCATCTACAATTAATTTATCATAAGAGCAATTTAGGCGTGATAGGCTTAAATGCATAGCCTGTTTTACTGCATTTAATATGTTTATTTTATCTATTATAATAGGGCATACCACACCTATACCATAAGATACTGCATTTTCAAGTATATAAGGGTACAGCTTTTCACGCATTTTTTTTGAAAGTTTTTTAGAATCTTTTATTCTTTCATCAAAAAAATCATCTTTAAAAACTATGGCACAAGTTACCACAGGGCCTGCCAAACAGCCCCTGCCTACTTCATCAATACCTGCTATGAGCATTGTTTTTTTGCCATTATACCACGTTCAAACCATTCTATTACTTTATCAAGCCCTTCCTCAGTTTTACATGATATTACAAATTCTTTTAATGTGCTTTTAATTTTTTTCGCATTTTCCACTGCTTTTTCAATATTAAAATCTACATATGGTGCAAGGTCTACTTTGTTTATTATAAAAATATCCCCTGCAAAAAACATTGTAGGATATTTTAATGGTTTATCATCCCCTTCTGTAACAGAAAGTAGTATAATATTTGCATCTTGCCCTAAATCATACTCTGATGGGCATACTAAATTTCCTACATTTTCTATGATTAATAAATCAAGGTTATCACCATCAACAAGTGGGAGTTTTCTTTCAATCTCAGCAGCTTCTAAGTGGCATGCTCCGCCTGTTTGAATCTGTACCGCTTTTACGCCCACTTTTTCTATACGCTCTTTATCGTTTTCTGTCTGTAAATCGCCTTCTATTACTGCTACATTATATTTTTTTGATAATGCACCAAGGATTTTTTCCAACAAACTTGTTTTGCCGCTGCCGGGAGATGACATAATATTAACAGTAAAAGTGCCGTTCTTTTTAAACCTGTTACGCAGCTCTGCTGCATCCATATCGTTTTTAGATAATACTTTTTGGTTTATTTCAACTTTTTCCATTATTTCACCCCAATTAGTCTACATCAATATAGGCAATTTCTAATTCGTTGCCTGTTAATATGGATACCCTGCCAGAAGAACATTTCGGGCATAAAACAAAATAGCCCTCCAGTTCAGATTCATAGCCACAGTCTTCACATTTGCCAGTTAAAGGTATATCAATATATTCAAATGTGGCATTTTCTGCTATGGTTTCAGCTTTTAAAGCATCAAAAGCAAAACGCAAAGATGCTTCATCAATAGCACTCATTTTGCCAACTTTCACTGCCACATTATTTATTTTTTTAGCACCTTTTTCCAGTGCCGTTTTTATTGCAATATCTAATATACTTTGAGCAATACCTGTTTCATGCATAATTTCTCACCTTATACTAGGTATAATAATTATTTAATGTAAAAATAACAAGTAGAAAATATAGTAATCTCTTTACTATTGCCATTCTTCTGGTCTTTTTATTATTTTTTCGTTTTCAATACAAATTTCTTCGTCCATTAAAGATGTTTCTATATGATGTTTTTTTATACCCATTGCATTTTCTTTTCCCACTATTTTTTTTAATGCATTAGTATGTTGTTTATATGGAAATATAATTTTTATTGTTTTACTAAGTAAATTATTGCTTGTATTGATATATTTTTTTGCTCGCTCTATAGCTGGTTTTAAATCTGAGTCTCCTGATATTATATAAATTCCATCAAAATCTTTATTCAATGTATAATCTATTATATCTAATGCAATATTTACATCAGTTTCTTTTTCTTCATGCTGTTTTATATACTCCTTACATATAGGACATCTTCTATCTTTTTCTTTAAAATTACCAAATACTATTTTTACTCCATAATATCTTAATGCTTGTATAAATTTTTTATGCCTATATACTGCCTCTTTACTTCGCCAATGTGCATAAGCAGTATATAACACAACTTCACCTATTTCTTCTGTTTGATTTTTTAAAAATGATTGGCATAATTTTTTATAATTTAGCCACTTATACTTATTTGATAATCTATTTTCTTTTAGACATGTTACTATTGAATGATATAAATTAAATCCATCAATTAAAAAAACAATTCTTTTTTTATTCATATTTTACCTATAAAAAAACCCTGCCCACTGGGACAGGGAGCCTTTACTACTTTAGTAAAGGGATTAAGTTATGCTCATAATATATATTATTTTTCTTAATAATTCAATATTTTTATTTAATTATAATCTATTTTTCCAAAAAAGCCTTATAATATATGATGCAAACTCCATTTATTATTTTATAAATGGGATTTGCATCAGAAAACATTTTATATCTTTAAAATTGTGATAATTGCTTTCATTTTAACTCCTCTTGCCTGCATAGTGTAAAAAAAAAAGACCCTTCTCACAATTAGGAAAGGGCCTTTCTTCAACTACGCATTTTTGTAGTTTCTCTGCATTTGTTTTCTCTGCAGCTTTTGTTGTTTGCGACGAGCTTTTAAAAGTTTTTTACGTCTTACTTCTGTTGGTTTTTCGTAGTAAGCGTGTTTTTTAATCTCACGGATTAAGCCTTCACGTTCGATTTTCTTTTTTAAAAGTTTTAATGCTTGGTCAACATTATCCCCGTCAACTCTTACGATTGCATTAACTGCCAACGTAAACACCTTCTTTCATAGTTTATTTTAGAACAAGCTCTCTCACTTCATCAAAAGTAGATACAAGCTTGAATTCCATTTCATTTCTAACATCTTCTGGGATATCCGTCAAGTCTTTTTCATTTTCAATTGGGCAAATTACCGTTCTTATGCCTGCCCTGTGAGCTGCCAAAACTTTTTCTTTTAAGCCCCCAATCTGTAAAACTTTACCCCTTAATGTTATTTCACCAGTCATGGCAATTTTACAATTTGCCTTTTTCTCTGATACTGCTGAAAGTATAGCTGTAGCCATAGTAATACCAGCTGAAGGGCCATCCTTTGGTACTGCTCCTTCTGGTACGTGAAGATGTATATCAAAATCTTTAAATTTATATGATGGCACTCCCACTTTTCCTGCCACACTTTTTACTACAGAATAAGCAATATTGGCAGATTCTTTCATAACATCACCTAAATGGCCTGTTACAATTAATTTGCCACTGCCTTCAAAAAGTGCAACTTCTATCTGCAGTAAATCACCACCATACTGAGTCCAAGCAAGCCCTGTAGCTACTCCCAGCTCCTCATCATCATATACGCCGCCTATTCTAAATTTCCTAGGCCCTAAATATTCTTTTGTTAATTCATCATCTACTACTATATTCTCTAATGTTTCATCACTTACTAATCTTTTTACACTTTTTCTCACAAGCGATGCAATATTTCTTTCTAAATTCCTGACACCTGCTTCTTTTGTATAGTAAGTAATAAGCTCCATTATCGCACTATCTGTTATTGATATTTTATCATCTTTAACATTATGCTCTTTTAACTCTTTTGGGATTAAAAAGCCACGAGCAATATGCAGTTTTTCCTGCTCTGTATAACCTGATAACCTTATTACTTCCATTCTATCAAGCAGTGGAGCAGGTATAGTTTCTAGCGAGTTTGCTGTGGTTATAAAAAATACCCTAGATAAATCAAGCTCCGTTTCAAGATAATGGTCTGTAAAAGTGCTGTTTTGCTCTGGGTCTAAGGCTTCAAGTAAAGCAGAAGCTGGGTCGCCCCTGTAATCTGAGCCTATTTTATCTATCTCATCAAGTAAAAATACAGGGTTCATACTGCCTGCTTTTTTCATAGACTGTACAATTTTTCCCGGCAGTGCACCAATATATGTTCTTCTATGACCTCTAATTTCTGCTTCATCTCGCACGCCACCCATACTCATGCGTACAAATTTCCTGCCCATAGCATCTGCAATTGAGCGAGCAAGAGATGTTTTACCAACACCCGGAGGCCCTACAAAGCATATAATAGAGCCTTTCATATTCTCAGAATATTTTCTTACTGATAAAAACTCTAATATTCTTTCCTTTGGTTTTTCTAAGCCGTAATGGTCTTTATTAAGCACATCTTCTGCGTGTTTTATATCTATTATATCATCAGTTTTAATATTCCAAGGCAGGCTTATAATCCAGTCAAGATAGTTTCTAACAACTGTAGTTTCTGCACTCATTGGTGGCATAAACCTAAGTTTTTTAAGCTCTTTTTCTGCCTTTTCTTTAACTGCTTCAGGCATGGCCTGTTCTTTTATTTTTTGCTCAATCTCTTCAATATCTGCCTTATAATCATCTTCTTTACCCATTTCTTTTTGAATGGCTTTCATCTGCTCATTAAGGTAGTATTCTTTTTGAGACTGGCTCATTTTTGCTTTTACTCTGTTTTTAATGCGTTCATCAATTTTTAAAAGCTCTAACTCTGTTTTAATAAGCTCTATAACTTTTTCAGCACGTTCAACAGGGTTATTTATCTCTAATACTGATTGAAAATCTTGAGCTTTCACTTTTAAATTTGAGGCAATTAAAAACGTCATACGTGATAAATCTTCTGCCTGTATAATATTCTGCAATACTTCTTGATTTATACGCTTTGTCTGCCCTACATATATTTCAAAATTTTTGATTAATACAAAACGGGCAGTATCCATTTCTTCCTGATTAGCTTCATCTTCTAAAAGCCATTCCACATCAGCAAAATAGCATTCTTCATCAAGCACAAGATTATTCATCTTTGCTCGTCTTAAACCTTCTATTAAGACTTTTACATTGCCGTCAGGTAGCTGCATAGTCTGCAATACTCGTGCTATGATACCAGTTTCGTTTAAATCTTCTATTTGTGGGTTATCTGTCACCGCTTCTTTTTGCAGAGTTAAAAACAGCTTTTTATCTGTAGAGTTTGCAATATTTAATGCTTTTACAGAACGTGGCCTGCCCACAAATATTGGTACAATCATATATGGAAAAACTACCACATCCCGCAGTGGTATAACCGTATATTGTTCTTTATGATTCATTATAAACCCTTAAACTTTTTTTATGCTGTTTCTTTATTATCACCATCTGGTGTAACAGGAAGCTCATCATTTCTTACAAGAATTGGTTCTGCACCTTCAGTAATCACTTCCTCATTAATAATACATTCCTTTATACTGCCTGCTTCTGAAGGTATTTTATACATTACATCAAGCATAGCATCTTCTAAAATAGAGCGAAGCCCCCTTGCTCCAGTTTTTCTTTTTATGGCAAGTTTTGCTACTGCATGAAGTGCGTTTTCTGTAAAAGTTAATTTTACCTTATCAAAATTAAGCATAGCTTCATACTGTTTTACAAGTGAATTATGAGGCTCTACTAATATTCTCACCAGTGCATCTTCATCAAGCTCATCAAGTGCAGCAGTAATAGGCAGCCTGCCTACAAACTCTGGGATAAGACCGTATTTTACAAAATCATCAGGCTCTAATCTTGCTAAAAGCTCCATACGTTTCATATTTTTAGCGTTTTTAGTTTCGCCCTCTTCCACAGCACCAAAACCTAATGTTTTTTTGCCAATTCTGCGTTTGATGATTTCTTCCATACCGTCAAATGCTCCACCGCAGATAAATAATATATTTGTTGTATTAACTTGAATATATTCCTGTTGTGGATGTTTTCTTCCACCCTGAGGTGGGATATTTGCCACTGTACCTTCCACAATTTTTAAAAGTGCCTGCTGTACACCTTCGCCAGATACATCTCGCGTAATGGAAGGGCTGTCGCCTTTTTTAGATATTTTATCTATCTCATCAATAAATATAATACCGCGTTCTGCCATTTCCACATTAAAATCTGCATTTTGTAAAAGTTTTAATACTACATTTTCTACATCTTCACCAACATAACCTGCTTCTGTTAATGTGGTAGCATCAGCAATAGCAAAAGGCACATTTAAAAGCCTTGCAAGAGTGCGTGCTAGTAAAGTTTTACCTGTACCTGTTGAGCCGATTAATAAAATATTACTTTTTTCAAGCTCTACATCACTTTTTGAAGCATACTGTATGCGTTTATAATGGTTATAAACTGCTACACTTAATATTTTTTTCGCTTCATCTTGACCTATTACATATTCATTTAATTTTTTATGTATTTCTTCCGGAGTAGGAAGTTCTGCAAATTCTTCTACTTCATCTGCTGATTTTTCTATAATCAGCTCTTGGCATAATGCAACACAGTCATTACATATATATGTGCCTTCCTGTAACCCTGCAATTAACTGCTTTGCTTCATCACGCCCTTTATTACAAAATGAACAATGAACGTCATCTTCTATTTTAGACATTACATCCTCCGTAATATATTACAATTTGTACTATTTCCAAATCTATATCATAAATAGTATAGTATATAGTTCAAATAATGCAATAAGAGATTATATGTTATACACATTATTAATATATATTTAGCAAAAAAGCCACCTGCAATAGAAATACTGCTATCTCTATTATAAGGTGGCTGAAATTATTTAAAGTTCAATTAATTATGCTCTTTTTTCAAATACATTATCAATTAAGCCATATTCTTTTGCTTCTTCTGCACTCATGAAATAATCACGCTCAGTATCTGCTGCGATTTTTTCATAAGACTGGCCAGTTTTTTCTGATAATATTTTATTTAAATGTTCTTTTGTTTTTATTATCTCGTTTGTTTGTATTAAAATATCTGTTGCCTGGCCTCTGAAACCACCTGATGGCTGGTGAATCATTACTCTTGCATTTGGCACTGCTGAACGTTTGCCTTTAGCACCTGCTGCAAGTAAAAATGCACCCATGCTGGCAGCCTGTCCTAAACAGATTGTAGCCACATCAGGTTTAATGTAGTTCATTGTATCATATATTGCCATACCTGAAGTGATAACACCACCGGGAGAGTTGATGTATAAATAAATATCTTTCTCAGGGTCATCAGCTTCTAAAAATAAAAGCTGAGCACATATAATATTTGCAACTTGGTCATTAACCTCAGTGCCTAAGAAAATAATTCTGTCTTTTAAAAGGCGAGAATAAATATCGTAAGAACGTTCACCGCCCCTGCCTGTCTGCTCTATTACATATGGTACATAGTAACTCATATTTCACCTTAACTATTCTACATCACTTTCTTTTTTCTTAGTTGTTTTTTTAGCAGTAGTTTTTTTAGGTTTTTCTTCACTTTCTTCTTTTTCTACTTTTTTAGCAGTTGTTTTTTTCTTTTCTTTTTTCTCTTCTTTTTCTTCGCCTTCTTGTGCTTTAGCTTGGTTTTTAGCCTGCTCTTCAAGTTTATGAGCTTCATATTCCTGTTTGCTCATTTTAGAGTTTTTGCCTTTATTAACGCCTGCTAAATATTTATAAACTTTATCGCCTAAAACTTCGTTTCTTACTGCATCCATTTGCATTTGTGCTTCAAGCTCTTTTTTAAGGTCTGCCACTGTTTTATCTTGAAGTTCTGCATGGAAAGAAAGATATGAATCAATATCTTCATTTTCTACAACAATATTTTCAAGTTTAGCTACTTCATTAATAACAAGTGCTTGTTTAACCTGCTCTCTAGCTTGGTCAATATATCTTTGAGCCATCATTTCAAAAGAGATGCCCACTTGCTCTGGGTTTAACCCCATTTGGTAGAACTGGTTCATAGCATTATAAGCAAGCCTGTCAGTTTGCTCTTTAACAAATGCATATGGCACATCAAATGGGTTTTCTTTAACGATTTGTTCTAATATTTGACCGAATGCTTCTACTTGTGTAGCTCTATCAGCTTCCTGCTGTAAACCTTTTTTAAGTTTTGCTTTTAAATCATTAAGCCCTTTGCTGTTTGGGTCTATATCGCGTGCAAAATCATCGTTTAATTCTGGTTTAACTTTTTCTTTGATTTCCTGTACTGTTACAGTAAATACAACATCTTTTCCAGCTAATTCTGCATTATTGTATTCTTTAGGGAAAGTAAGGTTTAAATCTTTTGTTTCGCCTTTTTTCATACCGATAACGCCATCTTCAAAACCCGGAATAAACTGGCCGCTGCCGATATTTAAAGAATAGCCTTTAGCTGTGCCGCCTTCAAAAGCAACGCCATCTTTTTTACCTTCAAAATCAATAACAGCAACATCACCAGAAATAATACTGTCCCTATTTTCAACAGGTTCATAAGTCATATCACGTTCTTGAAGTGAAACAAGTGCTTCATCAATATCTTTATCAGTTATTTCTACATCTATTTTTTTGAATGAAAAATCTTTGTATTTGCTTAAATTTAATGTTGGGAAAACATCCACACGTGCTGTAAAAGTAATAGGTTTGTCATCTTCAAATACTACATCAGAAATATGTGCTTGGGATATAGGCACAATATTATTTGATGACATAGCGTCTTGAACTGCTTCATTTATTACTTTTTCAATAGCTTGTGATCTTATTTGGTGAGAAAATTGTTTTCTAACCACTTGCCTAGGTGCTTTACCCGTACGAAAGCCGTGGATTTTTGCTTTTGGAAGCAGTGCATCTAATTCTTTATCTGCTGCCTCTTTAAAAACTTCATAAGGTATTTCAACTACCAGCTCTTTTTGAGAATGTTCTGCATCGTTGACTTGAACTTTCATAAGGACTCCTTAAACTCTAAATCTATTTATGTATAATGTATATTATAATGAATATCAGGCAAAAAAAAGCGGGTGACGGGACTCGAACCCGCGACCTCAACCTTGGCAAGGTCACGCTCTACCAACTGAGCTACACCCGCATACTTGGAAGTGACTAAATTGTTATGCGGATGAAGGGACTCGAACCCCCACGCCGAAGACACTAGATCCTAAGTCTAGCGCGTCTACCAATTCCGCCACATCCGCAAGTTAATATTTAAAGGGTGGATGACGGGGCTCGAACCCGCGACAACAGGAGCCACAATCCTGGACTCTACCAACTGAGCTACATCCACCATATTTATACAAATAAGTATGCTACTTATTTGAGTTAGATTTATTAATATATTTTTTCAGCTTTGTCAAGATATATTTTTGATTTTTCAAGCATAAACTTGTTTCATATCACAATATCGCCATAATATTTAATTTTTCCTTTTCTTATGAAGTAAAATAATATATATTATTACTTTAAAATATTGAAATACTGGTGAATATTATATGGTTATGCCTATAAATATTTTAAATAAGTTATATATTCAAATTTTATTTGCTGTTACAACTGCCCTTTTGCTTATAATGTCAACTGCTGGGTTTGGGGTTTCTTTTACAGTTTTTTTTGCTTTTATCCCTTTATTTTTTGCATTAAGTGTTGAAAAAAATCACCCTGTACTTTTAGGGTTTATTACTGGGTTTTTATATTTTAGCATCTGCCTTTCGTGGATGATGATAACTTTTGGCTATTTTGGTGGTGCTCCATTAATTGCAGCTCTTGCGTTGCTTATATTTATATCATCACTTGGTGCATTATTTTTTATTGTGCCATTTACTTATGTATTTGCACGCATAAGCAAAAATCCTTGTATTATATCATTACTATTTATACTTTTAGAAGCAGTTAAAGGGAAAGTATTTTTTGGTGGCGTGCCTTGGCTTAACCTTGCCCAATCTCAGTATAAAAATACACTTATACTCCAATCTGTATCTGTATTTGGTGAGTATGGGCTTTCTTTTCTTATTATGGTTATTAATGTACTTTTATTTTATTTAATTACTGATTTTAAAACTAAAAAAAATATTATACTACCATTTGCTGTTATATTAATAATGTTACTTCCGGGGATATATAGAGCAGTTAACCCAATAGAATATAGTGAATATAAAAAAATAGCTGTTATCCAAACAGGGTATAATCAAGAAGATAAATGGGATAATGATAAGTGGCTCAATGTCTCAAACAATATAAATATTCAAATAATGGATGCTTATAATAAAAATGTAGATATGATAGTGCTTCCTGAAAGCTCATACCCTGTAAACATATTAAAAACTGAGTTTTTAATGAACTTTTTAAATAAAGTTTCTGAAAAAACACCTATTATTTTCGGTGCTACTAGAAGAATTATGGTAGATAATGAAAGCAAACTTTTTAATACCATGGTCCTTTTAGATAACCACACTCAAACATATTATGATAAAAGGCACTTAACCCCTTTTGGAGAATATTTTCCATTTGAAAACCTGCTTCGCCCAGTAAAAGAATTTTTCTTTGGGAAAGGCTCAATGTTTAGCCCGGGAAATAATGCTGCCATACTTACATCTGGTAATATTAAGGCTGCCCCTGTTATTTGCTTTGAAAGTGCTTTTTCTACACTTGTTAATGACAGTGTAGCTCTTGGTGCTAATTTATTAGTTATAATATCTAATGATACGTGGTTTGGTAAAAACCAAGGGCGTATGCAGCATTTAGCAGTTGATACTATACGTGCTGTAGAATATGGCAGAGCCGTAGCAAGAGCCACTCAGGACGGCATCAGTGCATTTATTTTACCTAATGGGGAAATACCTTTAATGGAAGAGAGGCAAATGCCTGCAGTATTAATATATAATGTGCCACTTTCTGAATATAATACATTTTTTGCAAAATACAGCAATATTTGGATTGCTTTTATTATTCCTTTGCTTTATTATCGATTAAGAGCAGATAGATTAAGAAAGAAAGAAAAAAATGGAAAATAACTACATATTATTAAACTTAAATCTTGTGGAAATTTTATTTATTACTATTATATTAGTATATTCTTTTTGGTTTAGCGAAAAAAAATACTTTAATATTTTAGTTTTATCTGTTATTAATAAGTTACTTGTTATACTGCGTGGTGCAGTTACTCATAAAAAGACGGAGGATAAATAAATGGGCAGCATAGGACCTTGGCAGGTTATTATTATACTTGCAGTATTAGTTTTACTTTTTGGGACAAAAAAATTACCTCAAATAGGTAAAGGTATGGGCGAAGCACTTAGAAATTTCAAAAAATCTGTTAACGATGTTGATGATGCAACAGATATTACTCCTATTGCTTCTAAAAAAAGCGAAGATGTTTCTAAAACTGACGTTCGTTCTGAAGAAAAAAAGGATGCATAATATTCTTAGATTAAGTAATATATAATGGCGGTTATTTTAACCGCCTTTTAAAGCTATGAACCGTTTTTATTTTGGCAGATATATCCAGCAGGAAACCCCCTCATTAATACATACTATTAACCCGCTTATTAAGCTTATTGCTACAGCTTTAGCTGCTGGTGCTGTATTTTATTTTGGTAAAAATATTATATCTTTTGCTCTGCTTACTTTATTACTTATTATATTAGTTATACTTTCAGGTAGACTATTTATACCCTTATTATATTCCATTAAATCATTTAAAATATTATATATTTTTATATTTACTACTCTTTTATTTTTTGGAGAGCAGGGTAATTTTTCCATTTATTTTACAAAAGATGCTTTAATTAATGCATTATTAGGAGTATATCAATTTGTACTGCTTGTGGGGTTTTCATCTATTTTATCACTTACTTCTTCACCTTCTGAAATTGCAAAATCCCTTTATGTATTTATAAAACCATTAAAAATATTTAAAATAAATGTGGAAAATATTGGGCTTTCTATGCTTATTGCCATAAGATTTATGCCGCTTTTATTTGAAGAATCATCAAAAATAATAACAGCCCAAAAACTTCGTGGCGTGTGGATAACAGATGTTACTTTTAAAGAAAAATTAAAGTTTATTTTTAACCTTGATTCTTTTATTGTGCCACTTTTTGTACGAGTTTTTCATTATGCAGAACAGCTTTCCATTACTGCCCTTTACAGGCAAAATATTGGTGATGTATTAACCTTAAATAAAATTAATATGAAAGATATTTCATTTCTATTTATTGTTGCAGCTGCTATTTGGGGAATATATGCAGGAACAATTATATTATAAAGCGTGCTTATGCACGTACTGTGGTGATAATTATAATGGCTGGCAGCGTCAAAAAAATGCTGTTGGTATCCAAAATATTATAGAGCAGGCACTTTCAAAAATATATGACAGCACCATATTAATTGCAGGCAGTGGCAGAACAGATACTCAAGTTCATGCTTTAGGGCAGGTTTTTAATTTTAGTGCAAATAAATTTTTTACAAATGAAAATTTAATGCGTGCATTAAATGCCATACTTCCTAAAGATATTGCCATACTTGATATTATAGATGTAAAAAAAGATTTTCATTCTGGAAAATCTATTAAATCTAAAACTTACTTATATAAAATAGTAAACAGCCCAATTCATAACCCATTTTTAATTAACCGTGCCTTATGGATTAGAAGTAAAATTGATATGGAAAAGCTTTCTTCTATTTTATCATACTTTCAAGGCACTCATGATTTTACATCATTTTGCGTAAAAAAGACTAAAAAAGAAAATACCATACGCACCATTAATTTTATTAAGGCAGAAAATAATGGGGAAAATATTTCCATATTTATAAATGCCAGTGGGTTTTTACATAATATGGTACGCATTATAATAGGCTCATCCCTTAAAATACTAAAAGATAATATTCATGATGATTATATTTTAGAAATTTTTGAGAAAAAGGACAGACGAGCAGCAGGCCCAACTGCCCCAGCCTATGGGCTTTACCAGTATGCAGCTTATTATAACAATGATAATATTGCAGGTCTTAAAGGAATACCTGAAAAATATAGAATATAAATTTCTAAAGCCCAAAGAATAAAGCAGCACCACCAAGCATCCCCGCTTGATTTTTAAGCTCTGCACGCTCTATTTTCACCCTGCCTTTATATGCTGGAAAAAGTAATTTTTCAAACTCATCTATAAGGCAATCCATATAGTATTCTGAAAGTTCAGAAAGCCCGCCACCAAATTTAATCTTTTCTGGGCAAAAAAGTGCTGCTAAGTTTGCAAAGGCAAAGGCAAGCAGTCTGCCGTATTCTTCAAATGTTTTTAATGCTAATGTATCATTATTTTTTGCCTTTTCTGATAATATATATGGGTTTATACCATTTGTGCTTCCGCCAAGCTCTTTATATATCTCTATAATACCTGATGTGGAGCAGTATTCATCAAGGCAGCCATTTCTTCCACAGCCACATTTTCTGCCCCTTATATTAATTGATAGATGCCCCACTTCAAAAAGGGTAATATCTGACTGCAAAAGTTTGCCATTAAGTATTAAACCACCACCAAAACCTGTGCCTAAAGTACAAAATATCATATTATTAACTGATTTTTTATCACCAAAAACATATTCGCCATAGGCTGCTAAATTTGCATCATTTTCTGCCAATACTTTTATGCCACACATATTTTCTATATCTGTTTTTATATGCCTGCCGTTTAATATTTGCAGGTTTGGTGCAAATATTGCATCGTTTTTTATATCATATCCTCCGGGCAGTGCTGCTGCTATGCCTTTTGGTTTTTCTGATAAATTATCTACTATATTTTTAACTGTTTCTAAAAAACTTTCATATGTTTCTTCTTTTATTACGCTTTTATTTTCATCTGTTATATTGCCACTTATATCCACAAGCCCACTTTTTATAGATGAGCCGCCAATATCTAAACATAATACTTTTTCCATAGATTTACTCCTTATAATATATATCTATCATAATATTATATTTTATGCTAGGATATATTAAATATTATAAAAGGATAACTAAGTGGATACAAAAGAAATATATTTGAAAAAAATTAATGAGTTTATAGAAAAATATAAAGATGTAAGCAAGATTGCTTCTATTAATACCTACTTAAAAGGTAATGCAAAAATCATATACGGCTTACCTATGAAAAGATTTAAAGCACTTTTTGGAAAATATATTAATGAGTTTGCAAACCTAAATAATGATGATTTATTTAATATTATAAACAGTCTTTTTTTATCCCTTGCATTTGAAAAGCAGGTAGCAGCCTGTATGCTTTTAGAAAACAATGTGGAAAAGTTAAATATTGATTTGCCAAATTTATTTCAAGAATATATTGAAAATAATATTATTATAAACTGGGCAGTGGCAGACCAAATTGCACTAAATATTTTAAGTAAACTTAATAATTTATCATTTACATATGATTATGCCAGCCATGAAAACTATCTTTTAAGGCGTTTTGCTGTTGTTACATTTGCTGAAAAAAATATGACAGATGATGACTGTAATATGTTAATAAATATTATAAAGCTGCTACTTAATGAAAAGGAAGAATATGTTTTAAGAGCTTCTGGCTGGGCAATTAGAAATATTTATAATTATAATGAAAAGATTTATTTTGACTTTTTAAATGATTATGCCCATAAACTGCCACGGATAATGTTACGTAATGCCATAGAAATGCTTGAAGAAGATATACGTATGAATATACTTGTTACTTCTAGAGAAAAAAGAGATGGTTTAAAGTAATAAGTATTTTATTAAGTACAGATATCGTTCTACTAATTTATATGCTTGCCTTATCTTTACGCCGCACAGCTCAAATATAAGACTACAATTTGAAGGGCGTATATATGCAAAATAACTTGGAATAATAAAAGCAGACAAAGAACTTCTAATATTTTATTTATAAAAAATAAAATCAAGTATTTAAAATTATCATGATTAATTTTCTTTATTTATATTTAAGAAAGCATAGCTTTAAATTCAAAAGTAAACCTTAAGCCGTTTTCTATTCTTTCTACTTTTGATTTACCATGGTGGCGTTCTACAATTGTTCCTGCAATTACAATGCCCCAGTAGTCAAAACTTTGGGAAAGCATAGTATGTTTCCATGGGCTAAACATTGAATCTATAATATAATCTGGAGCTTCCACCCCGTATAAATCTATGGCTAAAGTAAGTATTTCGCTGTTTGCTTTTAATTCAAACTTATAATTTAATGGCAGACAGCTTGAAAAGTAACGGATATTATCCTTTAATATATAGCATACTGCAAGTTTTAAAAACATTTTATTAGCTATTATATGAAAACTTCTTCCCTGAGATATATCATATTCTGCATTATAGCTGTCTGTAAATTTATGAAGATATGCTGTAAAATTTCTATCCACATTTTTTTCTGCTAAAGATATGATTAATTCACTTAAAAATTCATATAAATCTACATTTTCTGTGATTTTAAAAGAGATTGCATGGGTATAGTCATTATATCCTGCAATAATTTCTTCTATTAGCGAAAGTTTATTGTCTACTATTTTCCATAAGTTTTGGATATGGGTATCTGATTCTGTTTTAAGTTTTATCTGCCTGATAAAACCACCAGCTGCTGTTAAGGCATTCATTACATTATGAGATAAATGCCTTGAGAAGCCTGCTACAATAGACTGCTCTTCTATCTTTCTCATTTGTAATATTTTAGTGATTTTTGTTGTAATATCATCAAAAACTATTTCAAAATTATAGCTATCATCACTTAAAGCTATAACGTGGCCTGCAATAGATATGCTTTCCCCTTTTCTGTTTATTAATTTACCAGAAAAGTTGGAATCAGTACCCTGCAAAGCTGCACCCATACAGCGTTTAACCTCTGCTGCTGTTGTTTCATCAAATATTTTAAATATATTTTCTTCAATTAAAAAATCATCATCTTGGTAAACTTTGGCAAACTTTCTGTTATAGAAAAATATATCACCTGTTAAATCTATCTCTACTATACTTTCAGGTGATGAGTTTAATATATGCTCTAACTTATTCATAAAATAAGTTATACGCTGCAAGCCGCCTTCTTTTTCCATGTATGGAGAATATTTGCCTGCTATTTTTGTCATAAAAAAAGTATCAAGACTTGCTAAAATAGATGTAAGAATAGTGTTTTCATCTTTAGAGCTGTCAATAAAGTAGCTGCCGTTATGTGGGTTTTTATTACGCACAACTATAACAAAACAAGATGGGCTGTATTCATCTGGGTATTCAGTAACAATAGCATGAGCTTCATTTTTACTGCATAGTTTAAAATGGTTGTTAAGCTCTTTTGCAATACCTTCATAATGGGGAAGGTTTACATAAACATGTCTCACATTCTTTCTCCATAGGCATAATTATAGGCTATCATTATAAATTACATATGTCAACACATAGATTAATAACTACTGACCTAGAAAGCTTTTAAAATACACTTCTACTACTACATCTCCAGATAATACGTTATTCATTTTAGTTTTTAAATCCCTTTTAATGTATGCCATAAGTGTAGCTCTATCAAGTCCTACAACAGGGTAATCTTTTACTATACGGCGTATTTCTTCTACTGTTTCTTTAGTAATTTTTGTAATAGCTTCAGCATCTTTTTTGCTGTGAGCTTCAAATACTATATCTATTTTAAAAAAATGTGGGCTGTCAAACTCACTTTTCCTATAAGCATCACAGTATATATCATCAATTGTTACATAATAGAGTTTTCTGTTTTCTTTTTTACTCTGCACCTTATACATATCATATATAGTAGGCTCTTGTTTCTTTAATGTAACCTTTGAAAAGTCTGTTTCCTTTATTTCTATCTTCCCATAAAGTTTCCATATTACAAGCACTACAGCAGTCATCACTAAAAGCCATACTAATATTTTTGCAATTTTTTTGCCTATGCTTTCATTTCTTTCTTTACTCATGGCTTATATTATCATATTATTTCCATTAATAAAAGCAATAATTATAATTTGAGGCGTATTTTGAAAATAAAATTTATTACCTTTGGATGTAAAGTTAATGCTGGGGAGGATCAGCTTTATTTATCTCAACTTATTGAACAGGGGTTTTTAGAAGCAAAAGATATAGATGAAGCAGATATTGTAGTTATTAATACTTGTGCTGTTACAGAACATGCTGCTAAAAAATCTGCTCAGTATATTGCAAAACTACGTAAATCATACACGCATTTAAAAATAATTGTTACAGGCTGCTTAACAGAAGATGACAGTATAAATTTAAAAGAATATGGGGCAGATATAATTGTTACTAACGGCTCTAAAGCTGATATTATAGACCATATATTAAATATGACAGACGGGCTTATAAAAGCAGGTACTGGCAATTTTGCAGGGGGAGCAGTTTCATTTAATACTGGTGTAAAAACAAGAGCATTTTTTAAAATACAAGACGGATGCGATGCTTTTTGCACATACTGCATAATACCACGCCTTCGTGGCAAACCAAAAAGTATGAAAAGGCAAGATGTAATATCTGGCTTTAAAAAACTAATATCTTCAAACTATAAAGAAATAGTACTTGTAGGCATCCATATAGGGCTTTACGGAAAAGATACTAATGATAATTTAACAAGCCTTTTAAAAGAACTTGTCAGCATTGAGGGTGATTTTCGCATAAGGCTCACAAGCATTGAAATAAATGAAATAACTGATGAGCTTTTATATTTAATAAAAGACAGTAATAAAATATGCCCACATTTACATATTCCTTTGCAAAGCGGCTCAAATAAAATATTAAAATTAATGGGAAGAAAATATAAAAAAGAAGACTATATAAACACCATAAATAAAGCAAGAAGCATAATTAGTGATGTAACAATAGGCTCAGATATTATAGCAGGCTTTCCTAATGAAAATGATGATGATTTTAATGAAAGTTTAAACACATTAAAACTTGCAGGCACAGAATTTTACCATGCTTTTGCCTATTCTGAAAGAAAGGGCACCCCTGCCTGCCTTATGGATAATAAGGTGGATATAAAAGTAAGGGAAGAACGCTCTAAAATATTAAGAGCCCAAGGCGATGAAATGCTTTTATCACTGCAAAAAAAATCTATTGGCAAAACATACAGAGTGCTTTCAGAAAAAGGCAATAAAGGCCACAGCCCAAATTATATGCTAATCCATTATGATAAAGATGTGGCACCAAACCAGTTTATAAATGTATTGATTACAGAAATAAAAAATGGTAAACTTTACGGAAAAGTAATATAAATTATATGTAATGGAGGGTATATTATGAGAATAATACTTACAATTTTATTACTTGCTTTTACTGCTACTTTTGCTTTTGCTAATGATGCAGCAACTTATTCAAAAGAGCAGTATAATAACCTAATGAACTTAAAAGATACTATTACAGGCTGGGAGCCAACAGATTATGAGCTTAAAGACTGCAAAAGCTATCAAGTGCATTATAACGGTGTAAACTACTATAAAAGTGTTTATAATGTAAAAACAATTGAAGAAGCATATAATATTGTAGCTTTCGTTCAAGAAAATGAACATATGCCTAAAATTAAACCTTTCCCTACTAAATCTACCAGCTATGAAGGTGACTACTATTTTTATTTTGGAAAAGATGGTGTGTTTATAAATGCTGGAGCAATGGATATTTTATTTACTATCAATAAAGATGGATATGTAGAATCATTAACATGTTATCCGGGTATATAAATATCTGGTATATAAATATAAGGTGAGATTATGAAAATAATACTTACAGTTTTATTACTTGCTTTTACTGCAACTTTTACTTTTGCTGCTGATTTAAATGAAATGAAGAAAGGCTATGATTATTTATATAAGTATAAAAACAGTTCTTCATGGAAAAAAAAGGACTGTAGTTCTGGTAATAAAGAAATGCAGCCACTTTTTGACAAATATTATACAGCATGTTATTATACACATTCAGAAAGCGGTGATTTTGCAATTATAAGAGAAGTTTATAGCATAAAAACATATGAAGAAGTTTTAAATATTCATAAGAATAAACTGAATGATGAAATTTTATCTTTGATTGATACATTTCCAAAACAAACATCAAAAATTAATGAATATGGCTATGCATATTATGGAAAAGATGGAGTATTTATAAGCATTGATGTATGTGAGTATTTATTTACAAAAACTAAAGATGGCTTTGTAGAAACTATACATTTCTGTTCAATGTAGTTTGCTTTATAAAAATATCAGCCCTGTTTTAAAGCAGGGCTTTTTTGTATATTTTATAAATGAAATATACTTATCCACACGGTGATTATTCTAAGCAAAACAATGAACCTAAAATTATGGATAATAAAATAATTATTATATAATCAATAATCAGTATGTTAAAGGTAAAAATGTGGCATAAAAACATTACAAGCAGGCTAAAAATTATAATATAATTTTTAGCCCCATATTATACTTTTATATCATATCTATTAATCTTTTTGCATGAAGTTTTGCTTTTTCTTTTATGGCTTTTACATTTTCTTCATTTATTCTTGTTTGGTATGAAACACCGCCTGTGAAAACATAACCCATATACTGCATACCAGTAAAAGCACATGTTGTTTTTAATGGTATTAAAAAATCATCTAATTTACTTTCATTATTATTTTTCTTTAATATTTCTTCATCTGCACCTGTTGTTACTGATGCTATTAATTTTTTACCTTTTAATTTATCCCCAGTGCTTCCATGAGAAAAACCGTGGGTAAAAACTTCCTCAAAATATTTATGCATTAATGACGGCATAGAAAACCAAAAAAGCGGAAATACTAATATAATTACATCTGCTTTTACTAATTCTTCCTGCTCTTTTGCTCTATCTATTTTATAATCTTTATAAAGTTTATCTAAATACCTTATCTCTTTATTTTGTAAATTTTTTTCTAATTCTTCCAAAATTGCTTTATTTGCAACAGAATCTTCTAAATCTGTATGGCCTGAAATTACTAAAATATTTTCCATAATACCACCTTTTCACTAACTAATCTTTCTTTTCTTCCTCTTGCTCTGCTTGTTTTCTTAAAGCAAAATAATCTGTATTATCGTTTTTTACATAATCTATTAACTGCAAACAAATCCAAGCATCAGTTGCTGCATATTCTAACTGCCGTTCTGTTAAGTGGCTGTGTGCCCAGTTAGTTTTTTGTGCACTTTTAACAAGCTTTCTGCCTAAATATCTAGCTGTTAATGCTCTTGCCCCTGACTGAATAAGTCCTTTTTTCTTCATCTCAGCTGATAAATCATAAAATGATGACTGCTTAAACCTGTAAAGCTCATTAAGCCTGCGAATATCATCCTGCACACCAACACCAACTTTTATAATATCTGGGTTTGATAAAAGCTCTACTAATCTGCCAGCAAAAGGCACAAACCTAAGCTGAAAAATAAACGCCTCATCATTAGTTGCAAGCTGAATAATAGATACAGGAAATTTTTGACCCTTAAAAAAGGCAGGGCGAGATTCAGTATCAAAGCCTATAACTTTCTGCTTAAATAATACATCAAGAGCCTGCTCTGACTTTGCTATACTATCAACTACTGTAATGGTACCCTGAAAAGATATGGGCTCCATTTGGTTTATATCCTCTGAAGAGATTTTTAAATCCCTTATAGGAAAATTACTATCATATACTATGACATCACCTATTAAAATATATTATTTATTATTTGTGCTGCTTATTAAAATACTCTAATAATGAAATAATATTTTCTTTAGGTGTTTCTTTCCTAACTGCCTGAATATTCTCATCTTTAATAGCTTCATAGACTTCCTTTCTATGAACTACCACATCTTTTGGTGCTTCAATCCCCAGTTTGATAGATTTACCCGTAATCTCTATCACCCGTACTTCAATATCATCACCAATCATTATGCTTTCGTTGCTTTTTCTTGAGAGTACTAACATATTACTTACTCTCAAACAATGGCGTTTTTATCATCAGAGTATCATCATCTAAAATAATCTGCTTCGCCAGTTTTTTTTCAAAATTAACTACTAATGGTGCTCGCAGGTTTGCAGTAGATAATTTTGGGTCAGTAGGAACAACAACTATAGAAAATATCTTCATTTCCTTTTCATCACTTACTGCTAATACTTTTAATTCTCTTTTTGGGATAGACGGGTTATAATCCTTAAAGAAAGTATTAGTCTCAATAAGTATGAAGCAAATATCAGTATCCTCCACAGACTGAAACCATAAAAACGGATATGAGTTATCGTCAGAAATCAGTAAAAAATCCTGCAAATCTGGAAAACCAAGAAGTGGTGCACTTAAAGTGATGACATCATCTTCTTTATACTCAATCTCCCCTAATTTTGATGAATTAATCTTCATAAACTCTTTTTCCGCCTTACTTTTTTAGTCTGTTTAGAGGCTGTATTCTCCACATCTTTTCCTACTATACACTATTTATCCAAGAAAATCTAGTATAGAAATGCTAACCATTCCTCTTACTAATTTCATAGCTGACTGATATGCTGTTAATGACAGCTCTACATCTGCATTTAATTTAACTAAATCAGTGGCTGTTGCACCTAAATAACCTGCTTTTATTTCTTCACTGTTTGTTATAACTGTTTCTTGAAATTTAATAACAGATTCTACTCTTTGCCCTCTTGTACCAATAATTGTACCAGCCTGTAATACTTGGTTTACTGCTGCATCTAAAGTATCTATTTCATTTTCAATACCACTGCCTACTGCTGCTGTAAAGCTGTCTGTTGCACTAAGTGAGCCAGCATCAAAACCTAAATGAAGCCCGTCTGATACAAATGTACTTTTATTAGCAGTATCTAGTGTTACATTTTGTACTAAGCCACCATCTGCATTAGTTACTTTAATATCTACACTATCGCCTGCTTTTGGAAAACCTAATGTTCCTGCATAATCACCTTCTGCCACAATAGAAGAATAAACATCACTTGTTTTAGAAAATGCAAGCTCACCATTGCTATTAACTACCGCTTTCATATTTGCTGCTGGTATGCCTTGAGCTTGAAGCTGTTTATTAATATCATCTGCCATTTCCTGCACTGATGTATATGCTTTCTTATCAAGTGTTACTTTCACTTCTTTTTGTGTGCCTGGGTTTACTCCTTCTAAATATTTTATTGTTAATGACCTTGCTGCTTCATCAAGCTCACTAAGGTCTGTTTTTGGGCTTTGCACGCCTGATACTGTTAATTCTGCAATACGTTCAGTAACTGGGTCATGAGTAAGCCCAATATTTAATGGGTTAGCTTCCCCTGCTGGCACTGTTACTTCCACTGGAATATCTGTAGTTGCTGTTTTAAACTGAATTGAGCCATCTGGAGCAATATCTGCTTTTATTCTACCGTTTGTACCTGTTGCTGGGTCGTTTAATGCAGCATTGATTTGTGCAAGTAAATCATTTTTACTTATTGGGTCAGTTGCTGGTGTTATAGTTATTTCTTTATAGCCAACTCCTGCTGGGTCAAGTGGGTCTGCCACACGGAAAGTAAAAGAACCTGCTGCATCAAAATCTGCTGCTGTATATTCATCTTTTAAAGCACCGTTTGCAACTGTCTCAAAACCCATAATGTATGATGCTAATGCTCTTTCCTGTGTGCTTACAGCCGTATTTGCAAAGTTTGCTATTTTTGTACCACTGCCAGATTGTATTTCTATTGCACCATTATTATTTGCAAATTTAATACCTGCATCTACAAACTCTTTATTATTATTTAATTCTTTTAAAATATATTCTTGAGCTGAAGCTGCATCTGTAATAGCAGGGTTTGCTTTTGCTAAATCAATATTTACATCAACTCTTCTTACTTTTCCTGTTTTATTATCATAAATATCAACACCAAACATTAATGGAGTATTTGCAATACTTGCATTTAATGCTGCATCGTATTTTATTGTGCCAGATGTAGTTTTATATTCGTTTTGCAAGTAAAAATCTGTTTTATCGTTTTGAGATAATATTTCATATTTCCAGTTATCATTAAAGTTACCTTGAAATACGCCATCAAAAAACGGTTTTGCAGTAGAGTTTAAATCTGTAGCACGCCAAGCTGAAGGCTCACCAAAACCGTTTTTAGTAATATTATGCTCTAATGCGTGCATTAAGTTTTCTAATGCTCTGAAAATATTTACGTTTTTACCAGTTTCTGTTATATTTACATCACCAAAAGAAAGCCCCGGCTCCGCTTTTAAGTCTACTTGAAATGTAGTTGTTGCCTCCCTTTTAGTTGGGTCTAATGGGTTTGGTATTTCCATATCATCTGGAGTGATAGTTACACCGTTTGGAAGCTGAATAGGGCCACCTTTATAGTCTGTTGTTACTTCATCATATATTTTATTACCATTTTTATCTAATATAGTTATAGATACATTTCTTTGGTCGTTTGTTCCTAATGTGGTTGTAACAGAAACTTTCCAGTTATCATCTCTTTTACCTGTATATGCTCCGCCTACAATCGTTACCTGGTCATTAGCATGAGTTATACCTTGGTTTTGTGCGTTTGTTCTAAAAGAAAGTTTACTTTCACCACTTCTTAAATCCGCAATAGTTAATTTACCGTCCACAATAGATACATCTACTGTTTGACCATATAACTCTTTTATGAAATCTACATAATCACCTAATGTTTTTTCTTCTGCAGCATTCATTCCACTTCTATCAAGTTTTGCAGTTTTCATGTCAGATGTTGGCGGTATTGTATTTCTATCATATGCAGTTGTAGTTAATGTTGCATCTCTGCTTGAATTGTAGTTTTGCAGAGAAAATGTTATATCATAGTTGCCTACATTTGCTGGGTCATTTGGGTTTAAATCAAGGCTTACACTAACACCAAAATCAAAACCTGCATTTCTTAAAGCCTCATCAAATGCATATTCTATATCTTTTTTAGTAGGTGTTGTAGTTGATACATCAAAATTATATGTACCATTACCATTATCTACTACATTTGTAATAGCTGCCTCACCACCTAAACCATATTCTCTTAATTTCTCATTTAAAAAGTCCTGTGGAGTAGTCCCTGCTGCAATTGCACCATCAAATTCTGTTGCAGGTATTTTTATTGTTTTTCCTGCAATTTGTAGTTCTATATCGTTTGGTTG
Source organism: uncultured Mucispirillum sp. (assembly GCA_944324495.1). Classification (GTDB taxonomy): domain Bacteria; phylum Chrysiogenota; class Deferribacteres; order Deferribacterales; family Mucispirillaceae; genus Mucispirillum. The sequence goes on along the minus strand of CALUWN010000003.1, from coordinate 108,862 downwards.
ATTATTAGCATCTACTCCACCTAATATTTGGTTTGTTATATTAGTTGTTGTAGTTTGAGTAGCTGGTTTATTTACAGTTATCTCTTTACCGTTTACAAAAAATGTATATGTTGTACCTTTTAAGTCAAAATTTTCATGGGTTGTTTCAATTTGCTCTATATTATCTTTATGGAAATCATAGCCCACTTCAAATATAGTGTCTTTTCCTTCTGCTGCAACTGTTGCACCTTTAAAGCCAAGTAAACTTTGGTCTGTACCTGTTACTGCAATACGTACATTATCACCTGCTTTCAAACTTGCAAAATTAAGCCTGTCACCATCAGCAGATATTTTAAGTTGAGAAGATAAGTCTACTTTATATTTATTTTTCTCATCCTGAGTTGTACCGCCTACATATTTTCCTGAATTAACCTGTGTATTAATTGTATTTTGATAATCATCAATTGATACATTTTCCACATCACCAAGCCCATTTAATGCACCTAGATATTCTGCATTTTTAAGCTCGTTATTAATTGCACCTGCTAATTCTTCTGTTGTATTGTATGCTTTTTGTGGCACTACTACTTTATAAAGTTTATCACCATAAGTGATAGTTAATGTTCTTTCTTTCTCTGAAGCATTAGCTAAATCTAAACTTGGATTTGTATTTGATACTAAACTTGCAGTACCTACCTTGTTACCATTATGGTCTGTACCTGCAATTTCTATTGAATCACCAATACTTATATTTGTACCATCTAAACTTGAAAATAAACTGTTAATTGTTGCAGGAAGCCCGTTTACTTTATTAAAAGCTGAACCTTGAAGTATTAAACTTGATTGGGTAAAAATACTGCTTCCCGGCATATTTACAGCTATATCTTGATTGTATCCTATTTGAGTAAAGATTGACCCATTATCACCAAGATATGTGATTTCTGAGCCTGATTTATAATCAAACTCCATAACAATACTTGTTGGGTTTTCTAAATCATCTGGCATTTTAAATGATATACCTCGGCCAGTATTAATAACTTTCCCCGGCTCATATTCAAAAGATAATGATACATTAGCCTTGTTACCATTACCGCCTGATTCATCTGAACCATTAGAATCCATTATCATAAGGTTGCCTTTATCATCATAAAGCTGTAATTTTGCAATACCATCTAAAACTGTAACTTTTGCAGTATATCTGCCAGATTTTAACTCTGTCATATCACTAAATACATCTTTAGCTATTGCGTCCCCTGATACATTTTCACCGTTTTGGTTTTTAGTGATTACATTTGATACACCATTAGTGCCACCTGCAAAAGGCGGTGTTCCTGTTTGATATCCACCAAAAATATATCTGCCGTTATAATTAGCATTAGCAATATCCATTATTTGATTATAAAGGCTTAATACATCTTGAGCTAATGCTTTTCTGCTTTCTTCATCGTAAGAATCAGAGGCTCCTGCAATAGCATAATCATCACGAGCTTTTTTTAATGCTTCAATAAGCTCCTGCAATTCTGCATCAGTATTATTTAACCAGTTTGAAGCACTATTTGCGTTTTCACTAAACTGTGTAAGCTCATCAATCATATTTTGAACGTTGTATGCTCCTACATACTTACTTGTATCTTCCCACGGTTTTATTAAATTCTTCTGAGCACTTGCTTTTTTTACTGCCTCAGTGTAATTTGAAAGGCTTGTAGAAAGCATATTTTGCATCTGCATTGCACGCATATTAAATGTAACTCTCATAATAATGCTCCATAATTATTTTTGGCGATATTGTTCCTGCTAATTATATAGCAAATTATCTGCCAACTGAACCAAGCCCGTTTATTAATGTGTTTAACATCTCATCTACCACATTAATATACCTTGAGTTTGCTTCATACATTCTTTGATAAAGCACCAAATTTACCTGCTCATCTTCTTCAGATACACCACGTATTGACATAAGCTGAGTATTAAGCTCTGTATAAGCCATATTTGTTGTGGTTTTATATGTTTCTGCTTGAGATTTTGCACTACTCATCTCACCTATAAAATATCCATAAAATGCTGAAAATGTAACATTTCCTTTTACAGTTGAAAAACTTGTTGTCTGTAATTTAGAAATTTTTAATGCATTTGTATTATCACCTTCTGCACCAAATTCAGAAGCAGCAATTAACCTTGGGTTTTCTTTAATAGATGAATTTAATGTCATATCCTGAGCTGAACTTCCTGAAAAGAATGAGTTCATACCAGTTGCCAATAAAAAGTCTGATGTATCATTAGCAAATGAAATATATGAGCCTGCTGCTGCTTTAATAGTAACTGTATTATCAATATTTAATGATGCAGATACTAAATTACCTGCTTCTTGGTTTATTCTTGCAAGCACTGTTTTTAATGTATCGTTTTCATTTACTTGAATAACAATTTTTTTGTTATCATATATTTCATTGCCTTCATCATCCTGTTTTCCTGTTGGAGTAGATACATTTATTTCAAAAGAACCACTTTTTACAGTATATGGAAGCCCACCTTCTGGGCTGCTTAAAGCATACTCTGGGTTAATCACTTGTGTTTTACCAGTATATTCTGAAGCTCTATCAAGCCCCATACCTGTAGCGTGGATTCTGTTTGTTTCTTCTATCATTTTTTTAGCCAAAGAATCTAAATCTGATTGATACTGTTTTAACTCATTATCACGAACCTGCAGTTGTGCTGCAATTGTACCGTTTTTCATAAGTGATGTCATATCAATTGGTTTAGAATTTGGGTTGTCTGTTTTCCACATTACTTTTAAATGGTTATTGTTATTTGGGTCTTTTTCAGTTAAAAGTAAGTGTGCAGTGCCGCCATCAACTAATGTCTGACCTTTCATAGAAACATACATTGAGCCGTCTTCTCTTAAATATGTTGTTACTTCAGTTTTTGTTGCTAAATCATCAATTAAGCCATCACGCATATCCCTTAATTCGTTTGCTGGCTGCCCTAATGCTTCTGCTGCTACAATCTCTTTATTAAGTTTTGCTATTTGCTGAGTTATTTCATTAACAGAATCTACTTCCTGCTGAATAATAGTATCGCACTGTTTTCTAGCATCTTCTAAATATTTATAGCCTTCTTGAATTTTTGATGCTAAAGTATCAGCAGCCTCCACTAGTACTGTTCTTTTTGTTAAAGATTCAGAAGTATCATCAGGTGCTGAGTTACTTAAATCCTGCCATGCGTTAAAGTAATTTTTTAAAGCGTCCCCTAACCCTGAGCCTGATTCAAGTTCATTAAAGTAAAGCATAGCACTTTGAAGCGTAGAACTTGTGGATGTATAATACTGTAAAGCAGAATTAGTTGTACGAACTGAAGATGCTAATAAATCATCATACACCCTTCTAACACCTGCCACATCAACACCTTTACCTATTGCACCATTATATGTGTACTGAGGTTTTTTTGTTACAAGCTCCACAGTCTGTCTGGAATAATTTTCCGTTTTCATATTTGCCATATTGTTACCAGTAACTGATATACCAGTTTGAGCTGCATTCAATCCTGATACACCAGTCCATATCATACCAAATAAATTACTCATATTGCACCTCCCTTAGCCTATTACCTGTAAGGAAGATGGGATAGATGAAGTGTTTGATTGCTCCATACCATACTTGTTAGATGGCAGATAACCCATACGCACTTTTACATCGTTCATAATTTTAAGGTTAGTACTATAAAGAACTTTTAAGGAAACAGTAATTTGAGATATTTCTGAAACTAATATTAAAAGATTATCACGCAGAGATATAAGCTCTTCACGCACTTCTTCATCATCACACACTTCAATAATAGCAGAAACAGTATCTTCTGATAAACCATACTCCTGCATTATACGCATGGATAATGTTTTACGTGCTTCTTCAAGCAGTTTTTCTTTTTTTACAAGCTGTTCTTTATGTTTGTTAAGCTCAAACACAGCCTTAGTATTCCAGCTTGTAACTGCCGTTTTTTCCTCTGCTAATGTGTCCCTAACATCTGTATAGTGGGCTACTTGTGATTTAAGTATTTCCACTAAATTAATAAAAGAATTGTGTTCCATATATATCCCCCTTAAAAGGCTAAGCTGCTTTTTTGGGATAAGTTATATGGAAATTTACCTAAATTCTTACTTTACCGCTAAATTAAAAAGTATTGTCTAATGCAGTATTAACTATTTTAGCAGCCACATCTCTAGCTGATACATTGTAAGTGCCGTTTGCAATACGTTCTTTTAAGTCAGCTATTTTATCAGCCCTAACTTCTGGCATACTTTTTAAAGTGCGTGTCATTTCAGAAACATCTTTACCTTTTTCTGAAATTGTGACATTATCACTTTCTACAGTTGATGCTTGTTGCTGCTCAGCAGAAACTTTTTCCACATTTTTTGCGCGGGAAGTTTGTTCAAGAGTGTCCATTCCACTCATCATGTTGCTATTAATTCTCATAGTATCCTCCAATGCTCATCTTCCCTATCGGCCTTACCTAAAAAAAACTTTAGCATTTTTTTAAAAAAATTTAAATATTTTTTTGCTAAATATTTTTTAATGCCTTTTCGCTCCTGCTGATATTTAGGTAAATTTGCCTAACTTATCCGTAAACAAATTTTTTCATAAATTTATAAGCAATTATTATGCCAAAATTAATGTGTTTTAAATTAGAAAAGGGAAGCAAATGCTTCCCCTCTCTAATTAAAGTGTGTGAATTTATTGTGAAGTGATAGAATTTATTGCACCATATCTAAGCTTTCAGATGATACGCTTTCCTGTCTTTTTTGCTGGATAGCGTATGGATTTAATTCTCTATGGAAAATTTTTCCCTCATCTCTATACTGCGGCATAGTCTGTTTTAAGTGCTGGTATAATGTTTCACCTAAACCAGAATCTGGTCTTTTTGCTAAAATATCTACATACTGCTGGTCTAACATTTCTGTAAATATTTTTTCACCGTTGCTTTTTTTAATCAATGATGATTCCATGCTTGCTTTACGCATTGTTTTCATCATCATATCCATAAACATACCTTCAAATGCCGCACAAGCTTCTCTTAATTCTTTATCGCGTTTTGCTTTTGCTTCCTCTTGTGTCATCTCTACATTTGCGTTTATTTTAGCTAGTTCTATCATTACATCAGCTCCAGTTCTGCGTGCAGGGCACCTGCTGCTTTTATTGCCTGCAAGATTGATATTAAATCCCTTGGTGTTACACCTATTGCATTTAATGCTTTCACTAAGTCTGATATTGTAACACCCTCTGGCACTACCATAAGGTTAGTTTGCTCTTCTGCCACAGTTATTTCAGGGTTATTTGTTACTACTGTTTCCCCATCACTAAATGGTGCTGGCTGACTAACATCTACTTGGTTTGTTATAGTGATTGTTAAGTTGCCGTGTGCTACTGCCACTGTGCTTATCCTTACATCTGAACCCATAACAATTGTACCAGTTCTTTCATCTACTACTACCCTTGCAAATGTTTCTGGCTGAATTTCTATATTTAAAAGACTGCTTAAAAAGTCATAATAATTATTTTTAAATTCACCCGGAATATCTACTCTAATACTGGTAGGTGAAGTTATAGTAGCAATTGGTGTGCCAATAAAACTATTAATTGCTGATTTTGCTTGAACTATATCTGCTACGCCTAATGAATTAAATGATAAATCAAAATAATTACCGTCTAATGCAAATGGTATTTCTTTTTCAACTGTTGCCCCGTTAGGAATTACACCTACTGTTGGATGGTTTTTTGTAACGTTAGCTCCACCTGCATTCACATTCATACCACCAACTGATAATGGACCTTGTGCTATAGCATACACTTGGCCATTAGCACCAGTTAATGGAGTTAAAAGTAATGTGCCGCCTTCTAAACTTTTTGCATCCCCTACAGATGATACTGTTACATCTATTTTATTACCTGCTTTTGCAAATGCTGGAAGTTTTGCCGTAACCATAACTGCTGCCACGTTTTTTACTTTTACATCACCTTGTGGAACAGTTATACCCATTCTATCAAGCATATTTACAAGAGATTGTACTGTAAATTCTGTCTGCTGTTTATCCCCTGAGCCATTTAAGCCCACTACTAAACCATAGCCAAAAAGCTGGTTGTCCCTAATACCTTGTACATCTGCTAAGTCACGGATTTTAACAGCTGCTGAAGCATTTACTGCTGTTAATAAAACCATAACCGCCATTACAGTTAAAATTAACTTTTTCATATCCTTCTTCTCCACAATAATTATTCACAACTTCATACTAGCAAACTGTATGCCAAATTTGTTTTGCCACTCTTTTTTTTCTATATTGCATTTTATATACCAAAAATATATACTGTCTATAATAATATATATGTAGGAGTGTTTTATGACTAGGTTTATTTTATCTATTTTCATATTTTTATTTTCTTTTAATTTTTTATATGCTGAAGATTCTGTTGAATCAATCATAGATAAATATAAAAAGGAATATAAAAATAATACTATTAAATGTGTAGATAAAAATTTTAATATTAACTCAAAACAGTATGTTGCTATTTATATTTCAAGCTATAATAATGTACCATATAAAGATGGTGAATCATATATTGACAATATGAATTACACTGCATATATATGTGACTCTAACAATACTACACTTTTTAAATGTAAAAAATTAAACTTATACGAGTTAGGCTCTTTTGGAGGACCATATAATATTTCTGTATCAGGGCGTTATATTACCTTTGAATCTGGTGATTATTTTCTTACTTTAAAAGAAAAAAATAGTGAATTTTATTTGCATAAATTTACTCGCTTAATGACTGGTGAAGATGGGAATGATTTTGGTAAACTGCTTTCCACTGAAGGTGTATCAAAAAGCTTTAAAATTAAAATGGAAGATATTACTATTGCAGATTTAATACCTTCAAGGATACCTACAACTCTTATAAATAAATATCCTGCTTTAAAAGATAGTATTTCTCGTGCTGTTTCTGGCTTTGAAGGTGATAATTTGAATGAAACAATTACCGAATTTAAAATTGGTAATAAAGCTTTTACTGCCATAGCATTAACTTCAAGTTACAGCGATACTCAGCTACTAAGCAGCACTTCTTCGTGGTGTATATCTGCTGGCAGTATAGCATTTATATGCGACGGCACAGGTAAGAATATATCTAACTGTAGAAAAGGTGGGTTTAATACAGGCTCTACTTGTGGAAGTGCATCTATTGTTACAAAAGATGGATATATTACATTTGAAACGCAAGGGCAAAATAGGCATGGTATAGAAACTTACAACTATACCACATACAGATACATTAATGGAGATTTTTATCTGCATAAAAATTCAACAGTAGAACATGATGTGGAAGATGAACAAACTAACGGAGAAACTACAGTTCATTATAACGCAAAAGATAAATATGATACTTTATTTGCTAATTAGTAAAAAAGTAAATTTATAGAATATTTTTCCTATTATATAATAAAGGCAGTTTTTATTAACTGCCTACAAAATCTACAAACTGGCAGGGCTTTCCCTTTTCTTCAATTAATACGCCCTGCTCTTTTTTATATTTCATTAAGTTATTATTTAGTGGCAGTACTAATATACCGCCTTCTTTTAACTGCTCTACTAAGCTTTGTGGCAGTTTTTTTGCCCCTGCTGATGCTATGATTTTATCGTATGGGGCGTGTTCTTTCCAGCCTTTGCCACCATCATCAACTTTTAAACTTACATTTGTAATACGCAGTGATTTTATAGTAGTGCGTGCTTTTTCCATTAATTTTGGCAAAAGCTCTATGGCATATACATGATTTGTAAGGCGGGATAGTAATGCTGTTACAAACCCACTGCCTGAACCTATTTCTAATATATTATCACTTTTTTTAAGCTCTAACATTTTAAGCATTGTAGCTACTGTTGTTACTTGAGAGATAGTCTGCCCCATACCAATAGGCAGTGCCTTATCTTCATATGCTTTTTGCTTCATACCCTCATCTACAAATAACGCTCTTGGTATATCAGTAAAAGCCTGTAATATATCTTTATCGCTGTTACATGCAGGGGCAACAATATCATCTAAAAAATATTTTGGAGTTTTTATAATCATTGTAATACTTGCGTTCCTATACCAGAATCTGTAAATATTTCAAGTAAAATAGAATGTTTTATTCTTCCGTCTATTATGTGGGCTTTACTAACTCCATTTTTAACTGCTTCCACAGCACAATCAATTTTTGGTATCATACCACCTGTTAATGTGCCGTCTTTTTTCATGCTGTCTGCATCTTCTGGGTGGATTGTAGATATTCTTTTGCCTTCTTTATCTTTTACACCATCCACATCTGTTAAAAGCATTAGTTTTTCTGCCTTTAATGCTGAAGCGATGCTGCCTGCTGCTAAATCTGCATTAATATTATATGGCTCATAGTTTTCACTTATTCCAACAGGTGCTATTACTGGAATAAAGCTTCCCATTACATTTTCTATAATTTTTGTATTAACTGATTCTACTTCGCCTACTAAACCAATATCAATACGCTGTAATACGCCTTTTTCATCAGCTGCATCTACATATAATTTTTTTGCTTTTATTAAGTTGCCGTCTCTGCCAGAAAACCCAACAGCACTGCCACCTGCTTTATTTATAAGGCTTACAATTTCTTTATTTATTTTACCAGCTAATGTCATCTCTACTATTTCCATACTGGCAGCATCTGTTACACGCATACCTGAAATAAATTCACTTTGAATATCTAATCGTTTTAAAAATGAACCAATTTGTGGGCCACCACCATGAACTATAACTGGGTTTATACCAACATATTTTAAAAGTGTAATATCTTGAGCAAAGCTGTATTTTAACTCATCATTTTCCATAGCATGACCGCCGTATTTAATAACAAATGTTTTGCCTGCAAATTTTTTAATATACGGCAGCGATTCTATTAATATGGACGCTTTCTCTATTACATCTTTCATTTTATTTCACCTTTAATTATTTATATCTTACAACAAACGCACCATCATATTCACTTAATTCTGATGATAGTGCATTATCTGCCTGCTCTTTTGAAGAATAGCCTGTAACCCAAACCCTGTGCCACTCTGTACCTTTTGCATAGCCTTTTGAAACAACTGCTTTTTCACCTATTTTTTCTGCCAATCGTTTTGCATTATCTTCCACAGAAAATGCCCCCACCTGCACTGCAAAATTACCACTGTTAATATTTACTGCCTGCCCGTGGCTAACATAACAGTCTGGGTCTTCTGATAATACAGAAACTCGCACTTTTGCTGTACCTTTATCAAGCATATCAAGCCTTCTTGCTGCTGTTTCTGTTAAATCTATTATTCTACCTTTTGAATATGGACCTCTATCGTTTACCCTTACAACTACACTTTTGCCGTTTTCTAAGTTTTCCACTTTCACTAACGTTGGAAGTGGCAGTGTTTTATGGGCTGCTGTCATTGCTTTTTGGTTATATCTTTCCCCATTTGCTGTTAATTTTCCATGAAAGCCCGGGCCATACCATGAAGCAATACCCACTTCACTATAGCCATCAGCACTTTCCATTGGATAATATGTTACACCGTTGATTTTATAAGGTTTACCAATTTTTTTAGGGCCGGGAGCAGCTACTGCTTTACATTTGCCTGTTGATTTTGCTGCCTCGTTTACTTCCACTGGGGCATCTTGGAAAAATCCGTCATCTGAATACTGCTTGCCGCTGTCTGTTACATTTGCACTTGCAACCTGCTTTTGCTCATCTGCATATTCATCTGATGTGTAAACTTCATAATTTTCTGTACTGCTTGTTTGGCTGTATGTGCTTGATGATTTACTTGGAAAATAATCTTCATAGCGTTTAACTTCCACTTCTGAAAAACTACTGCAGCCTTGAACTAATCCAAAAAATATTATAAAAAGAAATGTATATATTTTTTTCATTATTGTAATAAACCCTTATATATTATTCCGCATTAAAGATTTCTGATTCAAAGGTACCGTTTTCTATAGTAAGCTCAGCATATGTACCATATTTTAAACTTCTATTTAATGAAGTTGAGCCCGGGTTTATAAACCATACCCCCTCTATTTCTTCATTAACAGGCACATGGGTATGACCAAAAACTATTATGGCAGGGTCCTCCTCACTGAATGTGTAATAAAGCCTGTCTATTACATTATTATAGTTGCCTGTACCGTGGTTTATGCCTACTTTTACGCCTTCTACATCAATAATTAAATCAAGGGGAAGTTTTGAGCCTATATCACAATTTCCCTTAACTGCATATAAACACTTGCAGATATCTTCTAACTCGTCTATAAAATTAAGAGTATCAGCATCGCCTGCATGTATTACTATATCTGCTTCCTTAATCTTATTTACAAGGTTATCTGAAAGCTTTTCAATACTTGATGTGTGTGTGTCTGAAATTATTATTATTTTAGTCATTTCATAATATATAACGGGGATTATAAAAATGTCAATAATTTCAAAAGAGATTTTAAAAAAAAATATTCCGTTTCTAGATATTCTCTATTCTATTGAAAAAGAATATAACTGTAAAATATACCTTGTTGGTGGCTGCTTAAGAGATATTATACTAAACATTCAACTTTCTGATATTGATATTACAGCTTGTAATATTGATTATTTAAACCTTGCAAAAATATTAGGCAAAAAAATTAAAGCTTACCCTGTTGCATTTAAAGATAATATGCGCCTTATGAAAAACAACCTTATTATTGATGTATCAAAACTGAGAGGGCAAAATATTTATGATGATGTGCTAAAAAGAGATTTCACTATTAATAACCTTGCCTGCTCTCTTGATGGTGAAATAATTGGTGATGTATCAGATATTAATAATAAACTTATTAAAATTGTTACAGATAACTCTCTTACTGATGACCCTCTGCGTATTATACGGGCTTTTAGGTTTGCTTCAACCCTTTCTTTTACTATTGATGATTACACTATACAAAATATTTGCAAAAATAAAGAACTTATTAAATCATCAGCAAAAGAAAGAATATTAGAAGAGTTTAGAAAAATGTTTAAAGGGGAAAATCTTTCCTATGCCCTTGATTTACTTAAAAAACATAATGTTTTATCACCTATACTAGATTATTCTTATACAGATAATAATAAATTGATTGCTGCAAAAACTAAAACTTCAGAATTTCACCTGCTTTTATATATATGGACTAAAGATATGAATTTTATTAATTTTCTTAATCTTCAAGTACAGGAAATGAAAAATATATCTGTATATTCAAAACTTGATTATAATAAACTTAAAAATTTATCTGAAAAAGAACTTTTATTTTTTGCTTTTAAAAATGCAAAATTAATTGATAATATTGCGTTATTTATTGAATTTAATTTTGAAGATATCACCCTTTCTAATAATATTTTATCCTGCTTTCATTCACTTGATTTTTCTAAAACAAAAGCAGTAAATGGTGCATTGTTACAAAAGCTGGGGTTTAGCCCGTCGCCTTTATTTACTACTATTTTAGAAGAAACTTCTTTTTTACTTGCAATTGGTGAGCTAAATAGTGATAATGTATGTGACTACATTATTAATAAATGGAGGCAGCAATGAAATTTATTCGCTATAAAGTTGATAAAACAGAATACCGCGGCATATTAGACGGAGATAAAATTAAGCGCATTAACGGTACTATTTTTCATGATTACTCACTTACAACTGATGTTGTGATGCTAAGTGATGTTACTATCCTGCCACCAGTACTTCCTTCAAAAATAATAGGCTTTCGCAAAAACTATAACGGCAAAAGAGAAGATATTTCTCCAAAGATTTTTTTAAAACCACCTACAACAGTAATTGCTTCCAATGATGATATTATTATCCCTGCTGAAGTTGATGATGTACGCATTGAAGGAGAAATGGCTGTAGTAATAGGCAAAAAGTGTAAAAATATACCTGAAAATCATGTTTTACACCATATATTAGGCTATACTATTGCAAATGATATTACTGCCTCACAAAATTCGCCTGATTTAAATGTTACCCTTGGTAAATTTTATGACAGCTTTACTCCACTTGGTCCATTTATTAATACTGAACTTGATATATCTAACCTTGAAATTACTACATATAAAAATAATGAAGTTTGCCAGCATGGCTTTACTTCTTCTATGGTATATGATGTATTATTTCAAGTATCTTACTTATCCCATATTATCACATTAAACCCGGGCGATGTTATTTTAACAGGCACTCCTGCTGATGCTGTAAATGTTGAAAATGGTGATGTGGTTACTATAAATATTGAAAACTTAGGTACACTGGAAAATAAATGTGTAAAGGAAAATAATGGGTAAAATAGAATGTGATATGTGTGGAGTATGCTGCACAGCTTACAGCATATCTTCCCTAAATAAAAAAGCAGGGCAGCCTTGCAAACATTTGCTTTCAAACGGCAAATGTGGTGATTATGAAAACAGACCTCAGGTATGCCGTGATTTTCAGGCAGATTATTTTTGCTACTTCCTATCTTCTTTACCTAAAGAGGAACAGATTAGCATAATCCATGAAATCTATGGGGAATAGTAATGCTTAGAAATATTGGCTTAACTGGCGGAATAGCCTGTGGCAAAAGTAAAGTGGCAGATATTTTTCATGAACTTGGCTTTTATACCATAGATTCTGATGTGATAAGCAGAAAAGTTATGGAAAAAGGTAAGATTGCTTATATAAAAATAGTTGATTACTTTGGCAATGATATTCTTGATAGTAATGGCGAAATAATACGTAAAAAACTTGGCAGCATTGTTTTTAGTGATAAAGATAAATTAAAAGTATTAGAAGAAATAGTACACCCTGCTATTTTTGATTATGAAAAAAAACTCCGCTCCCAAATTTATGGTAAAGATGATAAAGCTGTTATTATAACCCATGCTGCTAAGATGATAGAAAGTGGCAGTTTTGCCCATTACGATGCTTTAATTGTGGTTACTGCAGGTAGAGATATACAGCTTGAAAGGCTAATAAAAAGGGATAACATAACATATGAGCAGGCAGAAAATATATTAGATAATCAATTAAGTAATGAAGAACGGCTGAAATATGCTGATTTTATAATTGATAATTCATCAGATTTAGATAATCTTTACATTGAAGTAAAAAGAGTTTATAATCTTATCACACAATTAAATTACGGTATAAAACATAGTTAAGTATAATTGATTTACATTATGAGAAAACATTTAATACATAAATTGAGCCTGTGAAAAAAAGTCTGTAAATAGGGTAAGCGTCAAATAATAGCGAATTATTATCAGAATATGATATTAAATCAACTAATGATATTTTTTATGAGAACTTCTACAACTGCTTAATTTGTTGCAATCGTTTTTAGAATTTACCATTTTATACTTATCATTCTTCTATACTAAATTTTAGATTTTTTTATGGGAACATTTCTTTAAAAAAAGACTTTTTCTTCTCTTCCTGTTTTTTAGGTTCTTTTTCTTTTACTTCTTTTTTATTTTCTTCATAACTGCTTGTGCCATTCATATTTTCAAGTGGCAGTTCATGTAATGATACAGATATTTCACTAACCTCTATATCTGCAATTTCTGAAAGTAAATTTCGCATTTCGCTTATTAATTTTTTCTTTTGCGAACTTGAGATACTTGGTAAATCTATTGAAATGTGTGCCATTTTCTTTTCCTTTTATTACATTTTCCTTATCTTTTTATAACTTTTCCTATCTTTTAATAACTTTTCCTATCTTTTAATAACCTTTCTTGGTTTTGCTGTACCGTCGCTTGGCTCTAATATTCCACGAGCTTCCATCATTTCCACAATTCTTGCTGCCCTGTTATAACCAATTTTAAATACACGCTGTATCATAGAAATAGATGCTGTACCTTTATCCATTACTAAATCTACTGCTTCATCGTATAATGCATCGGTTTCGCCATCATCTTCTTTTCCTGCACTGCTGCCTTCTTTAACTTCCTGCACCATTGCCATATTATAATCTGGCTTGCCATATTCTGCCTGTAAATATTCCACAATACCGCGTACTTCATCATCTGATACAAATGCTCCATGTATCCTGATTGCATCACTTGTGCCCGGTGGTATAAAAAGGCTGTCCCCCATACCTAAAAGTGTATCTGCTCCGTTTTGGTCAATGATTACCCTTGAATCATTTTTTTGAGATACTTTAAATGAAAGCCTAGCAGGCATATTTGCTTTAATTAAACCTGTAATTACATTTGTTGTAGGCCTTTGTGTTGCTATAATTAAATGAATACCCACAGCACGTGCCATTTGTGCAATACGTGCAATACTCATTTCCACATCTTTTCCTGCAACCATCATAAGGTCTGCAAATTCATCTACTATAACTACTAAATACGGCATCTTCTCTGCCGTTTCATCATCTTGTATTAATTCGTTATAGCCGTCTAAATTTCTTACTTTTTTCTCTGCTAAAAGTGTATAACGCCTTGTCATCTCTGCTACTACGTTTTTTAATACACTTGCTGCCAGCCTTGTATCTGTTACAACTGGTGCCATTAAGTGCGGTATACCTTCATATATACTTAATTCCACCATTTTTGGGTCTATCATTATAAATTTTACTTCTTCAGGGGATGCTTTAAATAATATTGAGCATATCATTGTATTGATACCTACAGATTTACCACTGCCAGTTGTACCTGCCACCAGTAAGTGAGGCATCTTTTTAATATCAGACATATATGGTTTGCCTATAACATCTTTTCCTAATGCTACCGTTAATGGTGATTTAGAGTTTTTAAATTCTGGTGTTTTTAAAAGCTCTTTAATAGTTACAGCCTGCCTGTTTTTATTTGGTATCTCAATACCTACTGCATTTTTTCCAGGGATTGGAGCAATTATCCTAATTGATAATGCACTTAAACTTAATGCTAAATCATTTTCTAATGCTGCAATTTTAGAAACCCTTGTACCTGCTGATGGTTCAAATTCAAACATGGTAACAACAGGGCCCGGCTGTATTGCTCTTACAGTTCCAGAAATTCCAAAATCTAATAATTTATCTGTTAAAAGCTCGCCTTGAGCTTTCATCTCTTTTTCTGATACTTGAGCTACCTTGCTTTTATTATCCTGTAGTATTCCAAGTGGTATATTGTAATTTGCAAAAAGCACTGCTTTTGCTTTTTCCATTTTCCTAATTTCTATATCATCTTGGTTTGCTTCTGATTTTATATCTTCTTTATTTTCAGCATATGGCTCTTCCATATTATTTTCTTCATATGCCTGCCTTATTTCCACATTTTCTTTTACTTCTTCTTTATTTTCTTCTGCATTATTTTGCTGTTCTTCTGTATTTGTTTTATCATGCTCTACATCAACATCAATAATATTGCCTTCTTTTTTTATTTCTTCGCTGTTATTTGATATAAACTGGATACTTGATATTGCTTCAAGCTCATCTTTATCAAGAAGTTTTTCAGGCTGTTTTGCATCCTTTACCCCTATTGCGTTATTTTCAATATTTTCTTCTTTACTTTCTATACCAAAAAGTTTTCTTTTTACTTTAATAATAAAAGCGTGTATTCTTTCTTTTATTGTTTCTTCATCTATTTCTTCATCTTCATAAACTTCTTCATATTCTTCCTGCTGCTCTTTCTTTTTAGAAGCAAAAATATTTTTAATTACTGAGAAAAATGCTCTTATATACTTAAATAATACTCTAAAGCCATGCCCCATATCTGAAAATGATATGGAAAAAAGCAGCATACTAAAAGCAACTGTTAGTACTAAAAATACAATTATACCACCAACCCTGCCTACAAGGCTCATAATAAAGCTGCTGCCTAATGCTCCTAAAGTTGCCCCTGCTGGCTGCTGAGTAAAATAAAAATCAAGCCCACCTATTAACCCACTGAT
The DNA here is from genome assembly GCA_944324495.1 of uncultured Mucispirillum sp. GTDB lineage: Bacteria > Chrysiogenota > Deferribacteres > Deferribacterales > Mucispirillaceae > Mucispirillum. The sequence goes on along the minus strand of CALUWN010000003.1, from coordinate 92,952 downwards.
AATAGATAAACTTATTATTACACCCATACCGTAAATAAAACCAAGCACTGGTGACATCATAAATGTTAAGCCTTTTTTATATCTGTATATAAGTACTGATAAATAGATGGATAAAAACGGTATAAAAAGAGCAGTCCACCCAAAATAAAACCCTAGAAAACTGGCTATATATGCACCAGTTTTTCCAAAAAGGTTATCTGGCTGTTTAACATCGTTAAATTTTGAAAATTCTATGACTTCATAACCCGGGTCTGTTTTAGAATATGAAGCTAAAGACAAAAAGAAAAATACTGCAACAAGCCCAAAAAAGAGTAAAAGAATATCCGATGATATACTTTTACTGCCTTGTCCTCTAACACTTCTTGTTTCTTTCTTTACAGTATTTTTACGTTTTCTCATAAGAAGATTACCACTACCAGCCCCAGTATTAAACAATAAATTGCAAATACTTTTAAGTTTGCGCGCCTTATAAAATCCATCATTATACCAATAACTACAAGGCCTGATAAAAATGCCGCTATCATACCAGCCCCATAAGTTATTATCATTGCATTATCTATAGTTGCATCCTTTATTTGTAAAACCATAGCCCCAAGTATTGCAGGAATAGATAATAAAAATGAAAACTCTGCTGCCTCCTGCCTTTCTATGCCTAAAATAGTACTTACTGCGATAGTTGTACCACTGCGTGATATACCCGGAGTGACAGCAAGCCCCTGAGCTATACCTATTATTATACTACGTGGCATATCTATTTTATCCCTGCCTTGAAAATGGTCTGATATTATTAATAATATTGATGTTACTATTAATGCATAGCCTACAAATATTATTGTACTGAAATATGAAAGCAAATATTTTTCAAATAAAAGCCCAATAATACCTGTTGGGATAGTGGCGATTATGATACCCCATAAAAATCTTTTATTTTCAAAGTAATCTTTTTGAAATCTTTTAAAAAATAAACCAAAAAATGCTTTTGTTATTAAAAAGACTCTGTGTCTGAAATATATTAATACCACAAAAAGTGTTGCAACATGGAGCATTATATCAAACAGAATATCTGGCTCGTGCATATTAAGTGTATATTTCCCAATTGCTAAATGGCCTGAGCTACTAACTGGCAAAAATTCTGTTAGCCCCTGTAATATACCTAAAATCACCGCTTCCGTTACTGACATTGATTACTTCCCCGTATTTATTATTTTTATAACTGGTTTTTTCATAAACCGTTTTTTGAAAAATCTTTTTATTATCACTTCTGCAAACTCTTTAAATTCTTCTGTTGCAGTTTCTTCTCTTTCATTATAACTAAGCAGCTGCTCAATTAATTCATTTTTATATTCTGCTTGTAAAGTAAATCCTTCTGTTTCTACTATTATATTTTCTTTTTCTATTTTATTATTTTTCTCTGCCGTATTTACTACCATAACTATGCCATTTATTGCAAGTCTTTTTCTTAGTTTTACCCCCTCATTATCCATTATTTCATTCATATTTAAATCAACATACATCTTGCCTGCTGTTATTTCTTCCTTTTCTATCAACTTCTTATTTTCAAATACTAGTTTTTCTCCTGCCATAAAAAATATTACATTTTCTTCTTTCATCCCCTGCTCTATACCCATTTCCATATGGCCTTTTAAGTGTTTTACTTCCCCATGTATTGGTACAAGGTATGTTGGGCGTATAATATTTAAAAGCAGCCTGCCGTCCTCTTTTGAAGCATGGCCTGATACATGTATTGTGGTTTCATCTGATGTTATTACAATTCCACCCTTTGCATATATATTATTTATTATCTGTATTATCCTGTATTCATTTCCGGGGATTATTCTTGAAGAAAATATAAATAGGTCGTTTTTTCTTACCTTTATATTTGAATAATCATCTTCTGATATTTTAGTAATTACACTTGACCCTTCCCCTTGGGAGCCTGTTGCAATAAAGATAAGCTTATCTTCATCATATTTTTCCATCTGCTTGCGAGATATTATATTTTCATCATGCAACTTTAATTTACCGTATTTTCTTGCAGTTTCCACATTTTTTACTATTGATGAGCCTTCTAAGACTATTTTTCTGCCATATTTTTCTGCAATATCAATGACAGTTTGAAGCCTTTCTATATTTGATGCAAATGTGGTAAAAAATATACGCCCTTTATGGTTTTTAAATATTTTATCAATATTTTCTACTACCTGTTTTTCCCCTTTAGTAAAACCTTTATTTAATATATTTGTAGAATCAGCAAGCAGGCAGTCTATACCCTCTCTTCCCATTTCTATAAACTCTTTTAGAGGGAATGGGCAGGCAGTAACAGGTGATAAATCTATTTTATAATCTGAAATATGAAGAAAACTCATATTGTTTTCTACTTTGATTTTAATGCCGTAAGCTCCGTGGATTGAATGGCTTATTGGGTATGGTGTTATTTCAAAATCGCCCCATTCAAAAGATGTAAAATCATCATAATACACCTTGTTTGGCCCAATATTTTGTTCTTTTAATTTTTTGCTTAGTAAATCATATGAATATCTGTTTGATGCAATCATAATTTCAGGATAAACTCTTAATAAAAACCCAACTGCTCCTATATGGTCCTCATGGGCATGGGTTATTACTAACAGTTTTTCTTTTTCTTTTATGGTTTCAATATATGAAAAATCAGGAATAATAAGGTCTAACCCCGGGTCTTCGCTTTTTGTAAATTTAACTCCGCAGTCCACTATTAATGCATATCTTTCTGTTTCGTAGATATACATATTCATCCCTATTTCACCAGCACCGCCAAGGCTGGAAACAGATACTTTCATTAAGCTCCCTTGATAATTATTGATGATGCAAGAGCCGCAACTCCTTCCCCTCTGCCAGTAAAGCCCATTTTTTCTGTTGTGGTTGCTTTAATTGTTATGGATGTTGTTTTTATACCCATAATCTCAGCAAGTACACGCTGCATTTCTGGTATATATGGGGCAAGTTTTGGTTCTTGTGCTATTATTTCTGCATCAATATGTGATATACGCCAGTCATCGTAGTATATCATCTCTGATACACGTGCTAACAATATTTTTGAATCTATATCTTTATATTCATCATCACTATCTGGGAAAAGCATACCTATATCTTTTCCAAAAGCAGGTCCTGCAAGGCTGTCTATTATAGCATGTATTAATACATCTGCATCACTGTGGCCTAGAAGCCCTTTATCATGCGGTATTTCTATACCACCTAATATTAGTTTTCTTGATGTGTCAAACCTGTGAGAGTCAAACCCTATACCACATTTAATATCCATAGCTTATCCTGCATTATTTTTCTACTTTGTTTTCTGGTTTTAATATATATACTGCTTTTTTCCCTTTAAAAATTTCAGCAGCTTTTAATAAGTCTTCTTTTTTAATATTTTTTAATATATCTACATATTTTTCATAATAATCTGCCCCAAGCCCCACAGTTTCAAAAAAGGCCATATTCCATGCAAGGCTTCCATTAGATTGAGTTTCCATTAATGTAGAGCCAAGGATTGATTTTTTTGCTTTATCTATTTCCTGCTCTGTTATTGTTTTATCTAAATTTAAGTTAATTTCTTCTATTTTTTTAATGGCAGAATCTACATTGCTGTAATCTAGCCCCATTGATACAAAAAACCTAGAGGAGCAAAAACGAGAAGGATATCCTGCCCCTACTGCATATGCATAACTTGAGTTTTTACGGATTTCTGTAAAATACCTTGAACTCATACCGCCGCCTAATATATCTGTTAATACTTTTAGTGCAGCATAGTCTTCACTTTTTGCATCAGGCGCGTTATAACCAATATATACTTTTGCCTGCTGTATTCTTGTATCTACTACTTCCTTATATTTATCTTCCATGATAAAACTATTTTCACAGTTATATGTAAACGGGCTTCCTTTTTCTAATTTTGAAAGCGTTGTTTTAACTTTACCTTCTAAATCATCTTGAAAGTTACCTGCAATTACTGCCACAATGTATGATGATTTCATATTGTTTTTATAGTATGATGCTATATCTTCATATTTTATATTTTCTACAGATTTTTCTTCACCTTCTAAGGGCATAGCGTAAGGCATACCTTCAAAAGCTAAAGCCATAAACCCGTTTTGTGCTATTAAATTTGGGTTATCTAAGGATGTTTTTAATTCATCTATATGCTGTTGTTTTTCCCTTTCAAATATATCTTTTTTAAACTCTGGGTTTACTAAAAACTGTTCGAAATCACTATATACTTTATCAAGCTCGCTTGTTGGTACTGAAAGCCTTACTTCTAAAGCAAATGGTGAAACTTTTGCACTAATATTGCCACCATAAAATTCTATAGTTTCTAATATTTTATTACTTTTTACCCAAACTCTTGAAAAAAGTGTTCCTATACCATTATTTTCTTCATTTTCAGCAAAAAGCCCACCTTTTATCATAAGCTGGATAGTTACTGTCTTTGTAAAATCTCTTTTTTTTGTAACAAGTGTTGCACCACTTTCATTTTCTATCATTTTCCCTTTCTCCGAAAGAAATACCATTACCGTCATATTAGCAAGTACTAAAAGCACTATTACTATTATTAAGACTTTTAATTTATTCATATATTATCCTTTAATGCTGACTTTCCTGCCATTAATTACAACTTTGCCAGAAGTAATTAATGATACTGCTTCAGAATATGCAATATGCTCTTGTTTTAATATTCGCTCTGAAAGAGTGTCCTCTGTATCATCATCATAAACTTCTACAATTTTTTGCAGTATGATAGCTCCACTATCCATTCCGTCATCTACAAAATGTACCGTACAGCCACTATATTTTACACCGTATTCTAAAGCCTGCTTTTGTGCGTGAAGTCCTTTAAACGATGGAAGAAGTGCAGGATGTATGTTTATAATCTTGTTTTCATATGCTTTAATAAGCTCATGAGTAACTATTCGCATATAGCCTGCTAAGCATATTAAATCAATATTATATGGTTTTAAGGCTTCTACAATTTTTTTATCGTATTCCTGCCTGTTGTTATAGTCTTTTGATGGTATAACTATTACTTCAATATTTTCTTTTTTTGCGTAATCTAAACCTTTTGCATCTTCTTTATTAGAAAATACAACGCTTATTTCTGCATCTTTTATTATACCTTTTTTTATATTTTCATGCAGTGCCATAAAATTACTGCCCCTGCCTGAAATAAAAACTGCTATCCTAGTCAATATCAATACCTTTTATTTTAACATCGTTACTGCCTTTTACTGTCTTACCAATAACAAAGGCTTTTTCACCTTGTTCTTCTGCTGCTTTTATTACTGCATCTTTATCTTTTGCATTAACTACAAATATATAGCCCACACCCATATTAAATACACGGTACAGTTCATGCTTATCAATATCTGAAACCTCTTGAAATCTTTTGATAACTTTTGGAAGCTCTACATTTGATATATCAATCTCAGCAGATATATCTTTTGGAAGTACACGTGGTATATTATCATAAAAACCACCGCCAGTAATATGCACCATGCCTTTTACTTCCACTTTACTTGTAATATGTTGTACAACTTTAGAATATATTTTAGTTGGTGTAAGCAGTGCATCTGCTACTGTTACATTATCATAAAAAATATCGCTGGCTTTATAGTTTAAATCATTAAATAATACATTTCTTAAAAGCGAATAACCGTTGCTGTGAAAACCAGAACTTGAAAGCCCAATAATCACATCACCTTCAGATATATTTGAACCATCAACTATTTTCTTTTTATCAATAATACCTACTGCAAAACCTGCCAGGTCAAAATCGTTATTACTGTAGAGCCCCGGCATCTCTGCTGTTTCGCCACCCAGTAATGCACAGCCTGCCTGCCTGCAGCCTTCACTTACCCCAAGCACCACATCTTTCATTCTTTCAGGCACAAGCTTGCCAACAGCTACATAATCTAAGAAAAATAATGGTTTTGCACCAGTTACAAGCAAGTCATTAACACTCATTGCCACAAGGTCAATACCCACTGTATCATATTTTTCACTCATTAATGCAACTTTTAGTTTAGTACCAACACCATCTGCCCCTGATACTAATACTGGCTCTTCCATATCTTTAAATTCTGCTAAGCTAAAAAGCCCTGCAAAACCACCAATACCACCTATTACACCATTTATTTTTGTACTTTCTACTGATGATTTTATTAAAGAAACAAACCTGTTTCCTTCATCAATATTTACTCCACTCTGTCTGTATCCTGTTTTTTGAGTTTCACCAAGCCTACTCATCGTTTTTCAACCTTTCTATTTCTTCTTTAATATATTTTTCTGCTATTGCTGGCACAATATTTCTTACAATATCTTTCATATTGGCTGCAATAACTTCTTTAACTGCTTCTTCAAGGAAATATTTATCTATGGCATTTCCAAGCATACTCATAATTTCATCTCTGCTGATAGTAACTGTTATACCACCAAACCTGCCTGTATTATCTTCTTTATATTCTTGAGCTTCTTTTACAGGTGTTGCTTCTTCTACTGCATTCATTACAGGTGCTGCTGGTAATGTTTCTTCTTTCTCAATACTAATATTATTTTCAACAGGTACTTCATTTTCTTCTCTTACGCTTTTTTCTTGATTATCAAAACCAAAGCTTATTTCCTGCTCCTGCTCTGCTTCTTCTGGTGAAGCTTCATCAAATGTTACAGGGTTAATGCTTTCTTCAACAGGTGCATTTTCTTCCATAGTAAATACTGGGCTTTCTTCTGCTGCATCTTGATTTTCTTCACTTGTATTTACTTCTGGTATGCTTATATCTTCCTTAACCTCTTCATTATCTTCTTCTGGGAAGAATGACATTGTATCAATTGAAGCACAAGCCCCTATGCTTTCTGGGTCTATTTCTTCGCTTGTGCTTTCTTCTTCTGTTTCACCAAAGTCAAAATTTAAAGGCTGGCTTTCTTCCTGTGCTGTTTCTTCTATATCTGGTGTGATTTCTGGCATTACAAGTGGTTCATCTTCACTTTCTTCAACACTTGGCATCTCTATATTTATTTGATTTTCTTCTTCTGTATTTTCAGATACACCAAAGTCTAAATCAGGTATTTCTGCTGATGCTTCACTTTCTGCTTCATTTGTTGAAATAAGCATCATATCATCTAATGTATCTGCTGAAGTAGTATCATCTACTTTAGCTGGTGCATCACTTAACCAGTCATCATCTTCAAAAAGTGGTTTTTCTTCTGATGGCTCTGCTACTGGAACTGTTAAATCATCACTATTATCTGATACTGGCTTATTATTTTCTTCGCCAAATAAATCACCACCTAAATCAACTGGTGCTTCTGTACTGTTTTCATCTTGAATTGAGAATAAGTCATCTGCTACTGGAGCATCTTCTTCAACTGGCATATTTACAGCAACTATATCTTCTACCTCATTAGATGAGCCAAAATCTATATTTGGAACTTCAGTTGTTTCTTCTGCATTTTCTTCAGTTGCTGGCGCTGTTTCTATTAAATCCTGCATTTCATCAGTAGATGTATCATCAATATCTGGAAAATCAGGAAATTCTTGAAGCATATCTTCACCATTATTATCAGCTGGGGCTAAATTTTCCTGCATAAGATAATCATCTGATATTGTAGCTGCATCATCAATATCTGGTAAAATTGGGCTGTGTACTGCTGCCATAGGGTCTGGCATTTCTATAGCATCATCACTTACTGCTTCATTAGATAAATTAGTTACTGGTAAATCTACACTTGGAACTGTTTCGTCTTCAAGGGCAGGTTCTGCCATAAGTGGTAAATCATGGGTTTCTTCACCCATATCTACTGGTGTATCTTCTACTGTTCCAAAATCTATATTTAATGGTGCGTCTGCCATATCATCATCTTGAGTATCTATTGCAGGAAGTGCAACTTCTTCTTCATTATTTTGTTCTACTTCTAATAAATCGCTACTTTTAGAAACACTTAATGGCTCATCTAAATCAATACTACTTAAAGGTAGGTCATCTTCTGCAATATGACTGCCGTCATCTTCATGGTCTTCATCTTCTTCTAAATCGTTTAAACTAACCATATTATTAACCGCTGTTAATGTACTGTCATCTGTAACAGGTGCTTCCATAATAGCATCATCTAGTGGTTCAATATTAGGTACAGCAGCAGGTGCATCGTCTATTACTAATGGTTGTTCTACTGCTTCTTCCACTTGATTTTCTTCCACTGATTTTGAAGACTGCTCTGTTTGGTCTAAATCTTCCACATAGCCTTTATCAGTTAAATCATCAAGCTGTACTTCTTCAAGATTTTCAAGGTATTCTTCTTTTGTTATAACATCGCCTGATTCCTGAACTACTGCACTGCTTTTCTGTATGAAATCATCATTATCTCTAGCAAAATCAGCCTCAGCAATACGCTCCACAATACCTGCTGGCATCATATCCACTTCAGATGATAATTTCTCATTTAATGATTGAGAATCAAATGGTTTAACAAGATAATCATCTGCTTTTGTTTTTTCTAAATCTGTTTCATCAAACCTGTCAAAAGCACCTACAAGCAAAATAATTGTTGCATTCTTTTGCTGCTGCTTTAATTCTGATATATATTCAGAGATTATTATATTATCCAGTTTATTATCAAGAAGTATGTAGTCAAACTGTTCAGACTGTAACTTTAATGCTGCATCTTCTTTTGAAAATACTTTAACAATGTCATATCTGTCAAAATCAATAGAAAGATCAATTACTCGGTGGATTGTAACACTATCATCAATAAGAAGTACTTTACTTTTCATATATGACCTCAAAGAAATATTATAAGTTATACTAACATAACATTATATAATAAAAAAAGCAAATTTTATTTATTAATTTATTTGATTTTACTATTATTTCTACTTACTTTATATAAAGTATTTGTTTTTTATGCTCTTTTAATATACATAGCATCGCCATAACTAAAAAAATGATATTTTTCTTCAATAGCTTTTTTATACGCTTCCATTATTAAATCATAGCCACCTAAAGCCGTTACCATAGCTAAAAGTGTGGATTTTGGAAGATGAAAATTTGTTATCATATTATCTACTGCTTTAAATTTATATGGTTCCATTATGAATATATCAGAATACTGTTCCCCTGATTTTATATATCCTTTCTCATCTGCTGCAGTTTCTAGTGCCCGCACTGATGTTGAACCTACTGCTAGTAATTTTTTCCCACGTGATTTATGCGTATTTATTATATCAGCTGTTTCTTCTGAAATATAAAACCGTTCTTTATGCATAATATGCTCTTCCATATACCCTGTTTTTACAGGTCTAAATGTTCCAAGCCCCACATCAAGAGTTATTTCTACAATATTTACTCCTTTTACTTTTAATTTTTCCAAAAGCTCACTTGTAAAATGAAGCCCTGCAGTAGGAGCTGCTGAAGATGTGGTATATTTTGCATATACGGTTTGATAATCTGCTTTATCCTGTAAATTATCCTGCCGTTCAATATATGGAGGAAGTGGAATATGGCCTATATTTTCCATTATCTTTTCTATATCACAGCTGCTTTTAATAAACCAAATACCCTCATTATCTTTTTCAATTAATGTAAAAATATAATTATCAGCTAAAAGCGTATCACCTTTTTTAAAGCTGCCACGTACAAGCCCTTGGAAGTGGTTTGCATCTATTACATTTGTAACAAATATCTCACTTTTTCCACCTGTTACTTTATGAGCATATATTCTTGCATTACGCACTTTCGTATTATTGATTACTAAGAATGTTTCTTCATTTAATAAATCATAAATATCTGAAAAAACATGGTGAGTTATACTTTTACCTGCAGTATCCACCATCATAAGACGGCACTTATCCCGCTTATCAGCAGGATAAAGTGCTATTAATTCTTTTGGAAGTTCATAATCAAATTTATCAACTAATGTTGGCATTATTTTGCGTTCTTTGCTATAAAGTTTTTAATTTCTTCCACATCAGGGTTCATTCTTTCAGAACGTTTTTGTCTTTCTTCAAGATTTTGTAAACCTGATGGCATTTCAGGCCATACCCCTAATACTTCATGGATTACTTCTGGAAATTTAGCAGGGTGAGCAGTAGATAAACATACTGTATTATCTGATACAAGCTCCATTTGCTCAGCTGCATAAACTGCACAGGCAGTGTGTGGGTCTATTACGTAATCAGATTTTGAAAATACGCTTCTAATTGTATTTTTCATATCTTCATCGCTTGTTTCTCCTGCTATAAAATCACGCTGCAGTTGACCTAATAAGTGACCTCTTATTTCTATTTCCTTTTCAGTTTGTAATCTATCCATAGCTTCTACAACTTTTGAGCTGTCTTCATTATATAAATAGTAAAGATAACGTTCAAAATTGCTTGCTACTTGTATATCCATAGCAGGGCTTATTGTTGGATGCACCCTTTCTATACTGTAATCACCAAATTTTACAGCCCTTGTTAAAATATTATTTCTGTTAGTAGCAATCATTAATTTTGCAATTGGTAAGCCCATTCTTTTTGCCATATATCCTGCAAATACATTTCCAAAGTTACCAGTTGGTACAACCACATTGATTTCATCACCAACTCTGTGTACTGTTCTAAAATATATCCAAAAATAGTATACCATTTGTGCTAATATTCTTGCAAAATTTATAGAGTTTACAGCACCAAGGCTGTATTCATCTTTAAATTCTAAATCATTAAATATTTCTTTTACTATGCTTTGGCAGTTATCAAAATTACCACCAACTTCTAAGCAAAATACATTTGATGCCTCTGTGGTAGTCATTTGTAATTCTTGAATATTGCTTATTCTGTTTGATGGATAAAGCATGAAAATATTTATATTTTGCTTGCTTTTTACACCATAAATAGCAGCACTGCCTGTATCACCACTTGTAGCACCTACTATATTTAATGACTGTTTTCTCTTAGTTAAAATATATTCAAACATATTGCCTAAAAACTGTAATGCTACATCTTTAAAAGAATATGTAGGACCATGATAAAGCTCTGCAATACGCATCCCCGCTGCTTTTCTAACAGGTATCATATTTACTGTATCAAATTTAGCATATGTTTTTTGAATAATATTCATTAAGTCCTGAGAAGGTATTCCTTCTTGGTATCTGCTCATTATTTCATATGCCAGTTTCGTATATGGAAGCTCTGATAAATGCTTTAAATCTTTTTCATTAAAAAGTGGTATTTTTTCTGGTATTAAAAGCCCACCATCACTTGCAAGCCCCATCATAACTGCATCTTCAAATGAGAGACCTGATACTCCGCCCCTTGTACTTTTATAACGCATAATATTCTCCTGATATTTAAAAATAGTATATTAATTTTTACTATATATATAATTTTTTATTACTGCAAGGATAAATTATTTTATTATTAAGTTTTAATAAAGTTAATTTTTTAAGACAAAAAAACCCGCCTTTATATAAGCGGGTTGGTATATAGTCAAATTAGTTTAATTACATTAATTCAATGCCAGTGAAGAAAAATGCAACTTCTTCTGCTGCTGTTTCTGGTGCATCTGAACCATGTACTGCATTATTATCAATATTTTTACCGTATAATTTACGGAGAGTATTTGCTTCTGCTGCTTCTGGATTAGTTGCACCCATTAATGTTCTCCAGCCTTTAATAGCATCTTCTTTTTCAAGGCACATAACTATGCAAGGGCCTGAGCTCATGAAGTTTGTTAAATCGTTATAAAATGGGCGTTCTCTGTGAACGAAATAGAACCTTTCAGCGATTGCTTTTGTCATATGGATTTTTTTCATAGCTTTAATTGTAAAGCCTTCTGCCTCAATTCTATCAATAATTTTACCTGCGTTTTTTGCTGCAACTGCATCTGGTTTAATGATTGCGAAAGTTTTTTCTAACATTTAGTTCTCCTTATTATATGATTTCATTATCTTTACTATGTTTTATGCAATATTTCAAGTAATTTATAATATTATTCTAAAATTACCCCATTATTATGGCAATAAAATCTAAAACACCATTTTTGGAAGCAAGCCCGTGGTATTCACCTTTATTACAAAGCATTACATCATTTACTGTTACTTCCACTTCTTTTCCGTTATCGTTATATATGCCTGTACCTTGAGTGATTATATATATTTCAAAATCATCAATATGCTGGTGATATCCTATTGCTGAATCCTGCTCTAATCTCATATGATTAAATGCTTTTACTGTTCCACCTAATGATTTTAATATGTCATAAGGAAAACTTTTTGCTGTTCCTTTGCCACCACGTGGTGCACTCATTTCCATGGGGTTAATATCTTGAAATTTTGTAACCATATACTTCCCTCCTGATATCTTTAGAAATCTATTTCCTTTGTTTTATATTCTAATACTTTTATATATTTTTCTAAATCTTTTTTTGGTATTGAATTTTTTTCAATATTTTCTAATACTTCTATTTTTTTATAGTAGTTCCACATATCAATTTCTATAATATCACCCTGCTTAATATTGCAGGATGGTTTTGCCTGCCTGCCGTTTACTTTTATAAAACCTTCGTCTGATGCTTCATTGGCAACAGTTCTTCTTTTTATTACCTGTGCTGTTTTTAAAAACTTATCTAATCTCATTTATTTTACCTTAAATTTTTCATTTGCTCTTAAAACAACTACCGATTCTTTGCTTTTTTTCATCCATTTTTCAACAGCTTCAGCAAAAAGTTTTTCTCCTATTGCTTCTCTTATTTTCTGCCTTGTTGCATCATCTATTTCATATTTACTTTTAAATGCTTTTACTAAACATACAGCCCATTTATCTTTATATTTAAAAGGCTTTGTTAAACTGCCTACTTTTGTTTTTTTCAATGTTTCTTCCATTTCTATAGGCATATACGTAGCATTTTGAAAACCTAACGCACCACCATTTGATGCACTTGTATCAAGAGAATATTTTTTTGCCTCATCTTCAAATGATGCACCTTTTTTTAATCTTGATATTATCTGATTTATCTCTGATTTAGTCTGCACTGTGATTATGCTGATATCGTATGTATCTTTTAAACCAAATTCATCCTGCTTTTCATCTACCATATTTAAAATATCTTCTTCTGTAATAACTATCTGCGGTACATTTATTTTACTGCGAAGTATCATCTGGCTTTTTATCTGATATTTATACTGTTTCAAGCTTAGATTTTGCGATTTTAAAGTTTTTTCAAAATCTGCCATACTTAAATTATTGCTTGCTGCAATCTCATTAATGGCCCTTTCTAAGTCCCTGTCACTTACTTTTATACCGTCTTTTTCAGCAGCTATTTCCATAATATTCATATCTATTAAAAAGTTAAGTGCCTGCTCTTTATATTGTGCCATCTGCTCCTGCCTTACTCTCTCATCTGGTATGGCAAGTATTGCTTTATAAGCATCAGGGTTTAATGTTTCAATATCATATGAAGTGATTATTCTATTGCCTACATGTGCCTCTATTTTATCTATCACTTCTGCTTTTGATTGAAAAGTCAGAAAGTTCAATATTAGAAAGATACTCAATAGTTGCATTCTTATAAAGTTCATTTACAAGTTCCTCTATTTTTTTATTTTGTTCTTTGTTATACAGTGAAAAATGAATTTCTGTTTTTAATTCGTCAAATGTTGCAGGCTTTGACCTACTATATTCTTTTACTAAGAATATATGGTAACCATAATCACTTTTTAATATTTCTCCATACTGACCAGCTTTTAATGTAAAAGCTTCAGAAAATATTTCTGGATAATCTGTTGCTAAAATAAAACCTAAATCACCACCATCATCCTTTTCTGGCCCTTCTGAATATCTTGATGCAACTTCTGTAAAAGATAACCCACGGTTAAGTTCTGCCATAGCTTTTTCTGCCTGCTGTTTATCAGTTGTAAAGATTTGAAAAACATGGGCTTTTCTAGGTATTGGCATGTTACTGTAATTATCGTCATATTCCTGCTTGATTTCATCCTCTGAAATATCTATATTTGCATTTACAGTATTATATATTAATGTTTCTATCATAAATTTTTCTCTTAACATTTGAGAAAGCCCTTTAGCATCAGTATTATATGACCCAGAATATACTTTTAAATCCTGAGTGCCGGCTTCTGTTAAAAATGAATCTGTTACTGCACTAATTCTTTTTTCGTCTACTGTGATATTTCTGCGTTCTGCTTCCTGTAATAAAAGCTTATGCTCTATAAAGCTTTCTACTAAATACTGCTTTATTTGTGCGTTTTTATAATCTTCTTCATTCATTTCCCTTATTGCAACACTGGCAAAATTAAAAAAATCAGTATCGTAAAAAGTCTGACCGTTTATTTTTATATAAGCAGTCTTATTATCCTGTACTTTTGTAGTTTCTTCTTCCTGCTTTTTAAATAAACTACACCCTGATATAAAAAGTATAACAAGTGCTGTTACTAAAAAATAATGTTTTCTCATAATGCTCCCTTTACTATTCTTTAGTTAATATATATAGCTCACTAAAAAAATCTAAAATATTTTCTAATATACTAGTTCCGCTAATTGATAAGGCTATTTCATATTCTGAAATAAACCTGTATATTATATTTTTACTTTTAGCACATTTTTCTATAAATTCAATATTCAGTTTTGTTTCTTTTACAAACTGTACCTTAACTGCACCTGCTTTTGAAAGAGTTAATTTTTCTGCTCCAAGCATACTGGCATAATTTTTTATTACCATTATGTATGATAGATTAATTATTTCTTCAGGCAGTGCCCCATAGCCTGCTTCTATTTCTTTTAAAAGCTCATACCTTTTATCATTATCATAAATTTCTGCAAATCGTCTATAAAAATCAAACCTAATACGCGGATTTTCTATATAATCTGCTGGGATAAAATATGCAATATTAGAATTTATCTCTGTATCTGCTATATTTGTATATTCTCCACGCATCTCCTGTACTGCTTCTTCTATCATAGCAACATATAATTCATAACCTACACGTACCACAAAACCAGACTGCTCTGCACCTAATATATTTCCTGCACCGCGAAGCTGTAAATCATACATTGCTATTTTAAAACCACTGCCTAAATCTGAAAGCTGCTGTATAATTGATAAACGTTTTTGTGCCACAGGGTTAATACGTGAAAAATCCTGTACCGATAAATAACAGTAACCGCGTCTGTTACTTCTTCCTACCCTGCCTTTTAGCTGATAAAGCTGGGCAAGCCCAAAATGGGCAGCATTGTTTATAATAATAGTATTTACATTTGGAATATTAATGCCGTTTTCAATAATTGTTGTTGCCACAAGCACATCTATTTCACCACTATAAAAAGTGGTTAATATATGCTCCATAGTTTTTGCATCCATCTGACCGTGAGCATAGTCCACTTTAGCAAGGGGAAGTGCGTTTTTTATCTCCATTGCTACTTCATGTATATCTGATACTTTATTATGCAGAAAAAACACCTGCCCGCCACGTTCAAGCTCCATTCTTATAGCCTTTATACGCTCATCAACTCCATTGATAACTTTTACAACTACAGGAAGCCTGTTTTCTGGCGGTGTTTCTATAATACTCATATCCCTTATGCCAGAAAGTGAAAGCTGCAGTGTCCTTGGTATTGGAGTGGCAGTCATAGTTAAAGTATCCACATTTCTTTTCATAGATGCTATTTTTTCTTTATGGCTTACTCCAAAACGCTGTTCCTCATCTATTATTAAAAGCCCTAAATCTTTAAAAGTAAGTTCTTTTGCAAGGATTTTATGAGTGCCTATTAATATATCAATACTGCCTTCTTCTGTCTTTTTATATATTTCTTTAACTTCACTATTTGTTTTAAAACGTGATACAAACTCAATATTTACAGGAAGCCCACGAAACCGTTCCTTAAATGTTTCATAATGCTGGCGGGCTAAAATAGTTGTAGGCACAAGAACTGCCACCTGCTTTGAACAGGCTGCTGCTTTACATGCTGCGCGCATGGCAACTTCTGTCTTGCCAAACCCTACATCACCACATACAAGCCTTTCCATTGGTACTTCACTTTCCATATCCCTATACACATCATATATGGCTGAAAGCTGGTCCTCTGTTTCATTATATATAAAATTACGCTCAAATATTTCAATAAGGCTTCCATCATCGCAAAATGCAAACCCTTTTTTTGCTTTTCGTTCTGCATAAAGCCTAAGCAAATCTTCTGCAATATGTTTTGCACTTTCTTTTGCGTGCTTTTTAAGTTTCTGCCATGCTGAGCTTTTTAAGCTGTTAAGTTTCGGTTTGCTGTCCTGCATACCGATGTATTTTTGTATTTGACCTATGGAGTGAAGGGGTACATAAAGTATATCATCACCTTCATATAATATACATAAAAAGTCACCTGCCACACCACCTATAACCATCTGTTTTATACCTTGATATATGCCTATACCATGGTTTATATGAACTACATAATCGCCTTCTTCTAAATCTGAAAGTTTAGTATTAAATGCATCTTTTTTCTTTGGCTTTGGCTTGCGTTTTGTAAACCCAAAAATATCCATATCAGATATTAATGCAAGCTTATCTTTACTGCTGATAAACCCACCAGAAATATGTTTCTTGTATATATATACATCCACATTTTCAGCTTCACTTACATTTTTTATCTCTTTTGGGAAAATATCATAATCTCTTAAAAAGTCCCTAAATATACCTGCAAATTTTTCACTTTCCACACAGAATATGATTTTCATCTTCTCTTTTAGTAAATGAAGTATCACATCTACTGCGTTTGTCATAGACTGGTATAAATTCTTTTTCTCAAATGAAAAACGGGTACTTGTACTTGAATATTCTAAAGCCTCGCTTTCCACATTGTCTGTTATTTCAGAGATTACATATACATCATTTTTTTCAATATTTTTTAATATCTTTCCTGCTTCATTAAAGCTTAATAAATTATACTCCTGCTCTGCTGAAGATTTTACTATTTCATAATAGCCATATATGCTTTCTTCAATATTATTTACAAGGCAGGCTGATGTGTAGTTTTCTATATAATCAAATATACTTGTCTGCTCTATATTTAAAAGTGGTGCAAGCCAGTGATAACCTGCAAACTTGCCATATGTTTCTGCCTTTTCTTTTAGGCTTCCTTCAAGCTTTTCTTGGAACTCTTTTGTGGAAATTATTAAATCTGTTACTGGAAGTATATCTAAATGCTGGCATTTTTTTATTTTTGCCATACTTTCCTTATTATATTCATAAAGGCTTTCTATTTCATCATCAAAATATTCTATTCGTACTGGGTTTTGGCTGTTTATTGGAAAAATATCAGCCAGTCCCCCACGCAGAGTATATTCACCTTCATCTGTTACAAACTCCACCTGAATATATCCTAGTTTATCTAAATGCTCTGCAAGGGTTGCTCTATCATAAACCATACCTTCTTCAAGCTTTACTATACTTTTTAAAAATTCATCTTTAAATGGTATTTTTTTCAAAAGTCCATAAGGAGAAATAAGTAATATATAATCTTTTTCATTGAGTATATTATATAAAGTAGAGCATCTTGCTGCCATAATATCATTTAATGGCCTTGCTTCTTCAAATGGGTTTTGGGTATATGAGGGAAATTTATATACTTTTATTTGAGATAATAGTGTAAGTTCATTATAAACTGATTCCATTACAGATTTATTTTCTGGTGGTATCACTATTAATGGAGTGCCTTTCTTTTTTTTACTTAGTGCATAAAATGAAGCAGAAGCACCCCATGCATTATGATATTTTTCAAATACTGGCATTTCTATCCTGAATATTTACCAAACATTTTTTCATCAACCAGCCCGCAAATTATATGTGCTGCTAATATATGAAGCTCTTGGATACGTGCTGTTCTTTGGTGTTTTACTATTAAAAGGTGGTCACAAAGCCCTGCCATTTTCCCACCATCTCTGCCTGCAAAACCAATAGTCACAGCCTCATCCCTAATGCCTCTTTTTAATGCTCTTATTACGTTTTCAGAATTACCACTTGTGGATATTCCCCATACAATATCACCAGCATTAACTAAGGCTGCCACCTGCTTTTCAAATACTTCATCATATGAATAATCGTTACCAATAGCAGTAATAGTAGCAGTATTACCAGTTAATGCAATAGCTGGAAGCGTAGGTCTTTCCATTTCAAACCTGCCTACAAACTCTCCTGCAATATGTAAAGCATCTGAAGCTGAGCCACCGTTACCCATTATAATAACCTTATTGCCACGTTTAAAACAAGCCACTACAGCATCTGCTATCTCTTTTAAAATATCTACATTATCAAGAGCAAATTCTTTGTGTGCTGTAATTGATTCTTCTAATATATCTTTTATATAATCTTTCATTTTTACCTCTTAATGTTACTAAAATAATAGAAATTTATAAAAAAGGCAAGAATAATAAAAAAACCCTGCTAATACAGGGCTTAATATGTTATTTTACTAATATAACTATTTATTTAAACCGCAGGCACCACCTGCACAGCATGAGCCTGTTGGGCAGGCTGGAGCAGCTGACTTCTTATCTGTATTATAAAAACCGCTGCCTGTTAAATGGTAACTTGTAACTGATATTTTACGTTCTGCCTCACCTTTGCATTCTGGGCATTCTGTTACTCGCTCTTCGTTTGTGATACTCTGCATTTTTTCAAATTCTTTACCACATTTTTTACATACATATTCATATATCGGCATAAAATCCCTCTTAATAATTAATATGAAGAAATATAATACTTATTTCATTTTATGCAAGTATAAATTTTACTGCACTGCTAAGTCTTCACACACAATAAATACAGGGTGCCCTATATAAGTTATAGAACCAAGCCCGTAACCAATATTGCCATCAACTGCACCTAAATCTGATACTCCTTGATAGTGGGTATTAGTATAAAACTTACTGCCAATAATAGCATTATAACCTTCTTTTTCTGCTATGCTTTGGGCTTCCGTAATTAAATCACCTTGATAGCTGTGGATTATCTTGCTAAAATTTTTGTTATTATTAAATTCCTCCCTTTCTGGTGCTCTAAACTCTGTGGTAGAACGTATTACTGACGGACGAATTTTAATAATTTCGCAGCCTGTAACAGGGTATGAATCTATAAAAAATACTCCTAAAAACTCTTTACTTTTACTATTATTATTTACTGTGCTTTTCTTTTCTGCCATATCTTGTGCAGATGCATATGCTGTTGTCATAAAACATAGCATTAAAACTAAAAAAATCTTTTTCATAAAGTGCCCCTTTATTATTTCTTATATGCTGTCTCTCTTTGTTCCTGCTGTAGTTTCCACTTGCCGTTTTCTTTTTGAAAAAATGCTTTTACATAATATGTTATAATAACATCATCTTCTAAAGACCGCACATTTTCCACAAACAATATTTCTGCCCATTCATTATTATATAAAACTTTATAAATTTCAACACTTACAGGTAAAAAAAGTTCTATTAATTTAAAAAAATGTTCCCTGTACGCTTCTATTTCTGGGAAAAACTGCTTAAATTCACTGTGAATACTATAAATATCGTATATTTTCTCATATTCTTTATTATTAAAATAGTTTATTCGCTCTTTTATTATTTCTTCAATACTATTCATTAAATAAATCCATTCCTTCTTTGAAAAAATAGTAGCTAATCTTTATAAGCATATTATCAAAAGATTTTCTATTATATGCTGAAACAAATACAGCATCTTTATATTCTTTTTCTATTTCTTCAAGCTCTTCTTCTGTTAGCTTATCTATTTTATTAAATACTAATAACCGCTCTTTATCTAGAAGTTCCATTTCTTCTAATACATTTTCCACAGCCTTAATATGTTTTCTAAAATGTTTATCGCTTACATCTACCACTTGCAAAAACATATCTGCGTTATAAAGCTCTTCTAGTGTTGATTTAAATGCACCTGCTAAATTTGGCGGTAAATCTCTAATAAAGCCTACCGTATCTGTTATAATCACATCCCTTTCTTTTGGAAAGCGTATCCGTTTGCTTGATGTATCAAGGGTGGCAAAAAGCAAATCATCTGCATATACATCTGATTTTGTAAGGCTGTTTAATAATGTTGATTTCCCTGCATTAGTATATCCGATAATTGATACTACAGGCAGAGAATTTTTTTCTCGCCTTGCCCTTTGGATATCACGCGACTGCTCTGCTTTTTTTAATTTATCATTTAAAAAAGCAATCCTGTCTGTTATTCTTCTTTTATCTATTTCAAGCTTAGTTTCTCCCGGACCTCTGCCACCTATTCCACCTGTTAAACGCGATAAGCTGTCATCTTTTACATTAAGCCTTGGAAGTATATATTTTAACTGGGCAAGCTCAACTCTAATTTTACCCTCATTACTTTTTGCCCTGCGTGCAAAAATATCAAGTATCAGTTGTGTTCTATCTAGTATTTTAAGCTCAGTAAATTCTGATACTGCCCGCGACTGAGATGGGGATAAGCTGTTATCAAAAACAATATATTCTGCACCTGTTAATAGTGCTTTAATAACTGCCTCTCTTAATTTTCCCGGTCCTACCACATATTTTGGATGTATCTCTTTTTTCACTTGATAAATTCTTGATATTACATTTATACCAGCACTTCGTGCAAGCTCTTCTAATTCATCAAGATATATTTCGCTTTCTTCCTTGCTTTTAAATACACCAGTTAATACTGCATATTCCCCTGTTTTTGCAGTATGAAGCCCTATGGTTTTTCTTTCTATTTCATCATCTAATGCTTCAATAAATAATGGATAGTCTGTTTTTTGATTGTATGGGTCGCTATCTTCTAAATATCCAAACTTTGTTTCTATATCATTGATATCTGGTGGTGTAATATATGCAGTTTCCATAAATTTTGGATAGCCTTTCTCATCCATAGCACAGGCTGTTACACTATCAAGCCTTAAAAGTGCCAAGTCTGCCATATCATCATTATCAAGCCCATCACCTTTTGGGTGAGTGTGTATAAGCCTTAAACCTCGAAGCCTTCCCGGTGCCAATTTAAAACGGGTCAATACTGGAATAGTAATGCTGTCAGATGTGCCAGCAAGCACATATTCAATACTGCCGCTTCTATTTATTATCAAACCAAGCTGCCTGCCTGTTTCATAGGAATACAAACAAAGCTGTTTCAGCAAATCTATGGATATAATATCACTGCCATGGTTTTTCTTGCTTAAAAACTTTTCTATCTGTTTTATAGTCTTTTGGGATATACCCTCTAAATTACCGTATAATATATTCTTATCCTTATGCTTTTTTATGCTTATACTATGATATGCTTATTTTTTCAATATATTATTTAATTGACTTATATATACTATTTATTTATATAACTTTTATGTATAAAGAAATATATATTGATGAAAACTATTTAGTAATTTTTAAAGAGCATGGAGTATATGTTATTAACGATAGAAATATGGAGCATACTCCTTTAATTGATATACTGCGTAAAGACTACGGCGGTGAAATATATGTATGCCACAGGCTTGATGCTGGTACTGCTGGAGTTATGGTATTTGCTAGAAACAAAAAAGCTCACAGCTATATTTCAAAACTTTTTGAAGAAAATAAAGTGCAAAAATATTATATTGCCATAACTTCAAAACCTGTATTTTCTCAAACATTAATGCTTCCTATAGCTAAAAAAAACCATGGTAAGTATTCTATTAATTTTAAAAGTGGAAAAAAAGCTGTTACTTCTTTTTATAATGCCTCATATAATAGTAAAGGTGCGTTAATAGTTGCAAAACTATTTACTGGCAGAACGCACCAAATAAGAGTTCATTTAAAAGCGTTAAAATCACCACTTTATTACGATTTTTTATATAATAAAAAAATTGATGATAAAAGGCTTTCTTTAGAGTGCATCTACCTTAGTTTTTATGATAAATTTTTAAATAAAATGCTTATATTTAAAACAGATATTTCAGAATTTATGAATAATTTAATTAAAACTCTTGAATTATCTACTGAATTTGTGTATCAATATGTCTATGAAAGTGAAAAATAATTATAAAAATATTTTAGTTTTTAACCCTGCATTTTTAGGAGATACGGTTCTTACTACTCCACTTATTAAAGCTTTACGTGCACTTTACCCTGAAGCTAAAATATCATTTTGTGTTCGCCCAGAACACGCACTTTTATTTTATAACCTTAGCTTTATAGATAATGTTATTGTATTTGATAAGCGTAATACTCAAAAGGGTTTTGCTGGTCTTTTTAAATTTGCTAAAGAATTAACTGATTATAATTTTGATTTAATTATAAACCTGCACCTTTCACTGCGTTCATCAACTTTAATTTCTATGATTAAAAATGCTTATTCAATAGGGTTTTCTACTGCTGTTTTAAGTTATCTTTTTAATGAACGTATAGAAAAAAAACAGGAACTTTGTGAAGTTGAACGTAATTTAATGTTTTTAAGTGCATTATGTGATGATTTTTCACTTGATGAGGCAAAAAGTATAGGCTCTAGTCTTGAAACTTATGTTAATGATGTTGTCTATAATAATACTTCATCTTATTTTGCTTCCACATCACCTGCAAAAAAGGTTATTGGTATTGCTCCGGGCAGCGTATGGCCTACAAAAAGATATCCTGCTGCAAGTTATATTAAAGTTGCAGAAATGTTATATGAAAATGGGTATGCCATAGCATTATTTGGTGGTAAAGATGATAAAGAAAGCTTAGATGAATTTGCTTCATCATTTAAATATCCATACTATGATTTTGCTTATAAAACTTCTTTATCTGAACTTCCTGCCATATTAAAAGCGGTAGATTTATTACTTGTTAATGACAGCGGGCTTATGCATATTGCCTGTTCAGTTGCGACACCTTGTGTTGCTATATTTGGCCCTACTACAAAACAGCTTGGTTTTTTCCCCTATGATAACAGCAGTATTGTTGTTGAAAATAATGATTTATCATGCAGACCTTGTGGAAAACATGGTGGAAAAAAATGCCCTAAAAAACATTTTAAATGTATGATGGATATTCCACCAACTGAAATTATTAATGCTGCTCTTTCTATACTAGAAAAGGATTAATAGTATGAAAAATATTTTAGTTATTCGCTTTAGTTCCCTAGGTGATATAGTATTAACTACTGGTGTTATTAAGTATGTTTATGAAAATATTGGTGAAAATGTACAAATAGATTTTTTAACAAGCTCTCATTTTGCAGGTATATTGCAGGATTTTCCTTATATTAGAAATGTTTATTGTATTAATAAAGGCGATTCATTAGTTAAACTTAACGAAGTAATATCTACTATGCCAGAATATGATTATATTTTTGATTTACATGATAATATACGTTCTTTTTTCACTAGGTTTATTTCATCTAATAAATGCTATGTTTATGATAAAAATGCTTTAGCTAGAAGGTTGTTTGTAAAATATAGATTGTGCCGTTCAAAATTAAAAGACCATACTGTTATTAAATATTTTAAACCATTTATGAAAGCATTTAATCTTAAAATGCCAACTTTAGAAGATTTAAGACCATATCTTCCTTTAGTTAATGAAAAAAACAATATTAATGCAAAAAAGCATATTGTTATACATCCTTTTGCATCTAAAAAAACTAAGCAGTGGCCTTTTTTTGCAGAACTTGCTTCAATTTTAATAGATGATGGTGTTACTGTTACAGTTATTGGTGATGGTAAAATAGATTTACCTCCGCAGGTTATAAATAAAACTGGTAAAATTTCACTTTCTGCTTTAGCTGATTATATATCACGTGCTAATGTTTTTATTACAACTGATTCTGGACCTCTTCATATTGCTACTGCTCTACGTATTCCTACTGTTGCTATTTTTGGCTCTACTACAAAAGAACTTGGCTTTTACCCTGATTTTAAAGGCGTAAAAGTAGTAGAATATTTAAAATTAAAATGCCGTCCATGCCATATACATGGGCAAAACTCCTGCCCTAAAAAACATTTTAAATGTATGATGGATATTGGTGTGGAAGAAATTAGGTACCATATTAATAATATACTTGAAAATTCTTCTAATAATCAGGTGTAATATGCGACTGCTGGTTTATTTATTTATTCTAATACTAACTTTATCTAATACTACTTATGCACAAGATGCTTTTGATTATAAATATACTACAGGTTATAAAACTATTGATACTGAGTTTGCTATTGACTATATTTTTAGGACTATTAATCCGAAATTTCCTAAAAATGTGCATACTGAAATAAAAAATATAAAATTATTTCGCGAAAATTTTAAACTTATAACTCTTTATTACTCTGAATATGATGGTGCTACACGTGGAGAAAGTAAGTTTTTTATTTCTTTTTGGAAAGAGTATGCAGATTATATTGAATGCCTTGGTTCTAATATTTTAAATATATATGACCCAGAAGTTAACATTTCTAATAATATTATTACTATTAAAGGTAAAAGACGCTATGAACCTTTAAGCCTTTATTACTATTCTTTTATATATGAAAAACAGAAAATTTTATTTCACTCTATAATGGAAATTTCAACTGACGGCGATAATAATACAGAAATGAAATACCACTATTCTGCTGATAATTCATCTATCAATATTAATTCAATATTTGCTGATAAATTAATTAAAAAATAATTTTATATAACTGATTTCCTGCTGTAATCTGTTATATCTGTTTTTATCATATCCAGCAGTTTATATACTTCTATTTTTTTATCAATTACCGCTTTTAATTCGTTATCTGTCATACCTGTAAGCTGTAATATTTTCACTTTTCCATTTACAGTATCCACTGTCCCTGCTTTATGTGCAGTAATCACAAAGCCTGTTAATGCAGATTTACGCTCGGCATCTATTCCTTGCGTCTGACCTGTATAAATATACTGGTTTTCTTTAAAAACTTTCCCGCTTTCAAATACATAACCTGCTAAATAATTAAATATACTACATATATTATTACATTCTTTACTTATATTATCTTCATTCATATCTTTAATGTTTAGTTTTACAGCAAGCTCAAACCCATATCCACTGTATTCGCCGTTTTCTATTTCTTTTTCTGCTACATCAGAAAAACCTAATGTTACAAATTCAATTATCTCCTTTGTTTTATATAACACAACACTATCAAGCAGAAAATCTCCACCAAATTTAGCACTGATTAATGGTCTGTAATACTCTGGCTCTATGTGTTTATATTCTTTTTGAAAAAAACTAAGAACTGCACCTGTATTTTGCTCATATAAATTATTTTCTTTCATATTTTTCTCCAGCTTTTAATGCCGTTTTATTTACTGATATTTTAGTTTATATAACAAAAAAGAGCATAAGCTCCCATAATATTTATTTTGAATTTTTCTTAATTGTAAGCATTCTGCCTGCATATATATTATTGCCTGCGATTTTATTTGTTTTCTTTATGCTTGCAACTGATGTATTAAATTTCTTTGCAATAGACCATAAAGAATCACCTCTTCTTACTCTATATTTTACAGCCACCTGCCTTGATTTGCTTTTTGAAGCATACCTTGCATTACTATAGCCGTCTTTTGTAACCATAATATACTGCCCCGGATATATTCTGCTTGGGCGTATATTTGGATTTAACTTTTGTAAATCTTTCATACGCATATTATGGTTATGAGCAATTCCTATAAATGTATCGCCTTTTCTAACCTTATAATATTTTGGGTCAATTTTACTTAATACATCTGCAAATGCTTTATCAGTTTTCGCATTTGTCATATCTGGTAATGGTATAAAAACTTTTCTTGAAGTTAAAAGTGTTTCTCTGCTTATACCGTTTACCCTTAAAATATCTTCTTTTTTTACACCATATTTTTTTGCAATGGAAGCAACTTCCTCACCACGTTTACCATCATATATTTTATAGCGTGCCCTTTCTTCTTTTGAGGCTTTTGCAATTATATCTTTTGCCTGTGCATCTTTTTTATATGGCACTCGTATTGTATATTCCCGTGGCGGAGTCATTGGTAATTTTAATGCTGGGTTTAAATCTTTCATTACATCATAACTTACACCTAACTCATCTGCCAGCCAGTATATGTTTGTATTAGCTGGTGCTTTAATTGATGAAAACAGCATTGGCATATCTGTTGGTGGAGTAAAGCCATATTTTAAATAGTTTTTATAGATAATTAACTGTGCCAAATATTTTGGTACATAATCCCTTGTTTCTAATTTTAATGTATTTCTGCTTGAAATTTTAAAGAAATCATTAGTATCATGTTTTTGTATAGCTTTTGCCATACGTGTAGGGCCTGCATTATAAGCAGCAAGTGCTAAATACCAGTCACCAAACCTTTCATATAATGCTTTTAAATATTTTGCTGCTGCCCTTGTAGATTTTTCAAAATCTCTGCGTTCATCTACCCAGAAATCCTGCTCCATACCATACATTTTACCAGTACCCTTCATAAACTGCCACATACCAGCCGCCCCTGCATGGCTTACTGCATGGGTGTTGTAACCACTTTCTGTAAACGCAAGCACTACCAAGTCGCTAGGAAGCCCTTCCTGCAAGAAAATATCTCGTACAAGGTACATGTATTTATTTGACCTGTTAAGCCAGCTTTGGGTGCTTGATGGCACTCGCTCTGTAAAATATTTAATGTACGCATTAACTCTGCCTGTCATAGCCATTGGCACATTAAATTCTTTAAACTCTTTATAGTATGTTGCACCATCTTCATTACTATCTGTTTGATATGAAGAATAAATTGTTAAATCAGGCAGTGGCAGTGTATGCTCATCAATAGCTGTGAATATTTCGTAATAATCACCTTTTTCCTTAGTAACTCTACCTGCTTCTTTTAATGTTTCCTTTACCTGTCTGTTTCCCGTTCCTGCGCAGCTTGTAAATAATACTAATGCTGCTAATAATAAGCTTAACCTGCCTTTTATCATTTAATTAACCACCTACGGAAGTAACTCTTCCCCTTCATATTCTTTCGGCTTATATTTTGCCTTCTCTATTAATTTCCTGCCATCAGAGTAAAGCAGCACTGATGACCTTATTGCATATCCGTTAACTATCTTTTCTATATCTGTAATATATTTTCCAGTTGTATCGTTATTAACAATTTTATTTATATAGGTTATAATATCATAACCTAAAGCACCTTTACCACTAAGCGGCATACCATAAAACCCTTTAAAATCTGCTGCCACTCGTTTATACTCTGGGTTATTCACTAAATATGATGATGTAAGAATATATGTGCCTCTGAAATAACTTCTTTGGTCATCTGTTATATCATATTCAGGAATATAGGCTGTCATAATTAAAACATCCTGCAGGCTTGAGTTTACCTGATGATATTTAGCAATAGGCAGTACTTCTAATATTTCTTTTTCATCTGCAATAATTATAATTACATATGAACTCTTATTTTTACCATTAAGCACATTACTCATTTCTTCCTGATGGTTTTTTATATCAATAAGAAATGCTTTTTTACCTTTGCTTTCAAAACTATCAGCAATTATCTTGCCATGTGCTTGATACTTTTCTGATGTTACAATAACAGCCATACTTTTATTTGTTACAATATTAAGTCCTGTTGCAACTTCACTTAATTGTAGATAATCAACACCTAAGTTTGATTTTACACCACCAATAAATAAATCGTAGTTGTTAAGCCTAAGTAACATATCAGTTTTGCTGTTTTCATCTGCTGCAAAATCAGATACTGGTTCTAACTGATAATTATTATTATATTTACCCATACCATATATAATTCCTGAAGCTACATCATCAAAAATATCACCACCTGCGATTTTGATTTTTGCATCTGGTTTTATATCCACATTTTTTATTTCATCATTTACAGTGTCTTTTCCGTCAATATTATCTACAGCACCGCCTATACCCAATGCTTTTAAATATTCTTCATATGACATATCATCTGTTACAATTGGTAAATCTTGATTTTCTATTTCTTTAGCTGCTATATCTTGAAATTTTTGTTTGCCATTAACTGCCACATCTATGCACGAATTAATCTCGCCATCACCAATAACTAATACACCATACTGGTTACAGTATATTTGCATTACCCTCATATAAACTGGTGTTCTTCTCATTTCTTTTACTTGGTTGCTTAAATTAATAGCCGCCCCTTTTTCACCTTCTCTTAAAAGTGATTCCATTTTCCAAAGCTTACCAAATATAGTCATCTCTTCGTTTAAATGTTTTGAGTTGTAGCTTTTATTAATTAAAAGCCTGCCATAATTTTCATCACCATAATATAAATAATATGAACCTAAAAGAAGTGTTGCAGAATCTGCTACAAATAAATCAGGGTTTACTGTTAATTCCCTTAATTTAACAATATCTTGGTTTTGTAACTGCCTTGCAGCATAATATTCTGGGTAAAATGTTTTAGCAGATTTACTTGTAAGCCCGCAGCCTGATAGTATAACTATTAAGCTAATAAGTAATAATACAGTAAGTCCGCGTAATTGGTTCTTCAATTCGTATTTTTTCAACATTTAGACCTCGCTTTTGCAATAATGGTTTTGCTGTTTCAAGTTCATTTTCCAGCTTCTCACCTTTATACAATATCCATTTTGTATTATTATGGCATATATTTTTTGTATTATTTAAAATATCTTTTACTGTGGCAACACCACGGGCTGTTATTATATCATATTTTTCATCCTTGATGTTTTCTACCCGTATGTTTTTCACTTTTATATTTTTCAGCTCAAGCTCACTTACTGCCTGCTCTAAAAACTTGCATTTCTTTGTTATACTTTCTATTAATGTTATCTCTATATCAGGGTAAAATATTCCTAAAACAATTCCCGGAAAACCACCACCGCTGCCAATATCTGCTAATCTGCCAAAAGGTGCACCATACTTTTGAAAATAATATATGCTGTCATAATAATGTTTTAAATAAAATTCATCACGCTCTTTTATGGCAGTTAAGTTTATTTGGCAGTTTATATGCATATTGTAAAAATATGCAAGTTTTTTTTCTATTATTTCATCAGTTTTTAAAAATTTATCCATTATTTTTCTTCTCTTTATTAATTGCAATCTCTAAAATTGAGCAGGCAGAAAAACTCATTCCCGGTATTCTTAATGCCTGACCTATGGTTTTTGGCCTTATTTTACTTAATTTTTCCACATATTCTCGTCTTAGCCCTGCAATTTTTGTATAATCTATATTATCGGGTATCTTTTTATCTTCTAAAGATTTATATTTTTTTATATCCTCTTCCTGCAAGCTTATATATCCAGAATATTTTATTATTGTTTCCACCTGCTTTGCACTTCTGCCAGAAAGGGAAGTAAGCCCCATTTCTTTTATCATATTAATATCTGTTTCTGGCCGCTTTAAAAATTCATAACATGATATCCCACGCTCTAAGTTTATACCATAACTTTCAAGTTTTTTCCTGTTATCTTTTAATTTTATTGTTTCTTTTTTTAATCTTTCCACTTCATTATATACTTCTTCTTTTTCTTTTTGAAATCTTTCATATCTAGTTTTAGATATAAGACCATATTTATATCCGTATTCTATTAATCTGTATTCTGCATTATCTTCCCTTAAATGAAGCCTGTATTCTCCGCGGGAAGTAAACATCCTGTATGGCTCGTCCACCCCTTTTGTTATTAAATCATCTGTCAGCACACCAATATAACTTTCATTCCGCCCTAATATAAAAGGTTCTTTATTATCAATACTTAAGACTGCATTAATACCTGCCATAAGCCCTTGACAGGCTGCTTCTTCATATCCACTTGTACCGTTAATTTGTCCTGCAAAATAAAGCCCCTTTATTAACTTTGTTTCATAACTGCCATAAAGAATAGTTGGCTGATATGCTTCATACTCAATGGCATAAGCTGGGCGTATAAATTCGCAGTGCTCTAACCCCGGAATTGTTCTATAAGCTGCAAGCTGAGCATCCACTGGAAGTGATGTGGAAAACCCGTTAGGGTATACTTCCATACTGTCATAGCCCTCACGCTCTAAAATTATTTGATGACGGTTTCTTTCTGGAAATTTCGCTATTTTATCTTCCATACTAGGGCAGTACCTTGGACCTATCCCCTTATCTTTTGAGTTATAATAAATGCTTCTATGGATATGTTCTTTAACTATTTTATGGGTTTCTTCATTAGTATATGTTGCATAGCACTTAATTTGTGGCAGTGGAAATTCTGTATTTTCAAATGAAAATGGTGTTTTTTCACCCTGCATTTCATATACTTCTAATTTTGAATAATCAATTGTCCTATAATCTATCCTTGCTGGTGTTCCTGTTTTTAATCTTACAGGTATAAAACCTATTTCCTGTAATGATTTTGCAAGAGCAATTGATGGCAGTTCATATGTTCTTCCTGCCCTATATGATGTTTCACCAATAAATACTTTACCATTTAAAAATGTTCCTGTTGATACTATAATTTTCCTGCAGGAAAATATTTCCCCCCATATATTCTCTACTGCCTTAACTTCATTATTTTCAGTTATTATTTTACATACTTCACCCTGTTTTACATCTAAGTTATCTTGGCTGATAAGTGTATCTATCATTCTTTTTATATATCTTTTTTTATCTGCCTGCCCTCGTGAGCTTTGAGCTGCAGCTCCTTTTTTACTGTTTAGCATTTGGAACTGGATACATGATGCATCAATATTTTTAGCCATTTCTCCACCTAATGCATCAATATCTTTAACTAAATTACCTTTTGCAAGCCCACCAATTGCTGGATTACAGCTCATTTGTGCAATACTATCTATTGTAGAAGTTAAAAGTAATGTTTTTGCACCCATTCGTGAAGATGCCAGTGCTGCCTCACAGCCTGCATGTCCGCCACCAATAACTATTACATCATATTTTTTATCATTTAAATCTATTATATTCACTTATTTTCTTTCCAACCTGTTATTTTCTCTTTCCCTTTTTGTAATAAATTGTACCTAATATTTTTTATCACATTACACTGTTTATTATTTTATTTTTGTATTTCTAAATATACATTTTACTTACTACTGGTATCATTATCATAATAGCATTTGCTTGTCCAAGTGCAAAAGAAATTATTTTTATATTTACATCTATTTGCTTATTTTTTACTTTATCTATATTTGCATTATTTATTTGAGTTTCTTCCAGTATATCTGTATTTTTGTTTTTATTAAATATATAGAATAGTACTATAAATAATGATGTTACACCCATACCGATATATTTAATATCTATAATTCCAAATTGAATTGACATCTGTTTAACAATTATAATATTGATAATTGATTCTACAAATACTCCTAAAAAGTAGAATAGATAGTCAGCACCTCTTCCATACTTTTTAATATACATTTTATCACACAAAGTGAGATAAAGAAATATAAACAGATATGTTAATCCATTTACATAGGCCACATCTTTTATTAATACATCTATATTTATGCTTTCTTTTAAATGTATATAATTTATTATTATATCAATCACTATTGCAGATATTACTGATAGTATTATTAGTTTATTTCTCATTTTCTTCCATTTTTACAAATTTTTTCTATCTTAATATATTATTTTATCTTATGCAATAATATATTATTTTCTATATTCATCTATCCTTTTATTTTTTAAGATTTAATTTGACTTTTCCAGACCTATTTAGTTTGCTGAGTTTTTGTTTATTCTTATTTTATTATTTGGTTTTACACTGTTATATTTGATACATTCTTAATATTATACTTGTAATTACTGCCACTATCACTGCTATTATAAAACTATTTCTTTGGCTTTTTCCACGCCAAATATAAGTAAAAGTAAACAGCACCATAAACAATATTATTAAATATATTTGATGATAGCCTGTATCCATCATACTTCTTACAGCAGCAGCTAATACTCCTGTAATTATCACAAGCGATAGTATAAAAAATAATATTATTTTAAATGCTTTCCATTTATTCATTATTATCCCTTGTATATTTTACCATAATATTTTTTCTTATATGTTATCTTATATTTTATAAAATCTTTTCTATTATCACTAAAATCACTCCGAATAATACTCCTATTTTAATGACTTTTTTCTTTAGTAAATTTTGTTTTTCAAACTCTTTATTTTGATTTATTTTATATTCTTCTATATTTTCTATTTCTACATTATTTTTTTCTTTTTTCTTTCTACTTTTTACATTTATTATATCTATTGTTGTAAGAAATATTATAAATATTGTTAAAATAGCAAACATAGATATATCATATATAAAATAGGTATAATTAAGTAAATTTATTACTAATTCTGTAAACGTATTTCCTCTCATTTCAAATAATGTAGTTGATACACCTACTATGAAATTCGTAATAAAAAAACTTGCAATTATGGATGATACAAACACTTCATAATATTTTTTTATATACTCATATTTCTCATACATTTTATATATACTAATTATAGGTATCAATATGTATAGTATATAATAGCTCAAACTGTAAGTTATTAATATTTCATATATGTTTTTAGTTTCATCAATCCCATATTTAATTATACATTCTTCATCACTTATATAATGCATTAATATTACTACAATTAAAAATGTAACTATATACATAATACTGTATAAAATTAATGCTGCGTACAATTTTTTTGGATATATCATATGTTTGCTCTTTATTAAATTTTACTCTTAGCCTTATGTTCTATAAACAAACATAATAGCTCTTATAAAAAGCATTACTACAGGCACACTGCTTCCCATTGCAAATGACATTATATTTATATTTTTTGCTGCTGCTATATTTTTTGTCTGTGATGCTTGATTATTTATAGTTGCATCAATTATGTTATTATTGCCTGTTTCTTTTTTACTAGTTAGTATTAGAGCAATTAATGATATAACAGCTAAACCTGCATAAAATAAACCATCATATTTAACACTATTATAAAGAAATAATTGCACTACAGCTATATCAAATATGCAGTATATTAATATTCCTGTAAAATAGTATTTAAGGTTTAACCCTATGCTAAATCTTTTCATATATATAGTATCTAAAAATACCATGTAAAATACAACAGAAGCAATAGTTATAATATCTACTACCAATACTTCATTAAGTGTACTACCTAGAATGGTGCTTTGCCTGTGCAGCAGCATATTTATCACATAGTCTATTATTACTACAGGTACTATTGTGATTAAAAATTTTATATTTTTCATTTTATCTCTCCTTTTTGTTTTATTATTTTCGTCTATCTATCTATTAAGTCATAATATAAGTTTTCTGGTGTATATTCAAGCAATTTATATCTTATTTTTTCTAATACCAAGTCTGCCCCTACAGTATATATTGTTAAAAGTATCATATATATTATGCCTGCCATTACTAACTGTTTTGATATTCTTATTTCTGAACTATTTATTTTCTTTTCCATAATAACATTTATTAAGAGAAAAATTATAATTGTAAAAGTAGCATTCTTAAATACGGGTTTTATTGCTATTTCAAAGTACAGTCCTTGTTTAAATAATTCTTCTATTAGTCCTCCGCTTTCATAGCTATATATTAATATATTATTATATATTATTATTGAAAGAAATGTAGCTACAGCAAATACAACTTCTATACTTATAATATTATCTTTTTTCATTGCTAAATAGTAACGTATCATATAAATAGGCGAAATGATATATACAAGTATTATGAAAAGTTCAACACTTATTGCATCAAACAATACTTCAAATCCTCCTTGTATGATAATTTTTGCTGTTATTACATAAATAATAGTACATAATAAAAATACAAATATTCCTTTTTTTGGGTACATATTGTTTCTCCTTTTTTATTTGGAATTTATTTCTTCAAATATTATTTCTGGCATATAGTCATACATATAAAATCTTACATATAATATTTTTGATAATATTATATCTATTCCTGCTGTATATAATACATAAAATACCATATACATAAACCCCAATTTTATAACTTTTTTGTAAGTATTATTTCTGAGCTGTTTATTTTTTTCTCCATTATAATATTTATCAGTAAATAAATTATTATTGTAAGAGATGCACTTTTTAAGGCAGGTATAATTACTGCGTTAAGATAAGGTCCTTTTGCTAATGCCATTATTAAAGTTATAAAATCTTGATTTATTATCATCGCTACTATTATATTATTATATATGATACGTCCAAGAAAGGTGGCGAATATTAGGACAACCTCAATACTTATTATATCATCTTGATTTATCTTTAAAAAGTATCGGATAATTAATATTGGTATAATTATATGTATAATTGCTACATATATTTTAGTACTTTCATTACCAACCATTAATAATTGTTCGTCATTTATGATTAACATTATATTAAGTGCATAAATAGATATACATAATACTATTGCTAATAAGTTATTTTTTGAATACGTTTTCCTCCCCTTTTTGTATCTTTTTATTTTTGTTTCACGTGAAACATTTATAAATTTTATTTCATTATTGCATAATATATCAGTTTAAATAATACAACTATAATACCTGAAAAAAATCCTGCAATCATAGTCTTATAATATTCTGCCCCTACAAATATTTTATTCTTAGATGAATCTTTCTCAACTTTAATCATTTTGTATTTCTTTTCTATTTCGCTTTCTTCTTCTTTATCCATATAGTATTTTTTATTAAGTATAAAAATTATAACAGCCACAATACCTGATGCAACAATTATTCCATAGTGATTATACATCAAAACACTTCTAATTGCTTCAGCATATGCTTTAAAATTTTTATACAACACCTCTTCTGCTGCTAAAAAAAACATCAGACCAGAATAAAAAGGTATCGGTATAAATTTTACATTAAAATCATACTTGCTTATTTTACATAATAATATATATACAAGAAATATAGACATATAAGGCAGTACATCAACCATTATATATTCATATAAATATTTATTTAAAACATCTGATGATAAATAAACATTTAAATCAAATAAAAATATTACAACCAGCCCTGCTAGTATTATTAAGTTTTTCATTTTATTTTCCTTTATTATATTTATATATTTCCACAGCTAAAACTGATATGGCAGTCTTTGTAAGACCCGGAATTCTTAATGCCTGCCCAAGCGTTGCTGGTTTTACATTTTTTAATTTTTCAGAATATTCATGCCTTAATCCAGATATATTATCATATGAAAATCCATCAGGTATCACTATACTTTCTAAATCATCTTCCTGTTTCATGCTTGATATATAACCAGAATATTTTACTTTTATTTCAACCTGCCTTGCCTGCCTGCCTGTTAACCCGCCACCTATAAAAGTAAGAATATCATTATAATTTAATTGTGGACGTTTAAGTAATTCTTCTGCTTTAAATGACTGACTTATCTCAACACCATACTCTTTTAACCTGCTTTCTATTTCATCTGTTTTTTTAATAAGAGTATTTTTAAGCCTTTCTATTTCCTGCTCTACTTCTTCCTGCTCTTTTTTAAATCTATCATATCTGGTTTTACTTATAAGCCCAAACTTATACCCATATTCTATTAATCGTTCTTCTGCATTATCTTCTCTAGTTAGAAGCCTAAACTCACTGCGGGAAGTAAACATTCTATATGGCTCTGTTACGCCTTTTAACACTAAATCATCTGTTAAGACTCCAATATAGCTTTCATTTCTTCCAAGCACAAAGGTTTCTTTATTATCAAGAGATAAAACAGCATTAACTCCCGCCATAAAACCTTGCACCGCTGCTTCTTCATAACCACTTGTACCATTTACCTGCCCAGCAAAATAAAGCCCTTTAACTTTTTTACTTTCATATGTATGGTTAAGATTAGTAGGCTGAAAAGCATCATACTGTATAGCATAAGCTGGACGAATAAACTTAGCATTTTCCATTCCCTTAACTGTTCTATAAGCTGCAATCTGAGCTTCAACAGGTATAGAGCATGAAAAACCGTTTACATGCACTTCTTTTGTATTAAGCCCTTCAGGTTCTATTACTAATTTATGGCCTGTTTTTTCAGGAAATTTTAAAACTTTATCTTCCATACTTGGGCAGTACCTAGGACCATTACTTTCCCTTGCACCATTATAAAACATACTTTCTTCAGCAGCTTTACGTATTATTTCATGAGTAGCTTCATTAGTATAAGTTCCATAACACTCAATTTGTGGAAGCGTTATCTCTGTAGTTTCTGTAGAAAACGGTATTATTACATCATCACTTTTATAAACTTCTAAACCGTCAAAATTAAGGCTGTCTATATGAAGCCTTGCTGGTGTATCTGTCTTTAATCTTATTGGTTCAAAGCCAATTTTTTTAAGTGATGATGAAAGCGATGTAGATGAAGGCTCATACATTCTACCTGCACTCATCACATTATCACCAATAAATATTTCACCACCAATAAAAGTACCACCACATATTACTATTTTTTTGCATCTAAAATGTTGGCCACACTCAGTGGTAACTCCATTAACTTCACCTTTTTCAACTAGAATATCTTTCACTATACCCTGTTTTACAGAAAGCGATTGAGTATTAAAAATAATATGTTGAAAACGTTCTTTATATAAATATTTATCTGCCTGAGCTCTTGAGCACCAGACAGCAGGACCTTTTCTTTTATTTAACACCCTAAACTGGATACCTGTGGCATCAATATTTTTACCCATTTCACCACCTAAAGCGTCCATATCTTTTACCAAATTACCCTTACCAATTCCACCAATAGCAGGGTTACATGGCATTAATGCAATATTATCTACAGATATTGTAAGCAGTAAAGTATCTGCTCCCATTCTAGCAGCTGCTAAAGATGCTTCACATCCTGCATGGCCACCACCTATAACTATAACATCATAAATCTTTTCAAAACTCATAAAATACCTTTTAGAAAAAAATTTATTAATAATAAATAAATAATTATTTTTTGTAAAGAAATTTATATAAATAAATAATAAAACAAACGAGAACAAAATATAATTCAAATAATTAAAAAATGATTTTCTCCACCTATAAACAAAGAAAAACTAAAAAATGTTTCACGTGAAACATTAAAAAATAAAAACAAAAAATAATTAAAATTATATACAAAGTAAAATAAAAATAATATAATAAAAAAATGGAGAAATAAATGGATAAAAATATACTAAACGAAAGATTAATGGGACCAGATTGCACTATTATAGTAAGAGAACTATTATACGGATATAATAATGATAATAAAATAAGAATACTTGATTTAGGTTGTGGTAAAGGCTTAACATCAATATATTTAGCAGAAAAATATAAAAATGCAGTAATATTTGCAGCAGATTTATGGGTGGAAGCAACAGATAACTATAAATTTTTTAAAGAGCAAGGTTATGAAAATAGGATAATTCCACTTAATACATCAGCAGAAAATCTACCATTTGCATATCATTATTTTGATATAATAGTAAGCATAGATGCATACCACTATTTTGGAACAGATAAATTATTTTTTAAAGAAAATATAAAACCTTATTTAAAAGATAATGGTCTTATATTTATAGCTGTACCCGGTATGAAAGATGATTATGAAAAAGTACCACAAGATTTAAAAGGATTTATAAGTGATGAAGATTTTAGGTTTTTTAAAAGCATAAAATATTATGAAAATATTTTAAAAGAAAATATAAAAGAAATAAAGCTAGAAGAAATGAAATGCTTTAATGAAGCGTGGGACAGCTGGCTTGCAACAGATAATCCATATGCAGTAGAAGATATTGAACTTTTAAAAGCAGATGGTGGAAAATTCTTAAATCTTATTGGTATTAAAGGGAAAATCTGACTGACTTTAAATTTTGCCCTGTATTAAGATTTAGAGTGTTTATACTAATAAATTTAAAAAAAATGGCTTAGAACTAAAAATATGAATTAGTAAATTTAATTGATTGATAAATAAGTATAAATTAAAGGACAAGTAATATGTGGATAGCATATGCATCACTTTCTGCATTAGTAGCAGGCATAACAACTATATTTTTAAAGAAAGGAGTACGCACAACTAATACAAGCGTGGCTTTAGCTTTAAGAACATTGGTAGTATTTTTATTTAGTATTATAATTGTTGCAATAGTAGGCTCACAAGGTCAAATATATTTAATAGATAAAAAAACATGGCTCTTTTTAGTATTGTCAGGGCTTTCAACTGGAGCTGGCTGGTATTACTATTATAAAGCACTGCAAATTGGTAATGTAAAAAATGTTTCACCTCTAAGTAAATCAAGCTTAGTATTAACTATTATACTTTCATTTATATTCTTAAATGAAGAAATATCACTCATAAAATTACTATCACTTATTATAATCACCATTGGCACATACTATATAATAGATTATAAAAAAACAGATGTTGAGAAAAGTAATAATAAATGGATAATATATGCCATGCTTTCACTTATTTTTTCAGCACTTACACCAATATTTGGCAAAATAGGAATAGAGAATGTGGAATCAAACTTAGGCAGTGCCATAAGAACTTTTGTTGTGGTAATTGCTGCATGGCTTTTAGTATTTATTAAAAAAGATTATAAAGAAATAAAAAATGTGGATAAATCAGAAATTAAGTTTATAGTGCTGGCTGGTATAACAGGTGGTTCAAGCTGGCTTTTATATTATAAAGCACTACAAGATGGACCAACTTCAGCAGTAGCAGCCATAGATAAATTAAGTGTGCTTGTAGCAGTAGTTCTATCTTACTTCATATTCAATGAAAAAATGAAAGCAAAAGAAGTTATAGGGTTGCTGTTAATACTTATAGGCACAATAGGGCTTGCATTTAAGTTATAAATGAAATACTATTCACTAATTTTTTTAAGATGTGATGAATAAATATAGCCAGATATTGCTTTACTGCCATAAATTACTCCATCTGGAAAATAGATTACTTTAGTATATTTATCTGAACTATTATTATTGTAGTCCATAATATTATCCCATACAATATCAATATCAAAATTAACTGAATATACTACACTGCCATTTTTTATATTAGTAATTACCTTACCATTAGGGAAGTCAAACAATGCAGTAGAACCATTTTTAGATGATATATTATAATAACTAATTGAAACATTTTCATTATCACTAGGTTTATAGGCTTCCTTATTATAATAAGTAATATCTTTAGCACCTTTTATTTGGATATTATCTACAAACAAATTATGAGTATCAAAACCAACTATAAATATTGTATTTTGTGAAAGAGTAACTTCTACATCATAAGAAACTTTACCTAAATATCCTTTATTTAACAAATTAGAGTAAATAGAATTATTAACATTATAATTTAGCGGATAAACATTAATATCTTTACTTAAAAAATCATTAAAACTAAAAGTCAAATTACCAGATTTTGAATCAACTAGGATTTTACCTTGTATAGTAAATGGAGTAGATGAAGTATATCTATAATTACAACTACCAATTTTTGCATCTTTAATAAACTTATTGGCATCATATATACCATAAAAATTATTAATAAATAAATCATTGTCATTACTATGCATAAAAGCACTTTGTGAAATATCAAGTTTAAAATTAGAGAAATTTTTTGATGATAAACTACTTTTTAAAGTATTATTACAAGATGAAATAAGAGTATCATCATATAATTTATCATATATGACAAAATCTTTTAAATATTTATTAATTATTTTATAATAATTATCATCACTAACATAATAATATAAACTATTGATAAAGTATACATCAAAGGAAACATCATCTCTCATAATAAAATTATCACTAAGCAAAAACGATACATATCTATCTACAAGAATTTGTAGTTTTTGATTTTTTACATAATTTAAACGCTTAATATAAACATCTTCACCTATAAAATCATATAATATATCAAATATCTCTTTATAAGATAGAGTATTAATATTTTCAAAATTATTAACCCATTCAACAATATTAGAATAATCAGCATCATGATTTATCTCTGATGAATAGATATAACCAAATACTGGTTTTGTACTGTTTTTAGGAAAATATGTTACAAAAAACCAGTTATTAGATATAGGTTTTGAAAAACCTAATATTTTATAATAATTATATAAATATCTAGATGGTGGATAACCTTCTCCAAGCCTGTAACCATCTATACCCGGTTCTTTATATCCTTCATAAAAATAAACTTTATCACCAGATGAAT
Source organism: uncultured Mucispirillum sp. (assembly GCA_944324495.1). Lineage (GTDB taxonomy): Bacteria > Chrysiogenota > Deferribacteres > Deferribacterales > Mucispirillaceae > Mucispirillum. The sequence goes on along the minus strand of CALUWN010000003.1, from coordinate 52,735 downwards.
CATTATGATTGATTTGGTAAACAATTTTACCATTAGGTTTATCTCTTAAATTTGTATAACTATCTTTTGCAGTAAGTTCATTTGTTTCTATAACATCTGAAAAAGCATAACTTTCTATATCAGTTTCATCATAATACTTAATGTTTTTTACACTATTAATATTTAAGTCTTTTACATATATTGATACAATATCTCCTACTGTTGACTTTCCTATTTTAATAATACTATCTTTATCTAATATAAAATCAACATTAAAAGTTATCTCTCCAACTGCACCTGTTTGAAGATAATTTTTAGGTATTTTAGTATTAAGTTTATAGCTTATGGGAACAATAAAAAATTTACTAAAATCAATATCTAAATTATTAGCTTTAAATGATGTTTTAAAGTAATTCGGAGCGTTTGTATTGTCTTGATTATATAAATTAGAGACTGTAAGAGTTCCACTTAATTTTAATGGTTTATTATAAGTATATTTATAAGAACATATTGAAAAACCTTCGCCATCAATACCACAAAATTTAGTTTTATCAATTTTATAGTAGCTTATAAATTTTTCATCTAAATCTTTTAACTCATTGTTATAATGTCCCAAAGTATCATCATCAATACTTGAGTATTGATAATGATACAATTCAGATTTCTTATTTTTAACAATATCCATTATAATATTTTTTTTTAGATAATTATATTTATCATCTTTCAAAATTGGTCTTATATTTTTTGAAAGTTTAAGATTATCCTTAGGAGAAACAGTATTAGAATCACTAGCTGTTAATAAAATATATTTATCAATTAACGATTTCAAATTATCAGTATTGCCACATTTATTATGGTAATCTATATAATAGTCATTTAAAAAATAATAAATTTCATCATAATCATTAGAGTTAATTAAATTTTGAATCGTTTGATTAGAATTTTTACAGTAATCACCGTTGTTTTGGGCATAAGTGATAAAAGGTACTAATAGTATAAATATTATAAGAAATCTTTTCATAGTAATAACCTAAAATTATATTTACTACATATATTAAATATACTAATAAAAATAAATTAAAACAAGTTATTATTTACCAATGCAAAATGATGAAAATACAATATCTAGTACTTTTTCAGTATAGTTATCCCCTGTTATTTCTGAAATTAGATTAATGGCCCTTTCTAAATCAATACAGAGCATATCAATAGGGTAGATATATATTGATGATGATATTTTTTCTATTATCTGCCTTACTTCTAAAAGCAGAGTATAATGCCTTTGGGTTAAGGCTGTGGCAGAAGTTTTTATATCATTATTAGAAATGCTTACGCAAGATTTAATAAGTTCTACAAACTTATCCATATTTTCATTATTTTTAGCTGATATATAAATATCTGCCTCACTAAAATTTTCAGCACTTCCTATATCTATTTTATTACCAATTATAATTCTATTACTTTTTGATGTAATATCAAGTAGATATTTATCTTCGCTAGTTATTGGCTTTGAAATATCAAGTATTAAAAATACAATATCTGAGTTATTTATTTTTTCTATACTTTTATCTATGCCTATTTTTTCCACATATTCTGAAGATGAGTGAATTCCTGCAGTATCAGTAATATGTACAGGAATACCGCCAATATATAAGTTTTCCTTAATAAAATCTCTTGTAGTTCCTGCAATATCAGAAACTATTGCCCTTTCTTCTTTTAAAAGTGCATTTAAAAGGGATGATTTACCAACATTTGGTTTGCCTGCAATAACAATATCTATCCCCTTATTATGCATTCTATAACTTTTATAACTTTCAAGGAGATTATCAATATTTTTAATAACTTCTAAGCTGTTTTCTTTTAATACTTCACTTTCAGAATCAAGAGTATCTTCATCTGGAAAATCAATTTTAGCTTCCATAATAGCTTTCATAGATAAAAGCTTATCTTTTATAAAATCAAGGTTATTTTTAAGGCTTCCATGAAGCTGGTTATAAGCAGAATGAACGCCGTCAATTGATTTTGCAGAGATTAATTCTTGAATAGATTCTGCTTGAGTTAAATCTATTTTACCATTTAAAAAAGCACGTTTAGAAAATTCGCCGCCTTCTGCATTTCTAATGCCTAGCTTATAAATGCTAGATAAAGCAGCATTTACTAAAACAGGGTTTCCATGAAAAGAAATCTCAACCACATCTTCCCCTGTAAAAGAATGGGGTGCTTTAAAATAAACTGCCAGCACATCATCATATAAATCTTCATCTTTTATGTTAAATTTATATAATGATACATAATTAGGTTTAATATTTGCAATATCAACACTAGAGCCGCCCTTTTCCATTAAAGAAAAAACTTTCAATGCATCACTTCCTGATATTCTAATACTAATAACAGGGCTTACTACAAGCGGCGTAATAGGGGCAGCAATAGTGTCATTAATCATATTATAATTTCTCTATAACTTTAAATGCTTTTAATGTATTTTGCATTAATGTAGTAATAGTCATAGGGCCAACACCACCGGGAACTGGGGTAATGTATGAGCATTTATCTTTTACATCTTCAAAATCCACATCACCACAGAGTTTGCCGTCAACTCTATTAATACCAACATCTATTACAACAGCACCATCTTTAACAAATTCTTTTTTAATAAACTTAGCTTTACCAATAGCAGCAACTAAAATATCAGCATTAGCACAAACACCGCTTAAATCTTTTGTTTTAGAATGGCAAACTGTAACAGTAGCATTAGCTTTTAAAAGCATAGCAGCAATTGGTTTACCAACAATATTACTTCTGCCAACAACTACAGCGTTTTTGCCAGCTATTTCAATACCATAATCTGCCATCATATTCATAACACCAAAAGGAGTGCAAGGCATAAGGCAGTCCTCACCGATATTTAATAGCCCAACATTATATGGATGAAAACCATCCACATCTTTTTCTGCCCTTATAGCACGTAAAATTGTTTTTTCATCGCAGGCAGAAGGCAGTGGAAGCTGCACTAATATACCGTGGATTTTTTCATCATTATTATATTTTTCCACAAGTTTTAATACATCGTTAGTAGTAACATCAGCACTAATTCTTTCTACAACAGAGTAAAACCCGCACTCTATAGCTGCTTTTTCTTTAGAATTAACATAAACTGAGCTTGCAGCATCATCACCTGCTAAAATAACAGCAATCCCCGGAGCTTTGCCTGTTTTTTCTTTTAAAGCTGCTGTTTCTTCTTTTATATTTTGCCTAAATTTAGCTGATAACGCTTTACCATCAAGAATTACTGCCATTATCTTCCCCCTGAATTTCTTCTTCATTTTCGCTGTCATCTTTTGGTACAACAGTAAATGAAATAATTTCATCGCCTGATGTATTCATTAATCTTGTACCTTGAGTATTTCTACCAATAACTGATACTTCAGAAGCAGAAATTCTTATAGTTTTACCGTTTTTAGTAATAAGCATAATATCATCTTCTTCTGGAGCTATCTGCCTTACACCAACTACAAGCCCTGTTTTAGAAGTAAGTTTCATTAATTTTAAACCTTTACCACCACGAGATTGCAGCCTGTATTCATCTTTATCAGTTCCTTTTCCATAACCAAGTGAAGTAACAGCTAAAAGAGGCCTTGCTTCTTCAACAACTTCAGCAGAAACAACCACATCATCTCTTTCAAGCATAATACCTCTTACACCTGTAGCAGTTCTACCCATAGGGCGTACATCTTCTACGCTAAACTGAATAGTTTTACCGTCCCTTGTTGCAAGGAATACTTTATCATCATCACCTGTTAAAAGAGTTGTTACTATTTCATCATTATCTCTTAAATTAAGTGCAATAATACCACTTCTACCACTTTTAAATTCTACAGTTTTAACTCTTTTTACAACACCATATTTAGTAGCAAAGAAAATAGATTTTGTTTCATCTTTTTCTGGCAGTGTTAAAAATGATGCAATTTTTTCATTTTCATCTAAAGTTAAAAGGTTTGAAATATGTCTGCCTTTAGAATCTCTTGACTGCTCTGGTATTTGGTAAACTTTTAAAAAGTGTACTTTACCTTTTGTAGTAAATATAAAAAGGTGGCTTTTATTTGTGGTATATATTATTTCTTCCACAAAATCTTCGCTTTTATTAGCAGCACCGATTTTACCTTTACCGCCTCTTTTTTGAGCTGTAAAGTTATTAAGTAAAGTTCTTTTAATGTAGCCATTATGAGTGATTGTAACAACCATTTCATCGTTTGGTATTAAATCTTCATAGTCAATATCATCAATGCTGTCAGCAATTTCTGTTTTTCTTTCATCGCCGTACCTATTTTTAATATCAACTATTTCTTCTCTAATAACGCTCATAAGTTTAGATTTAGAGTTAAGTATAGAATTATAATATTCTATATCTTTTTTAAGCTGTTCATATTCTTCGTTTAATTTATCAATCTCTAAACCTGTGATTTTAGCAAGACGCATATCTAAAATAGCTTGAGATTGGATATCTGATAAATCAAACCTATCCATTAATGCTTTTTTAGCAGTTGGAGTATCTTTTGATTCTTTAATAATTTTAACTACTTCATCAATATTATTAACGGCTATTCTTAAACCTTCAACAATATGCATTCTTTCTTCAGCTTTCATAAGTTTATAACGAGTTCTTCTTGTTACAACTTCTATTCTGTGATTTAAAAATTCAGTTAATATATTTTCTAAAGATAATATTTGCGGTCTGCCGCCAACAAGAGCAACCATATTAAAACCAAAAGATGATTCTAATGCAGTAAACTTATATAACCTGTTTAATATAACTTCAGCAGATTCGCCTTTTTTAACATCTATTAATATTTTTATACCTTTCATGCTGGATACATCTCTAATATCAGTAATGCCCGGTATTTTCTTTTCATTAACAAGCTCTGCAATTTTTTCAACAAGTACAGATTTATTTACTTGGTATGGGATTTCAGTAATAACAATCTGCTCTTTACCGCCTTTAATTTCTACAATTTCAGCTCTTGCTCTAATACGGATACTTGCTCTGCCTGTTTTATAAGCATTTATAATATCCCCTTTTCCCATAATAATACCGCTTGTAGGAAAATCTGGGCCTTTAATAATATTAAATAAACCATCTTCTGTGTAGTTTTCTTCATCTATCATATATAAAAGGCCGTCCATAACTTCTGTTAAGTTATGTGGTGGAATATTTGTTGCCATACCAACAGCAATACCAGAAATACCATTTATTAAAAGGTTAGGTATTTTTGTAGGAAAAACAGTAGGTTCTGTCATAGAGCCGTCGTAGTTTGGCATAAAATCTACTGTGTTACAGTCAATATCTGCCATAAGCTCATCACTAATGCGAGCCATCCTAGCTTCTGTATAACGGGAAGCAGCAGCACTGTCCCCATCTATAGAGCCAAAGTTACCTTGACCAATAACAAGAGGATATCTCATAGAAAAATCTTGAGCCAAACGAACTAAAGCATCATAGATTGCACTATCACCATGTGGGTGAAGTTTACCCATAGTATCCCCAACAATACGAGCAGATTTTTTGTTAGGTTTATTATACTGCACACCCATTTCGTTCATTGTAAAAAGCACACGCCTGTGAACTGGTTTTAAACCGTCCCTAACATCAGGCAGCGCCCTTCCTGCAATAACGCTCATGGCATAGTCTAAATAACTGTTTTTAAGCGTATCTTCTATTGATACATCTTGAATATTTTTATTAATTATATCACTCATCTATATCCACCACTAAATATCTAAGTTACGTACATTTAAAGCGTTCATTTCAATAAATTCACGTCTTGGACCAACAGTATCACCCATTAAAAGTGAGAAAAGCTCATCTGCTGCTTCTGCATCTTCAATATTTATTTTATATAAACTTCTTCTTTCTGGGTCCATAGTAGTTTCCCAAAGCTGTTCTGGGTTCATTTCACCAAGACCTTTGAAACGTGAAATATCTAAACCTTTTCTGCCTCTTGTATCCACAAAATTAATTAATGATGAAAGCTTATCAAACTCCATTACGCTTTCATCTTTTAATTTAATTTTATAAGGTGCGCTGCCTATTTCTTTAATATAAGAGCCTATCCTTCTTAAATCTTTAAACTCAGTAGATAAAACAAGGTGAGAATCTATCAAAATATTTCTGTGTTTTAATTCAAAAGATATGGCATATTTTGAAAATTCTTCGTTATATATGATTTCAACGTTTTTATAGTCTTCAAAAGCATTAAGTTTTTCAAGATGTGCTTTTAATTTTTCAACATCTGCTTTGCTTTCAAATATTTTACCGTCAAAATCAGCATATGTGGCAAAAGTTTCAACCATTTCTTCGTTGTAGCCTTTTTTAATAAACTTATCCATTAACTTTTGGTATTTTAAAAGCTGGATAAATAAAGGTTTTGAACGTTCTGCTTTTAAGTTATCCATAGTAAAATCAGATAAAGCAGAATCAAGAAGGAAGTTTTCAAGCTCATCATCATTTTTTACAAAACGGCTTGATTTACCCCTTGTCACTTTATATAAAGGTGGGTTTGCAAGGTACACATAACCCCTTTCTATTAACTCTCTCATATGACGGAAGAAGAAAGTAAGAAGCAGTGTAGCAATGTGAGCACCATCCACATCCGCATCTGTCATAATAATAATTTTATGATAACGGAGTTTTTCAGGGTTAAAGGCATCTTTACCAATACCTGCACCAAAAGCAGTAATCATATTACGTATTTCTTGAGAAGAAAGCATTTTATCAAGGCGTGCTTTTTCCACGTTTAATATTTTACCACGTAAAGGAAGGATAGCTTGGAAATCTGAATTTCTACCTTGTTTAGCAGAACCTCCCGCAGAATCCCCTTCCACTATAAATACTTCAGCTTTAGCAGGGTCTTTTTCGTGGCAGTCTGCAAGTTTACCTGGCAAAGAATCACGCTCTAAAGCAGATTTTCTTCTAGTAAGCTCTTTTGCTTTCCTAGCTGCTTCTCTAGCCATATAAGCCTGCAATGCTTTTTCTAATATTTTTTTAACGATAACGCCGTTTTCTTCCATATAATCTTGCAGTGCAGGGCCAACAATTGCTTCAACGGCAGTTTTTGCGTTATTTGAGCCAAGTTTAGTTTTTGTCTGGCCTTCAAATACAGGGTCTGTCATTTTAATAGATAAAACGCATGACATACCTTCCCTAATATCTTCACCGCTTAAATTATTTTCTTTAACCATATTGTTTTTAGAAACATATGAATTAAATGCTTTAGTAAGGGCAGCTTTAAAACCAGCCTCATGTGTGCCGCCTTCTTCTGTATGAATATTATTAACATATGAATATATGCTTTCATTATAAGAATCATTATATATAATAGCAACTTCTACAACTATATTATTTGATTCACCAGAAATATATATAGGTTCATCAAAAATTAAGTTTTTAGTTTTATTTAAGTATTTTACATAGTTTGGCACGCCGCCTTCTGCGTAAAATTCTTCACTTACATCAAAGCGTTCATCAACTATTTTTATTTTTATGCCACTGTTTAAATAAGCAAGCTCTCTAAACCTTTTAGCAAGTGTTTCATAGCTTAATTCTAAAGTTTCAAATATCTGCCCGTCTGGTTTAAAAGTGATTTTAGTACCAGTTTTAGAGCTGTCACCTATTCGTTGAACTTCCCCTATAGGTTTACCTCTTTCAAAACTTTGAGTATAAATTCCACCATCTCTTTGAACTGTAGCAGTTAAGTTTTCAGATAATGCGTTAACAACAGATACGCCCACACCATGAAGACCGCCTGAAGTTTTATATGAATTAGTATCAAACTTACCACCTGCGTGAAGTACAGTTAAAACAACCTGTAATGTGGATACTTTAGCAGTAGGGTGAATACCCACAGGAATACCACGGCCATCATCTTCAACTGTAACAGAGCCATCCACATGAAGAGTAACTGTAATATTTTTACAATAACCAGCCATTGCTTCATCTATGGAGTTATCAATAACTTCATATACTAAGTGGTGCAGACCTCTTACACCTGTTGAGCCAATATACATACCAGGCCTTTGCCTAACAGCCTGTAAGCCCTCTAAAACCTTAATACTACTTTCACTGTAATTTTCTGACATATCCTTCCCTATATAATTAATTTAGTTTTATTATATTTTTAAAATCTAATCTGGAATTATCCACACCAGTATATAATACCTGCCTGTTTTCTGCGTATAAGCTTTTAATAAAAGAAGCACGTTTATAATCAAGTGCTGCTTCAAAATCATCTAAAAGAGTAATTATACTTATTTTTCTATTTTCTTCAATAATTTTTATAAAAGAATATAGAGAAAGTAATGAAAAAGTCTTTTTTTGCCCAGTTGATGAGAACTTTTCAATGATTTTATCTTGAAGCTGCATTTCTATTTTATCACGGTGTACGCCATATAATATTTTTTTCATTATTTTTTCTTTATTAATAAGTGATTCATCTAATATATTACTTGTATATTTTATAAATACTTCTTCATAAGTAAATTCTAGTTTAGAATATATATTTTTAAGCATTAGATTTAATTCATCAACCATTTTTAAGCGTTTATTATATATTATATTAGATAAATAAATAAGCTTTTCATTAAGTACATCAATATAAGTAAAATCTATATTATCTTTTTCAAATTCAGCAGTTTTTTGAGATAAAATTCTAGTGTATGTTTTTATATCATAAATATGCTTTTTATCATAGTAAAAAATAAACCTGTCTAAAAAATTTCTTCTATCAACTTGTTCTTTAGATAAAAGCCCAAGATTTTCAGGGGTATAAAAAGCAACAGGGTAGTTATATATATAGTCAGCTATATTTTCTACTTCATCACCGTTATATAGTGTAGACCTTTTATTTTTATAAAGGCACACTACATTTGAATTATATTCTGCTTCGCTTATTTCACTTTCTATACGGAAAAAATCTGTATTAAAACTAATAATAGAAGAAAAAGGCTGTTTTTTAAAACTTTTTAGACCAAATAGTATATATATTGATTCTAAAATAGATGTTTTTCCAGTACCGTTTTCACCAATAAAATATGTTTCATCACTAATATCATAATAAGATGATATATGACTGCGAAAATTATTTAATTTTAAGTTTAATACCTGCATTTATAGTTTATCAATAGATATAGGTACTACTAAATATCTGTAATTAGTATCAGTAGGTGTAACAAGCACAGGTGAACGCCTGTCAGCCATTTCTAATGTAAATTCTTCAGTATCAATATTATTAAGTATTTCATTTAAATGTTTTGCATTTAATATGATTTCAAAAGGTTCAGAGTTATAATCTATTACATCAATAGTTTCAGAGCCTTCACCATATATTGTTTCTAAAGATGATATTTTTAGTGATGAATTTTCAAAATTAAGTATAATACCCGGTGTTTCATCACTTGTAATGGCAGAAACACGTTTAGAAGCATCAATAAATGATTTTCTATCAAGCTTAGCTTTTATTGGGTATTCGCTGTTAAAAAGTTTTTCTATGTTTTTTATAAACTTTTCAATTAATTTTGAATATATAATAATATTTTCATATTTAAAAGAAATTTGCCTTCTATCTGTATGTATTTCTATTTCACCTTTGCTTTCAAATATTCTTAAAAGCTCAGCAATAGTTTTCTTTGGAATATTTATAATAAAGTCATTAGAATATTCTGGGTCAATAGTAGTAGAAGCAATAGCTATTCTCTGCATACCTGTAGCAAAAGTTTCTACAACATCCCTATTAATTTTTATTTGAGCACCTGTATATTCTATTTTAGTAGAATCATTTGATATACAGAAATATGTTCTTTTCATTAAGTTTAAAAAGTTAGCTGCATCTATTTTAATAATATATTCTGGTACAATATCACTAATAGAAGGGAAGTTTTCAGAAGATAGAGTTGATAGTTTAAATTTAGATTTACCAGATATAACATTTAATCTTGTATCATCGTAAATAAAATCAATTAAAGCTCCGTCTGGAAGTTCTTTAATAATATCTAAAAGTTTTCTACAGCTTACAGTAACCCTGCCTTCTTTTTCTACTTCATTAGGTTGAAAATTACAAGAAAAACCCATTTGATAGTTAGTAGCTTTTATTGTTACTGTATTATTTTCAACTTCAATATATATGTTTTGAAGTATATCATTTAAGCTTTTTGGATTTGTAAAACTATTAGCATATTGTAAGTATTTTAATATTTCTTCTTTAAGAACTTTAAATTGCATCTTTCCCTCATATGTTTATATAAGTTATCTCTTATATATATTAAGTAATAGTAGTAGTTATTGTGTGGAAAACTCATCAATAACCCAAAAAGTATATATTTTATAATGAAATTTATCAATAATAAAATGTTATAACTTTCTTTAATTTTAAAAAATTATTAAAAAAATTTCAAGTTATTTATTAAAAAACTTATTATTTTCTTTCAAATATTATGTTTATAAAATATGCTTTGGAAAACTTTCTTTGTGGATAAGTTTTAAAACTTCATATTTTATTGTTATACTATGCTAAATTAGTGTGGAAAACTTGTTAGTAACTATTTAGCAGAAAATATTTTCATTTTTTTACTTAGTTCATTTAGTGTATTAACTGTATATAAATCGTTGTTTTCAATATCCTGCTCTATTTTTGATATAGAGTTTTTAATAGTAGAGTGGTCTCTGTTAAATATTTCACCTATTCCTTTCAGTGAGGATGGCGTATTTTTATATATTAGGTATATTGCTAAGTTTCTAGGTATTACAATATTTTTTGAACGGCTTGGTGATTTTAAATCAACTAGCTTTATTCTAAAATATTCTGATATTATATCAATTATATCCTGCGGAGTTAATGTTTTATCTCTTTTTATAAGCAGTGATGATATATTGTTTTGTAAAAACTCAATAGTTAACTCTACATTATGAAATTTAGACTGCACAAAGGCAGAGTTAGCAGCACCGATTAAATCACGTGTGCTGTCTGATTTTATATTTTCAGCAAGATAATATAATATTTCATCAGACATAGTTCTACCATACTGGGTAGTAAAACTTTTTAAAATAGTTACTTTTTCATCAACTGAAGGAACACCTATATGGGCTATTAAACCGCCAGCAAAACGGCTTTTAAGCCTTTTATCCATACCTATACTTTCTTCAGGCAGTGCGTTAGATGTAATAATTATCTGTTTTTCATCGCTGTAGAGCTTGCTAAAAAGAAAGAAAAACTCTTCCATAGTAGAGCCAGCACCACCAACTATCTTTTCTACATCATCAAAAAGAAGTACATCTATGGCGCTGTATTTTTCCTTAAAGCTATCCATTTGCATTTTTTTAAGAGAAGTAAGAAATTCATCTTTATAAAGCTGCCCTGTAATACAAAACACTCTTTTTTTAGGAAAATTTAGCCGTATTTGGTTACCTACTGCATGCATAAGGTGAGTTTTACCAAGCCCCACATCACCATAAATATATATAGGGTTATTTAATTTATCAAAGCCTTCAGCAGCACTTTTGCAAACAGAAAAAGCAAACTGGTTAGATTTACCAGCAACAAATGTATTAAATGTATAGTCTTTATTAAGCTGAACGCTGTAATAATCAACATCTGTATCATCTTTTGTAATTTCAATTTGGCTGTTTCCCTGTACTGGTGCTTTCTTTTGATGAGTAATATCTGATAATACTATTTTTATATCACATTCTAAGTGATAAAATTCTTTTAAAGCAGATTTTAATTTTGTAAGGTATTTATCTTCCACCCAGCTTTTAATAAACTTGTTATCAGCTTTTAACGTGATGATATTTGATTCAAATGTTAAGATTTTTAAATCTTTTATCCATTTATAAAATTCAGCATCATTTAATTTCTCTTTAATATCAGAGAGTATAGTATCCCATGAAGCATCTAAATTTTTTTTCATATCTCACCTAAAAAAACGCAGTAATATTTATACCAGCAGAATAACCAATACCTGTTGATGAATTACTAAAAAGTTTTATTTCTTTTGAATTATACCTGTGGCTGTCTGCAATAAACTCAATAAATGGGCTTATACGTACTGTATCTTTTATTGTTACAGAATATCTAAACCTTATAGATACAGTATCTGTGTAATACTTTTCCTGTTCAGAAAAATAAACATCTTTCACTATATTAGAAAGTTTATACATATCGTTTTCCATTTCTGCTTGAAACTGCAGCATATTATTTTTATTAATACCAAGATTATAAGAAAAAAATATGTCAAGTATAGGCACGTATTTAAACTCTATGGAGCTGTACTTTAAAAAATCTACTTTTATATATGTTAAAGGAAGCCCAAATATAACATCAAGCCCCGGTTTAGAATACTCATACCTTATAACAGGCAGTGGATAACCATCTAAAAATAACCTGTTAGTAGAATATTCAAGCCCTAAATAAAGCCTTGAATAATAGGCTAAAGCTTTTCCATTAATATTTTCATACTCTGTTACGTGTTGAAACACTTTAAAAGCATAAAACACATCAAAATCAATTAAGTTTAATGAAGTCAGCGGTTTATCACTATTTGAAGAAAGCCCAAAACCTGCCCAGTGGCTGCCTGCTTTATAAGCATATGTAAGCCCAAGTTTAGTAAGAGTATCATCACCTAAAATCTGTTGAAACTCATAACCAAATTGATGAGGCGTACTTGTATGAAGCCCTGAAATTTCTATGGCATGGGTATCATGTTTTGCAGTATCTAACCACCTGTACTTAAAGTCCAGCCCTTCATATGGAGTGTATAGTGCATTAGATGCATACCCATTAAAAGATAAAAAGGTAAAAAATATAAAAGTAGTAATTTTTTTTATCATATTACTCATCTATTTGGAAAAGTGTATTTTTTTCTATAGCCACATTTTTCAAGTAAAGAGCACTAAACCTGTGCCCTGTCCATAAAGGTATATTATTTAATACGGCAAATTCTGCAGCATGAGAAAATGGTGAAACATTTTCTATTAAAAACCCTTTTGCATTTTTATAATTATTAAGTTTTGTAACAGGCAGATTGTATGCTGCAATAATTTTATCTGTATAATCATCTAAATTAAGGTTTGTTTCAATTTTTCCACTGCATTCTATTCTATTAAGCCCGTAAACTCTATAGGCTTCCTGCTGCTGCCCTTTTATAATCATATCTTCTGCAATATGTGCTACATCTGCTAAATCATAGCCATATATTTCAGGAGGACAGCTTAAAGCCGCAAACCTTTCATTACGCCATTTTCTAAAAGTTATTAAATCTTTAGTATCACCAAATAAAGTATTTGAAAGTAATCTGCGTATCTCATCATGGTCTAAAAAATAAACATCATTTTCTGAAAATAACCGTTCATTAGATATACCTATTTCTGCAATATTTTTTAAAGCAATTTTTGTATTTTCAATAAACTTAGCTGTTGTAATAAATAAATCATCCCTTAAATCAAGCAGCTTATGCATATTTTTTACAGCTTTTTTTAGTTTACCTTTTCTTGTAAATATTGAAAACCTTTTAAAATGAAGGCTTAATTTTTCAACCTTTTCTTCCATATTAAATGTAACTTTTTCCATAGGAGCTGCAAAATCAATATATCTTGGAAAATTAAATTCTGTATCTTTATAAAAAATAGAGTTTTTTCTAGTTTTATATACAGCATTTAAAATCAATGAAATATTTGGGAACTTTTTTAGTAATATAGATAAGTTGCTTGTAAATTCAATAGTTAAGTATTCATAAACTATCATCAGTTGTACTATAAAATCATAAAAAGATTTATTTGTAACCATGGAAGCATCAATGGATGCTGTATTTTCTTTTATATTATTTAATACATCTTCTATTTCATTATATGTAACAGGGAAAAAGTGCCTGTTTATTTTATCCATTTTGGAAAGCCCCATTTTTAGAAAAAGGTTTGGAGCATATGACCTTCTATAAAGTGACCTGTTAAGCCCTATTGTATGCATCATTTTTTCAAAGCCTGTCATATTTATAAAAAGCCTGCCATAGGCTGGTACAATTGAAGGTGATGATGTTTTTAAATTACATGATATAAAAATAGGGTTTAATATATCTAAAAGTTCATTAAATATTGAAAATGAAAAATATGATGAAACCTGTGGAAAATATGAGCCAAAGTATGTGTTTGATAAAATAATTTCTTCATCATATATCCTAGATTTTGGCTCAGCACATTCAGCAGAAGTTAATGGACGTGGAATAGTATAGTCCCTTTTATCATCACTTAATGGTTCAACATTAAATATCTCTGCTTTTTTAATAAGGCATTTATCTTCTAATAAATAGACTTCCATATATAATGTGGAAAGAGTGATAGTTTCTGCTTTAAATATTGTATCAATTAATTCAGAAATTTCAGCATTAGAAAGGTTATGCCTGCCTTTTATATTGCGGATATTATCCTGATACTGACCTTTTAATATAATAAACTCACATTCATCCATAAAACAATGGAAAAAACCAGTATTATTATGGTAATGTGGGTGTATTTTAATTTCAATACCTTCAGTTTCATTGTTATATATTTTAAGACCAGACTCTTTCAACTTATCATAAATATTAGAATTTAAAATATCACCCATTAAATATTACCTCAAAATTTTATAATATTATTTTGTTAAAAGTTCAGCAATTTCTTTATATCTTTTAGATGTTTCATCAGATATATTTTTAGGAAGCACAGGTCCCGGAGCCTGTTTGTTCCAGTCTAAAGTTTCAAGATAGTTTCTAACTATTTGTTTATCCATACTATCCTGCACTTTGCCCGGAGTGTATTTATCAGCAAACCAAAAACGAGATGAATCAGGAGTTAATACTTCATCTATTAATATAACTTTGCCATCATAAAGCCCAAATTCAAGTTTAGTATCTGCAATAATAATACCTTTTTTAAGAGCCAGCTCTGAAGCAAATTTATAAATAGCAATAGTATAATCTCTCATTTGTTTAGCATAGTCACTGCCAACTATTTCGCACATTTTTTCAAAAGAAATACTTTCATCGTGGCCAACATCTGCTTTAGTAGATGGAGTAAATATTGGCTCAGGTAATTTATCTGCCTCTTTAAGCCCTGCAGGAAGTTTTATTCCGCATACTGCACCAGTTTTTAAGTAATCTTTCATACCAGAGCCTGTAATATAGCCACGTACCACGCACTCTGCTAAGAGAGGTTTTGCTTTTTTAACAAGCATACTTCTACCTTCAAGCACATCTTTATATTTTTGGCATACTTCTGGCATTTTTGAAACATCTGTAGTAATAAGATGATTATCTATAATATGGCTTGTTTTATCAAACCAAAATTTTGAAAGAGCAGTTAATACTTTTCCTTTGCCTTCTATGCCTTCTGGTAAAATAACATCAAAAGCAGAAAGCCTGTCAGTTGAAACAATTAAAAGTTTATCATCTAAATCATAAATATCTCTAACTTTTCCTCTGCCTATAAGTTTTAAATCAGGAAACTCTGTCTGCATTACAATATTCATAAAATCACCTCGCAAGTTATATTGATAATATTTTTCTCTATTAAAATCAAGAAATTTAATCACATCACTCACATTTTACATATAAAATAACAGTATATAGGCAAAAATTAATGCTGCCTTAAAAAAATAAAAATTTATGAAAAATTATGTAAAATATTAAAAATAATTAACTAATTACTTGAAAAAGTAAAAAAAATAGATTATATTCATAAAATCAAAGAAAGGAGAGGTGTAATATGGCATTAGACTCTATTGACGTTCAAATATTAAACATGCTTATTGAAAACGGCAGAATATCATATACAGATATTGCAAAAGAAGTAGGCATGAAACCACCTTCCGTTATTGACCGTATTAAAAAAATGGAAATGGATGGTTTAATTTATGATTACACTGCCAGGGTAGATTATAGAAAAATGGGTTATGATATGGTAGCATTTATCGGTGTTGTTATGGATAACCCAGTTTACATAGATGATTTTGAAAATGTATTTAAAAATGTTGATGAAGATATTGTAGAATGTTACCACGTTACAGGAGATTTTACATTATTATTAAAAGTTATCACAAAAAATACTAATACATTAGCAGGTATTATTCGTAAGTTAAGGGAGCTTCCGGGTGTTGCAAGCACCAATACTATTTTAGTATTTTCCACAATGGTAAACAGAGTTCACAAGGTATAGTTTAATATAATGGATGATGTATCTGTTATTATTCCAGTATATAATAGGGATTATTCTTTAAGAGATGCTGTAGAAAGCGTACTTATTCAAACATATAAACCGTCTGAAATAATTATTATTGATGACGGTTCTTTTTTTCAAGCAAAAGATATTCTTAAAAACTATAAAAATCATATAAAAATAATACGCCATGAAAAAAATAAGGGCGTTAGTGCCTCACGTAATACTGGAATACTTGAAAGCAGTAGTAAATATATTGCATTTTTAGATTCTGATGATATTTTTCTGCCTGAAAAACTTGAATTGCAGATAAATTTTATGAAAGAAAATAATTATCAAATAAGCCATACAAATGAGTTTTGGTATAAGAAAGACAGATTTATTAATCAGAATAAAAAAAGCAAACGATACGGCGGAAAAATATTAGATAAAATACTTGATAAATGCAGGGTAAGCCCCTCATCATTAATAGTTGAAAGAAAAGTATTTGAAAAGTGTGGTTTATTTGATGAAACACTTGATGTATGCGAAGATTACGAAATTTCCCTTAGGTTTGCTTTACATTATGAAATAGGATATTTAGATAAAAATTTAATTATAAAAAGAGCCATAGAAGAAAACAGCTTAAGTGCAGCCATAAACCATATAGAATATATAAGGTATAATATTTTAAAAAACTTTTATGAAAAATATGAAGATAGATTTAATAGGGAAGAAAAAGAAGCCCTATTATGCGAGCTTCAACGGAAAAACAGCATAATAAAAGAAAATTTCAGGTAAACACACCATAATTTCTTCACAATAATAAGAATAAATTATTATATGTTTCAAGGAATTTGTATATTAATTAATAAATCTATACAATTTCACCATTAATGCGAAAATTTACCGTTGCAGTATTAGAAATAACTATGATATTTTATTTTGAAATTATAGGGATATTATGGGATATAATATACCATACTAAATACAATACAGGAGTTATACCGCATATGAAAAAAGCTATTAAGTTATTTTGTTCGGTTTATGTTACCTTAATACTGCTTGCAATTTATGGCATATTGTGTGCAATAGCCACGTTTATTGAAGCAGATGCAGCCTATGGCACTCAGGCAGCACAAGATTTAATTTATAGGACAGCTCTTTTTAATATAGTCCACTTCCTATTACTTTTAAATTTAATAGGTGTTTTTATTGATAGGAAAGTATGGAAATCCAAGAAATATTACAGCATAATATTACACGTATCATTTATCGTTATATTATTAGGTGCAGCAATTACTAGATTTTTTGGGTTTGAGGGTATGGTGCATATCCGTGAAGGTGGTTCATCAAACAGCATTATTACATTAGAAGAATATGTAAACATTCATGCTGAAATTGATGGCGAAGTTTATTTTTATAATATACCTGTTAGGTATAACCCTGTTACGCAGACTCATTTTAATGAAAGCATTACATTAAAAGGTAAGCCATTAACTGTTAAATTTGATGGATATCATAAAGGCCATGGAGATAATATAGACACAATCACCTTAACTACATCCTATAATAATGTTAATAAGCAAATAACTATTCCAAGAAGCTATCTTGATGCACAGCTTGGCCAAATGGTTGAATTAGGTGATGCAAAGTTTAGTTTTGTATGGGGTCCATCTCAGCTTATTATGCCTTTTAAAATTTATTTAGAAGATTTTATAGTAACAAGATATCCGGGTTCAAAAAGCCCTTCATCATATAAATCAATTATTAAAGTTGAAAACAGTGAAGATAACACACAGTTTGACTATGAGATATTTATGAATAACGTATTAGACTACAAAGGTTACAGATTTTTCCAATCATCTTATGACCCAGATGAGCAAGGCACAATATTAAGTGTAAATAAAGACCCGGGTAAACTTCCAACATATTTAGGTTATTTCTTATTAACAGTTGGTTTTGTATGGAGTTTCTTTGGTAAATATAGCAGAATTTGGCAGTTAGGCAAATATCTTAAAAAGCAAAACTTATATATATTTATAGCTGCTATTTCTTCAGTATTATTAATGACAGCAAACCATGCTTATGCTCAGGAAGGTGATGCTCACGCAAATCATACAGCAGTAGTAAGCCAGCAGGAAATTGATGCTTTAATAGAAAGTATTAAAACAAAAATGGGGCCTCACTCAAAAGAAGCAGCAAAAATATTAGTGCAAGATACTCAAGGCAGAATAAAACCTCTTGATACTTTAGCACTTGATATTCTTCATAAATTAATTAGAAAAGAAGAATACAAAGGCATGAACCATATGGAAGTATTTTTAGGCATGATGATGTACAGCGATTATTTTAAAAGCATGAAAATGTTCCCTGTTAAATCAAAAGAATTAAGAATGCTTTTAGGTATTCCACTTGAAGAAGAATTTGCTTCATTTAATGATATTTTTGATGCAACAGGAAAATATAAGTTAATTGATGCAGTAAACAGAGCAAATCAGGTAAGCCCATATAACAGAAATAAGTTTGAAAAAGAGTTATTAAAATTCAATGAACGTATGGGAATAGCAAATTACGTATATGATTCTAATATGTTTATGATTATACCTGATATTACAGGCAATTCTACTGGGTTTGTAACTCCGGGAGTGGCAATATCTACTTTTGATACAGATAATGCAACTCAAGTGAAAAACATTATGCAGTCATATTTTTCAGGTATTAATTCTGCTTTAGCAGATAATAACTGGGCTCAGGCTGATAAAGCATTAGCTGATATTAAAGAATACCAAAAAACTCACGGCCATTATCTTGTGCCGTCAAACGGTAAAATATTTGTAGAAATATTAATGAATAACTACAACCCATTTAAAAACTTAACATTCGTTTATGTACTTTTAGGTATAATATTATTTGGGTTTGTATTAACAGCAATACTTAAAAACAAACCAGTAAATAAGATTGCAGGCAGAATATTATTTATATTATCAATTATTGCTGTAGTGCTTCATACATTAGGTTTAATAAGCAGGTGGTATATAGCAGGCTATGCACCATGGAGTAACGCTTATGAATCTATGATATATATTGCATGGGCAGGTGCAGCAGCAGGGCTTATATTCTTTAGAAAATCACTGCTTTCAGTATCTGCTACTAATTTTGTTGCAGGTATTACATTATTTGTAGCAAACTTAGGGTTTATGGACCCACAAATCGGTACACTTGTACCAGTTCTTAAATCATACTGGTTAAATATACACGTATCAGTTATTACAGCAAGTTACAGCTTTTTTGGTTTATCTCTTGTGCTTGGTGTTGTAGCACTTGTTCTTTTTATACTCCGCAGTGATAAAAGAAAACATATAGACCAAAGTATATTAAATATTAATGCCATAAACGAAATAAGCTTAATATTAGGCTTAGGCTTACTAACTATTGGTACATTTTTAGGCGGCGTATGGGCTAACGAAAGTTGGGGCCGTTACTGGGGATGGGACCCAAAAGAAACTTGGTCATTAATCACAATTGTAGCATATACTGTTGTACTCCATGTAAGGTTAATTAAAAGATTTAATACACCATACATTTTTTCAGTAGCATCAACATTAGGTTTTTATGCAGTATTAATGACATATTTTGGTGTAAACTTCTATTTAAGTGGTAAACACTCTTACGCTTCTGGTGAACCAGTACCTATACCAACATTCTTATATTTTATGGTAGCTGTTCATATTATTTTAATAGTATTATCATACTTTAAAAGAAACTTAAATACTCCAGAGCTTGAAAGTAAAAAAGAAGAAAATAAATAATAACTAATAATTATAACTCCACCAAACCCTGCATTTTATATTATGCAGGGTTTTTTATATTATAGACTAAATAGATTATTTAATTAAAATTAAGCTAATGATATTTTTTATGAGAACTTATACAGCGCTTAATTTGTTGCAATCGTTTTTAGAATTTACTATTTATAATAAATAAAAAATGGAGAGAAAACTCTCTCCATTTAAGTTTATTCATCAGTAACTTTATAATCACCATTATTAATTCTTTTTTTAATATGTTTTTTAATAGTTTCTCTTTTAGTGTTTGGCAGCCTGTCAATAAAAAGAGTGCCCTCTAAATGGTCTGATTCATGCTGCAATATACGGGAAAGCCTGTCAGTTGCTTCAATTATCTTTTCGTTGCCATATCTATCTTGATATTTTACTTTTACTTTCATATACCTTTTAACAAAAGCATATTCCCCGGGAATAGAAAGGCAGCCTTCTTCTTCTAGTATTTCACCCTCTTTTTCAATAAACTCTGGATTAATAATCTCCATAGGGTTATTTTTATTTGGTTCTGGCATATCATCAAGTACAAAAAGCCTTAATGAAAGCCCAACTTGAGGTGCTGCAAGCCCTAGCCCTTTAGCATCATACATAGTTTCAAGCATATTATCTAAAAGAGTATGCAGTTCTTCATTAAACTCTGTAACAGGCTCTGCTTTTTGGCGTAATATTTCATTAGGAAATGTTTTTATTTCAAGTTTCATACTATTATCCTTTTATAATCCATTGATTAAAATTTGTATAATGAAAGAAATTAGTAAGATACTGTCTAAAATATTCTTCCATTAATTTATTATCAAACTTACAGGCAGTATTATTAATATAATTTTCTGCCCTTTGAGTTATATTATAATTAATAAGTGTATTTTTTTCAACCTTTTCATATTTTGGCTTATATTTAAAAACTATTTTTTTTAGTTCCAGATTGTTATTATTTAGAAGCTCTATAAACTCTTCTTCCATATACCGCATTTCGCTGTACCACATATTATCATGTACTAATACAACAAGCTGTTTTTCATATGGGTTATAATCATATGGTGTAGTAACTTCCTTTATTTCATCAATTACAGATGAATACCATATATTATAAATATGCTTCATTTGTTTAACAGCAACATTATTGTTGTTATTGATTATCTGTGCTATCTGCTTCATACTCTTTTCTAAATTTATCAACTTTATCTGAAACAAACTCTATTAATTCTTTAGTACCATTATGGCTTATTGCAGAAATTTTATAAAGAATAAGATTATTTTTTTGTACATATTCTTCAAATTCTTTTAAATTTTCTTCATTACAGGAATCCATCTTAGTAGCTGTAATTATTTCAGTTCTATCTTCTAAGCCACTGTTATATAAAGTAAGCTCTCTGCGTATTGTTTCATACCGTTTAACCATAGATTCTTCACTTGATGAATCAATAAAATGAAGCAGAATAGATGTCCTTTCAATATGACGTAAAAACTGATGCCCAAGCCCTGAGCCTGTGTGAGCATCTTCAATTAACCCCGGCATATCAGCAATAACAAAGCTGCCACCATGGCCGTCTTTTATAACCCCTAAATTAGGTGTGAGAGTAGTAAAAGGATAATCAGCAATTTTTGGTTTCGCAGCAGAAACAACAGAAATAAAAGTAGATTTGCCAGCATTAGGAAAACCGATAATACCCACATCAGCTAAAAGTTTTAATTCTAATTCTACTTCTAACTCTTCCCCTTCTTTTCCGTCTTCTGCATATCGTGGAGCACGCTGTTCAGGGGTTGCAAAGCACATATTTCCTCTACCACCTCTGCCACCACGGGCTACAAGCACCTTATCACCATGAATTGTAATATCTGCTATAATATCACCAGTTTCAGCATTTCTTATAATAGTGCCAAGTGGGACAGGAAGTATTAAATCTTCACCAGCCCTGCCGTGCATATCGCTTCCCTTACCTTTTTCACCATCTTCTGCTTTATATACTGCTTTATATCTAAAATCCATAAGTGTATGGCGAGCTTTATCACCAATAAAATAAATACTTGCCCCATTACCACCGTTGCCACCATTAGGGCCGCCTTTTGGAACATACTTTTCACGGCGGAAGCTGATGCAGCCGTCACCGCCTTTTCCTGCTTTTAATTTTATAGATGCTGTATCAATAAATTTCATAATTATAACTCTTTTGAAATAAAAAAAGCCGGCTTATAAACCGGCTTAAACCAAATACATGGTAATATTTTATTAAGATGCTTTTTCTACTACTGTAACAAACTGACCAAGTCTGCCTTTGTCGACGAATTTAACAAAACCCGGAATAAGTGCAAATAATGTATCGTCTTTACCAATACCAACACCTTCACCCGGTTTATATTTTGTACCGCGTTGACGGATTATAATATTACCAGCTTTAACCGCTTCGCCACCAAACTTTTTAACACCAAGTCTTTTGGAATGGCTGTCCCTACCGTTTCTTGAACTACCGCCTGCTTTCTTGTGAGCCATGGTTATCTCCTATGCATTAATTTTAACAACTTGAACTTTAGTAAACATTTGTCTGTGACCTTGGCGTTTACGATAGTCTTTTCTTCTTTTCTTTTTAAAAATATAAACGCGGTCAGCTTTGCCGTGCTCAAGCACTTTAACTTCTACAGAAGCTCCTTTAACAAAAGGCGAACCTGCAGTTTGCTTGTTTTCACCTGAAATAAAAAGAACTTCTTCAAATTTGTATGTGGCGTCTTTTTCAGCATCAATTTTTTCAACATTGAAAGTATCGCCTTCTTTTACGGTGTATTGTTTACCACCAGTTTTAATTACTGCGAACATGCAGAACCTCCACCTATTATTAAAAGGAAAGATAAACTAAACCAAAAAAACTAGGCTGTCAAGTAAAAATTTTAGTTTTCCTGTAATTTTTCTACACCTTTACCTCTAAGGGTTACTTCGCGTCTTTCACCGCTGTTACTCATTATAATAACTTTTTTATAAAATTCATCGTTTCTATCTGGGGCAAAAGTAAACCCAAGATAACATGATGATGCTTTTTTCAATTCAAAATTTGTTTCAAATCCATTTTTTATGCATGACGGAATTTCGCCTTCCTGCAATACTACAAGCCTAAAATTATTATCTTTGCTTTCTGAAAGTATAGAATACCGTTGGTCATTATCTGTAGTATTTTGTACAAGAATTTTTTGTACATTGCCACCAAAATATACAGTGCCAAAATCAAGCATATCAGAAGCAGAGCCATATAATAAATATTCTTTAGCACCAGATAATATACGTTTATTAAATACTAATTTTGCAGCAAAATCACCTGCCACATTTGGTCTAAAGCTTATAACTAAGCCACATGGTTCAGTTTCTGGCTCTGTAATAGTATTATCTTTTATTTTGCAGGTACTTAATTTAGTATCTATTGCAAAAGCATCTGAGCCTTCTAATGTATATGTAAGAGGTAATTTTTCTCTTTTCCTTGATAATATTTTAATATAGGCATATTCATCGCTTTTAACACCAGCAGTTTCACTGTTCCATTTTATAGAATATTCTGCACGTTTATTATCCATATTTTCGCCGCTTCTATCAGTATAATAAATAACCGTAAAATCAGGCATATGGATACCTTTACCCCTTATTTCATATTTTGTAGAGTTTAATATATGAGTAGAATTACTAACATGCGAAGTGATAACCATTTCTTCATTATATTCTTTTACTTCTGTAGGTGAAAAAGTAATATGAAGCCTGCATTTTTGCCCAGCATTTAGACTAAAAATAGTTTCACCATAATGCTGAATACATGAATCTTTTGTAATACTTGAAAAAAATTCTTTAGATTCAGCATCATATACCTCATCTGTTAAAGGTGCAGTTTTTATATCGCTTGTCTGCATAGAAGGATGAGATGTGAAAGAAATATTATATTCCAAAGCAGTATCTTCATTATTCGTAATTACAATGATTTTGCTTATTGTATTTGCTCTGTCCTTATTAAAAAATGAGTTACCAAAATTAATTGTCTCAGCATATAATGCTTCTGCAAATATTACAGTAAAAAGCAGTGCTGATATTATTTTATATTTCATATTAGCTCCATTTAATAACAAATAAAAAGATTAAATCATCATAAAATTTGTGTCTACCCCACATATACTATAATATTTTGCTTACAGGGTCAACTATAAACATCAGCTATATTTTTACATTCTCTTAAATAGTATTAAAAATAGTATTAAATAATATATATTGTTAAAAAAGGAAGCAACCAAAAGATTACTTCCTTAAAAGAAAATTATTTTTTATTTATTTTATAAACTCTTGAATATGGATAGTTATCATAAACTGGGGTAAAAAGTTTGTCATCATAATTTCCCTGAAGGAAAAGTTCGCTAAATGATGTTCTTAAAACATCAGGCGGCATAATATAAAGCACTGCTAACCCATTAAAGTTATGCTCAAATACAGCAGAAAATGGTGTAGCTGTATATGATTTTTCATACTGTTTGTAGCCATTTATGGTATATATAACTGTAGAAAGCTGTATTATATTTTCAGCAGAAGCATTAGCACCCGGTGAAATTGTGCCTGTATTTGTATCAAAAAACATTTTATTATCATTACAAGCAAACACAGTATCTACATTAGTTGGAATACATTGAAAAGTTAAAATCATATCTTCTTTTTGAGAAAGATATGCTAAAGCACTGTATTTTTCAACCATATCAAATGTGAATAACACATAATTACTGTCATTATCTGGGCCATTAGAATAGCTTGTCATTAAATTTTCTGCATGGGTAATTGTTTTATTATCTTCAAAAAGTTTCATAATTTCAGTATAGCCACCGTGCTGGGTAAATGAAGCAATGTTATAAAAAGTCTGCTGGTCTGAAGTAAAGCTTTTTGCTATCATCCATGTTTTTGGTGTAGACTGGCTCATACCACTGTGATACACAGGAAACCCTGTAACATCAGCAATAGCAAGCCCATAATCCCACCATGTATATATGGTAGAATTTTCAGGCAGTTTATTTTTAAGTTCTGCAATATCTTTATAAATTGTGGTATTAATAGACGGTGCAGGCACAAACCCATAAGCAGTATGATTTGAGCCAAAACTAATGCTTAATACAAAAAATACAAGCACAAGTGGCAGCATTGCTTTTGTAAATTCCAGCCTGTGTTCTAGGTTATTACCAAACTTTTCAATAAGATAGTGAGATATAATATATAAAAGATATCCATAGCCTATGGCAATAAATGGCATCAAAAACATAGCAAACCTGCCAGAGCTTACAAATACCATTAGCCCCATAGCAAATACAGGCAGTAAAGCAACAGATTTTCTAATATTGCTGATTAAAAATAATATACCAGCTAAAAGCCCTATAATAAAAGTAACAGGGTTTTGAGTAGTAAATCTAACAATACCACTAAATGGTTCTGCTGCTGCTTCGCTTATTGTATTATAAACCCACGGTACAGGAGATGTTGCTTCAAAATTATTTGGCAGAAACGGTATATAAACAGACATAGAGCCAATTAATGATGTAACAGATGAAGCAAAATATACAGGGTTTGAAGTTATAATATAAATTAGAGAAGCGATTAATATACTTTTATAGCTTTTATTAGAAATAAAAAGCGAAACTATAAACACAATAAAAAACACAAGGTTAAAAAGTATGTGGTTATAGAAAAATGCAAACCCTAAAATAGTAAGCCCTAAAAGAGCAGAAAAGATGTATGTAACATATTCTTTTTTAGCAATTGATGCAAGATAGATAAAAAGAGAGGCAGTAAAAAGAAAGAATAAATTACCGCCGTCTGTATCAAACCTGCCAATAGATGAGCGAACCATATAACCAATGGAAAAACTTGTTAAAAGCCCAGCTAATGCACCAATAGCAGGGTAGCCTGCAATATAGAAATAGGCACAAAGCACAAGTATAAATATACTTGAAAGCCACGGTACCATATTTATGGCAATATTATAATAATCATAGCCTGTAATATTATGAAGTTTTGCAAGTATTGTGCTTAAAAGCGGTGTTGGGTCGTAAAATGGCACACCTTCTGGGTAGAATATTTTAACATCATTGCCACCGGGCACATACTCATTATTATTAATCTCTTTAGCATGGCGTATATACTTATAAGCATCTAAAGTAGTCATCATAGGTGTATCGTTATAGAAAAAATAAGCTTTTTCGCTTTTCCATGCATCTAGCTGGCTGTACCTGCCGTTTACAGATATGGCAAAAGCAGTTAAAGCAACAATAATATATATAACAAGCACCCACTTAGAATGTTTTGTAGGAAAATTAATATAGCTTGTATATTTAGTATATAAATCAGCAATATTTTTACAAAATTTATTTTCAGCCACCGCTTTTCTAATATCTTTCATTTACACCCTCAGTATAGTGAGTATTAAGGAAGTGAAAAAGTAACCTAAGCCCAAAGCCTGTAGCTTCTTTACCAAATATTGGGTGATTTTTTTCCATATAAGCAGGGCCTGCCATATCAATATGAAGCCATGGGTAGTTATCAATAAACTGCTTTAGGAAAAGTGCTGCATGAATTGCACCGCCTTCCCTTGCAAAAGTACTCATATTAGTAAAATCTGCAACTGTACTTGTAATACCCTGTTCATAATCAGCATATAATGGCAGTTCCCACACATCTTCTGCCACTTCGTATGATATATCACTAATCTGTTTGCTTAAAAATTTCCTGTTTGAAAAAATACCTGCACAATATGGCCCTAAAGCAACAACGCAGGCACCAGTTAAAGTGGCAGCATCAATTATAATCTCTGGGTCAGTTTTTGTGGCAAGGTATAAAGCATCAGCCATAATCAGCCTGCCTTCAGCATCAGTGTTTAAAATTTCCACAGTTTTTGAGCTGGCAGAAGTGATTACATCACCAACAAAAAGAGAGTTTGAGCCGATTAAATTTTCTGCCAGTGGAATATATGTATTAATATTGATTTTTAAATTAAGCTCTGCAATAAGCTTAGTAAGAGCATACATTAAAGCAGCCCCTGCCATATCATCTTTCATATGAGCCATGCTGGCAGCTGGTTTTAAAGAATAGCCGCCGCTGTCAAAAGTGATACCTTTACCAATTAAAGCAATATTATTAGAGCTTTCTTTATTACCATTATATGTAAGTTTTAAAAAATATGGTTTATTAACACTGCCCTTTCCAACGGCATGAAGCAGGTTCATATTATTATTTAATATTTCTTTTTCATCCCAAATAGTAAGGTCAATATTTTTTGGCAGGTTATTTTTTACAAACTCAGCAAAATCATAAGGTTTTAAATAGTTTGCTGGAGTATTAACTAAATCTTTCATAATATTAATGTTATCAAATACAGCGTTCCAGTTATCTGCATTATCATCAATATATTTTTTAAGTTTTGGCATAGCTGTAATCACTTCAGCTTCAAAATTATGCTCTGGTGATTTTTTTGATTTATACTTATCAAAAGTATAATCATTAAACATAAACCCTTCCAAGAAAGCTTTAGTAATATATAAATCTTTTTTCTCATTATATATATCTTCAAAAGAAATAAGTGAGAACGAATAAATTTTATCTTTTTTAAAAATTGATGCTGTTTTTGCACCAAGCTCCATATAAAAGCGTGCTTCACCTTTTTCTTTTGGCACGTGAATTATGTATATTTTCTTAAGTTTTTTATTAACATCTATATAAAAGCTTTTAGATTCTTTTTCATCAAAATTAAAATAATCTGACTGAATAATATTTTGTAATTCATCATCAATCTTTTTACCAGTAATAGTTCTTAAAGAGCGTATATTTTTATATACCGGGATAATTACAGCATCTTTTTTTGAATCAACTGCGATTTTTTTTCTGCAAGAAATCTTCATATAAATCACCTGTTACAAATAAATCAATAAAATTCTTTTTATAATAAATTTTTTTAAAAATAAACATAAAAATATAATTTTTTAAAAATTAATCAAAAATTATTGCATTAGAATAGCAAATTTTTTAGTATATGTAATGGGGAGAGTAGAAAATGTATAATCAATCTGTAAATTTAACTGGTAAAAAATTAGCACTAATTACTGCTTTTGAACTGGTGCTTGCTTTTTCTGGGCTGGGCTATATTATTCCGTATGTTACACTTATGTATATACCTGTAATACTAGCAGCATATTTTCATGGTGTATTTGCAGGCGGGTTTTTAGGTTTTATATTTGGGCTTACAAGCATATGGAAAGCATCTATTGCAGGTGATGAGTTTGATGCACTTTTTTCACCATTTACAAGTGGGCATGTAGTTGAAAGTTTAATATTAAGTACTGGTACACGCATATTTTTTGGTATGGCAGCAGGGCTTGTTTTTAGTGCTGTTAAAAAAATACAAGTATACAAAGTGCATCTTCTATTAATATTTTCAGTTTTTTTGCAGCTTTTTCATTCTGTTTTAGTTTTAAGTACCGCATCATACCTTTTCCCAGAAACAAACATAGATATTAATTTTATACTAAAAGATATATTTTCCCTGCGGGAGCTTTTACAGGCTGTATTATTATGTATTGTAATGTACTCCTTATACAGAATAAGCATTTCAAAACGTTATAAAGAATTTGAGCAGATTATAAGTGACGGTGGCAACGCATACTACACAAGCCGTTTTAAGCTGGAAGGTTTTGGGGTAGGTTTAATAGTTTTGCTTACAAATTTAATGCTAATGTATCACTTAAAAGATGCAGTAAGCGATGCAATACGTATGCAAAACATAGTATTAGACAGGGAAACATATATAGTTTATCTAAACTCTACTGGTCAATTTATTGTAGGCTGTATTGCCATAAGCTATATGATAAGTATGCTTGTAATAGCTTACAGAGTGTATTCTGTTTATAAAATATATAATTCTGACAAAGATTTAATGACAGGTTTACATACCAAGGCAGCAGCATTGCAGTATGGTAAACTATTATTGCAGAATGCAGATAATGCTTATTTTATGATAATAGATATAGACAGGTTTAAAAATATAAATGATACGTTTGGACACATTACAGGGGACAGGGTTATAGTTAGTGTTGCCGCATATTTAGAGAAATATTTTATAAAATTAGGTTATGTGGCACGTTTTGGAGGAGATGAGTTTGCTGTATTTATAACAAACTCAATTTCAAGACAAAATTTAATTGATACTGTTAAAAATTTTCAGGAAGATTTATTAAATATTCCTCTTGAAAATATGAAAGTGACATGCAGTATTGGTATAGCCCAAATCCATAATGAAAAGAAATTTGAAGAAATATATGAAAAGGCAGATGAAATGCTTTATAAAGTAAAATCAGAGGGAAGAAATGGTTATGCTATATACACAGATGAATAAAAATGAAAAAAATGTATAAATTTGAAAGTATTTCTTGCAAGCTTATTAATATAATGATATAAATTGTGGACTATTGCAATTTTTTAAGGTATAATCCTATGCATAATTTTATTAGCATATAGTATGGAGGCATCATTACAGATGGAATGTAGAGTTATAGCTGTTGCAAACCAGAAAGGTGGAGTGGGTAAAACTACCACAGCAGTAAACTTATCTGCATCATTAGCTGTAGCTGAGGCAAGAGTATTATTAATAGATTTTGACCCACAGGGTAACTCTAGCAGCGGTCTTGGTATTAGTGAAGAAAGTATAGGTCATGATATATACGATGTATTAGTGAATGATGTGCCAGCTCGTGAGGCGCTTCATCATACAGAAATAGATGGGCTTGATATTATCCCTGCCCGTATAGAGCTTTCTGCTGCTGAAGTGGAGCTTATACAAGAGATTTCAAGGGAAACCAAACTAAAAAGAAGTATAGCTTCTTTAAAAGAAAGCTATGATTATATATTTATAGACTGCCCTCCATCATTAGGGCTTTTAACAGTAAACGCATTAACAGCAGCTGATACGGTGCTTATACCTATGCAGTGCGAATATTATGCTATGGAAGGCTTAAAACAGCTTTTAGGCACTATAAATTTAATTAAAGAAAGTTTAAATCCAGAGCTTGCTTTAGAAGGTATATTATTAACAATGTATGATGCAAGGAACAACTTAGCAAAAGAAGTGGTTGCTCAAGTGAAAGCCCATTTTCCAGATAATACATTTAATACTATTGTGCCGCGTGCTGTTGCTTTAAGTGAAGCACCAAGCTATGGCAAGCCAATTATATTATATCAGGCAAAATCTAAAGGCTCAGAATGTTATATAGAGCTTGCAAAAGAGATGCTTGAAAAAACAAGAAATCAGGCACAGGGGTAGGAAATCTTATGAAGAAGCCATTAGGCAGAGGGTTAGACTCATTAATCCCACGCAGCAGTGAGGAAGCACAGGCAAAACATTCTGGTGTAGTTACGTCTAATTATTTTGAGCTTGCTCTAACAGAGATTGTGCCAAACGATAACCAGCCTAGAAGAATATTTGATGAGGCTTTATTACAGGAATTAGCAGAAAGCATTAAAATAAAAGGTGTTATCCAGCCTATTATCGTTACAAAGCTTGATAATGGCAAATATATGATAATAGAGGGTGAACGCAGATGGCGAGCATCAGGCCTTGCAGGTAAAAAAACAATACCAGTTGTTTTAAGGAAGACTGATACTGCAAAAGAGCGTTTAGAGCTTGCATTAATTACAAATGCTCAAAGGGAAGATTTAAACCCAGTGGAGCTTGCAGTTGCATATAAAAAATTAATGGATGAGCATAATTATAAACATGAAGATTTAGGTGTTATAGTTGGTAAAAGCCGTTCGGCTGTTACAAACAGATTAAGGCTTTTAAATCTTCCAAAAACAGTGCTTACATTAATAGAAAATAAAGATATTAGCGAAGGTCATGCAAGGGCACTTTTATCTCTTGATGATGAAAGCAAGATTATATCTATTGCATATGCTGTAAAAGAGAAAAACCTTTCTGTTAGAGATGTGGAAAATATGATTAAATCTTTAACAGGTAAAAAAGTAAAAAAAGAGAAGAAAGCAGTAGATGCTAATATTTTAGGGCTTGCTCAAGAAATGGAATCATTTTTTAATTCAAAAGTGGATATTAAGCCTTCTAAAAAAGGCGGAGTTATAAATATTAAGTATAATTCTGAAGATGAGCTTGATACTATTATAAAAAAAATTAGAGGGGAACAATGCTGAAAGTAGCAAAAGAAACAGGCGGCGGCATAGACGCATTTTTAGGTCAAAATACATCATTTAACGGTACACTTGTATTTGAAGGTGTTGTTAGGTTAGATGGTAATTTTGAAGGTAACGTTAAAAGTAATGATACGCTTGTTATCGCAGAAAGTGGTAATGTAAACGCTCAAATTGAAGCAGGTATCGTTAAAATATCTGGCACATTTGATGGCTTAGTTGTGGCTAAAAACAAAGTTGAGCTTTATAAACCTGCTGTAATTTCTGGTACTATTAGGACACCTGTTATTAAAATTGAAGAAGGTGTTGTTATGAACGGTACACTTGAAATGGATAACGGTAGAAATAAGCCACTTACTTCTAAAAAAGATGATGATAAGTAGATAATATATCTATATATAAGTATATTTAAAGAGTAAGTATTTAGATAGTTAAGGCGTATTTTATACTTGTGCTGGTATAGATAGCTGCTTCATGTAATATGGTAGTGGTTTATTTATTATAGTTGGTTATTATTTTAAAGAGGAGGCTTATTATGAGTCGTAAACCATTAATTGCAGGTAACTGGAAAATGAACAAAAATGTGGCAGAAGGTGCAGCATTAGCAGCTGAGATTACAGCCGCAGATATTGATTATTCCACTAGAGATGTATTATTTGCACCACCTTTTACAAATATTTATGCTGTTAGTGAAGCAGTAAAGAAAAATGGTGGCAAAGCATTTGTTGCAGCACAAAATGTATACTTTGAAACAAGTGGTGCTTTTACTGGTGAAGTATCTTGTGATATGATAAAATCAGCTGGTGCAGAGTGGGTTATTCTAGGCCACTCAGAAAGAAGAAGCATTTTTGGCGAAACAGATGAAGTTATAAATAAAAAAGTTAAAAAAGCGTTATCTGAAGGTTTATCAGTTATCCTATGTGTTGGTGAAACACTTTGGGAAAGGGAAGCTGGTAC
Source organism: uncultured Mucispirillum sp. (assembly GCA_944324495.1). GTDB lineage: Bacteria > Chrysiogenota > Deferribacteres > Deferribacterales > Mucispirillaceae > Mucispirillum. The sequence goes on along the minus strand of CALUWN010000003.1, from coordinate 20,559 downwards.
AGAAGTTGAAACAGTGCTTGCTCAAACTGGTAAAGGGCTTGAAGGTGTAGCTGATTTATCAAAAGTTGTAATTGCTTATGAACCTGTATGGGCAATTGGTACAGGTAAAACTGCTTCTCCTGCTGATGCAGAAGCAATGCATAAAGCAATTAGAGAATATATCGGTAAAATCCGCAGTAAAGAGCAGGCAGAGAATATTCGTATTTTATATGGCGGCTCTATGAAACCTGAAAACGCAAAAGAATTAATGGCTCAACCTGATGTTGACGGCGGCTTAATAGGTGGGGCAAGCTTAAAAGCAGCAGACTTTTTAAAAATCATTAATTTTGATAAATAGATGAAAAATTTTCAGGCTTAATTATTTAAGCCTGAAAAACTAATATTTGTGGAGGAAAAAGGGGGTAATAACCCTTAAATTAGAAATATGTACACAATCATTTTAGCTTTACACGTATTTGTTTGTATTTTATTGATAATAGCAGTGCTTTTACAAAACAGCAAAAGTTCTGATTTAGGTGCGGCTTTAGGTGGTGGCAGTGGCGAAATGTTTGGTCCGAAAGCACCTTCTACTATTATGAATAAAATAACAACAGTTATTGCAGCAGCATTTTTAATATTATCACTTATTCTTGCTGTTTTATCTACTTCTAATGAAGAAAGTATTATGCAGGGTGGTACTTCAGCAATACCTCAATCTCCAGTGGATATGGGTATACCATCACAAAATACAGGGGCAGCACCTGTACAAAATCAAGAGAACGCAGTTCCTTTTAATACACCTGCAAAATAGTAATTAAACATAAAAGGTTGTTAATGTGAAAAAAAATATTTTACTAATATTGTTGTATTTAATAATATCCTTATTAATTATTTCATGTAAAAAGGATGAATCACCAGTTGAGAGTGTAGTTGTACAGGATAAAGAAGATAATAAAACAGTAGTAGAGTTTACAGATTATGGCGATGCGTTATCTACAGGAGAGATTGCTGAGCCAATCAACTTAATACCTGCTATGGCAGCAGATTCAGCAAGCCACAATGTTACTCAATATATATACAATGGTTTAGTAAAATATGATAAAGATATTAATTTAGTTGGTGATTTAGCAGAGCGTTGGGAAATCTCAGATAATAATACTGTCATTACCTTTTATTTAAAGAAAGGAGTTAAATGGCATGATGGAGTAGAGTTTACAGCTGATGATGTAAAATTTACATATGAGTTTATGATATCAGATGATACCCCAACAGTATATGACAGTGATTTTAGAACAATAGAAAGTGTAGAAGTAATAGATAAATATACTGTAAAAGTTAAATATAAAGAAGCATATGCAACATCATTAGGCAGCTGGGGCATTTGGATGATGCCAAGCCATGCGTTAAAAGGCAAACCAAGCCAATCACCACTGCAGCGTAAGCCAATTGGAACAGGTCCATATATACTTGAAAGTTGGAAATCTAACCAATCAATTATTCTAACATCATTTCATGATTATTTTGAGGGCAGACCAAAAATAGAAAAAATCTTTATACGCACTATTCCAGACCAAACAACTCAATTTTTAGAGCTGTTAAATGGTTCTATAGATATTATGGGTATTACTTCAAAGCAGGAAGCATTAGATACAAAAACGTCAATGTATCAGAATAATTATAATACATATTCATATTTAGATTTTTCTTATACTTATATAGGCTATAATCTAAGACGTGCACCATTTAATAATAAAAAACTACGTCAAGCATTAACTTATGCAATTGATAAACAGACAATCATTGATGGTTTGCTGTATGGAAAAGGGTATGCAGCAGAAGGGCCGTATCAGCCTAATTCTATATGGTATAATAAAAATTTAGTCCCAAAAAAATATGATTTAGAAAAAGCAAAATCACTGCTTAGTGAAGCCGGGTTTAAAGACAATGACGGTGATGGGTATATAGATTATAATGGTAAAAAGCTTACAATAGAATTAATGATAAACCAAGGAAATGATATTCGTGCAAAAATAGCAGAACTTGTTCAGGAAAGCTGGGCAAAGATAGGCATAGATGTTAATATAAGAATATTAGAATGGTCAACAATGCTAAATGCAACAAGAAAAGGTGAATTTGATGCAGTAGTATTAGGCTGGAGTACTCCTATGGACCCAGACCAGTATGATATATGGGCAACAGAGCGTTGTAATGAAAACGGTCAGAATTTTATATGTTTTAGAAATGAAGAAGTGGATACTTTATTAACTGAAGCTAAAAAAGAGTTTAATTTTGAAAAAAGAAAAGCATATTATGATAGATTTCAAGAAATACTATCTGATGAACAGCCATACACATTTTTATATTTTCCATATACTCATATAGCATTAAGCAAGCGGTTTGAAAATGTGAAACCTGAAAGGGCTGGTATAACATACAACTTTATAGACTGGTATGTTAAAAAAGCAAACCAGAAGTACCATCAGCTTACAAATTAAAGAGGCTATATGATACGCAGAGACAGGAAAAGGATATGTCTTTTTGCAGGTTACAACGCAGATGAAGTTATTGAAGACTACGTTGTATATTTAATTGAAAAACTATCCTTAGTATCTGATGTGTATTATTTAGCAGATAATAATGTAAAAGATGAAGAGCTTGCAAAGATAGCACCTTATGTAAAGGGTGCCTATGGCTATAAACACGGCAAATATGATTTTGGCTCATGGCAGGAGCTTATATATAAGCTTGGCTGGGAAAAGCTATCAGAATATGATGAGCTAATCCTTATAAATGACAGCATTATTGGTCCATTATACAATATTCAAATATTAATGGATAAGACAGTATTAGATGAAGAATGGCAGGTGTGTGGTATAAATTCAGCTTATGATTACCACTGCTGGCATTTAAGCAGTTATTTTTTGATGATGAAGAAAGAAGTATTTCTATCGCATATGTTTAAAGAATATATTGCAGGAATAAAAAAGGAAGAAAGTGTAGATAAAGTAATAGAAAACTATGAAATAGGTTTTTCACGTCTTGCGGTCCAAAGTGGCTATACAGTAAAAAGTATAGTAGAATTTAAGAAAAATATATATATTTCATGGCGTAAGTTTATAAAAAAGGGCAGTCCGTTTGTAAAGAAAAAAATATTTGGCTACGAGCTTTACTTTTTATGCAGAACATTTGGGTGGAGCTTATTTATGAAAAAATATACGAATTTTAATATAAATCTTATAAAAAGTCATATAGCTAGTGTATATAAAACATTAAAATATACCCGTGGAATATTTAACCTTGTATTTTGGCAGTATGCTTTAAAAGGTGCAGTAAAGGTAGTATGGCAGGAAGACAGGAAAATAATACGTATTTTTGGCATATATCTATTAAATAAAATAAATTATGAAAGCAATAAAATAACAGTTATGGGTAAATAAATGAAAATTTTAATAACAGGTGGTTTAGGCTATATAGGAAGCCATACGGTTATAGAATGTATTAATAGTAAACATACTGTAGTTATTGTAGATAATTTATATAATTCATCAATAAAGGTTCTTGAAAAACTCAATAAATTTTTAAATAAAGATTTAAAATTTTACAAAACAGATATGCAGGATATAGATGCATTTGAAAAAGTATTTAAAGAAAATAATATTGATGCAGTAATACATTTTGCAGGCTATAAAGCAGTTGGAGAATCTGTTGAAAAACCATTAAAATATTATGATAATAATATAGGTATAACCATTAATCTTTTAAAATTAATGGAAAGATATAATGTGAAAAAAATAATATTTAGTTCATCTGCCACAGTATATAAAGAAAGTAAAATATTACCGTTAACAGAAAATATGCCCCTTGGAGTTACAAACCCATATGGCAGAACTAAATTAATAATTGAAGAAATCTTGCAGGATATAGCTTATGTTGATAAAAACTTTAAAGCTGTAATACTTAGATATTTTAACCCAATAGGAGCTCATCCATGTGGTCTTTTTGGGGAAGAAAATAATGGAATACCAAATAATTTAATGCCGTATATTGTGAAAGTTGCAAAAGGTGAGCTTGAATATTTAAGAGTATTTGGAAACGATTATAATACAAAAGACGGCACAGGTGTGCGGGACTATATACATGTGGTAGATTTAGCAAAAGCCCATATTAAAGCCATAAAAGCCTTTGAATTTAGCAAAAATATAAATATTTATAATATAGGCACAGGCACAGGCTATTCAGTATTGGAGATAATACATAATTTTGAAAAAGCAACAGGAATTAAAATCCCTTATAAAATTGTGGAAAGAAGAAGTGGTGATATAGGGGAAAATTATTCAAATAGTGATAAGGCAAAAAAAGAGTTAAATTTTAGTACAAAGTATGGTATATTGGATATGTGTCATGACGCATGGAATTTTGAAAAAGGAAAATAAAATGGAAAAACTAAGTGTAATAGTGCCAGTTTATAATGTATATCCTTATTTAAGGGAATGTTTAGACAGCATTATAAACCAATCATATAAAAATTTAGAAATTATAATAGTCAACGATGCTTCACCGTATATTGAAGATGATGAAATATGCAAAGAATATGCAAGTAAAGATGAAAGAATAATATATATAAAACATGAAGAAAATAAAAAACAAGGTGGTGCTAGAAATACTGGCATAAAAGCAGCCACAGGAAAATATATAACATTTGTAGATAGTGATGATTATTTAAGTGATATGAAAGCTTATGAAAATTGTATGAAAAAAATAGAGGAAGATAGCAATATAAACGTAGTAGTATTTGGAGCAACCCTTGATATAAATGGAACTACTTTATATCACTGCGAAGGATATCAAAAATATAATACTAATGTTAAGTTTCAGGGTTTTATCTGGCAGATGATATATAAAAAAAGTGATTTAGTAGAAAATGATATATATTTTCCAGAAAATATATATTATGAAGATGGTGTATTTCTTTTGAAATATTTATTTACAATAAAACCATTAATATATGGAATATCAACATCATATTATTTTTATAGAAATTATGATGGACAAACAACAAAAAATGTTTCAAAATTAAAGTATATGTATGATTCATATTCAATGATAATGGATTTTATTGAAGAAAAACATATATTTGAAGAAACAAATAAATTAATGATTGAATATTTAAAATATCCAGTAGAATATAGACAATATTTATATACGATAGAAGATGAAATAAAATGGAATGAAGAAAGAAAAAAAATTATTAAACTAATTAAAAGAATAAAGCCAAGTGATGAAGATTTACTACAACAGAAACTTTTGTTAGTATATGGGTTAATGATTCCTAATAGGCAAATAAGTGAAGCTGTAAAAAATTTTCTGGAGTATATAACAAATTATTATGAAATAAAAGATAATAAGTGTGTAGTAGATACAGTAAATTTAAATAAATTTTTAAAGATATTGAATAAACATTATAAGTACAAAGATGCAAAAGGTAATATAATATTATATAAAATAAAAAGAGAGATAAATCGGGTTATAAAACAAATAAAGTGTTTAATTATTAAGAAAAATAAGATTTAAAAATGGAATAAGATAATAAAGGGTATTAAATGAATAATATAAAACTTATTGAATTAATAAGCCATGGTGATAACAGGGGAAGTTTAATAGCACTTGAAAAGGAACACAATGTACCATTTGATATAAAAAGGGTATATTATATATATGATACAAAACGGGGAGTGCCACGTGGTTTTCATGCTCATGAAGATTTGGAACAGATGCTAATATGTGTCAGCGGGTCATGTAAAATAAAGGTTGATAACGGAAAAGAGCAGGAAGTTTATGAATTAAATACTCCAGAGCAGGCTTTATATATAGGTAAAATGATATGGCGGGAAATGTTTGATTTTTCACAAGGTTGTGTTTTAATGGTGATTGCTAGTCAATATTATAACCCTAAAGAATATATTAGAGATTATAATAAATTTATAGAAATGGTCAATGGGGGGGGGCAATAATTAAATGTATATTCACCCACTTTCTGATGTTAAAAGTAAAAATATAGGAAAAGACAGCAAAATATGGCAGTTCTGTGTAGTTTTTGAAAAGGCAGTAATCGGTGAAAACTGTAATATTTGTGCAAATGTATTAATAGAAAATGATGTAGTTATTGGTAATAATGTAACAATAAAAAGTGGTGTACAGCTTTGGGACGGCCTGCGTGTTGAAGATAATGTTTTTATTGGTCCTAATGTAACATTTACTAATGATTTATATCCAAGGTCTAAAAAGTATCCTGAAAAATTTTTAAATACAGTAATAAAAAAAGGTGCATCCATTGGAGCCAACGCTACAATACTTCCGGGCATTACAATTGGGGAAAATGCAATGATTGCAGCAGGTAGTATTGTCACAAAAGATGTACCAGCAAATAAATTATATAAAAATAAAATAATTGCAGAATTAAAGGATATATAGCCATATGGGATTAAAAACTTTTATAAATAATATAAGATATTTAGCAAGATATAATATAAAAGAAATGAATAGAAGATTTGATGAAAAATTAGATTATAAACATATCTTAAAAATAGCTAATTTATTACCATATCTTGATAACAAGGATATTAAAAAGGCCAACATATTAAATGTGGAAGATACTATTGATTTGTTAATAAAAAGTGATAAATCAATGGTTAGATATGGTGATGGGGAATTTGCATTAATGGATGGAAAAGATATACCATTCCAAACTCATCATGGCATATTATCAGAACGATTAAATAGAATATTTAAAAGCAGTGATGAAAACATATTAATAGGAATATCAAGTATATATTTTAGAATTGAACTTTATAAATATTTAGATACGATTAATGATTTTCTATTTACTTATATTGCAGAAGAACATAAAAGGCTGTTAAATATTATAGATTATGATAGAGAATACATAAGTGCAGAAATAACTCAAATTTATCAATTATATAAAGAATACGATTTTGAAAGATATTTTAATAAAATAAAGCAAATATGGGAAAATAAAGAAATAGTAATAGTGTGTGGTGAAACAGTATTTAATAATATAGATTATAATATATTTGATAATAGTAAAAGTATAGAATATATCTATGCACCATCAAAAAATGCTTTTGATAAATATGAAGAAATATTAGAAAAATCAATGAAACATAGTAAAGATAAATTATTTATTATAATATTAGGACCAACAGCAAATATATTAGCATATGATTTAGCTGTTAAAGGGTATAGAGCATTAGATTTTGGACATATTGCAAAAGATTATGATGCTTATATAAAAAAAATTGAAAGAAATACAAAAAATATTTATAAATTTTTTGAACCAGATTAGAAGGTGCAATATGATTAAATTTCTAGACTTACACAAAATCAATGAAAGGTATAGATTAGAAATAGATGAAGGTATAAAAGAAGTTCTTGATAGTGGTTGGTATCTATTAGGCAAAAAAAACGAAGAATTTTGTAAAAATTTTGCCTCATATTGTGGTACAAAATACGCAGTTGGGGTAGCAAATGGGCTTGATGCTTTAAAACTTGCCATAATGGCTCTTGGTTTTAAAAAAGGTGATGAAATAATTGTGCCATCAAATACTTATATTGCATCAATTCTAGCAATATCCGAATGTGGATGTACTCCTGTATTGGTGGAACCTGATATTAATACTTATAATATTGATGCAGATAAAATAGAAGCAAAAATCACTAAAAATACTAAAGCAATATTAGCTGTGCATTTATACGGTCAAACTGCAAATATGCAAAAAATATCACAAATAGCTGATAAATATAATTTAAAATTAATAGAAGATGCAGCACAGGCACATGGAGCATACCATAATGGTAAAAGAGCAGGTAATCTTTCAGATGTGGCAGGTTTTTCATTTTATCCGGGAAAAAATCTAGGATGTCTAGGTGATGGTGGTGCTGTTACAACAAATAATGAAGAATTATATAATAAAATTGTGGCACTCAGGAACTATGGCAGCCATAAAAAATATGAAAACTTGTATGTTGGGCTAAATTCAAGGCTTGATGAAGTGCAGGCTGCTGTGTTAAATATAAAATTAAAAACATTAGATACTGATAATGAATATAGAAGAAAAATTGCAAAATATTATATAGAAAACATTAAAAATGAAAAAATAATACTGCCAAATTACAGTGATGACCATGTATATCACATATTTGCAGTGCGTACAGAAAAACGAGATGAATTACAGCAATATTTAAAAGAAAACAATATTGAAACTTTAATACATTATCCAATACCGCCACACAAGCAGGTATGTTATCAAGGTGCGTTGGGTGAAAGCTATGAAATCAGTGAGAAGATACATTCCACAATTATAAGCCTGCCTATATCACCTGTATTAGAAACGGAAGAAGTGGAACAGGTAGTGGAAGTGATAAATAAATTTTAGGAAAATATATGAAATTAAGTATATTAACCACATGCTATAATCAGAAAAATGAAATAGAAAAATTAGTACAATCAGTTTTCAAACAAAATATACCTTTTGAATATGAAATATTGATTGGAGATGATGGCTCAACCGATGGCAGTGTGGAATATTTAAGAGAATTAGAGGAAAGATATCCTAATTTAATTAAAGTTTATTACAATACAGCATCTACAAAAAAACTACTTACAATACACAGTAAAGCAGCAAGAGCAAGTGAAAATAGATACAGGCTTTTTAAAGAAATGTTTAAACATAAAAGTGAATATTTTACCCTAATAGATGGTGATGACTATTATACAGATGAAAAATGTTTAGAAGAAGGTGTAAAATTTTTAGATATAAATAAAGATATAACAGGAATATGTTATAATCATAATATACTAATAGAAAATGAACATCAAATTATACTGAAAACACTAGAGAAAAATGAATATAATAAAAAGCATAATATAATTAATAATAAATATTATCAATTAAAATCATGGCACCATGTTGCATCATTTATTTTTAGGTCAGAGGATAAAGAAAAACTAATAAATATTTTAGGAAAAAATCATTTAGTAGATGATGGCAATATAACCTTAATGATGCTTGATTATAGAGATAAAGAAAATAAAAAAAGTAAAATATACTATAATAAAAATAAAACAATATTTAACTATATAATACATAATAAAGGAATGTGGACTCAAAGTAATGAAATAGAAAAAATAATGTTAACAACAGGAAGTTATTCTAAGAAGATATTTCAACACGGGGGGGGGGTTGGAAATAGCACTGAAAGCAGCAGAAAATTATAAAATATTAAATAGTAAGATAGATAAAGTTAGAGAGCTACCACAAGAGCTAATTAATTATTATAGAGAACTTTATAAGAATTATGGTGATAAAATATTAGTTGATATATTAGATGATAAAAAGGGAACTATAAATTCATTAATACTAACATTAAAGATAAAGTTTCTTTATAAAAAATTATGTATTACAAGACGAATATATAAAAAATATTATAAAATAATAAATATGTTACATTTATAGTTGATAATTAAATAATGTAACAGTAATTATATCATATTATAAAATATATTATTTGTAGTTAGTACAGATAAACGAAATGAAATACAGCAATATTTAAGAGAAAATAATATTGAAACTTTAATACATTATCCAATACCGCCACACAAGCAGGTATGTTATCAAGGGGCGTTGGGTGAAAGCTATGAAATAAGCGAGAAGATACATTCCACAATTATAAGCCTGCCTATATCGCCTGTATTAGAAATGGAAGAAGTGGAAAAGGTAGTGGAAATAATAAATAAATTTTAGGAAAAGTTATGCAGGAAAGAATACCAGTATTTTTTACATTTGATAATAATTATGTACCACAATGTGGTGTTACATTTGAATCACTGCTTTATAACGCCCATAAAAGTGTGTTTTATGAACTTTATGTGATTAGTGAAGATATTAGTGATGAAAATATAAAAAAATTAGAAAGTATAATCAAAAAATATAACAATGCAGAATTAAAAATCATCAAATGCGGTAAAGAAGAATATGAATTTGGTATTGACTGTTCAAGACAGGTTGGGGATACTTTATTTACAAAAGAAGCACTATATAGATGTATTCCAACCATGATAAAAGAATTTGATAAATATGATAAAATTATATATTCAGATGTAGATATTGTGGTTATGAAAGATATAAGCCAGCTTTTTGATATTGATTTGGAAGATAAATATTTAGCCAGTTTTAAAACTCCAGCATTTTTATATTTTGAAACAGAGCATTTAGATAAAAAAATCCGAGACCAATACTTTGGGGGGGGGGATTTGGATAATGAATTTGAAAAAAATGCGTGAAGATAAGCTTGGTGAAAAGGTATTATCTATTATAAACAATAAAGCATTAAACTTAAAATGGCATGACCAAGATATAATGAATATTGCTTGTGATGGTAATGTGGCATATTTTTCTTATGAATATGTATCACTTCCCCACTGGTATTATGAGCTAAAAGATAAAGATTACTATGATGAAATATATAAAAATAGAGAACTTGAAGATGCTATGATGAGACCTGCTATAATACATTATGCAGGTTTTAAACCGTGGGTTAAAAGGTCAAGACCTCCTAGAACTTATGAAATATGGTATTACTATTTAAGAAAAACACCTTTCAAACATGATTTTGATGATGTATATGAATATATAGAAAGCAAAATATACAGATATAAAGTAAGGCTTTTTGGATTTATACCACTAGGAACTGTAAAATTAGAAGGTGCAGTACGCGGTAAAATTTATATAAAATTATTTAATAAAATAAAAATTATAAAACTTACCCATATTAGATAAGCAGTAATATTATATTAATAATTACAGAGAGTACAGCCGCAGCAACAGCTATATTTCTTTTTTTACGTAATTTTTTTATTTTTTTATTAATACCACTATTAATATCTGGTAAAAACTTAGCCTCAGATATGTAATCTTTAAATTGAAATTTATATAAATCATATAACAGCTGTTGATTATTTTTTTCATTATAAAATTTTACAAGGGAATTATATCCCCACATGGCATGCTGATGGTCATAACTTTCTATAGCAATCAAGCAAACAAAAAAAGGAATAGTTTCTTTTACTGGCTCACCATATTTTTGAAAAACAGGGTTATCTTTAAAAATAGCCTTCAAAATATCTACGTTTTCAATATTATAATACAAATCCAATAAATGATTTTTTTCTATAGTTGAACGCATTGCTGTTGCAAGTGATGAATTAATAGAAACGCTGTTGTTAGATATTCTATAATATACAAGAGGCTTATTATTAAAATAAAAATCAAAATGTAGAAGCATTTGAACATGGAAATGGTAATCTTGATACTGAAACATACCTGCAGGAATAGACGTTACTTTCAATACAGATTCTTTTCTAAATGCAGAGCCGGGAGCAGGAATAAAATTATCTAAAAATAATTTTTCTAAAATAAAAAATCTATCCTTATTATTAAACTTAATAGTACGGATTTTATTTCTAATTTCACCATTAACATCAATTTCTTGTAATGCTGTAAAAAAGAGATGTATGTTAGGATTTTTATGGAAAACATTTATAACAGTTTCTGCATATTCTGGGTATAACATATCATCTGAAGCACATATGGCAAATACTTCAGAATTAGATTGTAATATACCATTTTTTATAGTTGAGTTTATACCCATATTATATTGATTTTCTATTAAAGTAATACGGTTATCATCATATGATTTAATAATATTTCTAGTATTATCAGTAGAGCAGTCATCAACAATAACAAGTTCTATATCATTTTCTGTTTGGTTTAAAAAACTTTTAATAAAATCATCTACATATTTTTCATGGTTATATGCAGGGCAAATAATAGAAAGTTTTGGCATATGTATATTCTCCGTTTGCGTATTATATACACAACAGAAAAGTAAGTCAAATAAAAACAAAAACATAATAAAATAAGTAATAAACTATTGACAATTTTCTTTCCTTGCTCCATTCTATATAAATAAGTGGTATTTTCTTTGCGGAGGTCAATGCAATGTCAAAAATAAGAGTATTAATAGCAAAACCGGGGCTTGATGGCCACGATAGAGGTGCAAAAGTTGTTGCACGTTCATTAAGAGATGCAGGTTATGAAGTTATTTATACAGGTCTTCGTCAAACACCTGAAGCTATAGTTGCTACAGCTGTACAAGAAGATGTGGATGCTATTGGTTTATCCATATTATCAGGTGCTCATAATACAGTTTTCCCACGTATTATAGAGCTTTTAAAAGAAAAAGGTGCATCAGATATTGTGGTATTTGGTGGTGGTGTTATTCCAGAAACTGATATTCCAGGGCTGATTGATGCAGGTGTTGCTCATATTTTTACTCCAGGCACGCCAACAGAAGAAGTTGTTAAATTTTTAGCAGAAAAAGTTACTCCAAAAAATAGAGCTTAGTACATAGAGCATATATTATAAAAAGGGGCGTTCAGCCCCATTTTTTATAGGTGAAATTATGAATGAATTTTGCAATAAAGTATTTAGTGGTGATGTGAGAGCATCAGCTCGCCTTATGAGGCTTGTAGACGACAGGGCAGAAGGTTATGAAGAATATATGAAAGAAGTGTGGAAACATACAGGAAGAGCTCATATTATAGGCATTACAGGTGCTCCCGGTGCTGGAAAATCCACCATGACAGATAAGTTGATTGCAAAATACAGGTCTATGGGAAAAACAGTTGGTGTAGTAGCTATTGACCCAACAAGCCCTTTTTCTGGTGGTGCTATTTTAGGTGATAGAATTAGAATGGCAAACCACGCTACAGATGAGGGCGTATTTATCCGCAGTGTTGGCACTAGGGGGCATTTAGGGGGTTTATCAGTATCCACTATGGATATTGTAGCAGTAATGGATGCTATGGGAAAAGATGTAGTTATTATAGAAACAGTTGGTGTAGGCCAAGATGAAGTAGAAATTGCCATGGTAGCTGATACCTGCATAGTAGTAACAGTTCCGGGGCTTGGTGATGATATACAGGCTATAAAAGCAGGGATTTTTGAAATAGCAGATATTTTCATAGTAAATAAAGCAGATAGAGAAGGTGTAGAACGCACTGTTAAAGATTTAGAAATGATGCTTGAAATGGTACACCAACGCACAGGCTGGGATGTGCAGGTTTTAAAAACAGTAGCTTCAAGAGATGAGGGAATAGATAAAGTTGTGGAAGCAATTGCAAGCCATGCAGAATTCTTTGATAAAAATATAAAGGCAGGACGTATGGAAGACAGGCTTCTTCATGTATCATATGGTGTAGTTCGTGAAAAAATAGTAAAAGAAATATTTAAAGAAGAAGAAATAAGGGCATTATTAAAATCAGGTTTAGACCCGTACACTGCTGTAGAAAAATTATGGGAAAAAAGAAAGTAAATGAAGCGAATTTGTCTATTTGCAGGATATGACAGTAACAATATAATCCATGATTATGTAGTTTATTACTTAAAAGAATTATCAACAGTTGCTGATGTATATTACATGGCAGATAATGAAATCAGTGATGATGAAAAAGAAAAAATCGCTCCATATGTTAAAGCATCATATGGCATTAATCATAAAAAATATGATTTTGGCTCATGGCAGGAATTGATAAAAATCATAGGCTGGGAAGCACTATCGACTTATGATGAATTAATACTTACAAACGACAGCGTATTTGGCCCATTATATCCTATGGAAAAGTTAATTGAAAAATTAGAGCAAGATAAGGCGTGGGAAGTATGTGGTATAACAGAAGAATGTTCCATTGAAAAAATTTCAAAAACATATATAGTAAATAATTTTATTCAAAGCTATTTTATAATCATGAAAAAGAAAATATTTACGCAGGACTATATTAAACAATTTTTTAAAGAATACTCTTATTATCCTTCAAAAGCAGATGTTGTATTACATGGTGAAAAGAAATTATCTAAAATATTGATAGAAAATGATGTAGTCATTAAAAAAGTAATAGAAAAATTATATGATCCTTTTAAAGAGTGGAAAAGCTTATTAAAAGCAGGTTCACCTTTTATAAAAAAATCTAAATTTATAAATAAAGAATACAATACAAAATATGAAACATTATATAATTATAATAAGTTTATAGATACATATGCTACATATAATATTACTTTAATAGATAATTATCTAAAATTATGTAATATTAATAAAGATTATTTTAATAATATGAGTTATATTTTAGTAACAATAATAGAAAACTTAAAACATTTAAGGAAAAAATTATTTACTCTTAATATAAAACCATATAGAAAAGAAATAGTGATTTTTGGGATAACAATAGTAAAAAAAGATTATAAACAATCAAAATTTAAAACTATTAATAAATGAGGTAATATGAAAGAAAAATTAGTATCAGTTATACTGCCAGCGTATAATTCATCAAAATATATAGAATATACAATTGCATCACTGCAAAACCAAACTTATAAAAATATTGAAATAATAGTTATTGATGATGGCTCAAAAGATAATACATTAGAGATAGTGCAAAAATTATCAGAAAATGACAGCCGTATAAAAATATATAAGAATGACAAAAATCATGGGCTTGCTTACACTACCAACCGCGGTATCTCTTTATCACAAGGAGAATATATTGTACAGGCAGACCACGATGATTTATCACTGCCTAATAGAATAGAAGTTTGTTATAAATTTTTAGAAGAGCATAAAGATATTACAGGAATATCTGGTAGAGTAAAACATATTGACAGCAAGTCGCAAAAACCATCTACAATAGATAACAGAGAAATAGTTGTCAATGCAGATTACGAGCAGGTAAACTGTGAAGCCATGTGGGGTGGTATTATATCAAACCCAACTATAATGTATAGAAAATCAATTACAGAAAATATTCCAGAATGTTATAATGTTACATATAGAGTTAGTGCAGATATGGATTTTTTTGAAAAAACACTCTCTTGTGGAGCAAAGTGGGTGTGTGTTGATAATGTTTTAATAGAGTATAGAAGACATGCAAGTAACACATCAAGAGTATTAGTAAAGGAAAAAGTAGTTGAAAAACATATAGTATTAAAGCAGTCATTAAAACGTTTTATGGCAGATGTATCAGAAGATGAGGCAGAACTTCATGTAAAACTTGCCTGCAGGCTTGATACTTTTAGTAAAAAAGAACATGAAGAAATACGAAACTGGTTTATAAAACTAATAAAACATAATGAAAAAACAAAGTTTTTCAATCATGAAAAGTGGCTAAAAGTACTAGCAGCAAATTATCGTTATGCCTGTGCATTATCAAATACATTTTCACCTTTTAAAGGTTATAAAATGTATAAATCAATTAATGAGCTTGCTCCATACTTATCAAAGCCAAAAAAATATTTTTATGAGTGGCAAAAAAGATTTTTTAGAGCATTAAGCTGGAAGATAGAGGGTAAAAAATAGCAATGGTTAAAGATAGAGTAATACTTTATGTAATATATGAAAAAAAAGGCATATTAGATGAATGGTATGAAAATCTATTTAATGAATTTAAACGGCATGGTTCTTATTTAATATGTGTTGTTAATGGCAAATTAAATGCAGATAGTGCAAATCTTTTAGATAAATATTTTAATAAAGTAATATATCGTGAAAATAAAGGATATGATGTAACAGCATATAAAGAAGGTATATTATATTTATATAATGCAAAATTATTAGATAAAGAGTTGATAATGTGCAATAATTCATTTTTTGCACCAATTTATCCATTTGATGATATGCTTAATACAATGATGGATAAAGAGTATGATTTTTGGGGTATTACAAGTATAGATGAACATGACAATATACCATTTCATATACAGTCTTATTTCTATTTATTTAAAGAAAACGTAGTGACAAGCAAAGAATTCATTTCTTTTTTTCAAAATATGAAAGAGATAAAAAATTATCAAGATGCAGTGGAAAGTGTGGAGTTAAAACTAACTAATTATCTTATCAATTATGGATATAAAGCAGGTTCATATATGGATGAAAAGATTAATGGTAGCTACAGCCATGACGTGCTTTCACTTATAAAAAATGGCTGCCCTGTTTTAAAAAGAAGAAAGCTAGTGTTTAGTAAAAAATATGGTTTTAATCATGGGTTAAGCAATATTAATCTATTCAATTATATAGAACACAACACAAGTTTTAATATAGGGCAAATTTATAAAAATTTATCAAGAGAATTTTCATTTGATAGAATGGATTACTGTTTAAATAATAATGTAATAATTGATGAGGCATATAAGTATAATGAAAATAGGCAGTTTTCAATAAAATATTTAATATCATATAATGACAAAAGCCATAAAATAATAGAACAGTTACAAAATAAGTATGAGTTTATAGATAATATTGAATATATTAAAACTGATAGCTTTAAAGATATATTAAATAATATAAAAGAGAGTAATCAATTTGATTTATATTGTCATATTGGTTTAATTTACCGTGATTTTTTATCTGAAGAGACTAATTTCATTTTATTAGAACATATATTTTTATCTTTACTTAGTAGTAATAGTTATAGTAACAATATTTGTAATTACATGCTTGATAATGACTATATTGGCATGTCTATACCATTTGATTTTTTTCATGGTATTAAATTTAATAATATTATTAAACTGCATGATACTGCATATGATATATGCAGGAATAATAATATTATTATTCCAAAGGCAGAAAGTATTAATATATTATCATTATCTTCTTCATTCATTATAAAAAATCAAATACGTAAGTTATTAGAGATTATCGATTTTGAAAATATTGCGTGTGGGTATAAATCTTATATTACAGGCGGTATGCTTTTAAGATATTTAACTCAGTCAGAGGGTCTACTAGCAGTAAAAATAACAGAAAGCCAGCAGGCAGGGCAGTTAGCTAATAACTATGGCTATAAATTTCATAACCAAAAACTAGAAGATATAATAAAATCTTGGTGGTTAACTAGAAAAATAACATTATAGGTTTAATATATCTTTAAGCTGTTTTAGTAAATCATCAATAATCACTTTATTAGTCAGCTTATCTTTATAAGATACTCTATATAAGTTTTTATCAGCAGCATCAATAGGTATTACAGGTATATAGTTTTTTGTTGCATAGCCACATATTTCTATAAATTTTGTTTTTAGTGCTGTTGCAATATGTATTACAGCAGTATCCACAGAAATAACTAAATCGGCATTATTTATAAGTGCAAAAGAATCTTCCACATTAGTTTTATATGTGAGGAAAACTCGGTTTTTATCGGTAGCATTAATAATATTAGTATATTTTTCAATAACACCAGCACCATTATAGCCCATAAAAAATATATTAATATTATTATATTGGCTAAGGATAGCGTTTGTAATATTAATTATCTCATCAGCTGGCAATGATTTTAACCCAGAGCCTTCACCATTTATAATAATATTATAGCTGCCATCTTTTTTATAGTTATTAAAATAGTCAGCTGCTTTTTTATTATATTCATCACTTACATACAGTTCTGGCACAGGTATTTCATTAATACCCAGTGCTTCAAAAGGATAACCAGAGGTAAATTCATCAAAAAGATTTTTATTTTTTAATTTAGCAGATTTTGTGTTAGTTTTTGCAATCAGTTTTGCAGATGTTTTTTCTTTTAAATATTCCAGCATTTCAAGGTTTGGTTTTTTGTAGTGGCTGTCAATATCTAAAATATAGTCATATTTATTTTTAGCAGATGCTCTTAAATCCCCAAAATATTTTTGAAGAAATACATTATATATTATTTTTTCCTGACGAACAGTTTTCCACGGTTTATAATAGTTTAAAAAGTAAAATATGTTTGAAATATATGGGTTGTTTTTTAAAGCATTTGCATGCATTGGTGTGCAGAAAACATCAATTTCAATATCTTTATATTTCTCTTTTAATGCTTTATAGTACCCTGTGAAGAAAACGCCGTCACCTAATGCCCTGTGCTGATTATAAACTAATATTCTCATAAATTATCCTGCTAAAAAATGTACTTACTAATATTAAGATTTATTACAATGTTTTTCAAGTGGTTTTATGATGTGCTATACAATTTATGTATTATTTATACCATTTTATATGAAATGGCTGAATAAATATATTGCGGTATATTCGCATAAGCTTAAGAAATAGGGCAGCTGTGAAAGTATTTGTTTTAAGTAAATTTCTAAATCTCTCAAACCATATTTTTTTCCATTTATTATCTATATCGTTAAAGTCAATATACCAGTCTATAATTAATTGTTTGTATTTATTAAGTTCTTTCACTAAACTTATCAAACCCATTTTAGTAACTCTTGTTTGAGCAAACTTGCCACCACCAACAAAAAGGGAAATAAACTTATCAGTAATTTGTTTTTCATATAAATCAGTAAGTTTATACTTTTCCACAAGATTTTTAAGTTTGATAATAGGTGGAATTTCTGCAGTTAATACATTATTTATATTTTTTGTAGCCTGACCTTTTCTATTCTGTACATAATAATACATACCAGATGCAGAAGTGATTATTTTATCCGATAAAAATAGGAGTTCGTATGCAAATAAGCCATCTTCACCATGCGTAAGTGATGTATTGTACTTCAAATTAAAGTTTTTTATAAACTTGGTTTTAATTATTTTATCACACATACTGCCATGGTAATCTATATTAAATTTATCCATATTGTCATAAGTGTTATCATTATAAAATGAGTACTGAATTATTTTATTCTTATAATAAAGTGACTTATTCATAATAACCATAGTAGCATTTTTTTGATTACTAAATAGATTATAAGCAGACATAAGATAATCATTAGAAATAAAATCATCGCCATCAATAAAAGTAATATATTCACCTTTTGCAAGTTCAATACCTTTATTTCTAGCATTAGATACACCAATAGTATCAAGAATATGCAGTTTAAAGCGGTTATCTTTTTTGCAATATTCTTCTGCTA
Organism: uncultured Mucispirillum sp.; assembly: GCA_944324495.1. Taxonomy (GTDB): domain Bacteria; phylum Chrysiogenota; class Deferribacteres; order Deferribacterales; family Mucispirillaceae; genus Mucispirillum. The sequence continues at coordinate 1,555 of CALUWN010000003.1, read as the reverse complement.
TCTTAATGGTATCATCAGTAGAACCATTTTCCATAAGTAAAACTTCATAATCATTATAAGTTTGAGCTAGAATACTGTCTAGACACCTTTTTAGACAGTAATCACCTTTATAACCAAGATTATGAAGTGGTATAACCACACTTAACATTATAAAGTTGTGCTTACTTATACCATTTAATATTTAAGGGTTTAATGAAAAGATTGCGGTAAAATCGCATGAATTTAATAAACATATAGCCTCCAATCCCCCCCCCAAATGCAACAGCATTTTGAAATCTTCTAAACCATACTTTCTGCCAGTTTTGGCACTGGAGGATAGAGGAATTTACTTGAGATATTTTTTCTTTTTCTTGATTTATAAGCTTAACTATTTGGCTGAAACTCATTTTTCTAACGCTTGTCATAGCAAAATTAGAGCCTATAAATAAGCCTATATACATATTTTCTATTATACTTTTATTTTCTTCATATACATTATATTTTTTATATAAATCTGTCAATCTATTAATTAAAACTAAAGTTCCCTCTGTCATATTTTGGAGTTTTGTTTTAGTTGTTTGGTTTTTTCTATTCTGTGTGTAATAGTAGCAGGCATCAGCACATAATGCATATTTTTTAGAAGCAAAATAGAGTTCATTGCCAAATAAGAAATCATCATATCCAAATATTTTATTATCAAGGAAAATATTATTGTTAATAAGAGTTTCTCTGCGTATAACTTTTGCCCAGATTGTGCCTGCTGCTTGATGGTCTAAATATTTTGCAGGTGTTAGTATTTTATTTTCATCATGCTTGACAACATATTTTGTAGTGCCTTTATCATCATAGTAAAAAGCCCATGAAGTAAATATAAAATCAATTTCTGGGTTATTTGCTAAAATATTATTTGTATTTTTAAGAAAATTGTCAGATATGGCATCATCACCATCTATAAATGATACATACTCACCTGTAGCAATTTTTAAACCTTCATTTCTGGCATTAGCAATACCAATAGTTTCAAGAATATGCAGTTTAAAGCGGTTATCTTTTTGGCAGTATATTTTAGCAACTTCCACTGTATCATCGCTGGAACCGTTTTCCATAAGTAAAACTTCAAAGTCATCATATTTTTGAGCTAAAATACTGTCTAAACATCTTTTTAAACAGTAGTCACCTTTCAAACCTAGATTATGCAGTGGTATAATAATACTAACCATTAATCACCATACAAAAGTTTATACTATTATATATTATAGTATAAAATAAAAATCAACATATATAATAGAAAATAAAATAAATAAAAATTTTTTTAAAAAAACTAAAAAAAATATATTGACAACTTAAAAATCTTTTGTTATATATACCTTCCCTTGATACGATAAGTAACTAATGTTAAAGGGCTTTAAAAATAAATTTTGATTAGAATAAAAAAAGTTCTTGACAAGTTAAACATAAAAATGCTATAAGAATATCCCTTGCGAGAGTGAGGGTTGAGGTAATTGACAACAGAATAGGTTAAATAGTGATAGACAGCTTAGTAATTAGTTAGGTAAGAATTTTTTGGAATACAATA
>CALUWN010000002.1 GCA_944324495.1 uncultured Mucispirillum sp. | reverse complement strand
TACTTTCGATTGAGGATTTTTTACCAAAAGATAAGGACGAGTTGATATGGGTATAAAAAATGGGGTACCCCCAGTTATTTTATCTGCTTCACCCCCATTTTTTATTAACTAACAGGACCTATGTTACATTTTACATATAAAAAAATAAATCTTAAATATAATAAATACAAACACTCATAATATTTTAAATAACTTTAGCAAAATAATATTTATAAATATTTATCCTTATTTTATGTACTAGTGTTATTTTACATATAAACGCTCTTCAAATGGTATGCGAAATTATTTTTTTGGAATGTTTTGCCAGCTACTTGAGAGCGAAGCGAGTTGTAGTGGCAATGGAAAAACAATAATGAGTGATTATACCTTTGGAGCTTTATAGGTAAAATAACAAAACACCCGTTTCTGAGATTTTCGGCGTAAAGATATGGAAAGGTAAAAATATGGCAGTAAGATATTAATAGATTATATTTAATTTAAATATATCTAAAACTGTTATATTTTTTAAGTTTACAATTTTTGCTTCACCCCCATTTTTTTAAAACACCTTAATTTTTATTATTGTTTAATAAGATTCTTCGCCTACTATCGTAGGCTCAGAATGACAGTTATTACAATTATTTATATTTTTACATATATTATCAAGTAGTTATAGCATTTTTTAATAAAAAATGGGGTACCACCAGTTATTTTATATATCACGCAATAATAATAGGTATAATATTACTTTTTTAAATTTTGGCACAAAATTTGATAGCAAATAATTAAAATGATTTATGAGGTGTATTATGATTATACAAAATATCAGTTCTGCACTAAATTATGAAAGTAATAATACGTTAAAAGAAAATACTTCCCCATCAAATGAGGAAAATGTAATCGCTGAAAATGTAACAAATCAGGATACTTACTCTAAAAGCAGTTTAAAAACTATCAGCGTTCCTACAAAAATCTATGTGGATAAGGTTATTGATAACGCACTTGATAATATTGCAAAAGGATATAATGTAGAAGATAACAAACGTATTGTAAGACTTTTTAGCAACTTAATTAAAGAAAATTCTGAAAATATTTTAAGAAAAGCTTACGGCATATAATTTGTATAGTATATACCGCTTATAAACTTGATAATATTTTTGTGCTTAATAATATCACCTTGTTTCAAATAAAATTTAATATTTTAGAAAAGTATTTTAGATAAAAAAAATGTGTAAGTATTACTTACTTACACATTCTAAAACTATATCAAATAAATCATTCTTTTTAATTGGTTTTGTAAGCCTTCCATTAGCTTCAGGTACTTGGTGGCCTTCGTCATTAAAAGCCGAAACAACTACAATAGGGGTATTGTCTATTTCTCTAATATGTTTTGCAAGCTCCATACCATCCATTACTGGCATCTGCAAATCTGTTATAATTACATCCACTTTATTATTTTTAAAAATATCAAGAGCCTCTGCTCCATTACATGCTACAAGTACATCTTTAAATCTTCTTTTTAAAAGCATGACAACAGACTCTCTCATCATATCTTCATCTTCAACATAGAGAACAGTCAATTCTTTTAATAATTCATAGCTCACTATTGCATCCACCACACCAGCACTACTTCTCTACAGGCTTACCTGCATCCTGCCATGCTAAAATCCCACCAGTCATATTTATAAGATTTTTATAACCAAGTTCTTCTAAAATTTCTGCTGAATATTGGCTTCTCATACCAGAACGACAGTAGAGAATATAACTTTGATTTTTATCGCTATATTTTTCTTCAAATAATGATTCAAAATTATCATCATAATAGTCTACATTACCAGCACCTTTTATGTGCCCTGCACCATATTCATCAGGTTTTCTAACATCTACAACGATGTATTTGCCTGATTTAATATACTCTTCCACCTGATTTACATCCGCATTTTTAATTTCTGCATACGCAAATGACGGAATAAGTACACTCAATACCAAAAAAATTTTTAAAATATGAAATTTTAGCTTCATATTGCACCTCCCTTTTAAAGTATATTATTACAACTTATTCTTTTTTTCAAGGGTTATATTTCATTTTTTAAAATAAATTTTACAGCATCAAGTAGAGTGTCAGCGATTTTATCTGGCTGTACTTCCCATTTATGAGATTTATTGATAAGGTCACCTTTTCCGTAACCTGTTTTTACTATTATTGTTTTACACCCAGATTTATGGCCTGCCATAATATCTGAATGTTTATCACCTATAAAATACATTTTTGATTTATCTATATTAAAATCTTTAAAAGCCATCTCCACCAAGCCTGTTTCTGGCTTTCTACAATTACATACTGCCTTATATTTTTCTATTTTTGCGTTTGGGTCATGGGGGCAGAAATAAATACCGTCAATATTTGCTCCCTGCTCTTTTAATGACCGCACCATATAATTATGGATTTCATCTAATGTTTCTTCATTAAAAAAACCTCTGCCAAGCCCAGACTGGTTTGTTATTACTATTACATAATAACCGCTTTTATTAAGCATTCTAATGGCTTGAGCAGCGTATGGGTACATTATAAAATTATCTACATGGTTAATATAACCTGCATCATAGTTTATTGTGCCATCTCTATCTAAAAAAACTACACCTTTTAATGTATCCATATAATCACCTCATTTATCATAAAGATATCCACTTAAAGTACCGTCTTCTAATTCTACCCTTTTAAAACGCCTGTGGATTAAATACCACTGTTCTGGGTACTGCCTGTATACTTCTTCATATACTTTATTTATATCTTCAATAAATTTTATAATTCTTTCTTTTGGTTTTAATTTCTTATCAGGAAATACAGGATTTTTCACAATGACTTTAAATTTTTTGCCGTCATATAATGTAAAGAAAAATATGGCAGGGTAATTTTTTCTAATACACAGAGCAGGAATCCCTGCAATAACTGGAACTTTATACCCACAAAAGTTTACGTTTATACAGTCTTTTCCTAAGGCTGTATGGTCAATATAGACTCCCGGCATATACCCCTGCTTTATATATTTAGGAAGTTTTTCCATAGCTCCCCTGTGAGTAACATATTTTATACCTTCAAAAGTTCTAAGTTCATCTAATATTTTATCTATTGCAAAATTTTTTGTGGAACGGCCTATGGTAATAAGTTTTATGCCTGCTGTCTGATATGCAAGAGTTGCCATTAATGACCATGCACCAAAATGACCACTTATAAAAGCCATTTCTTTATGTTCTTTTTTTAATGCTTCATATATTTCAAGCCCTTCTATTTCCACATATTTATCTATTATTTTTTTATTAATTCGTTTTGCATAAAAAATATCAATATAAGCCATAAAAGTATAAATAAACGACTTTTTAGCTGTTTTTTTAGCATCCTTTGCTCCAAGGATTGTTGCATTAACAATTGCCACATGGCGTCTATCACTTGATAAATGCCACAAACATAAACCTAATAATTTAGCAATAGCCATAAGTACACATCGGGGAGTATGCAGCAATATAAACAATACTGGTTTTAAAAGAATGTATAAAATCATAATAATTTCCTAGCTTATTTAAGCACTGTTCCTATAGTTTCTGTTATAATAGATAATGTATTTTTATTTTCACTTTCAAGTTTATTAAAAAAATCTTGAAAATTATATTCTTTATCTTCACTTTCTAAATATTTTATAAAATCATTTTTATTATCTATTTCGCAAACTAAACCATATTCTTTTGCATTATCATATATTTCTTTAAAGGAAAACATATTTTTTCCAACAGATATTACCTTTTCAAACTGCAATGCTTCAAATATATTATGACCGCCGATATGCACAAGTGAGCCACCAATAAATATTTTATCCGCTTTTAAATAAAGGCTTTCAAGCATTCCAAATACATCTATTATAACCACCTGTTTTGAAAAATCTTTTTCGCTGTATAAGCTGACACTATAACCTTTATTTATAACCATTTCTTTAATACTTTTACACCTTTCTATATGGCGTGGAACTATTACAATCTTTTCAAAACCGCACATTTTATTATCCATATATGAAAGCAGTGTTTCTTCTTCTGTTTCATGGGTAGAAGCAAGCAGTAAATATTTTATATTATTAAGCTCACTTATTACTTTAACATCTTCTTTTTTCTTTCTTTCCTGAAATTTAATATTTCCTGCTGTTATAACTTTATTGTTGTTTCCTAAAATACAGGCAAATCGTTCTTCATCCATTTTACTTTTTGCTAAGATTGCACTAAACTGATTTAATACATTTTTAAAAATAAACTTAAACCGCTTATATGTTTTAAAAGTTTTATCTGAAATCCTTGCATTAATTAAAAATACAGGCACAGTTTTTGAAGCAGTATATATTAAATTTGGCCATAACTCTGTATCTACAATCACAAGGCAGGATACATTCATATATGCAATAATCTTTGCAAAGGCACTGCCGCTTTCTATAGGCAGTAAAAATGCAATATCTGCTTTTATATAATCATAAGCAGTCTGCCTGCCTGTTGCTGTCATAGTTGTAATAATTATGCTGTAATCTGTGTGGTTTTTACGTATCTCATCCACAATATTTTTTATACTTCTCACTTCACCTACACTGGCACAGTGAAACCATATGCTTTTTTTAGGGTTAAAATCAGCTACTTTAATAAACCCAAAACGCTCAAAAAAATGCTGATGCTTGTTTTTCTTACGCATAATAATATACATAAAAATGGCTGCAATTGGGGTTATAAATATAAGTATGAAATTATAGATTACAAGAAGTATTCGCATAACCACTCACTAAAAACTAAACAAATTCTTTGCATACTTCTTCTGTACGCATAAGCATATAATTTTGAAGCCTTTCAGTATCTGCTTTAAGAGAAGCTTCATCTTTTTCATCGCTTACATAAAATATTTCAGAATAATGCACCTCCACCTTTGCAAAAGGTTTTGGCAGAATAAACTTATCCCAGCTGTTAAAACGTATAAAGCTGTCTGTTTTTAATGTAAGTACATATATTATTTTATCAAGATTTTTTGCAATAAATACTGCTCCGCTTTTTACTTCATGACGGGGGCCTTTTGGACCATCCACAGTAATAGCAGCAGGGCGTTTATCATTCCTGCAGTTTTTAATAATATTCATAGCAGCTTTAAGCCCACCCCTTGTAGATGAGCCTCTGGAAACTCTAAAGCCCCATTTTTTTAAAATGTATGTAATCAACTCTCCGTCTTTAGAATCTGATGCTATGGTTGCAATATCATTTTTATAATGACTAAATGCTAAAGGCAGCAGCGAATCGTGCCACAAAACTAATACAGGGCTTTTGCCCTCCTGCCTGCATTTATTAAATGAATCTTGATTAATGTTTTTCATACGCCATGTTTTTACAAACAATGTACCTAAAAAATAAACAATCCAAAACCCTATTTTTCTACCTATTGAAATCTTCTTTTCCTGCATATTATGATAATAACCTTTCTAAATTTTTTAGTTTTCCTTCCCTTGCATAATCAAGAGCTGTTTTGCCACTATTATCTTTTATGTTTTTATCAGCTTTCATTATAGAAATAAATACCATTAATAAAACAAGTAATGATTTCTGCATACAAACACTCTCATTTCTTATGTGTTAATATTGTATCATAAAAGTCTTCCATATACAATTATAAAAAAATTATATATGAATTAATTTATAAGTTTGACATATTTGTAACTTATTTATATATTAATATACATTTATAATTGATTATATTTTTTGAGGTATATATGGAACACAATCATAATACGATACAGGCAACAACTATAGTTGCAGTTAGAAGAGGCGATAAAGTTGCCATGGCAGGGGACGGTCAGGTTACTTTTGGCAATACTATTATGAAAGATAATGCAAGAAAAGTTCGCCGTTTAGCAGGTGGCAGTGTTATATGTGGGTTTGCAGGCTCTGCTGCTGATGCTTTTACTTTAATGGAACGCTTTGAAGCAAAATTAAAAGAAAGTAATAATCAGCTTGCCCGTGCTGCTGTTGAGCTTGCAAAAGACTGGAGAAGTGACAGATATTTAAGAAAATTAGAAGCTATGATGATAGTTGCAGATATTAAAGATACTTTTGTGTTATCTGGTACTGGCGATATTATTGAACCAGATGATGGGGCTACAGCTATTGGCTCTGGTGGCCCTTATGCTTTAGCAGCAGCTCGTGCATTACTTAATAATACAGAGCTAACACCTAAAGAAATAGCTGAAATTGCAATAAATATTGCTGGCTCTATTTGTATATATACTAATAGAAATGTTATTATAGAAGAATTATAAGGAGTAAATAATGGCAGAACATCTTACACCGAAAGCTATTGTAGATGAACTTGATAAATATATTGTTGGGCAAAAAAATGCTAAAAAAGCAGTGGCTGTAGCACTAAGAAACCGTTGGAGAAGGCTGCAACTTCCTGAAAAAATACAGGATGAAATAACACCAAAAAATATTATTATGATAGGCTCAACTGGTGTTGGTAAAACAGAAATAGCAAGAAGACTTGCACGCCTTACTAAATCACCATTTATTAAAGTGGAAGCCAGTAAATATACAGAAGTTGGTTACGTTGGCAGGGATGTTGAATCTATGATTAGAGATTTAGTGGAAATCGGCGTAAATATGGTAAAAGCTGAACAAAAAGAAGTACATATTGAAAAAGCAAAACAACTGGTGGAAGAAAAAATATTAGATATATTGCTTCCACCAAAACCTGTTACATACTCTTTAGATGGCCATGAAAGCACAGGAAGTGATTCAAGAGAAAAAATGAAAGAAAAACTTAAAAATGGCGAACTTGATGACAGGTTTATTGAAATAGATGTGGATGAGCCAACCCCTCATATTGAAGTATTAACTAATGCTGGTTTTCAAGATATGGGTGTGGATTTAAACGATATGATGAAAAATATGTTTCCTCAAAAGAAAAAACGCAGGAAAATAAAAATCAGCGAAGCACGCTCAATTTTAGAAAGCCAAGAATTAAACAGACTTATTGATATGGATGATGTTAAAAGCACTGCATTAAAACGTGTTGAGCAGTCTGGTATTGTTTTTCTTGATGAGATAGATAAAATATGCTCATCTGCCACATCTTCAAGCAGAGGTGGTGATGTATCAAGGGAAGGGGTACAGCGTGATTTACTGCCTATTGTAGAAGGCTCTACAGTTAATACTAAATATGGTATAGTTAAAACTGACCATATACTTTTTATTGCAGCAGGTGCTTTTTCTATGGCAAAACCGTCTGATTTAATTCCAGAGCTTCAAGGCCGTTTCCCAATACGTGTGGAGCTTGATGCTTTAACTAAAGAAGATTTCCTATGTATTTTAAAAGAACCAGAAAACGCTATTACAAAACAATATGCTGCACTTTTAAAAGCTGATAATGTTTCTATTACATATACTGATGATGGTATTGATGCAATTGCTGAAATTGCCTGCAAAGTAAACTCCAGTAATGAAAATATAGGTGCTAGAAGGCTTCATACTATTATGGAAAAATTAGTTGAAGATATAGCTTTTGAAGCTCCTGAAAATGTTACTGGGGAAGTTGTAATCAATGCTGAATACGTACAAGATAAATTAGGAGAAATCAGCACAAATGTTGATTTAAGTAAATATATACTTTAATTATAAATAAAAAAGCAGGTATGAAAACCTGCTTTTTCACATATAAATATTATGTTTAAAATATTTAATTTTATACTGGTTTTGCTCCTTGTGATTCAAGATATGCTCCAAGACGCGTATCTATTTTCATAATATGGTCTGATAACCAGTTTTTCAAGAACTCTAATACATTTACACCCATAATATCTTCGCCAGATTCATACCTTTCTTCAAGTTTTTTGATTTCTGCAATAAAATCTCTATGAAGTTTCATATGGCTGTCTTTTTCTGGGTAGTCATATGTATTCATCATTTTATTTTCAAAACCAAAGTGCCATACTGTATAATCAACTAAATCTTTTAAAACCATACCAAGTTTTTCTTTTGAGGAACCTGATGCAAGTGAATTATAAACTGCATTAATAAGCTCAATCCATCTAATATGCTGTTCATCTATTGCATTATAACCTACGGATAACGCTGAAGTAAACGTCATAAATTGACCTTCACCGGCAGAATAATCTTTTGAATTATCTTTCATTTCTGTTGCTATATTATCAAGGTTATTACCAAGTTTTTGGCTTTCCAGTGTTCTATTTAATGCTACACCGTTTTCTTCATATACTTTCTCAATAGATTTTGTAATTGTTGCAATACCTTCATTTTGGTCTACCATTGCATTAACAATTTTTTTTGTAATATCAAGCATACCGTTTGTTTCTTCACGAATATCTATAACAATTGCACCAGCATCCATTGTAATGCCAATAGCCTCTTTAACCTGCTCTGCATTTACATTTACTTGAGATGAAATCTCTGAAGTTCTTGAGTGCAATTTATCTACAACTTTTTCTATTTCTGCTGTGAAAGATGTTGTTTTTTCTGCTAACTTCCTAACCTCATCTGCAACCACTGCAAATCCTCTGCCTGATTCCCCAGCTCTTGCTGCTTCAATAGCTGCATTTAATGCTAAAAGGTTTGTTTGGTCTGCAATATCTGTAATATTACCGATACTTTGTTTAATATCATTAGAATAAATAACGAAATCACCCATTGTGGCAACAATAGTATCAACTGTTTCTTGTATCTGCTGCATTTTTAATATATTTGTTTCCATTGCTGAGCCTGCCTGACTTGTTTTTGAAAGGCATGATTCAGCAGCTTTTTGAGAATCATCACATATACTTTTAACATGCTCTGATGTATGCTGTAAATCATATACTTCTTTTGTAACGCTGCTTAAACTTTCATTTACTGTTACCACATTATCATATAAATTAGATTGAACTGATGTTAAATCTGAAGCAGCAGAAGCAACACGCACTTGTGCATTTCTAAAGTGAGCTCCTAATGTACATAATTTATCAGAAAGCTCGTGTATATGTTTACCAATATATGTAAATCTGCCTGTAGTCTGCGGTGGCTGATTTGGGCAGCTTACAAGAGCAATATCAATGTAATCATTTAATATCTTAATCTGTTTGTAGAAAATAGCATCTTTTGCCACATTTATTGCAACAGATAAAATAAATATAATAATCGCACCATAAACTGCATGGGAATCAGTAACAAGCCATATTATTATAGTTGCAATCAGAGCAACTGCTGTGTAAATCAAACTTAAAATCCTCATTTGACAACTCCTTATAAATCCGAAATGGAAGTAGCACTAATAGATGCCAGCTTTACACCTTTTAATGCTTTAATTTTATAATATAACGACCTTACATCAGAACTTTTGCCTCTAACAGCTAAAATCTCAAGGCATGTATCATGGTCTAAGTGGATATGCTGCATGGATACTATTAAATTATGTGTTTCATGTTGGACTTCTAAAAGTTTTGAGACTAAGTCTTTATTATGGTGACTGTATAAAAATGTAACAGCTCCTGCAAGCATTCCATCGCTGTTTATAATATCAGCTTCAATATGTTCTTTTATCAGGTCAGATATTGCTTTTGAACGTGTTTCATATGATTGTTTTTTGATATGGTCATCAAATTTATCTAATAAATCCTTTTCAAGAGATACTCCAAACCTTGTAAGAACAGACATATTCATTAACTCCACTTTTAAATGTCTATTAATCTACTCTACTTGTATATTGTAATCAAGAGTATTTTTAAATATCTCTATAAAAAACAAACAATCTTTATAAAAGTTCACTATTATCTAACAGGCTCTGCATTTATTGATGTTAGATATTTACCTAACACTAAATCTGTTTTTAATATATGATTAATAAGCCATTTTTTCAAAAATTCTAATATATTAACAATTAATATTTCATCACCATTTTCTAACTGTTTATAAATATCCTGCACCTGCTTTAAAATATCATCGTGCTGCATTTTATGGTTATCATATGTTTTAAAGTTATATTTTTCCATCATTTTATTTTCAAAACCAAAGTGCCATACAGTGTAATCAACTAAATCTTTTATAACACTCATAACTTCTGACTGGCTTGCTCCTGTTGTGTGAGCTTTATATATTTTATTAAATAACTCAATCCATTTTTTATGCTGGTCATCCATTGGTTTATAATCTACTGAAAGTTCTGATGTAAAAGTAATATAATTATCTAAGGAAATATCTTTTGATGAATATGTACCTGCTAAAGTTTTTAATTCATTTGCAATATCACCTAAATTACTACCTAAAATTAAGCTTTCGCTTGTTCTTTTAAGTGCTGTATTATTTTCAGAATATATTTCTGTTACAGAGTTATTTATAGCTCCTATGCTTTCATACTGGCCGTGTATTGCACCAACTATTGTATTTGTTGCCTGCAGCATATTGCCTGTTTCCTGCCTGATTTCATCAACTATTTTACTTGTATTAACAGTAATATCTATTGCATCTTTAACTTGGTCTGCATTAATATTTGCCTGTAGCGATATACCTTCTGTTTTTTCATAAAGTTTAGATACCACTTTTTCTATTTCTGCTGTAAAAGATGTTGTTTTTTCTGCTAACTTTCTAACCTCATCAGCAACCACCGCAAAGCCTCTGCCAAGTTCACCAGCTCTAGCAGATTCAATTGCTGCATTTAATGCAAGTAGGTTTGTCTGGTCTGCAATATCTTCAATACCTTGAATACTGTTTTTAATTTCATTAGAGTAGCCCACAAACTCATTAACAGTTGCAACCATATCATCAACTGTTTTTTCCATTGCACGCATTTTTTCAATATTATTATCCATTGCACTACTGCATAAGTTTGTTTTTTCAAGGCATTTTTCTGCTGCAACTTTAGAATTATCGCACATTCCATTAACGCTTTCAGCAGTTTTTTGTAAATCTAGCATCTGGTGGGATACGCCATTTAATTTATCGTTTACAATCTGTACGTTACTGTTTAAAGACATCTGTACTTTTGACATATCTTGTGCAATGGTTGATATATGAATATGGGCAGAATTAAAGCCAATAAATAAATTATTTATTCTATCACTAATATTGTGAAGTTTATTTGCCATAGGGATAAATCTACCTGTTGTCCTTGCTGGAAACTCCTGCGAACCATTTAAAGTTTCATCCATATAATGACAAATCTGTTTCATAGATGATAATGAGTTTATATCCGAATATATAAGCAGTACAAAGCCAAAAACAGCTATTATTAAAGCTGATATGCCTGAAGAAATACTTACAAATATAAAAAATAAAATTGATATTAAAATAGAAACTGCTAAAAATATGAAACTCATTTTACGCATAACTACTACACCCCTAATAAAATAATAAAAGTATTATTCTGCATATTTTACCATAATATATTATAAATGCAATAGTTTTTACCTTTAAATTTTTTTATATTTAATTTATGTAGAATTTATAAAAAAATTGATTATTTTTATTTAATGGCTTGATTTTATACATCAAAAATTATATTATACGCCTTAAAATCAAACTATATATTTTGGGAGAAGCGATGTTTAAAGACTTAATAGAAAAATTATTTACTCCAAGCCCTGATAAAATATTTAAAAAATTATCTCCATTAATCTCTTCAATTAATAAACACGGGGAAACATTAAAAACATATGATAATGAAACTCTTTTTAACCAAACAGTTATTTTTAGAAAACGTTTGGCAGAAGGTGAAAGCTTAAATGATATTCTTCCAGAAGCCTTTGCAACTGTTAGAGAAGTTAGTGATAGAATTTTAAAAATGCGTCATTTTGATGAGCAGCTTATGGGTGGGTACGTTCTCCATTCTGGTAAAATCTCAGAAATGAAAACTGGTGAAGGTAAAACATTAGTTGCTACTCTCCCAATGTATTTAAACGCCATTGAAGGAAAAGGTGCTCACCTTGTTACAGTCAATGATTATCTTGCCCGCCGTGATGCTTCATGGATGGCTCCAATCTATTTAGCCCTTGGCTTAACTGTTGGTATTATCCAAAGTACAGGTTCAAGGCAGGTTGTATGGGATAATAAAGATGAATTTACTGTAAAAATTGTTGATATTTCAAGAAAAGAAGCATACGCCTGTGATATTACTTATGGCACAAACAACGAATTTGGTTTTGATTATCTTAGAGATAATATGAAATATGATATTAATGAGTATGTTCAGCGTGAACTTCATTTTGCTATTGTGGATGAGGTGGACTCTATTTTAATTGATGAAGCAAGAACTCCACTTATTATTTCAGGGCCTGCTGAAAGCACTACAGACAGCTATTATGCAGTTAATAATGTTGTTAAACTTCTTAAACCTGATGTGCATTATAAAGTTGATGAAAAAAGAAAATCGGCTGACCTTACAGATGAAGGTATTAACTTTGTTGAAGCTGGGCTTAAAGTTGGCAACCTTTACGATATCCAAAATGTAGATAACCTGCACTATGTTAATAATGCTTTAAGAGCCCATGCTGTTTTCAAACTTGATGTTGATTACGTTGTACAAAATGGCGAAGTTATTATTGTTGATGAATTTACAGGCAGGCTTATGCCGGGAAGAAGGTATTCTGACGGGCTTCACCAAGCTTTAGAAGCAAAAGAAGGCGTACCTGTACAAAATGAAAACCAAACATATGCTTCCATTACATTTCAAAACTATTTTAGAATGTATGAAAAACTTGCAGGTATGACTGGTACTGCTTTGACAGAAGCAAATGAATTTAAAAGTATTTATGATTTAGAAGTTGTGCCTGTGCCAACTCATAAAAAAGTAAACAGAATAGACAGACCTGATGTAATTTATAGAACTGCTGAAGAAAAATATGAAGCTATTGTTAAAGTTATATCAGAGCTTCATAAAAAAGGTCAGCCTGTACTTGTGGGTACAATTTCTATTGAAAAAAGTGAACTGCTTTCTCAGCTTTTACAAAAAGCTAAAATTAAGCATGAAGTATTAAATGCTAAAAACCATGAAAGAGAGGCAGAAATTGTTGCTCTTGCTGGTAAAGTTGGTGCTGTTACTATTGCTACTAATATGGCTGGCCGTGGTACAGATATTAAACTTGGGCAGGGTGTGCAGGAATTGGGCGGTTTATTTATCTTAGGTACAGAACGCCACGAATCACGCCGTATTGATAACCAGTTACGAGGCAGGTCAGGCAGGCAGGGTGATAATGGTGAAAGTAGATTTTATTTAAGTACAGAAGATGATTTACTACGTAAATTTGGTGCTGAAAAACTTTCACGCATTATGTCAACTTTAGGGCTTAAACGTGGTGAAGAAATAGAATCTTCCCTTATTTCTAAAACTATTGAAGGGGCTCAAAAGAAAGTGGAAGCCTTCCATTTTGAAATGCGTAAACATTTACTTGAATATGATAATGTGGCAAATGCTCAAAGAAAAGTAGTCTATGGCTTACGAGCTCAGATTTTAAAGGGTATAGATATTGATAAGCTTATTAAAGAATATGCTCTTGATGTTATATCTGCCCTTTTGGAAGATTTTATTACACCTAATAACCCAAATCCTAATGAAGCTGAAAAAATATTTGAAAGAATATTTGGCTTTAGTGTTGATTTTTCTAATGCAGAAGCTAGAGTATTAGATGTTACTAAAAATGAAACATATGCAAAATTTGAAGCTAAGTTTGAAGAAAGAAAACAGGAATTTAAAGGACATTTTGATGATTTTGCAAAATATATATTAATCAATACTTTAGATAACAGGTGGAAACAGCACTTATTACAAATGGACCACCTGCGTGACAGTGTTGGTTTAAGGGGTTACGGTCAAAAAGACCCATTAATAGAATATAAAAGAGAAGCTTACAATCTTTTTGTTGATATGATGGATAGAATAAACAGGGAAACTGTAGAACTTATTATGAGAGTAAAAGTTCAAGAAAAAAGTCCAGAGGAAGCAGCAGAAGAAAATGCAAGAAAATTAAGGCAGTTACAGGCTGAAAATGAAAAAAGAATTAAAGAAAAACGCTCACTTGAAAAGGAAGCAAAACCAAAAACTCCTGTAAAAAGAAATGCTCCAAAAATCAATAGAAACGACCCATGCCCATGTGGAAGTGGCAAAAAATATAAAAACTGCCACGGTGCAGCAAATCAGCAGTAGGCAGGTGATATATGAAAAGACTTATTGTACTTACTTTTATCTTTGCTCTTTTTTCAGTTTATGCTAATGCTGCTGATAAAAAAGACAGTTTATTAAACAGTTTATCTTCTATTAAAACATTATCTGCTGAATTTATACAGGTTAATAATTTAAAAGATTTTGGTGATGATGAATACACTGGTAAAGTATCTATTAAAATGGGTGAAGTTGCCCTGTGGGATTATAAAGAGCCTTATAATTCATGGTATTTAATTACTAATGATAAGGTAGATTATTTTGATGAAATAAATAATCAGCTTGTAAAAATGAATGCAAAAGATATTAAAGAATATGCACTTTTACAAGTTTTAATGGATTTTAAAAAGCTTTCTTCCACTTTTTCTGTTACTGAAAAAAAAGATATGCTTATATTAAAACCAAAAACTAATACTGGTGTTGTATATATTAATATTCTCTTTAAAGATAAAGTAATTAGCCAGCTTCAAAGTAAAGATAACACAGGAAACACTACTACTATTACTTTTTCAGATGTAGCTTATGATAAATCCATAAGTGATAGTACTTTTAAAAAGAAACTGCCTAAAGATGTGACGGTGATTGAACAGTAGGATTTATGGATATTTATATGATAAAAAATTTATTTACTAAATTTTCTAATATAGACAAAAATACACTGTATGCTTTTTTATTTATATTATCCTTAACTACTGTGTACTCTGTATTGTATAATATACCTTATTTAATAAAATTGGGCTTGCCTGTAAAAATAATTATATTATTTTTTATTGTATCCATAATGAGAGATTTTATTATATGGTATATTGCTTGTCTCAATAAATGGATATTTGCCATTTTTGCTATTATAACTTTTACTGTATCTGGCGGTTTACAATATTTATATGGATATATGAATATTGGGCTTAATATTGGTACTTTTGAAATGGTTTTTTCAACAAACTTTACTGAAGCTGCAGGTGTTATTAACTTAAAACTATTAATGTTTTTTCTAATTGGGTTTTTATTTGCGTTATTTTTTATTTTATTAAGAAATAAAATCAAGTTTCCACCTATTACTGGGGGGGGGGAATTTACTAATTCTTTTTTTTAGTATAATCATACTTATTATTGGACTCCTGCCTGAAAAATATCTAAAACATGAAAAAAGTAAACTTCGTACAGAAAATATGGCAGTTTTTGGAAGTGATTTGGAAATATTGCCAGAAAAAATATATGAAAATTTTTATCATCTTACTCGTAACAATATAATTTTAAAGTATATGTTCTATAAAAGAAACTCAATTCAATTACCTAATGCTGTTAGTAGCGATGATAGTGAAAGAGTTGTAGTATTCGTATTGACTGATGCTTTACGCCCAGACCATCTTCATATTAATGGATATAGCCGACAAACTACACCAAATATGGAAAAAAATAATTTTTTATCATTTAAGGAGATGTATGCCTGCGAAACTGTTACTACTCGTTCTGTTCCGTGTTTACTTACAGATATGCGACGTAGAGATGAACGCTATAAGTTTTTAGATGAATATTCTGTCTTTAATGTTTTTAAAGCAGCAGGCTATTATACATCATTTATTTCAGCACAAACAGCTATAACTACAGCAGATTATGGACAGCAAATTATAGCAGGTGATGCTGATTACGTATTTTTTAATAACGACTACTCCATTAGATATGATAAAGAGTTATTAAAATATTTTGATAATGTTATGGCTCATGATAGTAAAAATAAACTCATAGTTATGCAGTTAAACGGCAGTCACTGGGATTATAACACAAGATTTAATCATGATGAAGCTTTGTGGAAACCATTATGTGGTAATTTCGCATTGGACTGCCCAGCAGAACACCTTACTAACTCATACGATAATACTATTGTAGAAACAGATAAACTCTTAAATTCTATTGTTGAAAAATTAAAAGATAAAAATGCCATTATATTCTTTTCTTCTGACCATGGACAAAGTCTTGGAGAAGGTGGATTACGCCTACATAGCCATGGGAGGCTCCATATAAAAGAAGTAGGTGTTGTACCCTTTGCAGTATGGTTTTCTGATAAAGCAAAAACATATACTAACTTAGATATTGTATCCAATAATTTAAATAAAATTATCACTCATGATAGTATATTTCATTCTATGATAGGTTGTGCTAATATTAAAACAGATGTACTTGATGATTCATTAAACATCTGTTCCTCTAGATTAATTTCTGTACCAAATGAGTATAAAAACTATAAGGCAAAACCAGTACAATAATTTTCAGGGCTTACAAATTAAGCCCTGAAATCTTTTAATACTTCATCTATTGAAATATTTTTTATATTAGCTATTCTTTTTATATCTTCATATTCTGGGCTAAATCTTGTTATATCCTTATAAGATATTTCTTTTACCCTAATCTTTTCACCTAATACTTCTTTTTCCACTATTTTTCTATTCATTTCTACTCTTTCCATTTTTTCTATACGCATACCTATGGTGGAAGAATATTTAAAAAGAGTATATATAATATTTTCCTTATTCTGCTCTTGAGTCATAATATTTACCACATAAGCAGGTCTGTTTTTTTTCATAAAAGCAGGTATAAAAGCCACATCTAACGCACCTTTTTCCATTAACTTTTCATATAAATAACCTAACTGCTCACCTGTCATATTATCTATATTTGTAGAAATATTTATTACTTCATTACTGTATCCATTTTCTAAGATTATACCTTGAAGCATATTTGCAACACCTGCAAACTCCTTTTCTCCTGTTGCATAGCTGTCGTTTATTATTATGCCATTATAGCTTGAAGTAAATTCTGAAACATATGTTTTTAATATGGCTGCCCCTGTTGGTGTTACAAATTCACCCTCTATATCTAACTTATTAACAGGAATATTGTGTAATATTTTTAATGTTGCAGGGGCAGGAAGCATAATAAGCCCATGGGCTGCATTTATAAAGCCAGTACCAAGTGGTACTTTATTTGCTGTAATTTTTTCAATACCTAAATCATCTAGTGCAAAGCTTACTCCAAATAAATCAATAATAGTATCCACTGCACCTATTTCGTGAAAATGCACTTCTTCAATATCAATGCCATGTACCTTGCTTTCTGCTTCTGCTATTATTTCAAATGATTTTATGGCGTTTGCTTTTATACTTTCTTTACAGTCTGCACTTTCTATCATCTTTTTAATATCTGAAAAATGCCTGAAAGGTTCGCCCTCTATATTACATTTTATATTTAATTTATTGCAGGCAACAGCTTGACGCCATACTGTTTCAAGCTCTAATTCTACCTTTTGACCTAATATATTTGAAAGTATAGATGAAAGCTTTTCTTTATCTGCCCCTAAAGATAAAAGCAGGGCAAGTGTCATATCCCCAGAAATACCTGAAGTCATATTAATATATAATTCTTTCATTATTTTTTAACCATTTTTTTATATGCTGGGCAGTATGAAATTATTTTACATTCACTGCATTTTGGTTTTTTAGCTTCACAAAAATACCTGCCAAAAAGTACAAGCTGATGGGAAAGCTCTGTCCAGCGTTCTTTAGGAAATATTTTCATTAAATCCTGCTCTATTTTTTCAGGGTCAGAATTTTTTGTAAGCCCATATCTATTTGTAATCCTCTTAACATGAGTATCTACAACCATACCGGGAACTTGAAAAGCGTTGCCCAGTACCACATTGGCAGTTTTTCGCCCCACTCCAGGAAGTTTTACAAGCTCATCCATATTATCTGGCACCTGCCCATTATGGTCCTTAACTAAAGCATAAGCCATACTTTTAATATTCTTTGCCTTATTTTTATAAAAACCTGTAGAATGGATTAATTCTTCTATTTTTTCTATTGGAGCTTCACTCATACTTTTTGCATCAGGATAAGCTGCAAATAAAGCAGGTGTTACTTTATTCACCTGCTTATCAGTGCATTGTGCAGAAAGTATAGTAGCAACTAATAACTGAAAAGGGTTATTATATATAAGCTCACATCTTGCTTCAGGGAAAAGCTCCTTTAAATAGTCCATAAAAGGAACTAAGTCTTTTTTACCACCCATATATTATAAACCGTACTCTTTCCAGCGTTTTGTTACTTTCTCTTTAATATCATCACTCATAATAATATCTTCTGGCCATTCACGCATATGCCCTTCGCTAGGAAGTTTTTTAGTAGCATCAATACCTATTTTATTACCCCAAAAAGCATAAGGGGAAGAATGGTCTAATGTATCAACAGGGCCTTTTACAACGCAAATATCCCGTTCCCAGTCCACATTATTACCCATTCTCCATAACACTTCGTTTGTATTTTTAACATCTACATCTTTATCAACAATTACAATCATCTTAGTAAACATCATCTGTCCTGTGCCCCACACATAATGCATTATCTTATGTGCCTGCATTGGGTATTTTTTATCAATAGATAAAAACATAATGTTATGAAATACACCTTCAAGGGGCATATACATATCCACTATTTCTGGAACCTGCTTTTTAAGAATAGGCAGGAATATTCTACCAGTTGCAACCCCCATGTAACAGTCTTCCATAGGTGGTTTACCAACTATTGTAGTTGGGTAGATTGCATCTTTTCTATGTGTTATACAAGTAATATGAAATACAGGGAAATCATCAGCTAAAGAATAATAACCTGTATGGTCGCCAAATGGACCTTCCCTTCTTAATTCATCAGTTAATACATAACCTTCTAAAACTATTTCGCTGTTTGCTGGCACTTCTAAATCAACAGTTTCACATTTTACCATTTCTACTGCCTGTTTTCTAATAAAGCCAGCAAAAAGCATCTCATCAATACCATCAGGCACTGGAGCTGTGGCAGAAAAAGTAACTACAGGGTCAGGCCCTAAAGCCACAGCAACTTCTAGTTTTTCCATACCCATTCTTTTAGCTTTTCTAAAATGGTCTGCTCCACCATGGTGAATATGCCAGTGCATACCTGTTGTATTTTTATCATACACCTGCATTCTATACATTCCGCAGTTTCTAGTGCCAGTTTCTGGGTCTTTAGTAAAAACGCAAGGCATAGTAATAAATCTTCCTGCATCCTGCGGCCAGCATTTAATAACTGGGAACTTAAATAAATCTACATCATCACCTTTTAAAATAACTTCTTTACAAGGTCCTTTTTTAACTGTTTTTGGAAGTATATTACTAAGCTCCACAAGCATAGGAAGGCTTTTTAACTTATCCATAAAATTTTGTGGTGTATTTTTATCCATTAAATTAATGATTCTATTGCCTAATTCATCTAAATCATCAACTTCTAAAGCCATACACATTCTTTTTATAGAGCCAAATATATTTATTACAATATTATGGTCTGAACCATCAACGTTTTCAAACATTAAAGCAGGGCCGTATTCTTTTGATACTCTATCGGTAATCTCTGCCACTTCTAAAATAGGGTCTACTTTTGCATTAACTTTTTTAATTTCACTAGCTTTTTCTAAAGCTTTAATAAAATCACGTAAATCGTTATAAGCCATATATCACCATCAAATTTATTTCATAGTAGGATAAATAATTTTAAAGAAATATACAAGAGTTTTATCTGCTTCACCCCCTTTTTTTATTAAAAAATGCTATAACTACTTGATAATATATGTAAAAATAGAAATAATTGTAATAACTGTCATTCTGAGCCTACGATAGTAGGCGAAGAATCTTATAATGTTCCAGCTAGTAAAAATTATAGACTCTTCGGCTCCGCATCAAGGTGACATAAGGTGTTGCAAAAAAAATGGGGGTGAAGCAGATAAAAAAGGACTGGTTTTTGAGCCAGTCCTTTTATATTATGATTAATTTATCTTTATAAATTAACCTGCATATTTTGAAATAAACACACCTGCTGCAACGGCAGAACCAATAACCCCTGCTACGTTTGGTGCCATAGCGTGCATAATTAAAAAGTTTGATGGGTCTTCTTTTGCACCCTCTATTTGACAAACTCTGGCTGACAGTGGCACCGCAGATACACCTGCTGCACCAATAATAGGGTTGATTTTATTTTTAGTAAATAAATTCATAAGTTTTGCAAAAAGAACGCCTGATGCAGTTGCCACACAGAAAGCCGCAGCACCTAAACCAAATATTTTAAGTGATTCTGGTGTTAAGAATTTTTCTGCCTGAGTGGAAGCACCAACTGTTAAACCAAGTATAATAACTACTGTATCAATAATAACAGTTCTTGCTGTTTTTGCAAGACGTTCAGTTACACCAGATTCTCTTAATAAGTTACCTAATGCAAGCATACCTATTAATATTAATGCACCCGGGTCAAGCATTGAAACGATGATAAATGTAAATATAGGAAATAACACCCTCATTCTTTTTGATACTGGTTTGGAAGGTGCCATTTTTATCATACGTTCTTTTTTAGTAGTTAAAAGCCTAATAACTGGTGGCTGTAATACTGGTACTAAAGCCATGTAAGAATAACCTGCTAATGTAATAACTGGCAAATAATCTTTTGCAAGCTTTGATGCCACAAATATAGATGTAGGACCATCAGCACCACCAATAATACCAATAGCTGCTGCCTCTTTTAAAGTGAAGCCTAAAAATAAACTTCCTAAGAAAGTAAGGAATACACCAATTTGAGCAGCTGCTCCTAAAAGCATAAGGCGTGGTTGAGAAAGCATGGCAGAAAAGTCTGTCATAGCACCAACACCTAAAAATACAAGTGGTGGATAAATTCCAAGCTCAACACCTTTATATAAATAACCTAATACACTGTTATGGTCATGTATGCCCATTTCAAGCATTGGGTCTGCTGGAATATTACCAACTATTATACCAAAACCAATTGGTACAAGTAAAAGTGGTTCATACTGTTTTGCAATAGCAAGATACAGGAAAATACCGCCAACGATAAGCATAATAACATGCTTATACGTAAGCAAACCGCCTAAAGCACCTGTATCCATAAAATTTATTAATATATCCATTATAATGCCTCCGCAAAAAAATGGTTTACTGGAATTCTACAAGCACTTGGCTTTCTCTTACTGTATCACCTGCTGCAACATTTATAGATTTAATAGTGCCATCTACTGGAGAATTAATAGATGTTTGCATTTTCATAGCTTCTAATATTAATATTTCCTGACCAACTTTTACAGCATCGCCTGCTTTTAATTTTACTTCTACAATTGTACCACCAACTGGGGAAATAATTGTTTTACCGCCTGCATTAGCTGCTGCTGCGGCTGCTGCAGCTGCTGCTGCTCTGCTTGGTGGAGGAAGTATGCCATCATTACTTTGGTTTGTAGGCATAGGTTGAGACTGTACAAATTTTGATACTGGTGGAATACCACTTAAAGTGCCATAACCTTCTTCACCGTCTAATATTTCAACTTCTACTTCATATGCAACGCCATGTAAAGTAATTTTCATTTTCATAATATATGCTCCTAAATCTTTTTAATATTTTTTACTGTGTGATGATTGTAATGCACTTCTTGCCTGCATAGCCCAGTTACCACCCTGTTTTGCTTTTGCTGGAAGTACTCTTACACGCCTAACCTTTGCCTTATTATGAGTATAAGCTGCAACAGCTGCACTAATAAGAACTAAAGTAGTATTATCAATATTTTGGTCGTTTAATGAATCATGAGAAATATCATCAGCACCTTTTGTACCTAATGTACCCCTCACTGATTTTAAAAGCTTTTCAATAGCTGGTTCTGCTGCTTTGATAATATTAATAAATATTATCATAATAGCAAGTACTGCAAATACAACACCAGTACCAGTGGCAGTAACTTTTAAGCCTTCACCTATGGTATCATGCCAATCTCTACTGTTATTAACAGTCTGAGTAGTAGCATAAGTCTGTGTATTTTCAGCATTGTTTTGAGCCAGCTGTATATACATATTTTCAGCCATTGCAAACTCCTATAACGGAATAAGTCCGTGTTTTTTATAAGGTCTAGTTTCGCGTTTAGAAGCAAACATTTCTAAAGATGCTGCTAAATAGCTTCTTGTATCTGCTGGTAATATTACATTGTGAATATAGCCTCTTTTTGCTGCAACATAAGGGTTTGCAAAAAGCTCTCTGTATTCTTCAAGTCTTTTTTTAGTTTCAGCAGCTTTATCTTCTGCATTTTTTATTTCTTTACCATAAAGCAGACTAACAGCACCTTCTGCACCCATAACTGCGATTTCAGCTGTTGGCCATGCAGCAACTCTATCTGCTCCAAGCTCTTTAGAACACATACCAATGTATGCACCGCCATAAGCTTTCCTTAATATTACTGTAAATTTAGGAACAGTTGCTGATGCATAAGCATATAAAAGTTTTGCACCGTGCCTGATAATACCGCCGTACTCTTGGTCAACTCCCGGCATAAACCCTGGAACGTCAACTAAAGTAACTAAAGGTATATTAAATGCGTTACAGAAACGGATAAAACGAGCAGCTTTATCTGATGAGTCAATATCTAATACACCTGCTTTAAATGCTGGCTGGTTAGCTATCACACCAATAGTTCTGCCATTTAATCTACCAAAACCAACTATAATATTTTTAGCAAAGCCTTCTTGAACTTCTAAAAAGTCTGCATTATCTACAATTCTCCAAATGATTTCATGCATATCATAAGGAATTTTTGGGTCTTCTGGAACTATAAAATTAAATGATTCATCAGGACCAATAACGCTGTTTCTTGATGATTCTATAATTGGTGCTTCTTCTGAGTTATTAGAGGGAAGGAACGATAAAAGCCTTCTAGCAAGCCCTAAAGCTTCAGGACCTGATTTTGCAACAAAATGTACAACACCAGAATAGTGAGCTTGAGCGTCAACACCACCAAGCTGTTCAAGAGAAACTTCCTCACCTGTAACTTCTTTAATAATTTTAGGGCCAGTAATATACATCTGCCCTTCACGCTGAACTTGAATAATAAAGTCAGTTAAAGCAGGAGAATAAGCTGCACCACCTGCACAAGGACCAGCAATAATACTGATTTGTGGTACAACACCAGATAATAATACGTTACGATAGAAAATACCGCCGTAACCAGATAAGGCACTAACACCTTCTTGAACTCTAGCACCGCCTGAGTCATTTATAAATACAAAAGGTGAACCAGTTTTTAAAGCTGCATCCATAAGCTCTTGGGCTTTTCTAGCACCTGCTTCACCCATAGTACCTGCATTAACAGTAAAATCCTGACTTGCTACAAATACAGACCTGCCATCTACAAGCCCCATGCCTGTAACCATACCGTCTGCTGGCAAATCTTTCTTATCCATACCAAAGTCTGTACAACGGTGTTGTACCATTAAAAAATTCTCTTGGAAGGTATCTTCATCCAAAAGCATGCCTATACGCTCTCTGGCTGTATATTTACCTTGAGAGTGCATTTTTTCAATCTGAGCATCACCACCGCCCTTATATAATCGGGCACGAAGCTCAATAAGCTCTTTAACTTTATCCTTGCTCATTTAAACCTCACCTTCATTAGCATAGATTTTATCAAAAGTAATATTATACTTAATTTATATACTTTTCAAGCATTATATATAAAAAATTATCTTTTTCTTCTAGCTCGTCTTTGTCCTTTATTTCTATCACCTCTTGAAATGTTATCTTTAAATCTTTTTCTGCCTTTTAATGCTTTAAACTTACTTAATATTTTATTTAAATCTTTCGGAATTACTACGTAATCTTCGTCAGGGTTAATATAATTTAGCTTGTGTTTCGTATAACTTTCTATTTTTGGTATAAGGTACGAATCTTCCTCAGTTGCAAAAATAATAGACATACCTTTTTCACCAGCTCTGCCTGTTCTACCTATTCTGTGTACATAATCTTCTGGGTCATCTGGTAGTGAGTAATTAAACACATGGCTTACGCTGTCTACGTGTATTCCCCTTGCTGCCACATCTGTAGCACATAAAACCCTAATACTTCCACTTCTTAATTCTTCCAGAGTTTTTATTCTTCTTGATTGTGTTACATCACCAGATAAAAGCCCAGCAGATATACCACAGGCTTTAAACATATCTGTAAGGCGGGCAACTTCATCTCTTCTATTACCAAAAACTATTACTCTGCTTAAATTCTCATTGGTTATCATATTATATATTATTGCAAATTTTTCTTTATCTGATGCAATATATGCTATCTGCTCAATGTTTTCAGAAGTAATTTCATTAGATTCTACTTCAATACGAAGGGGGTTGCTGGTCCATTGAGCAGCAAGCCTTAAAATATCATCATTTAATGTGGCACTAAAAAGCATTGTCTGCCTTTTGTTTTTTGGTGGAAGTGATGAAATAATTTTTTTCATATCTGGAATAAAGCCCATATCAAGCATTCTATCTGCTTCATCAATTACTAATATTTCCACCTGTGATAAGTCAAGTACTCTCTGTTCCTTATAATCAAGCAGTCTTCCGGGAGTAGCTACTAAAATATCTAAAACTCTATTTTCCACCTGTCTTTTCTGCTTTTCATAGTTTATGCCGCCAAAAACAGACTGAATAGCTTTGTTGCAGTACCTGCCAATATTTCTAGCATCTTTTTCTATCTGCATAACAAGTTCCCTTGTTGGTGCCATAATTAAAGCTCGTGGAGTACCTTTTTTTCTGTTTTCATCAACATTATCAGAAAGCCTTTTAAATAAAGTGATTAAAAAAGCAGCAGTTTTACCAGTTCCTGTTTGAGCCTTTCCTGAAACATCTTTACCATTTAAAGATTCTGGCAAAATCATTTTTTGAATAGGAGTGCAGTATTTATATTCACATTCATAAATACCCCTCATAAGCCTATCAGGCAGCCCTAAATCGTGAAAACGGATTTCGCCATCACAGGCTTCCACTTTAAATTCGTCTGCTTTCCAAGAACCAAAATCCACATATTCATCTTCCATATTAATATGTTTTAATTCCTGTTTTTTGCTTTGTTTTTTTACTTTCTCTGCCTGTTTTTTACTTGATGTTTTTAAAATATTTCTTTCTTTGGTTCTGCTTTCCTTACTATTTATGTTATCAGATAAGCCTATTTGATTAGATATTTCTCTGATTATTATTTTATTTTGTGCTGTTTCATTTTTTTTGATAATCTGTTTTATTCGCTCAAGTATAGACATTTTAACCTTCTAGTATAATGTATTTTATCCATTTTAGGATATTAAAATCATAGTAATATATATGAATAAATAATTTTTTGGTAGCAATTTTTTTATTTTTTATGAAATTTTATTTTGAATTAAAAAATTATACTTTTGTATTAATAACTTAAAAAGTCATATAAAAAAGCAAGGTTTTTGGTTTATAAAAAAAGCAGGTATAATATATATACCTGCTTTTATTTTATTAATTTAATTTTGGCATCAATTCAATATCATCATATGCATTATCACCGGCTTTAAAAATATACTGAATATCTGCATCTTTTTTAAGCAAGTTATTCATATTTTGTAATGCCTCAGCTAAAGAGTGTTCAGCTTGCCCGTCATTTATTATTATTTTTGTAACAGAACCTATTATTTTTGGGTTGCTTTCTGCTGGTACACTTTTTACATATACTTCTTCTTCTTTTATTATAGGTGTATAACTACTGTAATCTAATCCTTTATTTGAACCAGTAGAATTTACTTCGCCTATAAAAATAGATGCAGAAACATCAGCCGTACCCTGCTCCACAACACCAGCAATTCCACCTGCATAGTCTTGAGCTGTAATCTGCCCAGTAGCATAAGAGCCTTTCACAGAAGAACCAGATGCAAACACTCCAGCAATACCGCCAGTTGCTGTTGTGTAATCTACTAAACTTGCAGGGTTTGTAAGATTAATATTATTTGCTGCTGATGAAATTATTTTACCTTTGTTAATACCTGCTATACCGCCAAGCACAGTTCTTGAAGTAGCAAAATTTATAGCAAGGCTTCCTGTATCAACAGTGCAGTTATCAATTACTCCAGTAGACTGCCCAGTAATCAGACCAGCATTAGCAAACAAATCTGCATATACTTGTCCCAACTCAACTGCAGCATTATTAATAGATACATTTTTAATAGTACCATTGTTTTCACCAGCAACAACACCAATATAAGTCTCTTTGTGTGTTATATTCAGTAATCTTATAACAGGAGTATCAAATGTAACATTCATAATAGTACCGCCAAGCACACTTACAAAACCATAACGGCCACTTGGACTGTAATCTACTTTATATTCCCTTATTATATGACCATTTCCGTCAAAAGTGCCTTCAAAAATTTCACCAGCATGTTTTGTTTCAACACCTGTGAAATCTAAATCTGTCATTAATTTAAATGATTTATTTTCTATATCATAAAAGCAGTTTGAAAACCCTTGTCTGTTATATATCAAATATACACCATTTTCGTCCTGCTCATATCCATGCAGCACTTTTCTTATTGTTTTAATAGTGTATTCTGCAGTTTTACCACCTGCTGCTGCAGTAATAACAACATTTTCTGCTTCTGCCAAAGCTGTAATAACTGCATCTCCTGTTATAGCATCCTGCTCTATTGAAACTGCTGTATCATTATTTGATGACCATGTTACTTTATTATCTGTAGCATTAGCTGGGAAAAACTCTGCTTTAAAAGTAACCTGCCCATCAACACCCATTTCATCATATCCTTTAATTTTTATATCAGATACAGGGATTTCTGTGTTGTATGGTACAAACTCAACATCAATACTTGCACTTGCTGTTTCCCCACAAGGTTGATTTGATTTATCAACGGCCGTTGCTGTAATAGTTACAGGCCCAGTTTGATTTCCATGTACTACTCTGCCATTAGCATCTGTTAGTGCAATTTCCATATTGCTAGATATCCACAGTATATCTTTGCAAGATGCATTTTCTGGAGTAATGGTTGCCTGCAACTGTAATACATCATTAATTCCAAGCGTTGTTTTTCCACCTACAGTAACATCTTCATAACCTTTAATAGTAACTGATTTTACAGGTATATATACTACTGTCACTTCATAAGATGATGACACCCCACCTGCTGTTGCAGTAATTACAGCAGTGCCAGGATAAGCACCTGGTTTATCACTTGCAGAAACTTTTCCTGTCTCATCTACTACTGCCACCCATTCATCACTTGATTTCCATGTTACTCTGTTAAATGTAGCATCACTTGGCACAACTTCAGCTTTAAATAAAGCAGAGTTTCCAATAGCTATTTCTTTCACGCCTGTAATTTTTACTTCCTGAACTGGTATAACATTAGCATGAGATAAAATTGTAATGTTTTTAGTTGCAGTATGTTTTCCTGCTTTTGCTGTAACAGTTACCACACCGCTCTTATTTTCATTATTTGCCGTCAAAACACCACTCTCATCAATTTGAGCAAGAGATGGATCACTTACTTTCCAAATAATAGTCTTATTTGTTGCATTAGCTGGCAATATTTCTGATGTTATATGAAGCTGCTGCCCTGCTAAAACTTCATCTGTTTTCTCTTCAACATCAATACTTATTGATTCTACTGAAGTAAAGACTGTTTCAGGAGCTTTTACATAAATTGATACAGAATCTTTTATATCACCATATGAAGCTGTAATTATTACCACACTTTCAGCAATATCTTTGGCACGAATTAAACCATTATTATCAATTTCAAGCAAATCTTGATTACTTGTTTCCCACATAATATTTAATTCAGGCCTATCTGTCATAAGCTGATATTCTTTACCATAATTTAAATGTTCTGGTGCATTGATAATACTTATACTCTTTACATCTGTTTGAGTACCACCACTGGAACTAGAACCTGAGCTGGAGCAACCTGACATACATAATACAAAAAATATGCATAATGTAATTAGTAGTGATATTTTAGAATAATGGGCCATAACATCCTCCTAGATTTATAAGATGCAGCTAATATTTTTAAAAATTTATAATAAATGGTAATTTATGTGAATTAAATTTTAAAGTTAGCCCTAAACGGAACAGACCACCTAAAATTAGGTGGCCTGTTCCGTCTACTTCTTTTGTGATACTTGAATACTAAAATATACTACTAAAATACTAAAGTTATACTAATCTACTAAATATACTTACATACTTTAAATACTTAGATATACTTTATTTATATTTATATACTTTTAATTTACTAATGTATACCTTCTCTATGACTGTAATATAATCACATTATTTTAGTTTGTCAACCAATTATTTTTATGATTTTTAGAATTCTTTTGATTTTGCTTAAATTTTAAGCATATAAATATAATTTATTATTATGTATCAATATGTTATAAATTTTAAATTTTTTTTAAAATTTTCTTATCTCAAATGATTATATACTGCATATTTCTATTAATTTTTCTATTTTTACTGTCTACAAAAAAGATATCTGCTTAAAAAAAAGGCAGAATGAAATCTGCCCTTTTAAATATAAATAAATATGCTTAAATAATAAGCGTATTTTATTACACGCATTTACTAAAAAGAATTGCGTATTTTTTCACCGTCACTTACTATATCAGCCATTTCCACTTTAAGTCTAGGCGGGCTGAATTTACCAAAATCATCACCTTTATAACGTGGGACAATATGCACATGAGAATGAAATACTTCCTGCCCTGCTGCATTTTCATTCTGCTGAAATACATATATACCTTCTGCATTAAATGCTTTTTTTACAGCATTTGATACTTTGCTTATAACATTATAAAAATTTTTACCTACATTTTCTGGAGTATCTAATATATTTCTACAGTGGTATTTAGGAATTACAAGAGTATGACCTCTCACAGCTGGGTTAATATCCATAAACCCTAAAAATTCTTCATCTTCATACACTTTCGTAGATGGTATTTCGCCATTAATGATTTTACAAAAAATACAGTTATTATCCATTAAGCACCTCATATGTAAATTATGTATAAATAATAGTTTATTTTTTTTTAAAAATGAAGTAAATAATTATATAATTATTAGTTGCTTTTATTTTGTTATTTTTATATGCTATATTATTAAGTATTTTTAAAGAGGTATTATGGACTCAGAAAACCTTATACGCAACCTTAGTATTGTCAGGGAATACTTTTCCCATAATATGAGAACTTCTACTGCTATGGTTGTTGCTACTGTTAGTATTTTTAAATTTGGTCTTAGTGACGATACAGATAATATGACAGATATGATTATTGAATCATCATATTTTCTTGATGTTTATGATAAAGGCATGGAAGTACTTTTTAATTTTGTACTTGGTAAACCAATTAAAAACGAGCAGGAAAAATTTGACCCTGTTAAAATAACAGGAAAAGTTATTGAAGATTTACGCTGTTCTATCCAGGAACAAAATATTAAAGTTTCATGTATTTTTGATGAAATGAGCCCAGTTAAAACAAACAGCTATATTGCAAAAACTTTACTTGAGCTTATTCTCTGCGAAGAAATTAGAAAATGTAACAGTGAGCTTTCCATCCACTCAAGGGACAATGTGCTTACAATGAAAAAACTTAACCAAACTGATATACCAGAAATTTATCAAATATTTAATAAAATATTAGCAGAAGTGCAGATTGATTTTTCTTACACTGCTGACTCTGTCTCCTTGAGGTTTAAAGCATGAAAATATTAATTGCTGATGATGAGTTAAGACTTCGCAAAGTGATAGCCCTTTATATGACAAAATGTGGCTATGAAATTATTGAAGCTGGTAATGGTGAGGCTGCTGTTGAGCTTGTGAAAGAACATAAGCCAGATGCCATTGTACTTGATGTGATGATGCCAGGGCTTAATGGAATAGAAGCAGCAGAAACCATTAGAAAAATACCAGAGTTTGCTGCTACCCCTATTGTTCTGCTTACTGCTAATGCCAGTGAAAATGATGTTAAAAAAGGGCTTGCTACAGGAGCCAACAAATATATTACAAAACCTTTTTCTCCTAAAGAATTAGTAGAAACTATTGAGTCTCTTATAAAATAAGTTGGTATAGTATGAATATTCGTTTTATTGGCAGTGAAACTGGGCTTAATACTTTTAAAAAATTGTTAGATGGTAAAGCATATGTATCTAATGGTGATGATGCAAAAGACGCTTTAATATTTGAAGTGTCATCTTTAGAAGTGCTCTATAAAATACCAAAACGTTCTTTTGGTGTGCCAGTATTTTTTTACCTTACTACTCCTAATAAAACAGTACTTTCTAATATTAAAGATTATCAGATTACAGGCATTTTATTTCCACCATTAAATGCTGATGCTATAATGAATAAAATGACACGTTCTAAAGAACATACTATTGCAACTGTTAATGCTAAAGACTATGAAACACTGCGTATAAAAATTATTGCAAAAGCAGAAAATATACCTACACTGCCAACTATTGCCCAAGACTTAATTAGGCTTACCCGTAACCATTCTCAAACTGCCATTGGGCAGGTTACAGCAAAAATTAAAATGGACCAAGGTATTTCTTCAAAAGTTATAAAGCTTGTAAATTCGCCTTTTTATGGTGTAAGAAAGGAAATAGCTTCAATTGATAGAGCCACTATGCTTTTAGGCTTTAGCTCTGTTAAAAATATTGCACTTGCTATTGCTTTAGACCAGTACTACCAAAAACCTTTTAATATGTATAAAACTACAGGGCAGGCTATATGGCAGCATGCTTACAATGTGGCACTTATTTCTTCTGAAATTGCAAGGTTTTTAAATCAGGACAGCGATGCATTATATATGGCAGGTTTAATGCATGATATTGGTAAAGTTGTTATGGCTGATTTTCTTGTT
This sequence comes from uncultured Mucispirillum sp., assembly GCA_944324495.1. Taxonomy (GTDB): domain Bacteria; phylum Chrysiogenota; class Deferribacteres; order Deferribacterales; family Mucispirillaceae; genus Mucispirillum. The sequence goes on along the minus strand of CALUWN010000002.1, from coordinate 187,433 downwards.
AGAGAGGTAGACTGCGTACAGGATGAAAGAGAGCAGCTAGGCTGCGACCATGCAGAGATTGCAGCAGTTATACTAAAAAAATGGTCTGTTGCTCCTGCTATTGTGGAAGCTGTTAGAACTCACCATGATGCAGATAATGATTTATACGGCAAAATAGTTGCCTATGCCAATAAAATTGACCATAATAAAAATAATTATGAAGAATATATTTATCAACTTAATAAAGACTACCCAATAAAAGATATGGATTTACTTATACAGTCTATACAGACTGTTTTGAGCGATGCAGCAGATGGAAAAGAATAACGATAGTAATATTAATTTTGATTTACTAAAAATCATTTCATCAGAAACTACAGAAGAGTTTATTAAGCAGATTAATGCTCTGCTTAATAGTCACAACATATATGCTTTTCGCATATGGGATGTTAGGGGTAATGTGTGTGAACCATGCTCTTACATTCCTTCTGATTTATATGCCACCTTTGATATTTATGAGCTGGGTTTTAAAGATGAAGATTTCTCAAGCAACATAAATATTGATATTTCATATTTTGATGTTACATACCATATCCATACAGCGTTATTCTTTAGAAATAATAACAGAGTAACACATGTAATCACATTTGAACATCAGCTGCCAAAAGAAATTGAAGAACATATTAAACTTATTGCTCCATATTTTGGAAGACGTGCTGTGGAACTTTTTTCAAAAGAAAGGCAGATGGATTTATATATTGACTATCAAAAAAAGGTAGATTTTGTTAAACGTGCAAGTATAATCTTTATGGCTTTAGAACTGCAGGAAGTTATATCCATGTCACTTTCATTTTTTATGGAAGTATTCTCTGCGGATGCTGTATGTGTGTATTACAATGATGAATTCTACGGTATAGGGCTTGAAGAAGATGATTTAGAAAATAATATAACTATAAATGATTTTCCAATATCTGATTATCTTAAAAACTTAGATGATACAATTTTTATAGAAAACGAAGTTGTTTCTCCTAAGTTTAATATTAAAAATACTTTTTTCATATATGATAAAGTAGCAAACTTACATTTTGCTCTATTTAATATTATTGTAGATATTGTACCAGATAAAGATTTTTCTTCTCTTGTATCAAGCATTGTATCTATTGCTACTGAAAACGCACTAAACCATGAAGCACTTACAAAATTTAAAATAGTAGAAACTGAGATTGCATATACTGCTGATATATTAAATAAATTTGTTAAGAAAAATATATTTTTAGAAGAAAACCCAAATGTATATGGTATAAGTTATCCTGCAAGAAACGCAGGGGGCGATTTTGTACATATGTTAAAAAAAGGAAACGATTATCTTTTCTGCGTGGCAGATGTTTGTGGTAAAGGATATTCTGCTGCTGTACTTACTGTTGTATTAAGCGTATTTATGTCTAAGTTTAATTCATCAGATAACCTTACAAAACAGGTGGCAGATATTAATGAATTTTTAATATCAAAAAATTTCAGCGACAGGTTTATTACAAGCTTTTTTGGAATATATAGAGAGGACACAGCAGAACTTGAATATATTTCCTGCGGTCATGACCCTGCTGCTGTATTAAATGATAATAAAATAGAATACCTTACTTCTGACTATATGCCTATGGGTATTATGTCTGAAGAATATAAATCAAAAAAATTAAAAGTAGATAAGAACAGCCTTATATTTGTATATACCGATGGTTTAATTGAATATTCTTCTTTAGATGATTTACTGTGCCTTGTAAAAGCCCTCTCAAAAAACTCACCTAAAGATATTGCAGAAGACTTATATAAAGAGCTTGTTACAGATACTACTCTCCAAAGGGATGATTTTACATGTCTTATAATGAAAGTATAAAAGAACAGGAACAATCTAAAAAAATACAAGAAATGTTTAATAATATTGCAGATAAGTACGATTTTTTAAACGGCTTATTAAGTTTTGCCCTTGATAATAACTGGCGAAGAAACGCAATCAGGCTTGCAAATATTAAACCCGGCAACAAAGTGCTTGATTTAGCATGCGGCACTGGTGATATGATTACTGAAATCCAAAAACAGCATCCAGATGCTGTAATTTACGGTGCAGATTTTAGTGTTAATATGCTGCATATAAGCCAGAAAAAACTTGAAAATATACCATTTACCGCAGCAGATGCCCATAACCTGCCCTTTAAAGATAACTCTTTTGACAGGCTTACAATTGCTTTTGGGTTTAGAAATGTTACAGATAAAGCTCGCGGTCTTTCTGAGCTTTACAGGGTAATAAAACAGGGTGGTATTGTATGTATATTAGAACTTACAAGACCAGAAAATAAATTAACAAGTTTTTTCTACAGGCTTTATTTTATGCATATATTGCCCCTTATTGGTGGTATTTTTTCTTCCCACAAGGCGTATAAATATCTGCCTGATTCTGTTTACCATTTTCCAAAACATAAAGAATATAAAAAACTTATTGAAGATGCTGGCTTTAAAAATATACATTTTAAAACATTAGTATTTGGTGCTGTTACAATAGCAGTTATGGAAAAATAACCATATTTGGACAGACCATAAAAAAGTTATTGATTATTTTAAACTTATAATAAGAAATATTATCTACATTAAAAAATTATTAGGCTGTTTTTTATAGATGTTTATTCTGCACCTACTTCTATCTGTTTTACTGCCATACCGTTACTATAAACTACAAACTTTTCACTGCTTCTATCATAAAGCACTTCTTCTGCTGTAAATTTGTTGTCATCAACAGTAATTTTTATATTATTGCTTGTATAATCATATAAAAAATTATTATGCTTTATTTTAAGCTGTTCTTTATAGGTATTATCATTTATTTTTGCATATACTCTATCCTTATGCTTTCCAAAAACAAGTTTATCATCCTGAGTTATTAAAAAATTGCTGCCTGCTTGAAATGATGTTTGATTACCGTTATAATCTATAACCAAATATTCAATAGAGTGAGGGCTAATATTTTTTGATTCCATATATATTCTTAAAACACCCTTATCACCCGGTATGGTTATACATCTTGAATTTTCAACTTTAATATTATCAACCATTACTTTAATAATACCATTAAGGCTTTCTTCTGCATATGCAAAAATTGAAACAGCAGCAAATAAAATTATAAATATAATTTTTGTTTTCATATACTTTCCCCATACAACTAATACTATTTATCTAGGCACAAGCTTAACGCCTTTTGCTATATTATCTTCTATATTATTAAACCGTTTATAACCCGGAGATATACTTTTTTCCACTTCAGGAAAAACAGGGTATTTATCTTCAGGATAAGCATAAATTATCTTAGTTAATACACCTTCATGGTGCCTTGGGTTTACATATACTATGCATTCTTTATGCTCGTGCGGAGTATATGTATATGATGTTTTGTTGAAAGTTTTTTCTTTCCTGCCATATACTTCATCTTTTTCAAAGCCTAAAATTTCTGCAATATCATCATATATTTTTCTAGTATCTATCTGTATTTTCTTTCTAAAATAATCGCCAATAATACTCGCTATTTCAAGGTTTGATTTTGTATTAACAGGGGCCTGCACCACTTTATTTATATGCATTAATCTGCCATCTAAACTAATAGTTGTGCCGTCTATCTCAAGCACAGATTTTACAGGCAGTACCACATCAGCATTATTTACACTGCCTGTTAAAAACATATCAGGCGTTGCATAAAAATCTGCCTGCTCTATAATTTTTAAAAGTGCCTCATCTTTTCCTTTAGATGGGTTTACAGCAAGAGCAAATACTACTTTTGGAGCAGATTTTATCACTTCATCAATAGTGCTGCCTTCTGCGTATAAACCACCAGTATAATTTAGCTTATCATGGGCTGCTATAAAAGCAGATAACTTATCCCTGCCTATAAAATCAGCAAATGCTAATACTGATTCTTGGTCTTTTTCACCACAAAAATATTCGTTACCTACGATTATAGATATTTTCTTATTATTTGCAATCTGTTTTCTTAAAGCTATATATATGCTTTTATCAGAATTTTCTATATTATAAAATTCACCTGCAAAATCTGCATAATCTGCTAAAAGACTTAAAAATGTTTTTTCGTCATAATCATAACGCTGTAAACCTATAGTTATAACTTTCGCATCATTTTTCCTAATAGCTTTCATTACGCTCCATTTAATACCCACATTTTCTCTTGCAAAATCTGCCCCTATTACAAATATTACATCAGAATTTTCCACATCCTTTAGTGTGCCAACACTTTCATAATGTCCAAATTTTTCTTTAAACTTACGGGCAAAACTACCAAAATAAATTTCAGCCTCTGTTAAAAACTTCATTCCCGTTTTTTCTGCCAATAATTTATAGCTGAATAACTCTTCATTAGAAAGCCAGCCACCTGCAACTATTAATGTATTTTCAAAACCTGCCTTATTAATATTTTGGTATATTGCTTCCATTGCATTATGCCAGTCAGTTTTTACAAACTCTCCATCTTTTTTAATAAGTGGTGATTTTATACGCCTACTGCTTTCTAAAAACTTAAAGCCGTATCTTCCTTTTGAGCATATATAGTTACCACAGGAAAGCCTTGTTCTATGTATCTGGTTTTGAGCTACACCATAGTTAATATTGCACCCTACAGAGCAAAAACTACAGGTTGTATTAATATAGGAAAGCTCCCACACCTTTAATGAATCAGTAAATGGTTTATCTTTTATTGCTCCCACAGGGCAAGAATCCACGCATATTCCACAAAAATCACAATTTAATGGACTGTTTACAGGCTCTACATGGGCGTTGTTTCCCCTTGCTACTACATCAATAGCATCACAGCCTGCCACATCTCTGCATACATTAATACATCTCATACATAAAACACATGTATCCATATCATATGAAAGCATATTCCAGTCATGAAGCGGACTTTTTTCTTCCTCAACTACATCACTTACTTCACTAACGCCCATTTCACGAGCCAAATCCCTTAAAATACAATCTTCAGCATTTTCGCATATTCCACATTTTAATGGATGTTTTAAAAGTATAAATTCTAAAGCTTTAAGCCTGTGTTTTTTTACTTCTTCGGTTTCAGTATTTACTACCATACCGTCAGTGGCAAAGGCAGAGCAGGAAGCAACTGGCTGAGGTACGCCCTCCACTTCTACAAGGCACATTCTACAGCTTCCAGTTTCTGCAATATCTTTTAAATAGCATAATACTGGTATCTTAATATTATTTCTTTCTGCTACTGATAAAATTGTATCCCCTTCTTTAAAAGGATATTTTTCTCCGTTTATTGTAATATGCCTTTCCATTATTCATCCCCTGTTGCAAACATTCCCACACGCATACATCTTAAACATCTTCTTGCTTCAAGTGCTGCTGTCTGTTCATCAAATGGCTGTTCCACCTCATTAAAAGTGCTTAACCTTTCATCCATTGATATTTTTGTGGTTTCATATCTTTTAATTATTGGGCGTGGTGGCTCAGGTGCTTCACCATAGCTGAATATTTTATTTTCATATAAGTAACGCTCCATAACTTCTGAAGGCTCTAAATAAGGTTTACCGCTTATCATATACCTATCCATCATTAAAGCTGCCTTTTTTCCATCACCTACAGCACGAACTACCGTATTACTATCCCCATCTATACAGTCACCTGCTGCAAATATACCCTCTATTGATGTGGTAAAATAAAGCTTATCACATATTATAGTGTTCCATTTGGTAACATCTAATTTTAAATCACCAGTATTAAAACTAATATCTGTTTTTTGCCCAATAGCAGGTATTAAATAGTCACATTCTATAATAAAATCTTCACCCGGTACAACTTCTGGGCTTCTTCTGCCTGTGGCATCTGTGCTGCCAAGCCTCATTTTATGGCACATTATACCTTTTAATTTTCCATTCTCACTAACTGCCCTTACAGGTGCTGCTAAAAATATAAACTTAACACCTTCATCTTCTGCATCTTTTATTTCATAATCTTCTGCTGGCATTTCTTCCCGTGTTCTTCTATACACTACAGTTACATCATTTTGAAACCTAATGGCAGTTCTAGCACAGTCTATGGCAGTATTGCCTCCACCTACAACTATCACTTTACTTTTTTCAAATGGCAGTTCATGGCGTGATACTTTTTCAAGGTATTCTATACCATTATATATTCCTGAAGTTTTATCCATATCTTCAATTCTTGGGTCTTGAGCCATCCAGTTGCCTATGGCAAGCAGTGTTGCATCATATGTATTTTTTAAATATTCTAAAGTAATCTCCTTACCTAAAGTTTTACCGTAGTGGATATTTACTCCTAAACTGCGTACAATATTTGCTTCATATGCTAAATGTTCCCTAGGCTCTCTAAAATCAGGTATGCCTGCCGCTGTCATTCCACCGGGCTCATTCATTCTATCAAACACTTCTACCTGATGCCCCATTAATGCAAGATAATAAGCAGCACTTAGCCCAGCAGGCCCTGCCCCAATTACTGCACAAGTCTTGCCAGTTGATGCTTTTTTCTCTGGCAAAATAGCCATCTGGTTTCTAAAATATTCGTAATTCCAAGCAGACTGTTTTAAATTCATAATATTAATAGGCTCATCAACTTCACCACGCCTGCAAACTGCTTCACAAGGGTGAGGGCATACTCTGCCACAAAGCCCTGCAAGTGGCATATGCTCTCTTATAATAGATAAAGCAGGTAAAAACCGTTTCGTTCTAAGCTCATCTATAAACTCTGGTATCTGAATATGTGCAGGGCAGGCTGAAGTGCATGGTGCTGACATATGAAAATGATAATCTAATTTTGGTGCATTTATATATTTATGTAATTTCTCAGGATATTCTAATAAAAATGATTTAACAATACTTACAGAGGAAGGAGCAAATGAGCATTTGGAAGTAGCCTGAATGCTTTCTGCCAGTTCCAAAGCTTCTGGCATTTTGCTAAGGTTTGGGTCGCTTCTAAGCTCTTCCATAATGTCTGCCAGTTTTGTAGTACCGTTTTTACCCGGAATACATCTTCCACAGCAGCCATGCTCGCTTACATACCTCATAAATTTACACATAGCAGTAGCAATATCTATCCCCTCATCATATACCAAAAACCCATGCCAGCTAATAACAAGTTTTACAGGTTTGCCATTAACATAATCATCAAATAAAAACGGAGTTTCAGGTCTGTCCTGCTCTCTTACATTTCTAAAATCAAGACGCTCACCTTTCCTAAAGCCATAGACTACTTTTGGCATACTCTACCTCTTTCTCTCAATATATGTCCTATTATTTCATAATTTTTCAAAAAATGCTAGATGTGTTTTAAAATTATTAGTCATATTTTTTATTATATTTTTTTGGATGAATATATTAATATTTTATTCTTCTAATATACTATTAATGTTATATTTTTTAAATTATTAGTTTTATACTGCTATTTTTCATATTATTATAATATTGAAAGATAAAGTCATTTTTCAACCTTTTATTTTTATAAAATTATATATTTTTCTTCCATAATTGATTTTTTCAAGTTATACTAATTTTATGAAAAAATATATTAGTGTACTTGTACTTTCTTTTTTACTTTTCTCTTTTAATGCCTATGCTGAAAATAATAATTTTTCAGAGCATATTAAAACATTAGAAGAAAAATGCAGTGAAAATGACTATCTTTCTTGTTTTTATGCTGGGCAGGTGTTTGAAGATACTGATTTTATTCTTCTTGCAATCAATTCTTATGAAAAAGCCTGTAATAACCTTATATATGAATCCTGCGTTAATCTTGGCGATATATATATTAAAGATTATTCAAAATCTATTCGCAAAAAATCTATTAAATTATATACCACAGCCTGCGATAATAATATTGCTAAAGGATGCTCCGCTTTAGGCAGCCTGTACTATCAAAAAAATAATAATACCGTAAGGCATAGTTATAGAAAAGCTAGGAAATTATATGAAAAAGCCTGCTCACTTCTTGATGGAGCAGCCTGCTATAATGCAGGGCTAATGTATGAAGAAGGAAAAGGCAGCAAGAAAAATATAGATAAAGCAAAAACTTTTTATGACCGTGCCTGCTACTTCAAATCTGAAAAAGGATGCCAAAAATATAAATCACTTTCCAAGGATAAATAATGGATAATTTAGAGATTACTGTTACAAAAGATGACCATATAAAAGATATTTTAGATATTTACTCATACTACATCATAAATTCACCTGCTACATTTGAAATTGATATTCCAGAATATGATGAGTTTAAATCAAGAGTTTGTAATATCCAAAAAAAATATCCTTATTTAACTGCTATTTATAATAATAAAATTATTGGCTTTGCATATGCTGCACCATTGAGAACTAGAAAAGCTTATGATTATTCCTGCGAAACCACTATATATATCCACCATGAATATTTAAATAAATCAATTGGCAAAGCCTTGTATAATAAACTTTTTGACTATATAGAAAAGCAGAATATTATAAATATATACGCCTGCATTACAGCAAGTAATAAAGAAAGTATACTGTTTCATGAAAAATATGGGTTTGAAAAAGCAGCCCATTTTCATAAATGTGGCTATAAATTTAACTTATGGCACGATATATTGTGGCTTGAAAAGATTATCTCAAACCACAATACACCACCAAAACCTTTTATAAACTTTAATGATTTATAAACTGCTATATTTTTTTATTATCCTTTAAAGTAAGCTCATCAATGTAATCTCTAAAGGCTTTTTTCACTTCATCTTCTGATGTGCCTTTAACTGATACATTGTTACCTGCTTTCACCCCTTTTACACTGCTGGAATAATTATTTTCCGTGTGTGAAAAAGAAATTCGCCCGTAATGTTCTTTGTAATGAATAAGATTATGCATAGCTTCCCCCTTATAACATATTGCTATACATTAGCTGCCAACACTAGCCAATAAATTTAATAAACTCTTTTACTCTTTCATCGTTAAAGTCTACTAAATCTGGCTTATCCATTTCATAAGAGGCATCCTTAATATAAAATGGGTTTTCTGAAACATCCATAGGCAGGTTGTCGTTTTCTTTTCTTTTAGCTTCGTTATGTAGTGCCATAATATAAGCAAGCACCATATTTCTCTCTTTTACAGTTTCCCCTTCCGCCATAAAAGTGAGTTTTGGTGAAGTGTTACTCATACCATACATTAAAAAGCCGCTTGACCAGTCCACCCTAATCTGCCCGTCAAACTCCACTATTGAAAAGCCTGCTTTATTTGCAAAAGTCTTTCTTAAATTATCTAAGATTGATGCAGTTATAGCATCCTTTGCTTCGTTGGATACTGAAGTAGTACGTATCTCTTTTGTAATAAAGCGTTTTGGCATTTTATCAAAAAATGGTTTTAATGTTTTTATATTCATTTCATCTAAAAGTTTTTCCAGTAAAAAAATATTTTCAACTGCATCATCTCTAGGTATTCCGTCTTCTGTATCTGTTGCAAACATATGAAGTGATGCTTCTATCTGGATATCTCTATAACCTGTTTTTGCCACAAATTCTTTTATGGAAGAAAAACCAGCAAGTGAAGCCATTTTTTTCATATTAGCTGTAATAGTTTCTTTCCATAATGAATGACCTTTTCTGTGGAACTCTGTTGTGCCTTTTAATTCTTTTTCCACATAGCTTTTTACGCTTGATGTATAGCGTGGGTCTACATATATGATGCTTGCAATTTTTACTATCTCATCTATTTTATCTTTTGCTACCTGCAATTCTTCTAATTTTTTCCTTAAAGCAGGAACAGCAATAGAAAGTTTATGACCTGCTAAAATAAAGGCAAGCCCATCACCTAGATAATGGCCTTCTCCATTTAATGTTAAAGCATCCTTGCCTTCTGTAATAGAGCCCCTGTCTGCATCTAAATCAAAAGAATGAACTCTCATTCCTTTATCTAATACTTCCTGTAATGAAGGCACTCTTTCAAGCATTTCTTTTCTTGTTGGGTCTGCAAGTAAATCACCAGCATTTACATTTACAGTATCGCCAAGTATAGTAACATCTGCACCAAAAATATCTTTAAAAAGGCTTATATACTGTAACCCTGTGCCACCAAACACATTGACAGCTACCATAGAGTTATCCCTTTTTGAAAAATAATCTTTATATATTTTTTTCATTTTTTCAAAATAGATTTGCTTGCCTTCTGCTGATTTATCTGTAATTGTGCCTTTTGCACAATTTCTGCTTGTAAAAGTGTTACCAGCTACAGCTTCATTCATCTGACCTAAAAGATATGTATGTATGCCTTGGGTGCCTATGCCAAATTTTGCGCCGTTTGTGGTAACTTCCACATGGCTTCTAGTTATTTGACAGTGCCCCATAGTTTTTAACTGCTCTTGGTTTTGGTACACCTGACCTGATGAAGAAACACCTATATCATAAACATTTACGCCTTGAGAAGATACGCCTTTGCCAAAAGCTTCTGCCAATGCTTTTGATGTAGGGCCGTTATCATAACCAATAACTATTGTATCACCTTCTTTTAAAGATACATTGTCACCATTTTCTGCTTTAAAAGTAAGCCCTGCCATAAGCATGCCGGCTGTTTCTGCAGCTTCTGGAGTAAATACTGCATCATCTCCAAAAAAATTGCCCGGTTCACCAACATAAGCCCTTATATCGTAAGAAGTTTTTTTAAATAATTTGTTATTATTATCTTTGATTTTTTTTGAAAACTCATATGACATGGACATACCTCCAACAAAACTTATCCCTATTTATTCATCATAGAATAATATTTTAAATAGTTCAAGTATAATAAATTATTTTTTCCACTATTTTATATGTATAGTTTTTAATATTTTCTTTACCAATGGTTTAAAGCGAATAAGTTTTGTATTAAATAAATTATTTATAAACTGCCTTGGTTTACTGTATATCTTTTTTTGTATTTTTATGGATTTTTCATAATGGTTTATTACATCATACAAATCCATACTTTCTGCTTTTTCAAATAAATATGTGTTATATGATATAAATGTGGTATCAATATCTAGATTACGCAGGAAGCCTTTTTTTGCAAACTTATCTATCCAGTATTCTTTTTTCTGCACGTTTACATGAGTTACATCATCAAAATCATCATCGGTGGATGAAATAAGCACCTTATCAGCATATGAGACCATTTTATCTATTACCTTTAACCCATCTTCTTCATATAAATGCTCTATCATCTCTATACTTACTACTAAATCAAAATGTTTTGGGAAATCATTAGGCAGTTCATCAAGTGCTGACATATTTTTTACATAGGGCTTAATACTTTCTTCTGCATTATTAATGGCGTATTCTGATATATCTATGCCATATGCTTCAACACCTTTTTTACGCAGAGCCTCTACTAAATATCCAAAAGCACATCCCATATCAAGCACTGTTTTTGGGTGTAATTGATTTACTATATTTTCTGCTATGCTATCAAATAATTCAATCCATATAAAATTATTTTCATAGCCCATGCCTTTAGAATATTCACTATAATACTGTTTATTATATATTTTAGAATAATCTATTTTACCCATATTTTACTCCATATAAAAAAATGTAGAGAATATTCCCTACACTTTTATATAAATAATATTAATGACTACTTTTTCCACTGCTGCCGCTATTATCATATATCACCTTTTACTATTTTTTATGGCTAAGCAGTTTTTCCAATATTTCATCTAGGCTATCTACATTACTTTCTTCTATTTTACCGCTATCCACAAGGGAAGCAATACTTGGGTCAATAGGAAGTTTTGCCGTTAATTTTATATTATGTTTCTTAGCTATTTTATCTATACTGCTTTCGCCAAATATCCTTATTTCTTTGCCACAGTCTGGGCATTTTACATAGCTCATATTCTCCACAAGTGCAAGCACATCAATATCCATCATAGCTGCCATATTAACTGCTTTTTCCACAATCATACCTACAAGCTCCTGCGGAGATGATACAATAACTATACCGTCAACTGGTATAGACTGAAATACTGTTAATGGCACATCACCAGTTCCCGGTGGCATATCTATAAACATAATATCCACATCTTTCCATACAACATCTGTCCAAAACTGTTTAACAACACCAGCAATAACAGGTCCACGCCATATAACAGGGTCTGTTTCGTTTTCTGCAATTAAATTTAATGACATTATCTGAATACCGTTGCTTGATAATGATGGCATCATACCCATCTGGCTTGCCCTTGCTTTTTCATGTATACCAAAAGATTTTGGAATGGATGGCCCTGTAATATCTGCATCCATAATAGCTGCTCGTAAGCCTTTTTTCTGTGCTGCAACAGCTAAAAGAGATGTTACAAGACTTTTACCAACACCACCTTTACCACTAACAACACCTATAACTTTTTTTACACTACTGTGCGAATTTAATTTTTCAAATAAACTTTCCTGCTCTCTATCACCACAGTCTTCACCGCAGCCACTGCAGTTATGTGAACAACTTTCACCTGCCATATTATTCTCCTTTTCTTACTCTATATTATGTGCTTTACAGTCTGCACAAAGACTGTGAAGCTCCCTTTTACTGCATATGGTGTAATCACCACCGCTTATATATAACGCCTGCCCGTTTACCAGTGCTTCTGCCAGCTTTTTCCTTGCACTGTTATATACGTTTTGTATGGTTGTACGTGCCACATTCATAAACCTGCTGCACTCCTCTTGGGAAAAACCTTTCTTATCAATAAGCCTTATAGTTTCATACTCATCAACAGTCATAATAATTGTATTATCACTGCCTTCGTAATCAACTGGTGCAAACTTATCAATCAAAGGCATACAACATACTTTCCTGCATTTTTTAGGACGCGACATTATTATTCTCCCTTGGTTGATTTATACTACTTTTTTGTTGTTTTTACAAGATTTATTTTTGTCATATGCCAAAAATAAATTCTTTTACAACTAAGTTATAACTAATTTTCTTAAGTACTGATTGACAATATGATGATATAGATATATATTAAAATGTCTAGGAGGGCAAAATGAAAAATATTATATTATTTTCATTATTATCAGTGTTTGTACTATCTTGTGCTAATGAACAGATTATGCCTGTATATGATGATATTGCCCCAAAAATATTATCAGTTAATGCTTCTAATTCAGTTTGGAACCAAGATAATAATACATATATAAAAGATATTTCATTAAGAGTATACCAGCCTGAAGAATACCCAATATCTATTACACTTTGTTTTTTACAAAACCCAACAGGCATGGTAGTTGACAGGGTAGGAAAAATAACAGCTCCAGAATATGAAAGAATGGGTTTTCAAATCCAAGGGTGTACTTCTGTAACACATTCATTTTATAATGAAGCCAGTAAGGATTTGAGGTTTAATGTACTAGATGCTATTAAAGACTTAGAAGGCAACCAATATATTTATGGTGATACATATGTAAGCCTTATGGTAGAAGGTGATTTTGAACAAATATATTTTCTAGATAAAGAAACTATAGTTAAGCCAGACCCTGAAGTTACTCCAAAATATGGTTTTCATTCATCTACTGTTATAGATAATTCATCAGTTTGGAGCATAAAAGATGCTAAAAAACCAGAGTTTATTACAGCAACAGCAGAAATTGATATGACGATTAAAGGTGAAACAGCTGATGCTATTAAAATATATGCTGGTACATTTTCTGGCTCTGCTACAGGCTCTGCACAAGTTATGGGGCTTGATGGTCAAGTTAAAGGAAATATTTCCTATACTTTAGAATCTACTATCCTTGAGCCAACTAAAATTAATACAAATATAGCCGATAACTATGATAATATTATTAGCAGTGTTAATTTTGCAAACCATTCTACTACAGATGCTAATGTGCTGCCTGATGTTACAGCATCAATTAAAATAAATATTCCTTTTAAAGATTTAGAACCTTTTCTGCAAAAAGTAGCAGATAATAAAACACATTTAATTCCATCACCTATATATACAAACGAAATACCAGTATCTTTTACAGTAATTGCCGAAAAAGATGGCATTGAATATACAAGTGCCAATAAAACAGTTACCATTGATTTTGGCAGCTTAATATATGATATACGTGATTATTATGAAAGTATTTTCACATCAGAATATTTAAATGGTCATGATAATGCTGGTTCAAATCAACAGGAACAAGCGTTTTCTCCTTTAAAATATGAAGCTCCTAAAGATTTTTCAAGCGGTAATGACCAGTTTAAAATTAGGGGCAATATAAAAGCAGGGCTTTATGTGGAAGAAGTAACAAAAAACGATACTAAAATGCAGCAAATGCGCAGCAGAGTTGAAAGCTATGGGTATCTTACACTTTTTGGCAGTGAAATGAATGCTTATGATGGCTATGTTGAAGCTGTATGTATACCAAACTCCACTGCAAACGATTATGACGGTAGTATATCTTTTGAAATGGATTTATCTGTTTTAGGTAAAAAAGTTTTAAATAATAAAGTAATAAGTGCACCTACAAGCTTTAGTATGTCATACGATAAATTGACTTTTGAAAAAGATTTTGAGCAAAGCCAAACACTAACATACGTTGTACCTTTTTACTATATAATAGGTGGCAGAGGAGCTATCGGTTTTGTTCCTAGTATAGATATTGCTTATACTAAAGGCGAATTTGATAATACAGTAAATATTACTGAAGTATCCACTATTGCTAACCCTACTCAAAAACCAACACAAACACCATTAGAAGCTGATGTTATTCCAAATATAGGCAGGTTTAACCATGAATATAATTATAATGAACTGCCACAATGGGCAAAAACTTTTGTAGATAGCAGTGGCATAGAAAAAAATGGTAATATTGTACATGACTACTATAATAAACTTTTAATAGAATATCAAAAACGAATAAGGTTTAATAGTGCAATTAATGATTATAAAGAAAATATTCCAGCACTTGTTACTACTACACAAACAATTAAAGAACAACCTTTAGGTTTAAGTATGCTGTTTAAAGGTGAACCTTATGCTAATATTTCTGGATATGGTGAAGGCGGGTTTGGAGTTGCAAAAAACTGGAAACTTGCAAAATTTGGGGTTGGCGTTGGGGCAGAAGCAAAACTAGACCCAATTCTTGATATTAAAGCACCTATAACTTTAGATGGCTTTGTAGGTATAGGTAACTCACCAGTTGATACAAATAATTATATTTATCTTAAATATAATTTTAATGCACCACTTTACTACTCTTTATTAAAAGGTAAAGCATGGGTTGGATTTAGTATTAATTTCTATATTAAAATCATAGCATGGATTAAAATTATTGATGATAAATATGGCCCTACTTTATTTGATTCAACAGGGCAGCAGCCTAATAATATTAATTTAATACAGCCAATTAATAACAGCCATATGATAAAAATAAATGGAAACACACCATAAAATGTTAAATATTACATTTAAAAAAATAATAATATTTGCAACTGTGGCTACTGCCATAGTTGCATTAATCATAGCAGTAAAAAATACAGGTAAACACTCTTTAGTATTAAGGGGCTCTTCAGGTTATGAGATTATAGTCAATTCTCACATAAAAAACATTGCTGCTGATAAACACCATACCAAAATTACTGCATATGCTAAATATATTGAAGAATATAATGGTAATAATATAATATATTTCCTAATAAATAATATAAGCGGCAGTAGTATAAAAAATATTATTATTCCTGTTGAAATGTCAAATAACGGTAGTATTATACATATTGAATACCCTGCTGGTATAGAAAATGACAAAACGCTTTATAGTTTATTTCAATATATTTTTCAAACCATAAGCCCTGTATATAACAGCAGCATAAATGAATGGGAAGATATCCTCTATACTAATAATGGCTTTATAAAATACCATTATATGCAAAATGGTAAAAATATAAAAAAAGTTAAAAATTTAATAGAAGAATATAATGTTAATGTAAATATTAAATTATCAGATATATCATTAACTCTTTCTAATTCTTTTTGGCTTGAAAATGCTTCCAGTAATGAAATAGTTACCATTAAAGCATCTGGACTTGCTAATTCTGAAGTAACCAATACTATTAAACTTGTACAAATTCCTTTTGATAATAATTTAGAGAAGTATTTTAATAAACCATACAGCAAACTTTTAGCAGAATATAAAGAAAATAAAAAAACTTTGTTTGATACTAATAGAAACTATATTGCAAAATATATCCCTATAGATAATAAATCTATGGCTGCTTTACTTGCTGATTTTAATGAAAAATTTAATGCTATGAATGATGATAGTAATAAAAGTTATTTTGCAATGTTGAAACTTTTACAAAATAACCCACAGTTACTTGCATCAATCCCAAAGAAAATAAAAGAAATAGGCGAATCTAATGATGTTGCTGCAAGAATGCTTATAGGTATTCTTGAAAAAATTGGTACTGCTGATGCACAAAATACTCTCACTATAATTATGAAAGATAAAGAGATAATTACAGCTAACAGAATTCGCGCAATAGTTGCATTAAATGGTGTTTCAAACCCATCTGACCACACTATAGACAGCCTTATACAGCTTTCATCTATACGCAGTAGTGATGAAAATAATTTTATAGCAGATACTTCTGTTTTGGCATTAGGTTCTGCTGGCTCAAAACTGCTAGGTAAAACAGATAAATATGAGGATGTACGTAACTACTTTGATACAACCCTTGCTGGCAGTGATGAAACTACATATAATACACTGCTTGGAATAGGTAATACAAGTGATGAATATTTTTATAATAAAGTTACCCCATACCTTACCAGCCCAAATGAATATAACAGGGAAGCAGCAGTATTTGCAGCAGCAAGCACAAACTTCAATGAATTTATACAGGGTGCAGAATCATTTTTAAGTAATGAATCAAGTGCTGGTGTTAGAAGTAAAGTTTATGATGCTTTTACAGAAAGTATGCGCCCTACAGCTCAAATGACAAATATTGTTAAAGAAAATTTTAAACAAGAATCATCTGTAGTGCAAAACAGTATGTTAAACTATTTAAAAAGAAATTCAAAACAACCTGAAGCAGAAAAATTTCTTCAAGAGTTGATGACATCTTCAAATATTTCTGCTCAAGAAAAAGTTAATATTAGACATATTTTAGGAAGCAAATAAAGGTACACTATGAAAAATTTTTTAATAATAATTTTTTTATTTTTTATACTTAACATTAATGCTTTTGCTGTTGAAATATATAGTAATGGTGATACTAAAGTAGATATTTACGCTGATTTACGTGTTGTACTTCAGTATTCATTTACCTTTCAAGGTAAAAAAGATGAAAAAATTAATGGTGTATCTAGTACTGGCTTTCCTACTGACTATACCTTAAGTCATGATATGATATTAAGCCCTTTAAACAAATCAAATATTGGCACTTATATTAAAATTAACCAGTTTGAAAGTAAAATAGAGCTTGGTTTAAATGAACCTACTTTTTTTAACGGGCCAGCTGCTGCTGAATCTGTTGGTTTACGCTATATATGGGGTGCTTGGAATTTCAAAAATGGCGGCAGGTTATTATTTGGTAAAACCGATACTCCAACATCTATGATAGGCTTTTCCTCTGATATATTTAATAATGATGCTGGGCTTTATGGAACTGGTGGCAGTACAGTTTACCACAGAAGGTTTCAAATCCAGTATTCTATAAAAGGGCTTACTTTAGCTTTAATAGAAGATGATAGACTTATTGATAATGAGTATTTTTTATCATTTAACTTGGCTGATGTATATACTCCAAGAGCTGCAGTATCCTATGTGTATGAAAATGAAACTATCCTTGCTAAATTTGCTGCTACCTACACTGCATATAATGGTAGTTTTATAAATAATGATTTAACAAAAAAATGGCTTAATCTCCATGCTTTTGGTATTGTTATAGGCTTTAAATCGTATTTTCAAGATAAAAGTATGTGGCTTTCTTTTCAAGCAAGATATGGTATGAATGAAGATGTGTATGGCGAAACAGCATTTACATATTCATTTAATGGTACTCGTTCTTACAATGTGGCAATTGTACCATATGTTGATTTGCCAACTAATAGTTTTTTTAATAATCACCGCATAGGTACAACTTTTGAATATGGTGCAAAAATTAATGATAAATTTACAGTAGTAGCTGGCCTTGGTGCTCAGGCAGATTTTCCATCTTTATATCTTCCTAATGAAACATCAACCCTTTCTTCTTATGCTGTCTTTTTGCAAGGTCAGTATAGTTTAAGTGATAATTTTATGCTTGTACCTCAAGTTGCATATTATGGAAGTGTTATTATTGGAGAATCAATACTTCCGTCATTTAAATATACTACATATGAAGAAAGTAATGCATTAATGGCTGGTATACAATTTAGAGTTATTTTTTAATAATTTTTATATATAAAGCCACTTATAATATAGTGGCTTTTTACCCTATTATTTCAAAACCCTGCATTTCTTTTAGGTTATCTTTTTGTATTATAAAAAATTCTTTATCTCTTTCCTGCATTTCTTTCCAGTATATTTTACAGTTTTTTATATGCAGTCTTGATAATTCGGCTGAAATATTTATTTTTGTCCTAACCGTTATATTATATGTATTTTCATAATGTTTTATAAAGCTAATAATTGTTTCGCCTATTTTTGTAAAATTCATCTTTATAAATAAGCTGTATGAGCCCTTATTATTTCTTGAAAACCGCATTACTCCCTCATTAAAATCAAGCTCCTCATTTTCAAAAAATGCAAAAAAATCGCTGCCCATTAATACATTTGCTATTTGTAATTTTGTAATGGCGTTTTCTGCTGTATTATTGCCTTGAATATATGCTGCAAGCTTGCTGTCACTATCTATACTTACTCCTTTAGATAGTTTGTTTTCAAAAAACTGACCAGAATTTCTTAAAAACTTCTTAATATCATCTGCTAGAAATGAAGGTAACTGTAATGCACCATAGTCTTTTAATATCTGCATTATTTCTCTTTGATTAAATGATGATATTTCACGCGCCATAAGAGAAAGTGATAAAAGTTTTGGTGAAATATTTGTATCTTTTAATAAAAGCATACCATCTGTTTTTATAACTTCTGCTATTATCCTGCTGCCTTGAGGTGTATTTATAAATGAAGCGTTATATGGCTTGCCGTTTATTTCAACCATATAGCCTTGGTTTAGTGTGGATATTAATTTTACATTTACTTTATCACCAATCTGAAGCTGCTGCATACTGTTTTGCTTTAAAAGCTCTACTTCAAGCGGTGATGTTTTTATAACCTGTAGTCTTAATGGTGGGTTAAATAATAAATCTTTAGATACTGCTTCTACATTCTTTCCATTAATAGTTAAAATGTAGCTGCCGTCTTTACCATGCTTAACATTTACTGCGTTTACTATATCGCCTTCTTTTAATGGTGTCTCTCTTACACTCTGCCTGTAAGCAGAGATTTTCATATCCATTTCTATACCTTAGGCAAAAGCCTTAAAGCAAGCTGCACTTCTGTAACAGAAATACCAAGCTCCCTTGCTATTTCTATATCCTGCCTGCCTTCTTTATGCATTGCTATTATACGTGATTTTTTATCACCTTTACTATCCATATCACTTGTGGTTTTAGGTGTCTGAACAGGTGCTGCTTGAGGCTGTGGCATACTTAACTGTTGCTTATTTATGCTTTCCTTAATTAACTTTTCACTGCTGATAAATTCATCTTCTTTTTTTAATGGGCTTTTTATTTCTTCTTTTCTAAAACTTACTATCTCCTGCTCTTTACTGTTTTTCACAGCTCTTTCATAAAGTTTTAGTTTTTCATCTACTAAGTCTGATAAATCTTCAAGCACTGCTTCTTTCTGCTTTATTGCTGCATCAAGGCTGTCTGCAATACGGCTGCTTTCTAATACCATTTCATGCATATTTTCCATAATAGCATATGCTTCTGTTGGTGAAAAATTAATAAGCTTCCTTTCTATCTTTCTTATTCTTAAAAGTAAACTTATTATTACTAATATTAATATAAACGTAATAACATAACCAAGCAGTATTATTAAAGTATTTCCCATTACCTTGTTGCCTCTTTTAACATTTCTCTTTCAAGTATGAAAATATATTTTATAATTTTATCTTCCGTATCTGTATTTAAATTATTAAATAATGCTTTATATATAATGTAATTACCATATTTTATAAATTCATATACTCGGCATATGGCAGCAAATGAGAAAAAACCACCACTATCCCTTATGGTTGTATATATCATTATCTCTTCTTTATCAATATTTTTATCACTTATAAAAAATATTCCTTCTTCACCAAGCATTATAGATTTAAAACTACTGCCACCCTCTATTTCTGCCTTTGGTTTTAATATATATAATATTTCATCTATTTTCGCATTTATATCAATTAAAAAAGAAATAAGTTCCCTGTTTTCCACATCATCTCTTGAATATACTTCTTTTAACCTGCTGGCAGTGGAATTTAACTCAGAAATATTTAATGAAGTAACCATTTTATTATATTTTTCTTTTTCGTTTTCTTGGAACTCCTTAATTGTAAAATCATGGAAAAATTCAACATAATGGTTTTTGAAAAATATATCTGTAACATTATTTGATACTATAAATTCTACTACATTTTCACTTATATTTTTGACTTGTAAAATGAAAATCTCTCTTTTATCATCTTTTATACAAGGGTATATTATTAAATCATAGTTTTCAAAAACTGCTGTATTTTCAAATTCTATTTTTATTTCATCACTTTCAACTATACTTCCATAAACTGCTTTTATGTCTTCTCTATAAATAACTGATAATTTTACTCGTTTTCCCATTTTATGCCTGAATATCTATCCTGTGCTCTGTGTTTTTCTCTGCTGTTTTTTTGTTCTGATGTTTTCTTTTTTGTTTTTTCTTTTTTTCTTCTTCTAATTTTATAGATTTTTCCGCAACACCAGTACTTTCTGTTTTTATTGCTTTACCAACTTCCTGATGCTTCTTTTCAAATTCCTTTTGAAATTCTGCTAAAAACATAGCGTTTTTTTGTTCCTGACCTTTCTGCATACTATCCTGCAGCTGTTCAGGTATATAACTTCTTGATACTACTGTAGATATATCATAGGGAGTGGCCATATTACACCTCCTTATTGTAATTGATGTATCTCATATAATATTAAGTCTTATATAACTAAAATATAATTGAATTTTATTGAAATATCAAGATGTTTACATTAATACATTTTCAAAACACAAAAAAAGCCCAGTGAGTTTTTACCCGCTGGGCTTTATTTTATATTATTTTTTCATATATATGATACACGTTCCTGCGTTTTTCATAACAAAATCTTCTGAGATTTTGTTTAATGTTTCTGAGTGACCAAGGCATAAATAACCTGGATCTGTAAGCATATTATGAAAGTTTTTAATGGTACGTTGTTTTCCGTCCATATCAAAATAAATAAGTACGTTACGGCAGAAAATAACATCTACTTTTCCTATCATTGCTGTAATTGAAGGGATTGTAATGTTACCAGTATTAAAACGAACGTGCCTTTTTATTTCTTCTTTTATAAAATAACTTTGACCCTGCATGTCAAAATTTCTCATAAAATCAGCAGGTACACCCCTAAATGATGCCTGCCTGTACTCGCCTTTTTTTGCAAGAGCTACCACTTCAGAGTTAATATCTGTTGCAATAATCTCAATAGATGCTTTATCAAAAAGACCAGCATCTTTTAAAAGGATTGATATAGAGTACGGTTCTTCACCTGTAGAACACGGTGCTGACCATATTTTAATGCTTCTTTTGCCTGCCTTAATTAAATCAGGCACAATATTTGAAACTAAATAGTCAAGCTGACCACGCTCCCTTAAAAAATATGTTTCATTAATTGTTACAAGGTTGATTAATGTATCAAGCTCCTGCCTTTTTTTAATGTCATATTTTAAATAATATATGTAGTCTTTAAATGATGTAAAGTTTAAATCATTAAGCCTTTTAGATAACCTGTTTTCAAGCAGATACTTTTTATTCTCCGCAAACATTATACCAGAATTTTGGTAAATTATATCCTTTAGCTCAACAAACTCTTGGTCATTTATTTTTATTGAATTTAAAAGCATAACACCTATTCTCCAATTTCGCCTATTATATGCTCAAGGATATACTTATTTGTTTCATCTTTAAGTCTTGCTCTTAAAAGAGTATCATAACCTACAGGCTTTTGTTCAAGTATAATATTTACTGCTTTATACCTTACAAGCCAGCTGCTGTCTGTATTGTATAATTTCATAGCAGCAGTAAGTGCAACTGGTCCGTGCCTTAAATTAAGTGAGTTTAAAGCCTCTTTTCTTATATCCTCGTTTTCATCATTTATTTTAGATAAAAGAAATGCTGCATCTACACCTTGACATTTACCAAGCACTTCTACAATTGCAAGTTTAACGTTCTGCTCCACTTTATCATAAAAGCTTTCCAGTTTTTTAATAACGTTTTCATCTTCAATACCAGCTAAAGATTTTGCAGCAAAAAAGCCAACCCAGTTATCATTATCACATACTTTTTCTAAAAGTTTGTCAGTAAACTCACCAGTTCCTCTGCGAGAAAGACCTGAAGCTGCTGCCTCCCTTAAAGGTATAGAACCATCATCTAAAAGCTCTAATAATATTGTACCTGCACGTTTATCTCTAAAAAGTGCTATTTTTTTAGCAAGCTGAATTCTTACCTGTTCTTCCTTCTCATATTTTAATGCTTCAGCAAGATATTCAAATGCTTTTTCATCATTAATAAGAGAAAGCGCATATATGGCAACTATCCTTATTCTTGTATCTTCATCACGCAAATATTTTGCCAGCTTTTCAGAATCTGTATCATCTGAAAGCAGTGCAATAGATGCCGCAGCCGATTCTGGCACATTTATTTCTTTACTTGTAAGGTATGAGTACAGTTTATCTTTAGAGTGAGTATCACCAACCCAGCCAAGCACTAATATAGCAGCAGCCTTAACACTTGCTTCACTTGCTTCTAAGGCTTTACGGTATATCTCAATATTATCGTAATCTTGAGCTCTTCCCATTGTTAATAAAGCATATTCCACAAGTATTGGGTTACCACCGTTGATGATTTCTATTAATTTATTTTTTATATCATCATCATAGTTTGCTGATAAATACTCTGATACAATTCCAGCTTTTTCTGTATCATAAAATTTTTCGCATAATGCATCAAGTGGGTATGATGAATAATCATCCCTAATAACAAACAGTTTTTGAAGGTTTGTAGACTGTAATACTTGAGCAATCTGGTCGCTTATATTTAAAAGCTCTATAGTTATTTTTCTAACCATAGCAAGTTTTTTTACTGCCACAAGCCCTGCTAAAAATCTGCTTTGAATATAGGAGCATTTATACATATCTATCCCAATTAAAACAACTTCACTGTGGGATTCTACAACTTTTAATACTTCTTGAATATCTGCTAAATCATTTTCTGGGTTGATATGTGCTTTTAATATTCCATTTTTTATTTCGTATTTTAAATCACCCATATCCTTATCCTAATGCTTGAGCTTCTGTATCATATATTTTAAATACTTTATCAAGCCCTGTAAAAGAGAACATTTCTCTTATATCAGAATTCATATCACAAAGTGATACTTCTTTTTTATTTTTATTTGCTGTTTTAAAAAGGTCAATGATTTCTCTTAAACCAGATGAGTTCATATATACTACGCTTTTAAAAGATAAAACAACTGCACCACCTTTATCTAATAATGCATTGATTTCAGCTTTAACAGCCGCCCCAGTTTCTGCGTTTATCTCCCCTTCAAGATAAGCTACGCTTTTTCCATTTGCTGATTTAATGTTCATATTATGCCTCCATAATGTTATTAATAATATTTGTATATATTATTTTTTTTCTTTTTCTTTATCTTCCTTATCTCTTTTAATTACAAGTATTGTAATATCATCTTCAAAAGGTGCCCCAGCTGTAAAATCTTTCACATCTTCCATAATCTCTTTTATAAGCCTATCAGCAGGATAATCACTAAACATCATAAGTTTTGATACAAGCCTGTCATAACCATACTGCTCACGAGATGAATTCATAGCTTCCACTAACCCATCAGTGTACATAAAAAATATGTCACCACTATCAATAGACCATTTCTTTTCTTCAAATGTAAGCCCTTCAAATGTACCTAAAAACATCCCTGAAGCTGTAATTTTTTTAACAATAAATTCTGATGAATCAAAAAATAATACAGGGTTGTGCCCAGCTGAAGCTAAATTAAATGTTCCATTATGGGTGTTTAATACTGCATAAAACATTGTAACAAAATCTTTTGTATGTATATTATCACATAAAATATCATTAACCATAGTCAATGCATCTGAAGCTGAAATTACATCAAAAGTATAGCTTCGCATAATTGCTCTTGTAATTGCCATAATAACAGCAGCAGGTGTACCGTGACCTGAAACGTCTGCCACTACAAAACCCCAGTAATTGTTACTCATCTGGATTGTATCGTAATAGTCACCGCCTGCCTGCTCAGCAGGTATATATGTAGCTGCAAACCCATAGCCGTCTACTACAGGTAAATGCTCTGGCAGTAAACTTTCTTGAATGTGGCCAACCTGCTTTAATTCATCTTCTATAACAGCCTGTACAGCTTTTAATTTTTCATTCATACGCAGAAGGTCTGCATTTAATATAGACATCTGCCTTTGCTTTTCCCTAATCTCTTCTTGAGATTCTCTTATATCATCAATTAACTTTATCTCTCTTGTGGTATCCCTTAAACTTTCCACCATATATCTGTCAAATTTAGAAAACATAATTGTCATATGTTTATCATGCATCTGCCTAAGTGATTTTTGAGCATCAGTTTTAAAAGGGCAGTCTTTACAAGGCTCTTCATAGCCATATACATTATAACATTTGATTTTATTAATATCCTGCTTGCCGATTTTTGAAGTATCTCGCAGCATTTTATTAATAGTCTTAATATTATAATCTTCATCAACTATCATTATGCCTTGAGCCATAGTATCTATTGCACGGGAAAGAAAATGCACTTCTGCATCTTTTGTATTCCGTTCGTGAATAAGCCTGAAATTATTAGCCTTTGATTCTTTATGAAAGTGTGTAAGGTCTAAACGAGCCTGCTCAATATCTGTAATATCTATAAATGATGATACATACAGATTTTCTGCAATACGCGTAAAAGATGCTTTTACAAAAAGCCTGTTTCCTTTGTATGTAACTACATCTTTAATTAATGTTTCTGTACCTTTAAAATCTTTTTTCTCTGCAATAGGACAGCCTTTACATGGCTTTAAATAACCATGTATAACATTATAGCATTTTTTATTGAGCATTTCATCAGGATGAGTTCCTGAAATTAAGGATATTTTTCCATTGGCAAATTTTATATTAAAATCATTATCTACTGTAATAATATATGAATCAATGCCATCAAAAAGCCTGTTTAATGTGTTAGAATCCATAGCTCCCACTTTATATACAAGTATTACTACATCTCAATTATATCAATTATACTAAAAAGATTTTTATTTTACAAGAGATAAGATTTTTTTTGTATTATTTTTGTAGGATTTACTGCCATTATCATCTTATCTTTTTATAAACTTTTTTTCTTTAGTTAATAAATTTTGAGGTATAATTAATACCCCCTTTAATATCCAGAATTATTATCGTGTAAACTTTAATACTATTAATATAAAAAGTGCTATAACGCTAAATAACCCTGCAAACATAATCAGTTTCAATGCTATTTTTTCTGATGAAAACATTAAATCCGATTTATAATTTGCTATCTGGTCATCTACACTGTCAAGCTTACTCATTATTTCTTCAATAACTTCCCTGTTTTTTTTCAAATCATCTTCTGATTCATACTCAATTACATTACCAATATACACAATAGTATATTCTATCAGTGAAAAAAGTGCATTTCTTAGGTATGCAAATTGATATGTAAAAGTATAATAAGGTGTTTTTAAAAGCTCTGGCAGTAAATCATACTGTATTTTTTTAAGCCTTTCCCTTGATTGTGCTGGTATATCATTAATATCTGGTATTTTATCTATTTCGTTTAATACTCGTCTTATAAGCTTGTAATACTGACCTGCAAGCTCAGGCACAGCACTTGTTTTTAATTTTATTTCCCTTCTTGTTACTCTATTTGCCTTTAAGAAATTTTTAATTAATACCATAGCAGAAGGCACTTGAACTTTTTTACGTTTTCTTACCACCTTGATAGAACGCTTCATATCTATGGCTATTAATGTTTCAACTATTTCATCTGTTCCAAAAACAAAGTGATTTGAACCTTCTAATACTTCTTTTTCTTCAGGCCCCATTTGACCATTTGTAAAAAAGAAAAGACGAGTAACATTTTCATCATTCATTGTGCGGAGAACGTCAGTTGTAATATATGGGTCTAAAACTTCACCGGGCTTTACTACTTCAATCCACACAACTGCAGACTGGTCCTCCCTGCTCTGATAAGCCCATATTTCAATACGCCTTTTGTTTTCTATATCTTTTACTGTTCTATGAAGTGAGTAATTGAAATCGCCCATAACTTCACTAACAAAATTATAAAATTCTGTAAGTTTAATGTTATAAAGCTGTTCGTATCTAGCCTTGCGTTCTGAATCCATATATCTCTACTCTTCTATTTTTGAAACTGCCTTTTTTACCAGTTTTTTCAAGTGGGTATCTTGTACCCAGCCCCACTGTTCTTATCTTATCGGCATTATACCCTTTTTCAATTAGAAGTTTTTTGATATGTTCTGCCCGCAGGTATGAAAGTTCGTAATTGCTGCCATATGTTGCATTTTTACCAACACGCACATCATCCGCATTACCAAAAAGTACATAATCTCTATCCTTTGGCAGGTTTTCAAATATTTTTGATATATTATCATCAAAAACAGGTGATACATTACCTAGCCCAAAATGTATTGTTAATATTAATTCAAGCTCATTAGATGTTGGTAAAAGCTCTAAATTATCTGCTACATTTTTATTGCCTGCATCTTTTGATACTGCTATATTGTTTTCTTTTTTAGCTGGCTTATTTTCTGCTGCTGGTATATTGATTTTCCCTTCTAAATCAATATCGTTTGGAATAGTCGTTGATACCAAATCAGTATTTAATGAATATGTTTCTTTCACTCTTTCTTTTAAAAGCCTAACGCCAATTACGCTCCAGCCATTAAGAGATACATTTTCCCTTGCCTGCTGTTCATCTTCTGCCATAACTGTCATTGTTGTAATAATTTTTGAAAGGTTATTCTCTATTTTCACTTCATACATATTTAATTCTTCATATGTAGTTGCAAAAACATTATCTCCACCAATAATATGGCTTTTTGGGGATATTGCGAGGAACAGGGTTGTGAATAAGAGCATTACTATTATTTTCTTCAAGATTATAATCCTTTAAGGCTTGTGCCATTTTTTCATCAGGATATGTAGCTAATACTTTAAGGTCGTATATTACATCATAACCACCATTATAATATAAAAAGGCATCAGGTGGTAATTTTGATGCAGTTTGAAAACGGGTTGCTGCAGTAGTCACTTCATATACATAGACTCTTGCCGCAGCAACCTGAACTAATATCACAAATAGTATTAAAGCTGCCAAACTAACCGTTATTATTTTGCTGCGAGATAAGCTCATCAATCTTATCCAATAATAACTGCTGGTTTAATGGCTTTTGTACAAATGCATTTATACCAGAAGCACTGATTTTTTTCCTATCTGATGGCTCCATTCTTGCAGATACCGCTATTATAGGTACTTCATAACCTTTTTCTCTAATGCTTCTTGAAAGCCTAAAACCATCCATATCTGGCATCATAATATCACTGATAATTAAATCTATACCTTTATCTCTATCAAGTATATTTAACGCATCTTTTGCTGAAGGTGCTTCCACTGTTTCTATCCAGTCTTGAGATTCAAGCACTTTTTTACAAATTTTTCTATCAGTTGATGAATCATCACATATTAATACTTTGATAGCATTTGTTTTTTTAGCTTGTGCCTGAACAGCACTTCTTCTGTTGCCAGCAAGTTTTTTAACGTTTCTTATTCTTCTTGGCATATTCTGTGCAACTTCAATTACACCTGATACATCAAGGATAAGTCTAACCCTACCATCACCAGTAATTGTAGCACCTGCAATACCCGGGTTACCACCAAGGTATTCACCAAGAGATTTAATAACTATCTCTTCCTGTCCGATTAATTTATCAACAATAAAACCAAGTTGTTTTTCAGCTAATGCCACAACAACTACATATATTTCATCCTGCTCAAGCTCATCTAATGCAAATGCTTCATCAAGCCTTACAAGTGAAAGTACTCTATCCCTAAGTTTTAAAACTTCCCTTCCTTCAAATGAGTGGATTTCTTCGTTTGTAATACGAACTGTTTCCACAACTGAAGCAAGTGGTATTGCAAATGTTTCACCTGCAACTTCAACAAGTAATGCTTGAATAATAGCAAGTGTTAATGGAAGTTTTAAGAAGAATGTAGAACCTTCATTAATTTTAGAATCAATTGTAATAATACCATTTAATTTTTCAATGTTATTACGTACAACGTCCATACCAACACCACGGCCAGATATGTTTGTTATTTTTTCAGCAGTAGAAAAACCAGCTTTGAATATTAAACCAAATGCCTGCTTATCATCCATATTATTAGCTTCATCTAAAGTAATAACACCTTTTTCTATTGCTTTTCTTTTTAATTTATCTGGGTCCATACCTGCGCCGTCATCTTTAATCTCAATAACAACGTGGTTACCTTCATGGTATGCAGAAAGAAGCACTGTACCAGTACGTGGTTTCCCCTTTGCTAAACGAACTTCTGGAGTTTCAACACCATGGTCGCAAGAGTTTCTAATCATATGGAGGAGTGGGTCACCAATAGATTCAATAACTTGTTTATCAAGCTCTGTTTCTTCACCTGAAATTATTAAATCTATTTCTTTACCTGTATCTCTTGCAATATCACGTACAACACGAGGGAATTTATTAAATACCTTACCAATTGCAATCATTCTTGTTTTCATAATTGCAAGCTGTAATTCTGTAGTATTCATACCAATTGCACTTGTAACATCTAAAAGCTGTTCAACAAGGTATTCGTTTTCAAATTTATTTTCTAATTCACCTGCAATCTGAGAAAGCCTGTTTCTGCTTAACACAAGCTCACCAACTAAGTTAACAAGAGAGTCAAGCCTGCTAACATCAACACGAATAGTCTGCTCAACCTGTGTTGCTTGATGCTGTTTTGCTTCCTGTTTTGGAGCTGTTTTTGGAGCTGCTTTTGGAGCTGCTGCAGAAGCCTGTGCTGCTGGTGCAGAAGCTGCCGCTGGTTTTTTACCAACAAGCTTACCTTCACTTGCTAATTTTAAATCATTAATAACTGATGCTACATCTGCTGTATCAGTACCATTTTCAATATCACTAATGATTTGTTTTGTTTTATCAACAAACTCTAAAAGAGTATCCATAATCTCTCTAGTAACAACCATTTCACCTTTACGGAGTTTATTAAGGATATCTTCAGCATGGTGTGTAAGATCAGCTAATTTATTAAAACCTAAAAATGAAGATGAACCCTTCATTGTGTGAGCACCACGGAAAATCTTATTTAAAAGTTCCAAATCGTTTTGGTTACTTTCCAGCTCCACAAGGTCATGGTCTAAGTTTTCTATTATTTCATTAGTTTCAACAAGAAAGTCTTGAACTAATTCCTGCATATCATCATTATTCATATATCCACCTGCTTTCCTTATACACCAAATTCTTTAAGGAGTTTATCCACTAAATCTTGATCTTGAAGTATCTCTTTAGTATCCTTAAACTTATCAAGTACATCAACATCTATTACGTTTTGTTTTATACCAAGTTTAATTAATACTGCTGCAAGTCGTTCTTCTAAAGAATTAACCACCTTGATACTCTCATTTATCTTTGATTTTGTAACTTCTTTAAACTCTAAAGAAGAAACAATATCACAACAAATATCTTGACCTTGAACAGCACACTCAGACAGCCTGTCAAGCATACCACCGGCACGAGCATAATCCCCTGATGTCATAAACTGCCTAACAAGCTCAAGATTTTCCTTAATATCATCAATATTAAAGTTTATCTTATCTACAAATGCCAGCACATCTTCAGATGCACTTTTAGAATCATTAATTACACCATTAAGTACTTTTTCAAAAGTAGGCAGGTCGCTGTACGCTCCTTCCATAGCTGATGATACAGTTTGCAGTTTTTTAAGAGAATCGTTAAAATACTGTGCTATTTCATACAACTCACTTTCAGGCTCAACGGTAACATCCACAACATCATACTTACCTTCGTTAATGTTGCGTGCTATACTTAATAACTCATTAAGGTCTTTGAATTCGCTCATTTTATAAATCCAGTAATTTAAATACCTTTTCTTGTAATGTTTCAGGGGTAAAAGGTTTTACAACATAGTTATTTACACCACTGCGAAGTGCTGTAAGAATATCTTCTTTTGCTGCCTCTGTTGTAATCATTAAAATAGGTAAATCTTTATATTCGTCTTTTGCTCTTACAGCTTTTACGAATGTAAGACCGTCCATCTCTGGCATATTCCAGTCTGTAACAATCATATCTACCTTATTTTTAGACATTACTTCTAAAGCTTCAACACCGTTACCAGCTTCTAAAATTGTTTCAAAACCAAGCTTTTGAAGTGTGTTTTTAATAATTCTTCTCATAGTAGAAGAATCATCAACTGTTATAATTGAGTGTTCGTAACCCATTTAATCCTCCATTATATAGGTTAGTATCCTTTTATTTTTATTCATAAAATTCAATATGTCAATCTTTTAATTTACGTATCCTTTCAGCTTTACTTACAATCTCTTTTATTCTAAAGCCAAAATAGCCGTCTACAATAACAACTTCCCCTCTTGCAATTACCTTATCATTAATGGCAAGTTCAATTGGGTCATCTGCATTTTGCTCAAGTTCTACAATATTTCCGGGTCCTAAACCTAAAATATCTTTTAAAAATAATTTAGCACTACCCATCCTTACACTTATAGGTATATCAATATCCAGTAGTAAGTCAAGATTTTTTGGTGTAGAACCACCGTTTTGTGCTGGTTCTGGGTCAAAAGAAATACCTGCATTTCCTAAAAGTGCTTCAATACCACCATCTGTAAGCAGGTTGTCATCTTCTTCTGCACCTAATTTTGATTCTAAATTACTGTCACAAAAAAATCTAAATTTTAACTCTTCGCCATCTATTGTACCTGCTAAGTCAATAGATATATATTCTGCTGCATTAAAAGCCGAAGCAGAACTGTTTTTTATTATATCATCACATTTAAATGAAAATTTCTTTCCAAATGCCTCTTCAAAAGGTACATTTAAGCCACTAAGCAGCTGTGATGTCATTTCCTGCACTGCATCTTTTGTATCATCATCTATTTCATCCTTGCTTTCGCCATCGCCTGCAAGCATAAAATCTGCCAGTTTGGTAATATCACGGGTTCTGAAAAATAAACCTGTTTCATAATCACCAACATCTTCTTTTGAAACTACATATGTTTCATTTTCATAATCTGAAAATAATGTTTCACCATCACATTTATTTACTTCATCTACTGATAAATCTACTGACCTTGAGCTAATAGCAGAAAGAGATGAAGCAAAAGTAGAAGAAACCAGATTTGCAAACTTTTCTAAATGAGGGCTTGAAATAAAATTAACTGCTTCTTTCATCATCCTGCTCCGTAGTAGCTCTTGTTATCTTGATAGCTTTTTTAATACCAAGAATGCCTAAAGCTCCAAAAAATTTATGTTTATTACTAATATATACATTTAATGGTCGTTTTGCTTTTTTACTTAATATTACTGTATCATTTTCACGCAGATTTAAAATTTCACCAATTTTAAGTTTTGTCCTACCAAGCTCAACAATTAAAGGTACATTAATATTTTCTAAAAGCTCTAATATTCTGGATTCATACTCCCCAGAACGCCCTTTTTTCGCACCAATAAGCCAGTCCTGCGAACTGATTTTATTAAGTATAGGCTCTAAAATCAAGGCAGGAAGGCATATATTCATCATACCTGTAGCATCACCAAACTTAACTTCAAAAACTACTAAAACTACAACTTCGTTTTGAGCAACAATCTGGATAACGTGCGGGCTGTTTTCACTTAATTCTTTTTTAAGCCTAACATTTGGTATAATCTGCTTCCAAACATCTTCTAAATCTTTAAGTATCAATGTAATAATACTGTCAATAATAGTCATTTCCAGTGGCGTAAGCTCACGTACATGGAAAAGCGGCTGCCCTTGCCCTCCCAAAAGTTTATCTACTATTGGGAATATAAGGGATGGGTTAATTTCTAAAACAGCATTACCCTGTAACGGTATCATTGATATAATATTAAAACTTGTAGGGTCAGGAAGCGACATAAGGAACTCACCATATGTCATCTGGTCCACACCAACAAGTGAAATATCTGTAATAGTTCTTAAAAAGCTTGATAAGTTGGAGCTGAAGTTCCTAGCAAACTTATCATGCAGGTTTCTAATAGACCTTAACTGTTCTTTAGAAACCCTGTCTGGCCGTCTAAAGTCATATACAGATATTTTCTTAGGGACAAAATCGGGGCTTTCATAATCATCAAAATCATCACTACTATCCCCACCACCTACATCACCACTATCGTCTGATACGGTGGATAAAAGTGCATCAATTTCGTCCTGACTTAATATATCAGCCATTACTCACCTTTAATAATACTTAATAATGCCATTACCAGCATTTTATAATACAATTATTTTGACCAATTAGTCAATTAATTTATTTATTTAACATGGTATGTTATTCTTGCTGCAATTTCCTCAAGGGGTACTATTTCATCTGCAATACCTGCATCAACTACTGCACGCGGCATACCATATACAATACATGATGGTTCGTTCTGAGCGATAATTGTACCACCCATATTTTTAAGGTTCTTTAAACCTTTACAGCCATCACTTCCCATACCAGTCATAATAACACCAAGGCATTCTTTGCCGTATATTTCAGCAATAGAATCAACCATTACATCAACACCCGGAATGTTAAATACATTACTTGGTTCTGTAGAAAGCTCTGTATAAACAGATGCTCCCACTTTTTGAAATTTTAAGTGATAGCCTCCTTTTGCAATATATACAACATTTGGTTCTAGTTTTTCTTTACCTTGAGCTTCCACAACCTCTACTTTTGATAAAGTGTTAAGTCTTGTAGCAAGAGATTGTGTAAAGTTAGGCGGCATATGCTGTGTTACAACCACAGGTACACCTAAATCAGCAGGAAGCAAAGGTATAACTTTTTGTAAAGACTGCGGACCGCCAGTTGATGTTCCTAATGCAACCACTCTTTTAATACCAGTTTTATTTATAACAACACGTTTTGAACCATCTACATGAGATGGATGAGCAAAAGGAGTTGATACACCTGTAGGATGACTATGAGTACCCGGAATTCTAAAAGATTGATTAGAATTAAAATTAGATGTGCTTGATGTTGTTAAAAGTTTTACTAAACTTTTATTTTTAGCGAATTTTCTGATTTTATCTTTTAAACCTTTTTCAATATCAGTGCCACCAAATGACTGAGAATCTTTTGTCATAAAATCAACAGCACCTAAATCTAAGGCTTTTAAAGTAGCATCTGCACCCTCTTTTGTTAATGAACTCACCATAATAACTGGTGTAGGGTTAGATTTCATAATACGCTCTAATGCAGTAATACCATCCATCGTAGGCATTTCAATATCCATAGTTATAATGTCAGGCTTAAACTGTTCTGCCATTTCAATAGCTTCCAGTCCGTTTTTAGCCATACCAACAATCTCTATATCAGGCTCACCTGATAAAAGAGTTTCTAACGCCTTTCTCATAAATATTGAATCATCCACAATCAACACTTTAATTTTATTCATAAATATCTTTTAGCCTCCTTTTCAGCTTCTGCATAGCAGATGTGTGTATCTGAGACACTCTTGATTCTGTAATATCTAAAACTTCCGCTACCTCTTTCATTGTAAGCTCTTCATAATAATAAAGAGTAACAACTTGACGTTCTTTTTCTGAAAGTTTATCTATTTCTTCTGCCATTTTTTCTGTTAAATTGTTTTTCATTACCTCATCTTCTGGGGTAAGCCCGGTGCTTTTAACAAAATCTACAAGACTTGCGTCATCACTATCACCAATGCTCTCATCTAATGATAACATTTTTTCGTTTTCTTGTAAACCCATAAGACGATAAATATCTTCTTCGCTGTATTCTGTATTATCTATAATCTCTTGAATAGTAGGTTTTCTACCTAATTTTCCTGAAAGTTCGTTAATAGCAGCATCAAGA
Organism: uncultured Mucispirillum sp.; assembly: GCA_944324495.1. Taxonomy (GTDB): domain Bacteria; phylum Chrysiogenota; class Deferribacteres; order Deferribacterales; family Mucispirillaceae; genus Mucispirillum. The sequence goes on along the minus strand of CALUWN010000002.1, from coordinate 152,941 downwards.
GCTTTCAACCTTGTACGCACATTTCTAGGTAAAAAATCAAGGTTACGCAGGGAATCTAAAATAGCACCTTTAATGCGTCGTTCAGCATATGTACTAAAACTTACATTACGGCTTTTATCAAACCTGTCCATAGATTCTATCAATCCAATAGATGCAGCAGAAAATAAATCATCTACATCAACACTATCAGGAAGCGTACCTTTTAGTCTGATTGTCCATGATTTAATTTTTGGCAAAAATTCTGCAACAATATTCTGCTTTTCTTCCTCAGTGAACTTTTCCACCAAACTCTCCCAGTATTACTAGAGTATTTTCCAGTAATTTTTTAATATTCTGGCAAGGCTATTTGTTAATACTTTTACTACATAATATACTATAAAAAATAGTATAATATCACGCGCAAAATATGTAACTTTTAATTCAGGCACCAAAAGTATTTTAAATAAAAATGATGCCATCATTACAACTGACGCAATTAATATGGGATAATATTTAAGAGATGTAATCATTTAAACACCCCCTTAAAGAGATTATATACATTTGCACTTTTTTGTTTTTCAAGAGGTGCACCTATAAAACGCCTTGCACAATCCTGAATATCTTTTGAAAATGCTGTTTTTGGGTCTAGTATACTTACAGGTTTTTGGGCCCTTATTGCTTTACGAACGTTTTTATCATCACGAAGATGCCCAAGTAAACGAAGGTCCATATTTAAAAACTTAGATGCTACATTTTTAAGACTTGCAAATACATTATCAGAATTTTGAATATCATCAACCCTGTTAAATACAACATTAATAAGCTTAATATCATATGTCTGCTTTACTACTTTCATAAATGCATAAGCATCTGTAATAGCTGTAGGTTCTGGCTGCGTTACCACAATAACAGTATCTGATATAGAACTAAATCTTACAACAGAATCAGATATACCTGCACCTGTATCAAAAATAATAAAATCATACCTGTCATCTAATGTTATAAATATATTAAAAATTTTATCAAAATCTTCATCTGATAAATGGGCAAGCTCCATAAAACCACTAGAAGCTGGGAACACATCAAACCCGTAAATGTCTTTTTTTAATATATCATCTATCCCTGCTCTGCCTTCAAGGTATTTTTTAATTGTAGAAGTAACAGAAAGTGATAACATAATATCCACATTGGCAAGACCTAAGTCTGCATCAAATACTAATACTTTCTTGCCAAGATTTGCCAGCTGACATGCGAAGTTCACAGTAAAATTTGTCTTACCTACACCGCCTTTCCCACTGGAAACTGCAATATAATGGCTGTTTCTGTTTGCTTCCCATGCTCTTCTTCTTAATGTAAATGCCTGATCTGTCATTTGTCGCTCCATAATGTAGGTATTTCCTGTAACATTCTTCTAGCAATTTTCTTGCCATCTGGTACTTCCATGTCATCTGGTACATTTTGCCCTGTTGTAACAAGCAGTAATGGAAGCTTTTTCTTAACAGGTATATTAATTAGCGGACCAAAATATTTCGTTTCGTCCAGCTTGGTAAAAATCAAGTAATCTGGTTTTAATACTTCATACCTTTCAAATGTATCATACAGCTCTATATGGTTTGATGCCATAGAAAGCACTACGGCTGTTGTTATTCTAGAATCTACTTGAAAAAAATCTTTTATGCCTGCTATCTGGCTTGTATCAAACTGACCACGCCCCATAGAGTCAATTAATATGCTGTCATACCTTCCTTTCACTTTTGCAATAATACGAGCAAGCTCTTCCGGGCTTGTAGCAACATATAATGGCAGGTTTACAATTTCAGCATAAGTTTTTAACTGCTCCACAGCACCTATTCTAAAATTATCAACAGTTATAAGGCATACTTTCTTACCATATTTTAATGTAAGTGATGCTGCAATTTTTGCAATTGTAGTAGTTTTACCAACGCCAGTAGGGCCTGCCAGAGCCACTATTCTGCTTGTCATAACTTCAGCATAATTTTTCTCAAGAGGTATAAGCTCCGATAATTTATCCACTGCTATGCTTTTTATCTGAGCAGGGGTAGCATCTTTACCGTCTATACGCATCTCAATTTCTTTTAAAAGCCTGTATGATATTATATCATCTACGCCATTTTTTATAAATAATGTATGATAATCTTTTAATTTTGGCGGTAAATCTATAACAATATTATCGTTAATATTGCTCTGCATTGAAGATATTTGTTTTTTTATCTCACCAATATCTTCCAAAAGGTTTGCAAATTTATCAAGTCCAACAGCTTTTATTACTGCCGCCATTCTTTCTGCATTTATTTCAGCCTGCTTCCTAATTTCTTCTTCACTGTTTACTCTTTTTTCTTCTTTTACGTCAACATATTTTTCTTTTCTAGCAGGTTTTTTTACTTCTTCATAATATTCTTCTTCCTGCGGCATATATGCAGGTGGTAAATCATCTTCCTGCAATTTAGGCTTTCTTACAGGTGGAGCGTAAAATGGTTCTTCATCTGTAATGCCAGCTTCAGCCATAGCTTCAGATAAATAATCATCATGCATACCATAGTTAGCTTGATAACTTTGATGAGCATATGGACCATAACCCCTGTGCTCAACTGTAGTTTTTTGCCTTTGTGGAACCTGCATTACGCTCTGCTTTTCCATAACTGGTACTGTTTTTTTAGGAGCCTGCTTTTTAGTAACAGCAGTATATGCAGAAGGATAAGCATCATAACCAAAGCCACTTTGCACACTTTCTTCTCTTGCAATAGTTCTTGAAGCCTGTTTTTTCCTAGCAGCAGGCATACCGTCATACTCAACAGCAGCTGTCACCTCTAAAACAGGGCGGGCAAAAAGACCAAAGTTATTGCTTTTCATTACTTTACGCGTAGATAAAATTACAGCATCAGGACCTAAATCCTCTTTTATCATACGCAAAGCTTCCTTCATGTCTGTTACTTCATACTTTTTTATCTTCATATAAAGATAAAACTCCTTGCAACTTATTAATAAGTAATAAAACAATACTTCAGTATATAGTATAGATTATTAAATTAATAAATGCAACACTTAGAAATAAATTTTTTTAAATTTATTTGGGATTTGGGAAAATATAATTATTTAACCAATTTGAATAAGGATGCCATATACTACTATAAAGTGTATTTATTTATCAGTTTTCTTCATTTTTTTAAGCTGATAAAGCCCGTCTACAGAATAAATTATTAAACCTGCCCATATTAATATAAATGTTATAAGCATATTTTTACTAAAATATTCATGGTATACAAATACACCCAGCAAAAATGCAATAGTTGGTGTTATATACTGCAATATACCTAATGTAGATAAATGAAGAACTTGGGCACTGTAAGAAAACCCTAAAAGAGGAAGCGTAGTTACAATGCCACCACATACAAGTAAAAATGTAATAAAACTGTCCCCTCTTAATACTGCACTTTCACCTGTTGAAATAAGATAAAGTACATATACTGCTGACGGTATAGAAATAATTAATGTTTCTATAAAAAGCCCTGTTATCGCACTGGCACGCACTAACTTTTTTATAATTCCATAAGTACAAAATGTTACAGCAAAAAATATGGCAATATATGGCACTTTGCCATAGACTATTATCATATAAACAACGCCTGATAACGCAAGTAAAACAGAAAGTTTTTGATATTTATTTAACACTACTTTAAATATAATTGCTGAAGCTGCCACATTTAAAAGTGGCGTAATATAGTTACCCATACTGCTTTCTATTATCTTATCGTTTGCAACTGCCCATATAAATATACCCCAGTTACTTGCAATTATTATACTGGAAATTATAAGCGGTATTACATTTTTTGGGTTTTTGATTACCCTTATAACTTCACCTGCACGCTTCATAAATAATATTATAAATGATGTAAAAATTAAACTCCATATTGCCCTGTGAGCTACAACTTCTAAAGGATTAACACTTGAAAGCTGGTGCCAGTATATAACTAAAGCACCCCATATTAAAAATGAAAATAAAGCAACAACAAATGCAAATGTTTTTCTATCCATAAAAACCACTACCTAAAAATCTTCCATTTTAACATTCTTTTTCCATTACAACCTTTATATCCATTGGGCTTGCATGAAAAAAACTTGATGATACAATAACATCTGCCATAGTGGCTGCATACTCTTCTATATTTGAAAATTTTATGCCACCTGCTGCTATTATTGTAATATTTTTATTTATTATCCCTTACTTTTACTATTTTTAAAACTTCTTCTGCACTGTCATAACATTCCAATATCTTGTCACCTACACATACTTTAGAACCATCTTTTAAACTATCAGGAATATAAATCATTTTTCACCTTTCATATATTTTATATATCTATTTTTTAAATAATTCAATTAAGAAAAATTTTTTTTTGCCGATAACACCATAAGAGGTGATAAAAATGAGTAATTTGGCACAACTTTTGCAAGAAGATATCCATAATAAAAATATTATGGAGCATATTATGAACGAATTAGTGAATAAAGAGTACAGCATAGCAAATGATATTAAAGTATCATACTCTTTAATCAATACGGCACAGAAAACCCTTTCTGATTTAGATAAATCAATTGATGAGCTTTCTTTGCTTGTGGAGAATCTGCGTAATAATGCTTACAAATTAAGCGGTGAACATAAATAATAAAGGCTTATTAATTTAAAGCCTTTATATATTTCTTTACTTTTACCGTACTCTTCTATATTATATGCTTTAATTATCAAAAATATTAGTGGTGCAATATGGCTCTCTCTAAAAAAAAGACTATTTTATTTATTGTTATATTTCTTATACTACTCCTTATAATATTACCAATAGCTGCATATTTTATTGCCAATACTAATGCAAAATCTAATGTGGCAGATTTTACCAATAATTTTAAAAGTATATGTGATATTAAGTATGGTAATGTATCATATAACATTTTAAACAGACATCTAATTGTGGAAGATATTTCACTTAACTGTAACAATGAAAAAATTGCCGATTTAAAAAAAGCTGAATTTAACCACATTGTTAGAAGCAACCCTGTTCCTGCTAATTTACAGGTGGATATTACAGGCGGTACTCTTTACAATAAGGCTTCTTTTTTTAAAGATTATGGTAAAGCTGTAGCAGATGCTGGATATGATAAAATTGATTTTCAAGGCAGAATATCTTACACTTTAGGTAAAGCTTCTAAAGAATTTAAAATCGTTACATTAAATATACTTGCTTCTGATTTTGGGCTTATACAAGGTGATGTAAAAGTGATTAATGCTTATGATAAAGATATAAAAAATCTTATAAACAATATACAGAACAATAATGCATCTTTCTTTATTACATTTACTGATAAAGGGCTTAAAAACAAAATGTTTGAAAAAGTTGCTTCTGTTTTTGAGCTTGAACCTGATAATGTAAAAACAAGGGCATCAAATGCTATTTATAAAAGGTCATTAAATGCTGATAATTTCACTAAAGCAAACTATCATCAGCTTGAAAAATTTTTATTAAGCAGCGACAGCATTTCTTTAAAATTAAATGCTGATGACAATATGTCTATAAGTAATACTTTTAATACGTTAGATTTTACAGGATATAGAAAACTTCTTAATTCTTTTAAAGAATTAAAAGTAGAAGTAATTGCAAAATAATTATTTATAACAAATTATTATAAATATGGGAGCTTGTAAGCTCCCATTATTTTTTAAACACTCAAACTTTGAATAACATTAATCACATATAATTTAATAATATATTCTACTATAATCAATTAAATCATACAAAAAATATAATGGTTCATACGATTATATTATATATTGCAGTAATTTTTTGTATTTAAATTATATTCTGAAAAATTAACAAATAAAGAGAGTACAATGTACTCCCAAAATAAATTAAACAAAATTATTTTATGCTTTAAACTGTTTTACAATATTTTTAAGCTGTTCTGCTCTTTCCTGCAAGTGACTTACTGTTGATGTTACTTCAGATACTGCAGAGTTACTTTCTTCTACACCTGAAGCAATAATTTGTGTTTTATCATCCACATCTTGAATCAATAAGTTTTGCTCGCTAACAGACATAACAACGCTGTTTGTATTTGTAACAGCAGTATCCACCCCTTCAACAACAGCACCAAAAGCCTTAGATGTTTCTTCAATAATTTCAACACCTTTAATAACTGCTTCACCTGATGCTTTCATTTCATTTGATGCTTTTTCAGATTCCTGCTGCAGAGTAGTAATAATTGTTTCTATCTCACTTGTAGCTTTAGTTGTTCTTTCAGCAAGTTTTCTAACCTCATCAGCAACTACTGCAAACCCACGGCCTGCATCCCCTGCACGAGCTGCCTCAATAGCAGCATTTAATGCAAGTAAGTTTGTTTGGTTTGCAATATCGTTAATAACAACTAATATTTCACCAATCTGCCTTGAGCTTTCTGCAAGCTCACCAATAGTATGTGATAATGTATCTGCTTTTTCATGGATTTCCATAATAGATTTTTTTACTTCTAAAAGCTGAGTATTACCATGGTTTGTCTGTTCTGATGATGTATTCATTACAGCAAGTACATCAGATAAGTCTTTTGATGATTCTCTTGATACATTACTAATATTCTGCATATCATTAACGATACTTGATATTTGCTCTGCTTGAGAGTTAAATGTAGTAGAAAGCTCTTCCATTGTGGCTGCAAGCTGATTGTTACCACTTGCCACATCCTCTGATGCTTCCTTAACTTCCCTAACTATCTGCTGTACATTTTCTATAAACCTGTTAAAGTTTTCTGCCAGTTCATTAAGCTCATCTTTATGTAATGCTTTAATCCTAACTGTTAAATCACCCTCACCAGAAGTTAAATCACCAACTTTTGTAATAAAGTTTCTTAACTGTCTTATAACGCTAATTTGTAAATAAAGTGTACCAAGCACTGCAACTGCTACCATTAAAAGAAAAACAACAACCATTACAACATTAGCTGTAGCAAGTGCTTTATTTACTGCCGATGCTTCCCGTTGTACACTGCCTGTAATGTATCCGCCAAATTTTGAATTTTCTTCCCTAGAAAGAAGAGCATATTTAAGACGCTCTTTCTCAACTTCAACTATTTCTGAATAAACTTTAGCAATATTACTAATATCTTTTTTAGCTGCATTATAAAGTCTTTCAACATTATTGATTTCATTTCTAAATGCTCTAGAAACATCAGTATTTTTTAATTGTCTGATTTTAGCTTCCATCAATGGTTCAAGTTTTTGAATATCTGCTAAATAAGATAAATTCCTTGCAATAATAACTTCTCTAATATTACTTTTTACAGTAAGTACTATTTCATTTAATTCACTGATATGACCCATAGTAGCAATCATATTTTCATCTTTTTCAATAATTGCATATGCATTGTTTGATGCTTTTACCATATCTTCCATATTTTTCTTAAAAGATTGTTCTGTAGGATTAATCTGTTTTAATAAAGCTAAATTCTTTTCTACAATACCAAGATATGTATACATATTTTGTTTGTAGGCTGCAAATTCTGCAACAGTTTTTGGGGAATGTTTTTTGGTTGCTGGTTTTTGAACATATTTTTCATAAATATCCAGCTCTTTTTTAATCTCTGCTACAAGAGCAGTTATATCATTTGCCTTCTGTTCATCGGCCTGCATAGTGTAACCTAAAATCGTATACTGCAATACTAATGTATTAAAGTTAATTTTAGACATTATGGTGTTTGCATCTGCTAAATCAGTAGCAACTACATTAATAGAGTTAGAAGATGTAGCAATAGTATAAACGGCATACACACCGTTTAAAAATGAGAATACCATTATGCCTGCTATTGTAAGAAATATTTTCTGAGCAATAGTCATACTCATAAACCCACCTCACTTACTTATCCATTTTACTATAGAGAGTATAGCAAGATTTCATACAAAAGCAAGCATTATTATATAATTTTACGCCTTAACATCAAATCTTCTTTCAGCTTGTGACATAGCAGAATAAGCACTCTGTATTTTAAGAGATTTATGGTATGTTAGATTTGGTGATGGTGCCCACTGACCATGCTTATTAAACCTGTTAATATCTGCTACTCTTTCTGATTCTAATGCAATACGCTTATTGACTGCCATTTGGGAAAGTTTAACACTTTCTTGAAAATAGTCACGACGCGCCTGAGAAATTTTCATATATTTATTAACATAATCTCTAGGGCGGGTGTCTGTAGTAGCAATGGCTCTAAGCCCGATTGTTTCGATACTCATAGTTCGCTCCACATATATATTTATCCGTAAGTTTAAAAGATATATTCACGCGCTTAAATATACCTTTATATACTTATTAATCTAATTGATTTTATCTTTTTATTCAAGTATAAAAATATTATTGATACTTAAAACACCATAATTATATATAAATACTTGAATTTTTTTTAATATTTTACTAATATTATTAATAGTATTATATGGCACATTTTTTGCTTACAATCTTTATAAGCAAAATAATTTAAAGGAGCTTAAACTCATGCGCAAATTATTTTTACTACTATTAATTACTTTACTTACTTTTGGATGTGCTTCAAAAAACAATATATTTAAAGACCCTTCTGCTCAGGAAAAAAGCAAGAAACCTGTCCTTTTATATAAAGTAAATAAGAAAAAAACTGATATGCCTGTTTATTTCAAACTGCCTAGCGATAAGAAAAATGTTACGCTTAAATTTGAAAAAGAAGGTTCATCACCTGTTAGTGTTATATTAAATAATGATATAAATGGCTGGAACGCTTTTAGTTCAAAACCACTTTCATCTCAGGGAAGTGATTTTGGCATAATAATTGATTTTGCAGGTGGTGCTGTTTATGAAATGCCAAAAGATGATGTGAGAACATATATTAATAAATTTGGTCCAAACGATTCCTTTAAATTAAAAGAATTACTTCCCGGCAAAAACAATACTGGTTTTACTAAATTAATAGTAGTTGATGGTGCTGCCCTTTATAATAAAGAAGAACTTTCTCATTTAGTGCTTTTAAATGGGCTTGATTTAGCAAACCAGCTTACAAGTACTGCACCACCTGTTAATAACACTCCTGCTCCTATTGTAAAAGGAGATAACACTTTTAATACTACAAATAAAAATGCAGTAGTAAAAGACAGACCGTTAATTACAGCTGCTACAAACGGTCAATATGACAGGCTTTTAAAAATGATTGAAAATAATGCAAATATTAATGAACTAAACCCAGAAAACGGCGATAATGCACTAACAGCTGCCATTATTAATGGGGATGAAAGTATTGCTAATTTATTGCTGGATAAAGGTATTAATGCCAGCCATAAAAATAATGCAGGTCAATCTGCTCTACATATTGCTTCAAATTATGGGCTTTATGATATTGCTTCAAGGCTTTTAAAAGCTGGGCTTCCTGTAAATGATAAAGATAATGGCGGCAATACTCCATTAATGTATGCTGCAGCTTCTCCTAACACTTATCTTACTGATATGTTAGTGGAAAATGGCGCAAGAATAGAAGACAGAAATAAAGATGGTGAAACACCTCTTTTAATTGCAGCCCGTACAGGTAATACAAAAACTGTTGAAAATTTAATGAAAAAAGGTGCCAACCCTAATGTGGTAGATAATCAAGGTAATGGTGCTGTAATGAAAGCAGCAGTTGAAAACAATAAATATACATTAGAAAACCTGCTTTCTAAAGGATTAAACCCTGATGTTAAAAATAGAAAAGGATATACACCATTAATGGCTGTTGTGCAAGAAGGTAATACAGATATTACAAACGACCTTTTAAAAGCAGGAGCTGATATTAATGCTAAAGACCCGCTAGGTAATACTCCACTTATGACTGCCACATTATCTGGTGATACTCCAATGGTTAGAGAGCTTTTAAAACATAAACCAGATATTCAAATAAAAAATAAAGAAGATAAAACTGCCTTTGATTTAGCTCAAGATAACGGCTATGCACAGCTTCAAAGAATTATAGGGCAGAATATGAAAACTTTTGATGATGCTTCTATTGCACTATTTTCTCAAGTTGCAAGAAACGATACAGATGGTGCAATAAATGCTATAAAAATGGGAGCAAACCCAAATGCTAGAGATAAAAATACTGGAAACACTCCTATTTTTACAGCAGTTGCAAATAACTATTTATATATTACTCAAGCATTAATTGCAAATGGTGCTGATGTTAATATTAAAAATAATCAAGGCAATATTCCATTAATTGTAGCTGTTACATCAGCTGATGCTGCTATGGTGGAAACTTTAATAAAAGCAAAATCACAAGTGAATGCTGCAAATAAAAATGGCGATACTGCTCTTATATGGGCTACAAAACTTAAAAATACTGATATGGTACGTATGCTTTTAACAGCAGGTGCTGACCCTAATAAACGTAATAACGACGGCGTTTCCCCTTATTTAATTGCCTATAACGAAGGCTCTAAAGAAATATTAGGGCTTTTACAGGCAGCAGGTGGATATAGATAAAAGTTTTCAAACTAATACTTTAAAGCAGGCAAAATTAAGCCTGCTTTTTTATTTGTTATATTTTCAATAAATTTATAAAAAATATTTTTCTTTTTATTATCAAGCAAATAACGTACTACAAACCAATTATTTTTTCATATTTTTATTTTTTTGATTACAAACCATAAAACATGTGCTATAACTTATTCAATAGCAAATTGGAGAGTATGTATTGTTTAATAAATTGTTCGGGTTTAGAAGAAGAAAATTTGGTCATGTTGCAATCAAAACAAAAATGTGTGTTCTTCCTCTAATATCATATGATGAAAAAACAGAAACTTTAGATTATGGTCAGTGTTTTACAATAGATGTTGTAAGCATCTCTTTATCATCTATCACAGTACGCCACAGCAATAGTCTTAAAAAAGGTGATATTTTAGAGTTTAGAACGAAACATGCTCTTGAAGACCACCAGTGCTTAACATGCATTAATTTTAAAACTCTGCCTGAAAGCCCTTCATTTAGTTCTTTTATTGGTAAAATTATATGGAGAAATAATGAGGAGGCAGGCGTCAGCATTATTATGATGAAAGAGCAGGATAAAGCCACAATAAAAAAATTAATCAGCAGCAGAGCTAAATAAGTGTTATGATATATTTTTCATAAAAAATGATAGTATAAGTACAAAAACTAACCCAAAACCTAGAAGTACTGCTTTTATGTTACCTTTTAATAAGTAACCAAGTATAAAAAGAAATGCCCACATAAATGGTGATATACACACAATTAATGCTGCAATATAATATACATCATCACTTTTTATATGTATAAACTTTATACCAGCATATTCAAATGCTGATACTATAAATGCAAAAACTATCATGGCAAGTATGAAATAAAACATATATTTCATACATACTGCAATTATGTTTCTTATCTCACTCAAAACCCTGCTACCCCCTTATAAAACATTTGGAATGCTACAAGCAGTAAAAGTATTATTAAAAGGTATGATACTTTTTTGTCTGTGATTTTAGAAAAATACCTCATACTTATAAATGTACCAGCAAAAATACCAAAAATTATATAGCAGGCCACTTTTACATCCACAAACCCTGCCTGCATATATACTATACTGCCTGCTGCTGCTGTAAAGCCTATTACAAATGAACTTGTTGCTGTTGCTGCTTTTATAGGTATATTTGATATAAGGTTCATGCCGGGTATAATTAATGCCCCACCACCTGCACCACTTAAACCTGAAAAAACACCTGAAAAAGCACTAAATAAAAAATTATAACCTGTTTTTACTGGGTTATATTTAACAAGCTTATTTGATGCTTTATCGTAAAACTCCCCATAAAAAAACGATTGTTTCATATCAGCTGTATCTGTATGTTCTTTTGAGCCTTTTTTCATTTTAATATAAGTAAGATAAGCCATTAAAAGCTGTATAGCACCAAGCACTATCATTACTAAATGTTCTGGCAGATGTACTGCTGTCTTACTGCCTGCTAATGCCCCAAGTACTGATAAAGTGGATAAAGCAATACCTAAATTTAAGTTTGCTACCCCAGTTTTTAGATACACTGCTGATGTGGACATACTGTTTGCTGTAATTACAACTAATGAAACAGCAATAGCATCATGAATTGGCATATCAAATAAAAAAGTTAAAACAGGCACCATAATAATGCCGCCACCAAGACCAAGTATCGCACCTAATATACCAACAATAACACCTACAAATATAAGCAACAGTACATTAATCATTTCTACATTCCAGATTGATAAATTGTAACAAGAGCTGCGTTTTTTATATCAGTATATGAGCAGCCGCGAGATAAATCATTCATTGGCTTTGCAAGCCCCTGCAGTATCGGACCTGTTGCATAAGCTCCCTTACACATCCTTTCAGTTAATTTATATCCTATATTTCCTGCATCTAAATTAGGGAAAATTAATACATTAGCATTACCTGCCACGCAGCTATTAGGTGCTTTTCTTTTACCAACTTCTCCTATTAAGGCAGCGTCAAGCTGTATTTCACCTTCTATTAAAATATCACTTCTTTTTTCTTTTACTATTTTTAAAGCCTGCCTTACTTTATCTACACTTTCACCCTCTGCACTGCCTAATGTAGAATAAGAAAGCAGTGCTGTTTTTGCTTCTTCTTCCATTAAAAGTTTAAAGCTTTCTGATGTGGAAATTGCAATATCTGCTAAAGTTTCTGCATCTGGGTTTGGGTTGATTGCAATATCAGCTAAGAAAAATGTGCCATTAGAACCGTATTCTTGAATTGGTGTTTCCATAATAATAAAAGAAGAAATTTTACTCATTCCTTTTTGCATACCAATACACTTTATTGCTGCACGCAAAACTTCTGCACTAGAAGATATTGAGCCTGCCACACATCCATCATAAAACCCTAAAGCAACAGATAATGCACCAAAATAACATGGGCGTTTTACAGCCTCTGCTGCACTCTCCTTAGTTTCACCTTTATTTTTTCGCAGGTTATAATAATAATCAGAAAATTTTTCCATATGCTCATTATTATTTATATCAATAATATCTAGTTCATGCTCTGGATTATATTTTTCGTATATTGGAAGAATATACTGCCTATCACCTATTACACTAAGGCGGCATAATTTTTCATGTAATAATTCATATGCTGCCCTAATTGTCCTTTCATCATTACCGTCAGGAAGTATAATAGATTTATCTGATTTTAAAGCATTATCTCTTAATTTTGCTAATATTCCCATACTCTCACCACTTTAATTTTTTTAATAGTATAATCATTTAATCTTTAATATCAAGTAATATTTAAAATTTTTCTTGATAAATTAAAAACTTAATATATAATAGCCCTTATGAAAAAGATAGTATTTATGGGTACGCCTGATATTGCCGTACCGTCCTTAAAAGCATTAGTAGAAAATGGGTTTGATGTAGCCCTTGTTATTACTCAGCCAGACAAACCAAAAGGCAGAGGTCAAAATATGGCGTTCTCTCCTGTAAAAGAGTGTGCCTTATCCCTTGGTCTTAAATGTTATCAGCCAGAAAAAATTAAAAATAATAGTGAAGCTATGGAAGTTATTAAAAGCTGTGAGCCTGATTTTTTTGCAGTTGTAGCTTACGGTAAAATTCTTCCACAGGAAATATTAGATATACCAAAAAAAGCACCAATCAACGTGCATTTTTCACTGCTTCCAAAATACAGAGGTCCTGCCCCTGTAAACTGGGCTATTTTAAATGGTGAGGAAGAAACTGGTGTAAATACTATGCTTATGGATGCTGGTATGGATACTGGTGATATTCTGCTTACTAAAAAAACACCTGTTCTTTATAAAAATGCTGGTGAGCTTGCTGATGAACTTGCCATAAGCGGTGCTGAACTTTTAATTGAAACTATTAATAATTTTGATAATATAACACCTCAAAAACAAGATGATGCAAAAGCTACAAAAGCACCTATGATGAATAAAGAAATGGGGCTTATTAACTGGAATAATGATGCCTGTTATATAGAAAGAATGGTGCGAGCTTTTACACCATGGCCTGCAAGCTATACTAACCTTGATGATAAAAAAGTAAAAATATTTAAAACTAAAGTATATGAATGCAGCCACAACCAAAAAGCAGGTACTGTAATTGATGTAAAAAAGGATAGTTTTATTGTTGCATGTAAAACTAACGCTTTAGAGATTTTTGAACTTCAGATTGAAGGTAAAAAAAGAATGGATACAAAAAGCTTTCTAGCTGGCTTTAAATTGCAGACTGGTGCATTATTCTCATAATTACATTGGATGTCCTGTTATGAAAAAACTGTTTGTATTATTTTTTATTATTCTTACTTCCTGTAATGATTCTACTAAAGATGAGTTTTCTCTACAGTTTCTACATTTTAATGACATACACACTTCAGAATCTCTTGAATATAATGTAAAAGTAAATAATACTGATTATACTGCAAATGTTGGCGGATATGCCCGCCTTATTCAAGCATTAAATAATACATATAAAATACCTGCCCATGAAATAATTTTCGCAGGCGATATTTTTCAACAGGGATATCCTCTTTTTACTTATACTCAAGGCAAATATGATTATGAAATGCTGTGCATGACATCATCAGATATTATTACCTTTGGAAACCATGAACTTTATGAAACAGATACTGGTATATTATCCACTTTTATGGATTATTTTGATACTGGAAAAAACCAGTGTGATTTTCAAATAGTTTTAGCAAACGTTACTTTTTCTGATGAGAAGATAAAAAAACATATAAAACCATACATTATAAAAACATATGGTAATCAAAAAGTTGCTTATTTTGGTGTAACTACTAATGAATCTGGCATGGCTGGCACAAAAGGTATGGTAATTACAGACCCTTTTGAAACTGCAAAAAAAGTGGTGGAAGATATTAAAAAAGAAAATATCAATAAAATAATTGCCGTATCTCACTTAGGCTTTGAAGATGATAAAATTTTGGCTTCAAAAGTGCCAGATATTGATGTAATTATTGGTGGTCACACTCATACTATCCAAGGTGATTTTTCCAGTTTAAATATTGAGTCTTATGAAAAATCATACCCTTTAAAAATTGGTAATACTTATATTGTAACAGCAGGCTCTAAAGGTATGATTTTAGGAAATATTACATTTAAATTTAATAAAGACGGTATTATTATTTCAGACAAAACAGAGCCTAAATTTTTAATTAATCCATTTGATAACAGCAGTATTAATGATTATGCTGCTTCATTAAAAGGTGTTATGCTTGTAGAAGAAAACTCTCAAGCAGCAGAAAGAGCAAAAGTTTTTTACAGCCAAATTTCCCAAAATATGAATGAGATAATAGGGCAAACATTAGATGATTTATATACTGTTAAAGAAAACTATGCCAATTTTGATATTAATAATAAATATAATTCATCTCTTGGCACTCTACTTGCCAAATCACTTTATGATTATTCAATTACTAGAAACATTAGGGCAGATTTTTCTCTGATTAATTCTGGTGCAATACGTACAAATATATATAAAGGTGATATTACAGCAGGTGATATTAATAAATCTGCCCCATTTGAAAATCAGCTTTATGTTGTAGAACTTAAAGGCAGTGTAATATTAAATTATGTTACATCAACTATTACAAACTTTTTTCCACCTACACTTGATGTAAACTCATTTCCATATATTTATAATGCTGAATTTACTTTTGATAATAATACTAAAACATTATCTTCTGCTAAATATAAAGACGAAAACGGTTTATTGCAGGATATAACAGCAGATAAAACATATAAAGTTATTCTTTCATCATATTTAGCTGATAATAAAGAAGAATTTATAAATAATATTTTATCTAAAACAGAACTTCATATGACAGATAAACAGGTTTACAGCGATTATATTATAAAAAACTCACCTGTTTCAAAAATAGAGGATACTATTACTATTACCGAATAATATCCAATTTATTGACAAAATCACATTTTTACATTTTTGTATAAATTATGTAAATATTTTATAATTCATATTGATTATAAATTTATTCATAATATATTTGTAACTATATTATAGGTATAACATACTTATAAAATAAAAAAAAGGGATATGAGATGACAACAACTAACACAATAAAAACGGTCTTTTTAATTGTATTAATGACAGCATTATTGATAGTTATAGGCAAAGCCATAGGTGGCACATCAGGTATGCTTATAGCGTTTGTTTTTGCTATTGGTATGAACTTTTTCTCATACTGGTTTAGCGACAAGATTGTATTAAAAATGTATAAAGCTCAAGAAGTAACAGCAGAAGAAAACCCAAGGCTTTATAATATTGTAGCACGCCTTGCCCAGCGAGCAAACCTTCCTATGCCAAAAGTTTATATTATTCCAAGTGGCACACCAAATGCCTTTGCTACAGGCAGAAACAAAAACCATGCAGCAGTTGCTGTTACAAATACATTAATGAATATGCTTGATGATGAAGAACTTTCAGGTGTTATAGGCCATGAGCTTGCCCATATTTATGGTAAAGATATATTAATAGGTACTATAGTCGCTATGATGGCAGGTACTATTATGATGATTGTAGATATTTTTCAATGGTCTATGATTTTAGGTGGTGGCAATAATGATGAAGAAAATTCTAATCCTTTAGGGTTTATTGGCTCTATTGCAATGATTATCTTAGCACCTATTGCTGCTACACTTATACAAATGGCTGTATCTCGCTCTAGAGAATATATTGCAGATGAAAGAGGTGCACAGTTTTGCGGTAATCCTAGAGCTTTAGCTTCAGCTCTGCATAAAATAGCATACGGTGTACAGGAACATCCTATGGAAAATGCAAAACCAGCTACAGCTCATATGTTTATTGCAAGCCCTTTTTCTGGTGGAAAAGCATTAAGCCTTTTTTCTACTCATCCACCTATAGATGAAAGGATAAAACGTTTAAATAATATGCAGTTAAACCCAGTTTCTTCTGGATATGTTAGTACAAATTCTTTTATTAGATAATAAATTAAGCCCTCATATTGAGGGCTTTTGCATTATGGAAATATATATTATTTAAGTTAAATACAATATATGGGTAAATTATTCATTTTTTTACCCATTATTATTCATTAATCAGTAAATTTAATAGTTTTTTATTTACATAAAATATATTATTGCCTAGCCTGTGCTTAGATAAAATATTGTATTCCGTCAATTCATTTAAATATTTAGCAGCAGTTTTTCTAGTAATTTTCAAATGTTCTTCTATAAAAGCTATTTTTGTATATGGCATATAGAAAAGTGCATTTATTAATTCCTGCGAGTAATAATTTAGTTTCAATTCATCTCGTATTTTATGTTTTACATCCATCATAGCTTGAGATATTTTTCCAACAATACTAATAGTATTACATGATGTTTCATAGACTGCATCAAGCATAAATAATATAAATGGCTCATAATTTTTTGTTTCTGCAACATCATTTATTGATTTATAATATTCTAACTTGTGCTCTATAATATATTTACTTAAGTATAAAACTGGGCTGTCTAATAGTTTTTTTAATGTTAAATACAGCACATTTATAATACGCCCTGTCCTTCCGTTTCCATCAAAAAATGGATGGATTTTTTCAAACTGATAATGAATTATTGCCATTTTAATTAAAGTATCAAGCTCTGGATATAAGCTATCGTCATTAATAAACCTTTCTAAATCTGAAAATAATATTTCAATTTCCTGTTTTGATTGCGGTGGTACGTAGATAACCTGCCCCGTTATGCTATTTATTAACTTTGTTCCACTTTGGCTTCTAATACCAGCGTTATTTTTTTCAAGTATAGACTGTATTTCACAAATTCCATTAATAGTTAACAAACCAGTTTCACGTATTATATCATAACCTTTATATAGTGCTTCCACATAATTTTCTACTTCCTTTGCTGAAATACTTTGAGGCTCATCAAAAATAAACTGTTTGTATAGTTCATCATGGGTTGTTATAATATTTTCAACAGCTGAGCTGTCCTTTGCTTCCTGTAAAAATATAAAATTAATTAATATTTTCTCATTTGGAATTGTTTTCACAATGCCTTTTAACTCAGCAAGCTTTTTATTGGCAAGATTTGCTTTTCGCAATATGGAAATTGTTTCCATATTATCTGTAATATATATTTTATCCAACAGTTCACCTTATACTGCTGATTATATATAATTAGGTATAAAATATCAATAGCTAATGGGTAAATTTTTTAATATTTTACCCATAGTTTTATCTCTATGGGTAAAATATCTGTTTTCTTACCCATCAGCATTTATCACATTTTATACTGATTTGGCTGTTATTTTTAAAATTATTTTCTAGAAAGGAAACAGCCTGCATATATTTTTCAATATTCATTTTATAATAAATCCATTTGCCTTCTTTAGTGCCTTCTACAATACCACTTCCACATAATATTTTCATATGATGTGATAATGTTGGCTGGCCTATTTTTAAATGCTCCAAAAGCTTACACGCACATACTTGATTACTGCCAATAAGCTCAAGTATATGCAGCCTGTTTTCATCACCTAATGCTTTAAATATCCTTACTACTTCCTTATGTTCCATACTTATAACCTATATATTGAAGTTTATCAATATATATATTTATTTTCCTATTTATTATTTTTCTCTTTAAATTTTTTCATATGGGCTTTCATCATTTCATCCATACTTTCATCTTCAAAATCAACAAGCTTAATCTGTTTTTTTATTAAATCTTTTCCTCGTTTAATATCACATTCAAGTACAGTATTATACCCTTTTTCATAAAGAGCATATTTTAGGTTACCAATATTTTCAATATTATGATAACCGCATTTTATAAATTCATCACCTGTTTTTAACCCTGCTTTTTCAGCTGGTGACTTTTTTGCAACAGATGATATTTTTACCTTATTATCTTTATTTTCAAGTGTAACACCTATTTTAGGCGTTGGGCTACCTTTTACATCTTCTGGGTATATAAAAAAGTCTGCTGTTTGGCTGTCCATATTATCACCCTGTATAATTACAAAACTATCTTCACCTGTTATCCTTTTATATCTATATGGAATACCTGAATTTTTACCTGCATGGCCGTTACCACATATGGTAATAATTGTAGTATCTGGGTTTACTTTTCTATAATCTGCCATATTTTTTGCCATTACTTCATCCCATATATTTTGTGAAAGATAAAAATTATTAAACTCTTTACTGTCATCTGCATGTATGCTGAATATATTATAAAGCCTGCTTTCATATTCATCATTTACTACATTCATTTTTGCAGGAAGGTATGATTTTTCTTCCAATGTTAAATTATCAATGCTGCCATTAAATACTTTAGATGTAACATCCCTTGGTATATTTAATGGTATAATATCTATATTATTATCTCTAGCAAACTTAAATATAGGAGCATAAAGGCTGTAATCATAGCTCCAGTTTTCATAATATTTTATATTTTCAAGCATTTCTTTTTCTGATATTCTGCCTCTTACAAAATCATTTATTGCATCAAGATATTTTACCTGCACCATCTCCATAGCAATAGCTATTTTTTTCTTCCTTTTATACATCTGCTCAATAACAGCAAGCTGTGTGGCATGGTGGCTATACTCTGTATGTGTTTCACCAACAAATATATTTTTATATGGAAGAGCTTTTGTAATCATTAAATCAAAACTGCTTACATCTTTTGCTGCCAAAATAGTATCTGGTTTATGCTCATATATTTTTAAACCCATTTCTACAGGCCTTGAATATTCTTGTACAACTGAACTACCTTTAAATACAATTTCTTCATTCATGCCATATTGAGATAAAAGCCTTAAATTTTCATCTTTTGGATTATTCATTATAAGTATATATTTTTCCTTATTTTGCGGGTTTTTAAAAATATAGTACTGGCTTGTATCATTTGAAGTTACATTCTTATCTGTAAAAAATTTTGCTATTTTATTATTATAACCGTTTATTATAACATTTTTATTTTCAATCTGGCTAAATAATATATTATTATCATCTTTTAATGTTTCTGTAATTTTAAAATAACTGCCTACATTTATATCATCATCTTTAGTAATATATGTGATATTATCTTTTACAAGCATATCTGCAATTACTGGAGTTTTCTCTGTATCGCCTAACTCCCTTAAAATATGATAATTTGGGTCTATATATAAAGCAGAAGCACCAAGCTCCACAGGCACTTTAAATGTTTCTTCCCTGTCTATGCTGGATTGCAGCCTGCCGTATTCTTTCCTGTTGCCGTATTCTATTACATAAGGAAGATTAATAAATTTATCACCATTTCTCCTTAATATAGTAAATGAAAAATAATACCTGCCCTGTTCTGCAATATATTCTGCATTACTTATATTTAATTTGATTAATGGGTTTTTATTAAAATATGCATCATAAAAACTTTCAGCATCAATTCCTTCAAAACATCTTAATATCTGTAAATAAGTAAGAGAAGGCATCTCCTTTAAATTTTTTACTTTTATAAGCCCTGCATTAAATTTTTCTTCTCCAATATTTAATTTTACCATATGGAAAATAAAACCTAATATATACTCATCTATTTCAGCCGACTTATTTGCACCGTAAAGAGATATCATATTTAAGATATTTTTTCTTGTTTTTATACCATTTTCGCTGTTTGCATTTTTTTCAAAAGTATCTATTGTTTCTAATATATTATTTACAGATACTCTATTATCTTGATTATAAATTGCTGCATAGGAATAGGTTGCATTTATTAAAACTAATGTAAATATTATTAAAACTTTCTTCATTATAACCTCATACTTTATTTTCCATATATTTTAATACCATATGGGCTATCTTCTTCCTTTTTATCTTCTAATTTATTATCTTTAAAAGATATGTATGAATAAGAACCATAGTGTATAAGCCTTTTTAATGTAGTATTACTTGCATTAAATGCAAACATTATAAATTTATTGCCTTTAGAGTATGGGTTTCTTATAACTGCATATGTAGTGTTACCCATATCAAAAGTAAAATTTATAGAATCTTTTAATAACTCTGCCACATTAGCAGGTATCTGGTTATCAAGAGATATTATTATATTTTTATTCTTTATATGATGAAGGTTTAATTTTCTAATATGTACCACTTCCCCTATATTTGGAAAAACATCTCTAAATAATTTATCGGTATTACTAAGCCCTGCATACACTATATCATCACTACCAAATAGATAGTAAAAGGCAGGGTGAAGTTCACTTGTATATAAATGCCTCATCAAATGGTATGAGCCATCTAATATAAATGTATCATTATCATCATTTAATGTATAAGTAATATTGTTTCCACCTATTGATGTAAGAAAACTGCCTGCTTTCATTTCACCATTGCTTATGTGTATAAAAGGAACATTTAACTGCTGCTGACCACCCTTTCTTACCAGATTAAAAGAAAGCTGCTTATCCTTATAAATTATATTATCAACAAATAATGCTATATTTTCATTTTTCAATATCCAAGTATTATAAAAATCATCATCTGTGCCTATATATTTTAGCAAATCATACCATGAAGCAGAGGAAAACATTTTATCTTTTACAAAAGACCTAATGCCTCTCATAAAAGCTTCCTCACCTACAATATTTTTTGCCATATGCAGAACCATTAATCCTTTACCATAACCTACAGACTGTTCTTTTTTGCCTGCATTATATTCAAAATCTTTTAATGGAAAACCATTATTTCCAACGTATGCTTCATATTCTGATAATACATCTTTTCTATATTTTATTCTGTTTTCTTTTTCATAGTAATAATCAGCAAAATATGTGGTAACAGCTTCTAAAAAGTTACCGTCTTTCATATTACATTCAATACTTGAACCGAAATACTGGTGCAGCACTTCATGGCCAAGGGAACGTTCATATATAAATGGTTTATCAATAATAGCTTTACCAAATACTGCCATACCATCCATTGCGTGTCCATAAGGAAGCACATCTTCCACAACTAAAAAGCTGTCATATGGAAATTTTACTTCAAAAAGTCTTTCATACATCTCTATATAGTATGCTGATTTTTGGAGTATTTTATAGCTTAAATTTTCATGCTCTTTAAAAAGCAGTGAAAATATTTTTACATTATTTTGCATTACAGTTTTAATAGTGTAATTTGTGGAAGCTGCTAAATAAATAGATTTTGGAAGCCTGTTATACGTATATAAAAATGTATTTGTATTATCTTTAATTTTATCCACCGAAAAAAATTCGCTGACCAAGCCCGAAAACCCTTCAGGCATTGTTAGATATACTTCTGCTTTTTCTATGTTGCTTATATAAGGGATTATGCTTGTATATATTGAAATAAAATCTTTATTTATTCTATCAATATGTTTTGCTGGGTGCTTTATATATGACATAATTACAGGTGAAAGTTCATCAATATTAATAACATATGAGTTAGTATTTTTACTATATACTACTCTTGTATCATCTGATAAAATATGCATATCATCATAAGGGGTTAAAACTACCTGCTCTTTTTTAGATGATGCAATAGTAATAGTACCCTTAATTATGCCGTATTCAACATCTACATCCGTCTTAAACATAGCTACAGCCGCGTAGCTTTCATATTGATAAAATAATATAAATAATAACAGTAATGGTAGTATTTTTTTCATTTTTGTTCCATAATGTAAAAAAGTATATGAATATTTGAAATTATATAGTATATAAAATAAATCATATTACACAAGTAAAAATTTTAGAAAATATATTTTTTCACTAATATTTAAAGAGGATAACAATGTTAAACAAGTTTTTTAAGCTGAAAAGTACAAACACAACTGTTCAGCGTGAATTAATTGCTGGGCTTACTACATTTATGACAATGAGCTATATTATATTTGTAAACCCAGATATTTTATCTAATGCTGGTATGCCGCGGGATGCTCTAATTACTGCCACCTGTCTTGCTGCTGCTTTTGCAAGTATTTTAATGGGTCTTTATGCAAACTACCCTATTGGGCTTGCAACAAGTATGACTTCTAACTCATTTTTTGCATTTGTTATTGTTAAATCTATGGGTCTTTCATGGCAGGAGGGTTTAGCTGCTGTTTTTATAGTTGGTATCCTTTTCATTATTATAACTGTAGGTAAAGTAAGGGAACTTATAATGGATGCTATTCCTGCTTCATTAAAAATGGGTATTCCTGCTGGTATTGGTATATTTTTAATGTTTATAGGCCTGCAAAATGCTGGAATTGTAGTTTCAAACCCCCATACGCTTGTTACATATGGTGATTTAACCAACCCTGCCACACTGCTTTCAATTTTTGGGCTTTTACTTATGATAATATTATACATTAAAAAAGTAACAGGTGCTATTTTAATTAGTATTGCAGTAGTTACATTAATTGGTATCCCTTTAAATATTACTGAGATGCCAAATGAAATAGTGTCACTTCCACCATCTATTGCACCAGTATTTTTCAAAATGGATTTTTCTAATATTTTAAATCCTGATTTTTTAATGGCAGTATTTACATTATTATTTATGGCTGTTTTTGATACTATAGGTACATTAATGGGTGTGGCTCAACGTGCTGGCCTTATAGATAAAAACGGTAATATGGAGCGAGCAAAAAAAGCTTTTATGGCTGATGCTGCAGGCTCAACTGCTGGCAGTATTTTTGGTGTTTCTACAGTCGGTGCTTATATTGAAAGCATAACAGGGGTAGAATCAGGTGGCAGAACTGGGCTTACAGCTGTTACAATTGGTATATTATTTTTACTTGCTATGTTTTTTGCACCTATCATATTAATTGTGCCTTCTGCTGCTACTGCACCTGCTTTAATATTTGTGGGTATTTTAATGTTTTCTGTAGTAGAAAACATAACTTTTAAAGACTGGACAGAGCTTACACCTGCTGTAATAGCAATAGTTATGACTCCGCTTACATATAACATAGCTATGGGTATTGAGCTTTCCATATTAGCTTATGTAATAATTAAAATTGGTACAGGTAAATTTAAAGATGTTTCTGCCACAATGCTTGTGCTTTCAATTATTTTTATACTAAAAGAAATATTTACTTAATAATCAATTAAATAAACTTTTAAGGCTGTCAAAAAATAAATAGGGAAAGTATTGTTTATACTTTCCCTTAAATTTGTAAAATACATATACTAAACTATACTTTAAACTGTTCTATTAAAAGTTTTAAACTTTCAGTTCTTTGCTGCAAATGTGCCACTGTTCTATTTACTTCGCTAACTGCTGCATTACTTTCCTCAATACCTGCTGCAATTACTTGGGCGTTATCCACCACATTTTGCACTGTTGTCTGCTGATTATCAACTGAAGATACAACTGGTTTCATATATCTATACAGGTTTGCAACTTCCCTTGTAACTTTTTGGATTTCAAGTGTAACATCGCTAATATTTCCTGCACCAGTTTTAACACTTTCTGCAGAGTGAGTCATAGCTTCGCTGGCTGAAACTGCTTCGTGTTGTAATGTGTTTATAATATCAGTGATTTCGCCTGTTGCTTTTTGTGTTCTTTCTGCTAACTTCCTAACCTCATCAGCAACTACAGCAAAACCGCGGCCAGCATCCCCTGCACGAGCTGCCTCAATTGCCGCATTTAATGCAAGCAGGTTTGTTTGGTCTGCAATATCATTAATAACATTAATAATTTCACCAATCTGATTAGAACTTTCTGAGAGATTATCAATATTTTTTGAAAGGATTACTGTATCTTTTTCTATTTCAGACATATCGTTTGATACAATTTCAAGTTTTTTAGTTTCTTCTTTAGACATTTTCGCAGTATTTTCCAGTGCTGTCATATTTTCAGATAATGCTCTTGATGTAGCTTGAAAGACTGTTCCCACCTGCTCCATACTGCCAACCATGTTATCCACCTGTTCTGCTTGAGAATCAAATGTGGTGGAAAGCTCTTCCATTGTAGCTGCAAGCTGATTATTACTTGTGGCAACTTCAATAGTGGCACTTCTTACAGCAGATACAATCTCTTGTACTTTGCTTATAAATACGTTCATACTTTCAGCAATTTTGCCAAGCTCATCATTTGATTCAACAGGTATTCTAACTGTTAAGTCGTTATTTGAGCTTGCATCAAGCATAATTTTTTGAAATGTTACAAGCTTTTTAAGTGACCTGCTAACAGTTACCATGGAAAGCAGTAGTGCTATAACTGTTAAAACTGCACCTATTAATATAGATTCCAGCATATTTTTAACCTGTGTTGCATAAAATACTTTACTAGGTATTCTATACATAACATGCCAGCCTAAATCTTCTGCACTATTAGTAAAACATACCCACTCTTGACCTTTCTCATCTTTTACTTTCACAGCATCTCTATTTTTATCTTTTATAGCTTTCTCAACTGGTGCAAGATAAGGCAGTACTTCTAATATCTTCTGAGTAGTATATTCTGCTTTAGAACCAATTACAATACCACCTTCATTATCCACTACATTTACAAACCCATTCAACTCTTTATCTTTTGTACTGTCTAAAATCTCCCTTAATAATGTAAGGTTAAAATCTACGCATATTGCACCAACAGTGCCGTCTTTTGCAACAATTTTAGCAGCTACTGTAATACAAGGGTTACCTGTAATTGCATCTATGTAAGCTTCTGTAACAATAGATTTATCTGATGCGACAGCTGCTTTATACCAGTCTCTAGCAGGAGCATAGTAATCTGCAGGGACTTTTACATTTTTTGATGTGTATAATTTACCATTACTAAAGCCTACAATAACTTGTATAATTTCTTCCCTGTCTTCTAAAAGATTTAATATATTTTCATATTTTGCAAAATCATCAGCATTCTCAAAAACAAATGTTTTAGAAACATATTCAATGGTTATTCTGTTTCCTTCAAGCCAGTCATTAGTACGCGATGTTATGGACTCTGTTATTTTCTGTGCTTCTTTTGCAAGCAAATATTCAGAGTATGAAGAATTTTTAATGTAATCAAAAATGATAATAGAAATCATACCAAGTGTAATTAATACAGCAGATGTTATCATCATCCTGATACGTAATGAAAGAGTGAATTTTTTTCCTTTAACCTGTTCCATAACATAACTCCTAACAAGTAGTAAATATATACTATTATTTATAATATCTATTTCATCTTTTTTCAATACGTAATTTGATAAAGTCTATTTATATTACAATTTATGAATTTATATAAAAAAATAATTGCTAAATTATATTTATAGTGATAATTTAATAAATTATTTTACAATTTTACTTTTAATTTTAAGGATAAGACTATGAGAAGTGATATTATTAAGCAGGGTTGCCAGCGTGCACCAAACAGAGCTTTAATATATGGTACTGGGGTTTCTAAAGAGCAAATGAACGCTCCTTTTATTGGAATATGCTCCAGTTTTACTGACCTAATTCCAGGGCACTCTGGCATGAGAATACTAGAAAGGTTTGCTGAAAAAGGAATACATACAGGTGGTGGTCAGGCTTTTATTTTCAGCGTGCCGGGAGTTTGTGACGGTATTTCTATGGGGCACTCTGGTATGCGTTACAGCCTGCCAAGCAGAGATGCAATTGCTGATATGATAGAATGTATTGTTAACGCCCATTCTCTTGACGGCGTATTATTCATTACAAACTGCGATAAAATTACTCCGGGTATGCTTATGGCATCAGCAAGGCTTAATGTTCCTTCTATATTTGTAACAGCAGGGCCTATGATGAGCGGTAACTACCGTATGAAAAGGCGTGATTTTATCACTGATTCCTTTGAGGCAGCTTCAAAAGCAGCAACTGGGGAAATTGATGAAGAAGAAATGACTAACCTTGAAATGACTGCATGCCCTGGGGAAGGTTCATGTCAGGGGCTTTTTACAGCTAACACTATGGCCTGCCTTACAGAAGTTATGGGTATGAGTATGCCAGGCTGTGCTACAGCTATGGCAGGTATGGCTAAAAAACGCCGTATTGCTTTTGATTCTGGTGTTAGGCTTGTATCATTAGTTAAAGAAGATATTAAACCACTTGATATTATGAATGAAAAAGCATTTAAAAATGCTATTAGGGCAGATTTAGCTCTTGGTGGCTCTACAAATACTACACTTCACCTGCCAGCTATTGCTTATGAAGCAGGTGTTCCTTTAAACTTAGATTCTTTTGATGCACTATCTAAAGAAACACCACATATTACAAGCCTGCTTC
Organism: uncultured Mucispirillum sp.; assembly: GCA_944324495.1. Lineage (GTDB taxonomy): Bacteria > Chrysiogenota > Deferribacteres > Deferribacterales > Mucispirillaceae > Mucispirillum. The sequence goes on along the minus strand of CALUWN010000002.1, from coordinate 125,662 downwards.
CGGGTGGAAAATATTTTATGGAAGACTTAGAGTTTGCAGGTGGTGTTCCTGCTGTTATGAAATCTTTAGAAAGTTTATTAGAAGATAATATTACTGTAAGCGGTATGACTGTTAAAGAAATATGCAAAGCTGCTGAAAATTACGATAGTGATATTATTAGAAGCTTAGATAACCCATACCACGCTGAAGGTGGTATTGCTGTACTTCGTGGTAATATTGCTCCCGGTGGCTCAGTTATTAAACAAAGTGCAGTTAACCCAGATATGATGGTATTTACAGGAAGCGCAAAAACTTTTAATTCTGAAGAAGATGCAATGGCAGCTATTATGGGCGGTAAAATCAAAAACGGCGATATAGTTGTTATTAGATATGAAGGTCCAAAAGGTGGCCCAGGTATGAGAGAAATGCTTGCTCCTACCGCTGCTATTATGGGGCTTGGGCTTACTCAAGTGGCATTAATTACTGACGGCAGGTTTTCAGGTGGTACAAGAGGGCCTTGCATTGGTCACATTTCACCAGAAGCAGCAGAAGGCGGTATTATCGGCTTAGTTGAAGATGGTGATAAAATATCTATAAATATACCTGAAAGAAAAATACATTTAGAAGTTAGTGATGATGAGCTTGAAAAAAGACGTGCTAATTTCAAAATGCCTGCTAAAAAAGTTGTAAGTGGATATTTAGCAAAATATGCAAAAGGCGTATCCAGTGCAAATGAAGGGGCTATTTTTAAAAGAGATATATAATTTTTTGGGGCAATACCCAAAAAAGCAAAAATATTGGAGTAAATAAAATGATTTGTTCAGGCGGTGAAATAGTTATAGACTGCTTAAAACGAAACGGAGTAGAAGTTATATTTAGCTACCCGGGCGGTTCTTTAACTGGGTTTTACGATACATTATTTGATTCTGATTTAAAACATATTCTGCCTCGCCATGAGCAGGGTGGAGCTCATGCTGCTGACGGTTATGCAAGAGCAACTGGCAAAATCGGTGTATGTATGGCTACAAGCGGTCCCGGTGCTACTAACCTTGTAACAGGTATTGGCACGGCTTATATGGACAGCGTACCTATGCTTGTGATTACTGGTCAGGTTGTTACAAGCTTAATCGGTGGAGATGCCTTTCAGGAAGCAGATATTGTGGGTATTACACGCCCTATTGTAAAACACAGCTATCTTGTAACAGATGTAAATGAACTTGCTAATACATTAAATGAAGCAATACATATTGCAACTACAGGCAGGCCTGGCCCTGTTTTAGTTGACATACCAAAAGATGTGTTTGCTGCAAAAACTAAATATGAGCCTGATACAAAAGTGTTTTTAGCAGGTTATCAGCCTAATGTGGAAGGCCACCCAATGCAGGTGAAAAAACTTTTAAAAGTTTTAGAATCTGCTAAAAAACCAGTTATATATATTGGTGGTGGTGTGAAAGTTAGTAAAGGTGCAACAGAAGAACTTATTAAATTTACAAATACTTTAAATATACCTGTTGTTTCTTCATTTATGGGCTTAAGCGGCTACCCTGCAAATGATGCAAAATGGATTGGCTGGCTTGGAATGCACGGTAACTACGCTTCTAATATGGCTGTTACAGAATCAGACTATATTATAGCAATAGGCACTCGTTTTACTGACCGTTCTACAGGCAGATTAGACAGGTTTGCAAAAAACGCACGTATTGCTCATATTGATATTGACCCATCATCTATTTCTAAAACTGTAGATATTGAAATCCCTGTTGTAGGCGACAGCTATAATGTTTTATGTATGATTAATAAATACTTAAAAGATTACAAATGGGAAAAATGTGCAGAAGATAGAAATAAATGGTTTGATACTGTTAAAAACTGGGATAATGAAAAACCATTTTCATATAAATACAGCGATAATATAATTAAACCTCAGTTTGTAATAGAAACTTTATATAAAGTTACTGAGGGAGATGCTATTATTGCCACAGATGTAGGTCAAAACCAAATGTGGGCAGGTCAGTTTTATAAATATAAATTTCCACGCCAGTTTTTATCTTCAGGCGGTATGGGTACAATGGGCTATGGGCTTCCTGCTGCTATGGGTGCAAAGGTTGGCAGGCCAGATAAAGAAGTATTCTGCGTTACAGGGGATGGCGGTATATTAATGAATATACAAGAGCTTACTACCTGCGTTCAATACAGGCTTGGGGTTAAAACAGTTATTATTAATAACAAGTTTTTAGGAATGGTTAGGCAGTGGCAGCAGTTATTTTTTAATAAAAAATATTCAGATACCTGCCTTGAAGTACAGCCTGATTTTGTAAAACTTGCTGAAGCTTACGGCTGTATTGGCTTACGTGCTGAAAAACCTGCTGATGTAGAAGCAGTTTTAAGAGAGTCACTAAAAATTAAAAATGTACCAGTTATTATGGACTTTGTGTGCGACAGGGAAGAAAATGTTTACCCTATGGTGCCAGCTGGTGCTTCCATAGATGAAATGATTATCAGGTAGGCAGTTATGGAAAAAAGGCATATTATATCAATACTTGTGGAAAATAAATTTGGTGTACTTGCTAGAGTTGCAGGGCTTTTTTCTGGCAGAGGCTACAATATTGAAAGCTTAACAGTAAACTCTACAGAAAAACACGATGTTTCTATGATGACTATTGTTACTGTTGGTGATGACAGAATTATAGAGCAGATTATTAAACAGCTCCGCAAACTTATAAATGTATTAAAGGTGAGAGATTTAACATCTTACAACCATATTGAAAGAGAGCTTATTTTAATAAAAGTATATGTTACTCAAAAATATAGAAGTGATATTTATAATATGGTAAATACATTTAGAGGAAATGTTGTTGATATTACCCCTGAAAGTATGGTAATAGAAATCACAGGTGATAATGACAAACTGCAGGCTTTTGTAGACCTTGTACGCCCATATGGTATTATTGAGATGGTGCGTTCTGGTTGCCTTGCAATAGGTAGAGGCTCAAAAGCCACAAGTGAAATGGAAAAATTAAAAAATAATAAATAAATTGCTTTCAAGCTAAATTATATTAATTTATTGAGGGATAACTAATGAAAGTTTATTATGAAAAAGATGCCAATTTAGGCGCTATCAAAAACAAAAAAGTTGCTGTAATAGGTTACGGCAGCCAAGGCTACGGCCATTCAAATAACTTAAAAGATTCAGGCTGTGATGTGGCAGTTGCTTTAAGAAAAGAAAGCTCTTCTTGGAAAAAAGCAGAAAATGCTGGCTTAAAAGTTATGACAGTTGCTGAAGCTGCTGCTTGGGCAGATGTATTAATGATGCTGACACCAGATGAGCTTCAAGGCGAAATCTATAAAAACGAAATTGCACCAAACTTAAAAGCTGGTTCTTACCTTGCATTTGCTCATGGCTTTAATATTCATTTTGGTCAAATTGTAGCACCAAGCGATGTAAACGTTATTATGATTGCTCCAAAAGGTCCTGGCCATTTAGTTCGCCAGCAGTATGAAATTGGCAGTGGCGTTCCTTGCTTAATTGCAATTCATCAAGATGCAACAGGTGATTCTAAAGAAGTAGCACTTGCTTATGCTGCTGCAATTGGTGGTGCTAGAGCTGGTGTTATTGAAACAACATTTAAAGAAGAAACAGAAACAGACCTTTTCGGTGAACAAGCTGTATTATGCGGCGGCTTAGCAAAACTTATCCAGTATGGTTTTGAAACATTAACAGAAGCAGGTTATGCTCCAGAAATGGCATACTTTGAATGCTTACATGAAATGAAATTAATCGTAGACTTAATCTATGAAGGTGGCATTAAAAATATGCAGTACTCTATTTCTAATACAGCAGAATATGGCGGCTTAACAAGAGGCCCAAGAGTAGTTTCCCCTGTTGCTAAAGAAGAAATGAAAAAAGTATTAAGAGAAATCCAAGACGGTACTTTTGCTAAAGAATGGATGATGGAAAACAAAGTAAACGCTCCACATTTCCATGCTTTATCAAACATCTCTAACAGCCACCCAATTGAAGAAGTGGGCGAAAAACTTCGCGGCATGATGAGTTGGCTTGGTAAAAGCAAAATTGTTGATAAATCTAAAAACTAGAAATTATATACAATAGATTTTAATACATTCATTAATATAATTGGCAGTTTTAGCGACCTGTGCGGTAAAACTGCCACTTTATTTTTATAATTACGGTGAGTAATTATAAAAAGCATTTAAAAATTCAAGCCAAAAATGCTATTTTTGGCTTATATAAAACTGCTTTATTTTTATAATTACGGTGAGTAATTATAAATTGCATTTAATAACCCAAGTCAAAAATGCTATTTTTGGCTTAGATATATTTCCTCATCTCTATTACAATCTTTTGAATAGATATATATAAAATCATCTTTTCCTACACCATAAACCTGCTTCACCCCCATTTTTTATTAAAAAATGCTATAACTATTTGATAATATATGTAAAAATAGAAATAATTGTAATAACTGTCATTCAGAGCCTACGATAGTAGGCGAAGCAGTTTCTTTTAACCTTTTTAATTGTATAGGGTTGTAATATTATTAATAGATTATTGATATTACTACTGTGTAATATTGAGCGTAAGAAAATGAAATTGTAAACTTAAAAAATATAACAGTTTCAGATATATTAAAATTAAGTATAATCTATTAATATCTTACTGCCATATTTTTACCTTTCCATATTTTTACGCCGAAAATCTCAAAAATGTGTAGAAATGTTATATTATCCCTTCCTACCCAGCCAATATTTCTATATCCTTCCTATTCGGTCGGGAAATATTGTCCTCGCAAAAAACGCTCGCCAAATTCCATAACCACTCCGTGTTTTTTTCTCCATATGAAATTTGAACTCGCATTACTAATAAAAAACATTAGTAATACTCAAACAAAAATTCCATAACCATTACGCAAAAAACACTGCGTATGAAATAAGTCGCTCAGTGATAATATAACTTTAGCTCCTAAATATGGATAAAAACTATTAATATTTTACTAACTTTCGCATTCGCTTATAATGGCTTATGAGTATGTGAATAGTTTTCTTTTACTGCTTCACCCCCATTTTTTATTAAAAAATGCTATAACTACTTGATAATATATGTAAAAATAGAAATAATTGTAATAACTGTCATTCTGAGCCTACGATAGTAGGCGAAGAATCTTATTATCAATAATAAAAATTAAGGTGTTTTAAAAAAATGGGGGTGAAGCAGACCATAAACACCTTGAATACAATAAGAAACCATAAAAATATAATCGTCTTTTTGTACCATATAGCAGTTATTATCAAGATTATACATTCCTTTGCCTGAGATAATATATATGCTCCATGCTCTTGAGTAATTAATTACATATTTATTACACATTACATATATAAAATTTATTGCTAGTAATATTATTTTATGATAGTATAAGGACAACTATATTTTTGTGAGGTCATTATGATTGCAAAGGAAGGATACCCGTTTATTATCAGTGCACTTGTTGCAACTATTCTATTTTACATTATCCCATGGTTTATATGGGTTACTATATCTATACTACTACTAGCACTATTTATCTGGTTTTTTAGAGACCCAGAAAGAAATACACCTGTTGAGCAGGATATTGCAGTTTCTGCTGCTGATGGTAAAGTTGTTGAAATTCAAGAAGTAGAATTTAATGGCGAAAAATATAAAAAAGTTGGCGTTTTTATGAATGTTTTTTCTGTGCATATAAATAGAACGCCTGTTACTGGTACAGTTACTTCTATTGAGCATATACCAGGGAAATTTGTTAATGCCAGCCGTCCTGATGCTTCTATTATAAACGAAAAAAATATTATTACTTTTGATACAAAATATGGAAAGGTTATTGCAGTTCAAGTGGCAGGTTTAGTTGCTAGAAGAACTGTAAGCTATGTTAAAGAAGGCGATTTAATGGCTACTGGGGATAGGTTTGGTATGATTAAATTTTCTTCACGCGTAGACCACTACTTTCCATTATCTGCTGAAATCACTGTTAATGTTGATGATAATGTTAAAGCAGGGGAAAGTATTATTGCCAAATTTTAATATGTTTAATAAGGTACATATATGAGTATATTTTCAAACAAACAAAATAAATTAAATATGACACTTAGAAATAGAAATATTATTTTACCTAATGTTATTACTATATTAGGGCTTTTCTGCGGTGTCTATTCTATTATGCTTTCTGTTGGCAGTATGAATATACAAGGCGATAATTTTGTTTTTGCTGCCTATCTTTTAATATTAGCTGCTTTTTTTGACGGAATTGATGGAAAAGTTGCTAGAATTGTAAACGGCACAAGTGATTTTGGCGTTCAGCTTGATTCATTATGCGATATGGTGTCATTTGGTGTTGCCCCTGCCATATTAGTTTATGAATGGCTTTTAAAAGGCTTTGGCAGGCTTGGTATTGTAGCAGCATTCTTTTTTATTGCAAGTGGTGCTTTAAGGCTTGCTCGTTTTAATGTGCAAAGCGGTAAAATCAGTAATGTTTATTTTGTAGGGTTGCCTATTCCTGCAGCTGCTGCATTTATTGCTACAAGCGTTCTTTTTATTAATGAACTAAACCTTGATTTAACAAAAACTGCCCTATCAATATTTTTTCTTGTAAGCATATATGTACTTGCATTTTTAATGGTAAGCACTGTACCATTTTTTAGCTTTAAAAAATTTGGGTTTTTAAAATCTCACCCATTTCAAACACTTGTACTTTTACTTGTTTTAATATCTGTACTTGTGCTTTATTTTGAAATAGTTTCATTTGTTATGATTATTACATATATTGTAACAGGTATTTTAATTGCTTTCTTTAGAATTTTTAAAGGTAAACCTAAAGAAGTCAGCACCTCTTGTGAGGATGCTTAATATTTGGAGTTAATTAATGCGAAAATTAATATTTTTTGATACAACATTACGCGACGGAGAGCAATGCCCGGGTTTTAGTATGAAAACAGAAGAAAAAATCCGCCTTGCTCTGCAACTGGAAAGGCTTGGGGTTGATGTTATTGAGGCAGGCTTTCCTGCATCATCTCCCGGTGATTTTGATGCTGTTTCTCAAATTGCATCTTTAATTAAAAATTCTACTGTTTGTGGCCTTGCACGTGCTACAAAAAATGATATAGATGCAGTTTATGAAGCTACTAAAAAAGCAGCACGCCCTAGAATTCATACTTTTATTGCTACATCTGATATTCATATGCAGTATAAACTTAAAAAATCTCGGGAAGAAGTTATTGAGATTGCAAAAGAAGCAGTTAGGTATGCTAGAAATTTATGTGATGATGTAGAATTTAGTGCAGAAGATGCACTTAGGTCTGACCCTGAATTTTTATATAAAATAATTGATGCTGTTATTAAAGAAGGTGCTACTACTATTAACCTTCCTGATACTGTTGGTTATATTATGCCTGATGAAATATATAATCTTTTCTCTAGCGTAAAAAACAATGTAGCAAATATTGATAAGGTAATTTTAAGTACCCATAACCATGATGATTTGGGTATGGGGGTTGCAAACTCTTTAGCTGCTATTAGAGCAGGTGCTGACCAAGTGGAATGTACAATTAACGGTATTGGCGAAAGAGCTGGTAACTCTGCTTTAGAAGAAATATGTATGGCTTGTAATGTTAGAAAAGATTTCTATAAAGATATATATACTACAATCAATACTACAGAAATATATAAAACAAGCAGGATGATTACAAGCATTACAGGTGTTGAGGTACAGCCAAATAAAGCTATTGTTGGCAAAAACGCTTTTGCTCATGAATCTGGCATACATCAAGATGGCGTATTAAAAGAACGTTCCACTTATGAGATTATGACGGCAGAAAGTGTGGGTGTTCTAAAAAATACACTTGTACTTGGAAAACATTCTGGCAGGGCTGCATTTAAAGCAAGGCTTGCAGAAATGGGATACTCTTTAGATGATGAGCATTTGGAAAAAGCTTTTGCTGCATTTAAAGATTTGGCCGATAAGAAAAAAGAAATTTTTGATGAAGATTTAGAAGCTATTGTCCTTGGTAAATTAAGTGATACTAAAAAATATTATGAGCTTGATTATGTTGGCTTTAACAGTGGTTCAAGCTTAATAGCTACAGCAACACTTAGGCTTAAAAAAGATAATGGCGAAATATTAACTGATTCTTCAACAGGTGAAGGCCCAGTTGATTCTGCATTTAAAGCAGTTGAAAGAATATCAGGCCATGAAGGCAGGCTGAAAAGCTATAAAATCAATGCTGTAACTCAAGGCAAAGACGCTCAAGGGGAAGTTACTGTTATTGCTGAGTTTGATAAAAGCGGTATAGATGTTTTAGGAAAAGGCTATTCTACAGATGTATTAATAGCATCAGTTGAAGCATATATTAATGCTTTAAATAATTATCTTAGCAGAAACGAAAAATAATTTAATGCGACATTCATTGTCGCTAACTTTTATATAATAAGCTTACTAAATAGATTTGGAGGCTAGATGGACAGCGATAAAAAGAAAGCACTGGAGCTTGCTTTAGGTAAGATAGAAAAAGATTTTGGCAAAGGCTCGCTTATGAGGCTTGGTGATAAGCCAGATGAAAAAATACCAGTTATACCAACAGGTGCATTATCACTAGATGTGGCTTTAGGTATAGGCGGTGTGCCTCGCGGAAGAATTATTGAAATATATGGTGCAGAATCCAGTGGTAAAACTACAATTGCACTTCACATTATAGCAGAAGCACAAAAACAAGGCGGCGTTGCGGCATTTATTGACGCAGAACATGCACTTGACCCTACTTATGCTGCTGCAATTGGTGTTAATACTGATGATTTACTTGTTTCTCAACCAGATAACGGGGAAGCAGCTTTAGAAATCACTGAAACACTTGTTAGAAGTGGTGCTATTGATGTAATAGTTGTGGACTCTGTGGCAGCACTTACTCCAAAAGCTGAAATTGAAGGCGATATGGGGGATGCTCATATGGGTCTTCAGGCAAGGCTTATGAGTCAGGCTTTAAGGAAGCTTACTGCCATTGTTAATAAATCTAAAACCTGCCTTATTTTCATTAACCAAACACGTATGAAATTAGGTGTTATGTTTGGCAACCCTGAAACTACTACAGGTGGTAACGCATTAAAATTCTATGCCTCAGTTAGAATGGAAGTTAAAAAAGGCAATCAGATAAAAGAAAAAGAAGAAGTTATTGCTAATAAAATATCTGTAAAAGTTGTGAAAAACAAAATGTCACCTCCATTTAAAAAAGCTGAATTTGATGTACTTTTTGGTAAAGGTATTTCAAATGAAAGTATTATACTTGGTATGGGTGTGGAAGCAGGTATTATACAAAAATCTGGTGCATGGTTTTCTATGGGGGACACTAAGCTTGGACAAGGCGAAGTTAATGCAAGAATATTTTTTGAGCAAAACCCAGATATTGCAAAATCTGTGGAAAGGCAGCTTAGGAAAAAATTTAATATTGAAGTAGAAGACGAAGCAGAACAAACTAAACCTGCTAAAAAGGCAGAAAAAACTGAAACTGAAAAATAATGGCTGATAAATCTATTAGCTATGCTTATAAACTGCTTGGTATAAGAGATTATTTTAAAAATGAACTCTATGAAAAAGTAAAAAGCAAGTTTGGGCATGAGCAGGCAGAAATTGCTGTAGACTATATGGCAAGTCATGGCTATGTAGATGATAAAAAAACTGCTTATAACTATGCAAGAAATAAACTTTCTGCAGGTTATGGACCATACTATATTTCAAACAAACTTTATTTAAAAGGCTGTGAAATGGATGTTTCTTCCATAGAAAAAATATGTGAAAAAGAAAATATTTCTATGGAAGAACATATTTTAAGATACAGCAAACGCTATATTAAAAAAAACAGTGATGACCCTTATAAAGATTATATTAAATGTTTAAATTTTCTTAAAAATAAGGGTTACTCCCCTGCTTTAGTTATGCAGATTATTAAAAAAGAGGATTTTATAATATGAAAGTTATTTTTTTAAAGAATGTAAAAGGTGTTGCCAATGAAGGCGATGTGAAAGAAGTAAAAGAAGGTTATGCAAAAAACTTCCTTTTCAAACAAAAACTTGCACTTGAAGCAACCCCTGCTAATATGAAAGCTCATGAAGAAAAATTAGAATCTTTAAAAGAACAGGAAAAATTAAAAATTGCTGAAGCTAAAGCATTAGCAGAAAAATTGAAAACTACTAAAATAGAATTTTCTTTAAAAGCAGGCGAAACTGGCAGACTTTATGGTGCTGTTACAGGTCAGGAAATATCTGATGAGCTTGCAAAACATGGCATTCATTTAGATAAAAAACTTCTTGATATGAAAGAGCCTATTAAAGAAACAGGAAGCCATACTGTAAAAGTAAATATTTATAAAGAAGTAAAAAGCCAGTTAACTGTAGTTATTAATGCTATTAGCTAAGATTACCCCTGTTATAATATAATTTATCATTTATATTATTGAGGTGAGAATAATGAGTACTAATAATAAAGTAATGCCTAATAGTCTTGAAGCTGAACAGGCCGTAATTGCATCTATGCTTATTGATAATGCTGTTGCAGAAGAGCTTATTAATTCTATTAATTTAGATGATTTTTATCAGCCGAATCATAAAGTGATTATTACAGCTTTACAATCTCTTTTTCAAAAAGGCCACCCTTTAGATTTAGTTACACTGCTTGCTGAACTAACAGATATGGATAAAATAGATAAGGCAGGTGGTATAGGATATTTATCTGAACTTGTAAATATTGTGCCAAATGCTGCTAATGCTGAAAAATATATGGAAATATTAAAAGAAAAATCAGCATTAAGAAGTTTAATATCAGCAGGCAGTGAAATCTCATCTTTAGGTTATGAACTTTCTGATACTGTTGATAATTTAATTGATAAAGCCCAAAATATTACTTCATCATTAGGTGATAATAACAGCAAAAGACGATATGTTGAACCTATAAGTAAAGTTATTATTCGTCACCAAGAAATGCTTAATAAAATACAGCAGGAAAATTTAAATAGTAATGATAAAAATATTACAGGTGTAACATCTGGCTTTACAGCACTTGATAAATATACTAACGGTTTCCAACGGTCAGATTTAATTGTAGTAGCAGGAAGGCCGGGTATGGGAAAAACTGCTTTTGGGCTTTCCACCCTTTTAAATGCTGCAAAAGCAGGAAAATCATGTGCATTTTTCTCACTTGAGATGAGCTCAGAACAGCTTGTAAAAAGGCTAATATCAATTGAAAGCCGTATAGGACAGAATACTCTAAGAACTGGTAACTTTACAAGCGATGAAATTAATAGATATATTGATGCTAATAATACTTTAGAACATCTGCCAATCTATCTTGATGATACGCCGTCAATTACTGTTAATCAGGTAAAATCAAAATGCAGAAAATTATATAATAACGGTCAGCTTGATATTATATTTGTAGACTACTTGCAGATTATGGGTTACAGCAAACAGTTGCAGGTAAGGGAGCAGCAAATATCAGAAATCTCTCGCTCATTAAAAGGTATGGCAAAAGAATTTAATGTGCCTGTTATAGCTTTAGCACAGGTTAATAGAAATGTGGAAAAAGCAGATAATAAACGCCCACGCCTTTCAGATTTAAGGGAATCTGGTGCTATTGAGCAGGATGCAGATATTATTATGTTTTTATATAGAGATAAATTTTACAACCCTGATAGTGCATATAAAAATGTGGCAGAAATAATTATAGAAAAACATAGAAACGGTGAGCAGGGTACAGCATATGTGGAATTTAATGCACCATACACTCACTTTGATAACTCTGTTGCAGTAAATCAGGAAGAAATGAACGCTCTTGCTAGAGCAACCATAAAAAAAGCAGCTAAAAAAGGAACTACTAAAAAAGAAAAAGCATTAGAATATGGCGAAGTATTAGAATAAATTTTATTACTTCATATATAGTTGCTAATTAATTTAATCTTATATATTCTAAAATTATATTTCTTACAGCCGTACTAATATATAATCAAATATTATTCATTATAATTGTATATATAATACTATTTTCATAACACAGTAATTATTAATATGCTTATATACAAATACTATTGCCTATTCTATCATAAGCTAAATTAATATAACTTTGTTATATAATTAAATATCTACTTATTTAATAGATTTTTTAAAAATTAAACTATTTTTTTATATTTGTTTTTTAAAAAAGGTGCATAATTTATTTAACTTATTAATATTTATAGTATTTTTTATATTTTTATACTTTTAAACCTTTTTTTTATTTCTAAATTGCAAGGCAGAAAAATTATTGACAAATATAAATTAATATACTTTAATAGTTATGTGCAGTTCAAAGATTATCCTTTTTAAAATTTAACATCTTATAATTTTTAAGAGATGAAATAAATTTAATTCATTTTAAGGAGTGCGTTTATGCCTAGAAAAGATTTAGAAACTTCAGCTTTAAGCTATCGTAAGCATCCTGGTATGATTGCATGGTTACTCCACAGGGTTACAGGTGTATTACTTGTTCTCTACTTTATTTTCCACATGTTAGGTTCATCTGGTGTGTGTTCTTTCACAAGCAGTATAGCTCAAAATATTTATGTGGAAGCAGTGGTTGTGGTTATGTTTGCATGGCATGCAATGAATGGCTTCAGAATTATTTTCATGGAATTTTTTAAAGCAGCAGAAAGGGGTTGTTTTAAAAAATGGCTTGCTATTTTTACAATATTAGCAGTATTACTTGCAGCAGTTGGTTTATATTATGTATCTACATACATTTCTAACCAAGCACCAACTACTGAAGCTGCGGCAGGAGAATAATTATGAAAAAAACATATAAATATACAGGCACAGGTAATAATGGCACAATAGCATGGGTTTTACAGCGTATATCAGCCATAGTTCTTTTCTTTGTATTAGGTTACCATTTATATGGTAAGCTTTCAAATAAAGCAGGGCTTGCTGAATCTGATGGTTCTAACAGCATATTAGTTAGCACATTATTAGTGTTCATACTTTTCCATGGCTTTAATGGCTTAAAAATGGTTACAGATGATTATGTTTCTAGAAAAGGAACTCGCTTTATTCTCTATTTCATATATTGGACACTTGCTTTTCTATTATTCTGGATGGGCAGAGGCTTATTCTAAAAACAGGCGATAATGAGGTTAAATTATGATAAACACTACAAAAATAGAATATCACGAATATGATGTACTTGTTGTTGGTGCAGGTGGTGCTGGTCTTAACGCTGCACAAGTTGCATCTCAATATGTAAAAACAGCAGTTATCTCTGAAGTGTACCCTACTAGAAGCCACACTATTAGTGCTCAAGGTGGTATCTCTGCATCATTAGGTAACTTTGAAGAAGATAACTGGCACTGGCATATGTATGATACAGTAAAAGGTTCTGACTACCTTTGTGACCAAGATGCTGCTGAATACCTTTGCCGTAAAGCTCCTGAAATGATTATTGAGCTTGAACACATCGGCCTTCCTTTTAACAGGACTCCAGAAGGTAAAATCGCACAACGTCCATTTGGTGGCCACACTGCAGAATATGGCAAACGCCCTGTAAAAAGAGCTTGCTATGTGGCAGATAGAACTGGGCACGCTATGCTTCAAACATTATTTGAAAAAGCAGTTGCTCAAGGCACTCAATTTTACAATGAATTTTTAGCTATAGAATTAATCAGAAATGAAGATAGAGTATGCGGCGTATTATGTCTTGACCTTCAAAACGGTGAAGTGCATATGTTCCACGCAAAAGCTGTTATTATGGCTACAGGTGGTAACTGCCGTATATATGCAACAACATCAAACGCACACATTAATACTGGTGACGGTTTAGCATTAGCTTTAAGAGCTGGTTTTTCTTGGTGCGACCCTGAATTTTTCCAATTCCACCCAACAGGTATCTATGGCCATGGTAACTTAATAACAGAAGGTGTACGTGGTGAAGGCGGTATCTTATTAAACGGTGAAGGCGAACGCTTCATGGAAAGATATGCACCAACTATTAAAGACTTAGCACCGCGTGATATCGTTTCACGTTCTATGGTAAAAGAAGTGCTTGCAGGTAAAGGTGTTGGTGATAAAAAAGACCACGTTCTCTTAAAAATTGACCACATCGGTAAAGAAGCTATTATGGAAAAACTCCCAGGTATCCATGAGCTTGCATTAGTATTTGCAGGGGTTGACTGTACTAAAGAACCTATCCCTGTTATGCCTACAGCTCACTATCAAATGGGTGGTATCCCTACTAACTATCTTGGTGAAGTTATTAAAGGCTATGGCTCTGATGCAGAAAGCGTATATCCGGGCTTTTATGCAGCTGGTGAATGCTCTGCAAACTCAGTGCATGGTGCTAACCGTTTAGGTACTAACTCACTTTTAGACTTAGTTGTTTATGGTAGGACAGTTGGTGAAAGAGCAGCTCAATTTGCTAAAGAAAATAAAGCTGCTGAATTACCAGAAAATGCAGGTCAAGAAGGTCTTAAATTATTAGAAAGATTTGCAAATGCAAACGGGAAAAATACATATGGTCCAGTTTACAGCCGCTTGACTACTTTAATGGAGCAAAAAGCAGGTGTGTATAGAACTGAAGAACTTATGACTGAAGCAGTTAAAGAATTAGACGAAATTGCAACAGCATTAGATGATTTCAAAGTTGTAGATAAATCCAGCGTTTATAACCTTGATTTAGTGGAAGCATTAGAGCTTAACAATATGATTTTAATTGCAAGATGTGCAGCAAAATCTGCGTTAATGCGTAAAGAATCTCGCGGTGGTCACGCTAGGGAAGATTACCCAGAAAGAGATGATGTAAACTACATGAAACACACAAACGTTACTATCGCAGATGGTGGCAAAACTATCAATGTAGATTACAGGCCTGTAAGAACACAACCTCTTACTGTTGAACCATTCCCACCTAAACCACGTGTTTACTAAGAATAAGGAAGGACGTTATGAGCAAATTTGTAAATGTTAAAATATTAAGATACGACCCAGATAAAGATAAAGAACCACATTATCAATCATATAAAGTGGAACTTCGCAGGCCGGGTATGCTTTTACTTACCGTTTTAAACCAAATTAAATGGGAAATGGACCCTACTCTTTCTTTCCGCAGGTCTTGCCGTGAAGGTGTTTGCGGTTCAGACGGTATGAACGTAAACGGCGTAAATATGCTTGCTTGTATGACAAAAGTGGAAGATTTAGGCTCAAATATCATCATCAGGCCACTTCCGGGTATGCCTGTAATAAGAGATTTAGTTGTGGATATTTCAAGCTTTATCAATAAATTTATTACAGTTAAACCATACATTATACGCCACTCTCCAATGCCTGATAAAGAGCTTTATCAATCACCAGAAGACAGGAAAAAATTGGACGGATTATACGAATGTATCCTTTGTGGTTGCTGTTCTTCATCCTGCCCAAGTTTCTGGTCTGATAAAGAATACCTTGGACCAAACGCATTCTTAAGAGCATGGAGATACTTAATTGACAGCCGCGATGAAGGTGCTGATGAACGCTTACCTATTTTAAATGATAAACACGGCGTATGGCGTTGCCACACAATCTATAACTGCGTGGAAGCTTGCCCTAAAGAACTTAACCCAACAAAAGCTATTGTGGGTATAAGAAAAATGCTTATGGATAAACAAATATAATTTAGTAAGCAAAATATAAAGCATAAGGGAAACTGGGAAACTGGTTTCCCTTTTTTTGTGGATGCGAAAAAGGATAGATGACACCTATTGTCGCTAATATAAAATTGTTACAAAAACAGTATAATATATAATATTTATTATAAATTATATTTGCTTTTACTTAAAAATATGTATATTATAATAACTAATAATTTTTATAAGGTGCATAATGGATATTGATATACTTTTTAATAAATTTAGAGAAGAAGCAGAAAACAAACATCACCAAGGTAGTTTATTTGAACGGTTTACAAAACAATATCTTACTGTTTCAAAAGTATATCAAAATATCTATGAAAAAATATGGCTGTGGAATGATTTTCCATATAGAGATGGTGCAGATACTGGTATAGATTTAGTTGCAAAGCATAAGTATGAAGATAAATATACAGCAATACAATGTAAATTTTTTGATAAAGATGCTACAATACATAAAAGCGATATTGATTCTTTTATAAGCTGTAGTGAAAAAAGTTTTATAAAAGACGGTGAAAAATTTCATTTCTCTAATAGGTTAATAGTAACAACAGCATCTAAATGGGGCTCTAATATAAAATCTACCCTAGAAAAACAGCTTATCCCTACAAGCTATATTGATTTTAATGATTTTATAAACGATGAAGATATAGACTGGGGCAATTTTACAAATGTAGAAAATATAAAAAGCATACATACTAAAAAAGAATTAAGACCACATCAAAAGCAGGCAATAGAAAATATTTTAAAAGGTTTTGAAACAGAAGACAGGGGCAAGCTGATAATGGCTTGTGGTACTGGTAAAACATTTACAAGTTTAAAATTAGCTGAAACTTTTGGAGCAGGTAAAACAATACTATTTCTTGCACCATCTATATCTTTAGTATCTCAAAATATTAAAGAATGGCTTTTAGAAACATCTGTTACTATTGGTTGTATTCCTGTCTGCTCTGATAGCAGTGTAGGCAAGAAAGAAGAAGACAGCATAGGCGATGATTTAACTGAATTTCAATATACAGCCTCTACTAATGTAGATTCTTTTGTAAAAAGATATAAAAGTATGCCTAATAATGTAATGAAAGTAGTATTTTCAACTTATCAGTCCATAGATGTTATATATGAAGGGCAAAAACAGTGTGATTTTGAATTTGATTTAATAATATGCGACGAAGCCCATAGGACAACAGGTGCCACACTATCTGGTAAAGATGAATCAAACTTCACTAAAATACATAATAATAATTTTATAAAGGGTAAAAAGCGTATATATATGACTGCCACCCCAAAAGTATTTAGTGAAAGTATAAAGAAAAAAGCAGAAGATAGTGATGTTATATTATGGTCAATGGACGATGAAGAAGTATATGGCAGAGAATTTTACAGGCTTGGTTTTGGTGAAGCTGTAGAAGAAAATTTATTAACTGATTATAAAGTTATAATATTAAGTGTTAGCCAAAGTTATGTTCACAGATATTTCCAAAGAGATATTAATACAAAAGAACTAGATGACTATGGAAAAATTGTTGGTGTATGGAATGCCCTTTCAAAACATAATTTAGTAGATATAACAAATTATACAGAGCAAAACGACCCAGAGCCAATGAAAAGAGCCGTTGCCTTTACTGGCACTATTAAAGCATCAGAAAAATTTAAAGAACTTGTTAATAATGCATATACCTTTTTTGATTATGAAGCAAACGACCTTGTAAAATTAGATGTAGACCATATAGACGGTAAAATGTCCAGTATTGAAAGAAATAATAAATTAAGTTATTTAAAAAAAGAGCCTGCTGAAAATACATGTAAAATACTTTCTAATGCTAGGTGTTTATCTGAAGGTATTGATGTACCTTCCCTTGATGCAGTAGTATTTTTAAGCCCAAGAAGTTCTATGGTAGATATAGTGCAGTCAGTTGGCAGGGTTATGAGAAAAAGCCCAAATAAAAAATATGGATATATTATACTGCCTATTGTAGTGCCAGATGATGTACCACCAGAAGTGGCACTTAATGACAATAAAAAATACAGTATAATATGGAATGTATTACAGGCTTTACGCTCCCATGATGATAGGTTTAATAATATAGTAAACTCTTTACAGTTTAATAAAGGAAACCAAAATAGAATTGTATCATCTCATATTGGTAATAATGGCAATCAAACAACATATTCACATAATAATTTAGATTTAGAAATAGGTTACCATGAAGCATTGGCAGATGCTTTATATAATAAAATAGTGCAAAAATGTGGCGATAAAATCTACTGGGAAAAATGGGCAACAGAAGTAACAGATTTAGCAAAACTACATATTAAAACCATAAATGAATTATTAGAAAGTAATGAAAATACTAGAAAAGCATTTAATTCATTTTTACATATTTTAAGGGCAAACTTAAATAATGATATAACCCAAGATGATGCCATAGAAATGATAAGCCAGCATTTAATCACAAAACCTATATTTGAGGCTTTATTTTCTACATATTCTTTTGTTAATAATAACCCAGTATCAAAAGCCATACAAGAAGTTTTAGATAATATGGACGACGGCAGGCTTATAAAAGGCTCTGAAAAACTACATAAATTTTATGATTCTGTTAAAAGGAAAGTTGATTCTATTCAAACAGTAGAAGAAAGGCAGATGATTATTAAAGAATTATACAGTAAATTTTTCAAACTTGCCTTTAAAAGTGCATCTGAAAAATTAGGTATTGTATATACTCCAGTAGAAGCAGTTGATTTTATAATAAAAGCAGTAGAATATGGGCTTAATAAACATTTTAATAAATCTATAAGTGATAAAGATATTCATATTATAGACCCATTTACAGGCACAGGCACATTTATTACAAGGCTTTTACAAAGTGGCTTAATAAAAAATGAAGATTTAGAATATAAATATAAAAATGAAATACATGCCAACGAACTTGTATTATTAGCCTACTATATTGCAGCTATTAATATTGAAGAAACATACCACACATTAAGCAAAAAAGAAGAGTACACCCCATTTGAAGGTATAGTTTTAACTGATACTTTTCAATTAGCAGAAACAAAAGATACTATAATAGATATAAAAGAAAAAAACTTTTTAGAAGAAAATTCAACCCGTCTTATAAAGCAGAAAAATGCACCTATAAAGGTAATAATAGGCAACCCACCCTATTCCATGGGACAAAAATCTGAAAATGATAATAATAAAAATACAAAATATGAAAAATTAGAAAATAAGATTTCAGTAACTTATGCTTTACACTCCAAAGCACAATTGAAAAATAAAGTGTATGATTCTTATGTAAAAGCATTTAGATGGGCAACAGATAGACTAGAAGATAACGGCATAATATGCTTTATTACTAATAATGGATATATTGATAATAATGCATTTGATGGTTTTAGAAAATGCTTAAGTGAAGATTTTTCGCATATTTATTGTTTTGATTTAAAAGGAAATATTAGAAAGTTTAATAAAGATGAAGGGGAAAATATTTTTGGTAATGAAAGTATGACAGGTATTGCCATACTTTTACTTATTAAAGATAACAGTAAAAAAGAACCTGCCACTATAAATTACAGCACTGTTCCTAATAACCTAAAAACAAAAGAGAAACTAGAATATATCAAAAATAATTTAATGGATACATTAAATTGGGAAGTAATAATACCAGATAAAAATAATGACTGGCTTAACCAAAGAAATGATACTTTTGAAAAATTTTTAGTATTAGCTGAAAAAAAAGATAAACTTAAAAAATGTATTTTTCAAAAACATTCTAGTGGAATTTTAACCAGTAGGGATAATTGGATATATAACTTTTCAAAAGATAATCTTGCTATAAATATTTCTAATACGATTAATTACTATAATGCCGAAGTTTCAAAAATAGAAAGTGGTTTAATTACAGAAAATGATATTATTGTCGATGATACAAAAATAAAATGGTCAGATACACTAAAACAACAGTTAAAAAATAAAAATATGCTTGTATATGGTGGTAAATATACTACAATTTCAACTTATAGACCATTTACTAAACAATACTTTCACTATTATAAACCATTAATACAAAGAACATATCAGATGCCTTATATATTTCCAACACCTAAACACAATAATATAGTGATTGCAAACAATGGAACAGGAGGTTCAAAAGAATTTATACCTTTTATAAGTAATAATATAGTTGATATTCATATATTAGATTCAAGTATACAATGTTTTCCATTATATTATTATACTAAATATGATACGGAAAATGCTATTGAAAAATTAAACGAAGAAGTTGATGAGTATGGCTATAAAAAAGAATATGCCATAACTGATTACGCTTTAGAAGAATACCAAAAAAGATACGGGGGGGGGGGATTTCTAAAGAAGACATTTTTTATTATGTATATGGCATACTTCATAATAAAGAATATAGGCAAAAATTTGCAAACGATTTAAAGAAAACACTTGCTCGCATACCTTTTGTAAAAACTGTATCAGATTTTAATGCTTATACTAAAGCAGGTAGAGATTTAGCAGAAATTCACTTAAATTATGAAACCATAGAGCCATATAATTTAGACGAAGAATGCAAGGAAAACCCAAGCTATAAAGTAGATAAAATGAAATGGAATAAAGAAAAAACAGAGTTACAGTTTAATAATGATATATTATTTAAAAATATTCCACCAAGAGCATTAGAATATGTAATAAATGGCAGAAGCCCTATTGAATGGGTGGCAGACCAATATAAAATATCCATAGATAAAGCAAGTGGAATAAAAAATGACCCAAATTTATATTCTACTGATGAAAAATATATCTATAATCTAGTAAAAAGAGTAGTAACTGTAAGCCTAAAAACACTAGATATTATAGATAACCTACCAAAATTTGATGTGGAGTAAAAGGACATGGGAACATCAGAATGGTATAGCAATAATGGGGTCTACACTCAATATGGTTTTGAATTTCAAAAAGTTGCTTTCATTTACCATATTCTAAATAACACTGATTATTTAACTGGTGTAACATATATATATGAAAAAGATGATGATGTTAAAATAACTAACCACGAAAAAACACTATTAATACAATGTAAAACTAGTGCAAACCAGATATCTACCGATATTATATATAAAACTTTTAAATATTGGTCAGACTATTACAATAAACATAAAAATGAAAAGATTACTTTTATACTTCATACAGATAATATCTTTAATATAAAAAAAGCAAAAGAAAAAATTATAAATAGCAATTTATACGATACTGATACAAAAAACTATATATTTAATAATTTAGAATATGAAAAAACAACAGTAGAAGAATTATTTAATAATATTAAGATGTTATTATGCAATAAATTTTTTAAATCAGTTATTAATGACAATATAAAAAATGATATAACACATGATTTTATAAATTATATGCTTTCGCTTTTAGGTAAAAAGATTTTAAACTCAAAAAAAGATGAAAATGAGCATGGTGAATTGTCTAATGATGATATTCAAGATATAATTATAGAACTTAAAGATTATAAAAATAATTTTAATACAAATATTGATAGAAAAAGAAAAGAATTTGATAATGATATTGAAGAACTACTTTTATCTAATATTAAAGAGGAAGTCAGACAGTTACGAACAATAGATTTACCTGATTTTATGATTAAAAAATACATAGGATATATGATGATATATGAATATGTTAAAAGTAATTATGATGATATAGAAAAAAAATCCTTTGATAATAATGAAAGACAAGCTTTTGATAATTATGAAAAAGTTTTATATATAGATAAACCAAAGTTTCCAAATGAATTATTTTCCAAAACTATTGACAAAGTAATTAATATTACTCGTGTAGCACAAGAGATTAATCAATTTGTTTCTGATGGTTGCTATATTTATCTTACTAAAGAGGATACTCCAAGTGATAAAAGAATTAGATGGGAAATTAAATAATAAAATTTTAATAAAATATGCTTCTATAATTGATTTTATGTTATCTTTCTTAGTTATATTTAAAATCAATAATATCTCTAAATTAATAATTTTTACATGGATTTTCTATAATATGGATAATATAAAAAATTTTAAAAATGAAATATTTAAGGAAGCAGTTATAAATACTTTTAAAAAATGTATTATTAGTAAAGCAGAAGATTTTAATGATATATTATACTGTATTGATATTTTAAAAGAAAGCAATTATATATCTTTAAGTCAGAATAATACTATATCCGTAAATATGAAAGAATATAATATTATAAATAACAATTTAAAAAATATAAGTAAAAATCAAAAAAAAATAATAGATAAATTAATACAATATGATACTATTATTTTATTAAAGGAATTAATGCATGATAACTATAAATAAAATAATTCTTTATAATAATGAAAACAAGACAAAAGAATATTCTTTTAAAAAAAATACTATTATAATAGGAAATAATGATTCTGGTAAAACTAATTTTTTTAATCTTTTTGATTTTATATTAGGTTCTAGTGATAATAAGTTATTCGGCTCTAACAGTATAAAAAATATAAACTATGTTGAAATTGAAATATTAAAAAACAATATTTCTTATTTATTTAAAAGAAGTCTTAATAAACAATCAGAATGCTCTTTTAAATATGATAAAGAATATATACAATGTAATTTAGATACATATAAACAGCAAATAAATCAGCTATTATCAATAGACAATAATTATATTGATATATATAGTACAGTTTTTAACGAAAATATTTCATACAGGGCATTTTCTTTTCTAAATAAAATTGATTCTCACATTACATCTATTAGTGAGAATCTTTTTTCACCATCATTAAATTACCTTTATAGATATAGAGCAATAATGAATTTTCTATTTAATTATAATAATGTAGAAAATATTGCAAAAAAAATAAGAGAAATAAAAGAATTAGATAATAAATCTAAAAATATAGAAAATAATAAACTCTATTTTGAATTTATTAAGACAAAATTAAAAGAGATATATGATATATTATCTATCGACTACAAAGAAAATAATTTACTAGATGAAGATATAATTAAAAAGATTAGCAAGCATTACTATGAGCCACAATATGATTTTGATGATTATACATATTGTCTTGCAAAACTAAATACAATAGATAATCAATTAAAAAAGTATGAATTTATTAATCAACAGCTTACGTTTATTAATAACAATCATAATAATACTATTAGGTTACTCGATCAGTTTAATAGAATAATAGAAAACAGTAGTTATAAAGAATATACACAAGACATATCAAATGAAATCATAAAATTTAAAGAAAAAATTGCTATTAATGATTTATTAGATATAAAAAAAATCATAAAACAATTAAATAAACAGAGAAAAGAGGTGGTGCATATAATTGATAGTATAAATGCTCCATTTACATCTAAAAATTTCATAGAAACTGCAAAAAATATCGAATTAGCAAAAAATTATATTGAAATATTAAGCCAGAAGAAAGAAATAAATAATGATAAAATAGACAAACAAATAAAGGATTTAAAAGATGAAATAAAAGAGTTAGAATTATCATATGATGATAAGTTATTAAATGAATTTAATAATGATTTAAAAAATACGTATATAAATTTATCTAATAATATTTCGTGTGTATCTGCAGATAAAAATATTCCAAATCTAATGTTAGAGTTTGATCATCTAAAAAATAAATTAAGATTTGTTGAAAAAAAATCTGAGAACAATTCAGTAGATAACTATTTTGACCCAGGTAGTGATGCTCGCTATATTATTATAAAAATTATAGCTCATTTATGTATGTTTAAATTCATAAAAAAACATTTTGATGGTTTACCAGTTTTTCCTGTTTTACTAATTGATGCACTAGATCATGCATTAGATGATGAATCCATAAATCCATTTATTCATGATCTGTTTAAAATTGCTTCAGAAAATAATATACAGATTATCTCATTTTATAAAAATGAATATAATATCAAGAGTAATGATGATATAGAAATTATAAAATTTAATCAAGGATTAATAGGTGGTTTTAACCCATGGATATCAAAATAGTTACATATTAATTAATATATATTATAGAAAAGTACAGTGCAAAAAGAGATTTAGAAGAATATATTGCATTATATGAAAGTAATCACCCAGAAAGTAATTAATTTTCATAATTTATCAATCTTTTTTTGTCTTTCTTCGCTCCCCATTTCCTTTTATTCCCTTGTATCTTTTTTATAAATTTTATATAATACCATATATTTGGAGTTTATATATGAGTGAAGAAAAAGGGATTATTTATATAATGTCTACTGCTGTTAATGGGCTTGTAAAAATAGGGCAGACAAAAACAGAGCAGTATAATGAAAGAATGCGTTTTTTAGAATCCAACGGATATCGTAATGTTACAGGGTTAAAAAGAGAATATGCTATAGAAGTTAGTGAATATAAAAATAAAGAAAAAATGCTCCATGAGATTTTTAGTAAAAGTAGAATTAGTGATACTGAATTATTTGCATTAGATAAAGATGTTGTTCTCCAATTACTTTCATCTTTTGATGGTAAAGTAATATTTCCAGTAAATGAAAATAAAGAAGAAATTTTTGAAAATGCCACTGAAAATGTGGAAAGTAAATTAATACCTAATGATACATATTATTTTGAAAAACAAAAAAAATCTGATAATAGAACTATTAAAGTAAGTGCTAAAGTTGAAAATGGTAAATGGACTATTTTAAAGGGGAGTATTATAGGTATTACTGAAGATAAAGGCGTTTCTCAAAAAGCAAGAATGACCCGTGAAAATATAAAATTTAATGACCACGGTAAACTATTAGAAGATTTTGAATTAGGGCAATGCTCCCCAAGTTTTGCAGGTGCTGTTATTATGAACCAGTCAATTAATGGCTGGACAGACTGGCATGATAAAAATGGTAACCAGTTAGATATCTATAGAAAAAAAGATGAAACAGAAAACTAATATTTCAAATTACTTATCTTTATAAAAACTTTTCACGAGCTTTTTTTCGCTCCCGATTTTGTTTTTATATCATATTTTCTCTTATATATTTTTTACTTAATTTTGCCTATTCCCTTTATCCTTTTCCTTTTTACCCGTTTTTATCAAATAATCATATTTATAATTTAGTAATATTTCTTTTTATGTTAATGATGTTATAAAGTTGTCCGATAATGTATGTAGTGGCTATATTGTCAGTAATAAGTTATATTTCACTTGACATCATAGTTCTTATATTATAGAAATGAATTAAGTATGTATTCAAAAATGCTATCTTTTATACATAATACATACATTGTTTTGTTTTTGTAACATTAAGTGCTTGAAGAAGCATACTTAAGTTTGGAGTGTTTAATATGTCTAACCTTCGTAATATAGGTTATAAAATATTTTTATTGGCTAATAAAACAGAACAAGGAAAAGAAAACCTTTGTAAAATGCTTAATTTTAATGATAATGATTATACAAGGTTAGTAACAGGTCGCCTTAGTATTACACCTATGCAGATAAAAAATATTGCAGAACTTTTTTCTGTAGACCCTATAGAAATACTTAATTATAAGAATAATGATGCTTATTCTAAAATGGTTCATTGCATGAGTAATTTTGAAAAAAATGAAAATTGTGATGAAATACTAGATATTATTGATACATATATAGATTTTAAAGAAGCATATGAAAGTATAAAATAAATTGCCTATGATTATTCCAGATTTACCTGTTACCATACAAGACAAAATCCAAAACTTTATAAATCAATATGACTACCTAAAGAAAATAGAGCCTATTCGTGATAATATTTTTGAAATATTAGATGAAAAATGTATTATACTTTATTTTCCACAAGAAAATGAAGAAAATGATGGCTCACTTATCCAAAAATCTGTCAATGGTAAACTTACTAATTTTGTCCATATAAATACATATAAGGTAATTGAAAAGCAAGTATTTACTGCTGCCCATGAACTTGCACATATCCTAAATCTTCATGAGCATCTATATAATTCATGCAATGAATATAAAAATATGTTCAGTAAGGAATTAGAAGAAGCTGCAATGAATTATTTTGCTGCCCTTGTATTAATGCCTACTCAAATTTTCCAAGAAAAGGCAACAGATTTATTCAAAGAATTTAGTGATACAATTAAACTAAATGATTTCATAAAAATTTCTTTAAATTTAATGGATATATTTTTTGTTCCATTTAAAGCTGTTGTTGTTAGACTTTATGAAATAGACATAATCAGTAAAAATATAGCTGAATTATTAATAAATAATAGTATTATTTTAGATAATATGAACAATTATATTAAATATTATGGATTTACTCGCCTTGGTATTCGCTCACAAAAAAAAGGTATAAAAGGTTTTCCTGAACTTATTTCAAAAGTAGAAAATGCAAATATTTTTAATAAAAATAAAATAGATAAAACTAGAGAAAAACTTGATATTCCACTTAATAATATTTCTGAAAATAATGAAGTAGAATTAATAAATCTGGAACTCAAAAATGGGCAATAATCTTGTTTTATTAGATGCTGATTTTTGCAATCTTATACTGGAAAAATCTAATAATATGCCCTTTTTTAAATCTATTTTCGAAATATTAAATGTTAAACCTGTAATTCATATATATGTACTACACAGTGAGTTGTTTCATAATGTACATATTAAAAGTTTAGTAAAAGATGAATTTATTCAAGTTCTTAAGTATGATGATTTTTTAGTTGATAGTTTTTATAAACAATCTTATCAAAATACATTTGAAGATTTTTATGAGTTTATGAATAATACAAAACTAGAGAGTTTTAATGTATTTAAAGACCATAAGGCAGGACATAATTTAGGTGAAATCCATTCTTTAATTACTGCTCAGTATTTGAATATCCCTTTATTTATGTCTAATGATAAAGGGGCAAAAGAACTAGCAAACAGTAAAATCAATACTGATGCATTTAAAGTTGATGTTCAAAATATTATAGAAGTTGTTGAAAGATGTAAATCAATAGAGCCAAATAAACTTGATAATAAAATTATAAGAAGTATTAAAAAAAGCCATTCCACATAACACAAAACGGGAGCATTTTTGCTCCCGTTTATATTTTATATCCTACATTTTATCCTTATACTTCTTTTTTATTCTTCCTTATCTAATAGTTTTCGTAAATCCCTATTTTTGCCAAACTGCAGCATAGCAGGTAGGCGTAAATGCCCTTTTAACCAGTAGATTATTCTTTGAAGCCTACTGCCTTTTTTTGTATTTGCATCATCTTCCTTATCATTTAAGCCGCCGCCTGTAAAAGAGTAAAGCACTGGCACAACTACCAATGTAAGCATAGTAGAAAACCCTAAACCAAATATTACGGCGTTTGCCATAGGGCTCCACCACTGGCTCATTTCTGCCCCTGTTACATAGGCCATATTTTTAAAATCTATACCTAAACCTGTGGCCATTGGCACCATGCCTAATACTGTGGTCCAAGCTGTAAGCATAACAGGTCTAAAACGCACAGCCCCTGCTCTCACTATTGCTTCACGCATTTTCATGCCCTCGCTTCGCAGCTGGTTTGTATAGTCTATTAATATAATACCGTTATTGATAACAATACCTGCTAATGAGATTACACCGATACCTGTCATTATTATACCAAAGTTTGTGCCTGTAATAGTCAAGCCCCAGAAAATACCGCCTATTGATAATATGATTGTAAAAAGTATTATAAACGTCTGAGCAAATGAGTTAAACTCAATTAAAAGCACCATTAATATTAAAAATAATGCCACAACTAATGCTTTTCCTAAAAATGAGCTTGCCTCCTGCTGTTCTTCTGTTTCACCTGTATAGTTAATTACATAGCCCGGTGGCAGGTCAAAATCTTTTAATCTTTCTGCCACATCTTTCATTACTTCCACACTGCTTCGCCCTTCTGCATTGGCTGTTACATTTACAACCCTTTTAAAATCAATACGCGTAATAGTACCAAAGCCAGCACTCATACTTACTTCTGCCACAGAAGATATAGGTACATAAGCACCTGTTGGAGTATTTATCATCAAGTTTTTTATATCATCAATACTTCTGCGTTTTTCATCAGGCAGGCGGACTTTTATATCGTATTCATTATCCCCCTCCCTGTATTTTGCCACTTCTATACCGTAAACTGCACCACGCACCGCACTTGCTATGCTTGTTGTATTTAACCCTAAAAGTGCCGCTTTCTCTCTATCTACATCCACCCTTATTTCAGGTTTTGATTTTACATAGTCATCTTTTAAATCCACAAGCCCAGGGATTGGCTCTACTATCTTTTTAATCTCTGCTGCTAATTTTCCCAAAACATCTACATCTCTACCAGATATTTCAATACTTACAGCATCCCCTGTAGGTGGCCCCATATCTTCTTTTTCCCACACAACTTCAGCACCCGGGAAAAAGTTTAGCTTTTCACGTATTCTATTAACTGTTTCTGGAGATGGCTCACTTCTGTCTTCAAAATCTATAAACTCAATAGTCAGCCTGCCACGGTGAGTAGATGTACCACCTGCATCAGAATAATCTGCTGCTGCACCACCTACTTCACCCACAGTTAATTTTACGTTAGGCTCGTTTAAGGTTGCTTCCCTAAATTTCATAACCATATCGTTAGTTGTGGCAGCATTTGTGCCCTGCGGTGCGTTTGCTCTGATAAATACACGCTGTGGGTCGCTTTCTGGGAAAAATTCCACCCCAAGCCCTCTGGCACTAAATAAAAACATAGGCAGTATTACTAAAACCATTGTAACTATTAATACTAATGCTCTATGGTCTAGTGCAAACTGTACAGTCTTCATATAAAACTGTATTACTTTACTATATTTCAGCTCCTCATCTTCGCTAATATGCCTTTTTTTTACATTCATAAATGTAGAACATATTACAGGGTTAAATACTAATGCTACAAATAATGATGAAAGCAGTGTAATAATAAGGGTAAGTGGCAGAAACTTCATAAATTCGCCAATAGTTCCAGGCCAAAATACCATTGGTAAAAATGCAAATACAGTTGTTAAGGTGGAAGTAACCATAGGCCAGCCTATTTCTTCTGAAGCTGCATGGGCTGCCTCTATTCTATTCATTCCCTCCTGCATATGCCTGTATATGTTTTCCACAATTACTATGGCGTTATCCACAAGCATACCTAAAGCCATAATAAGTGAGAAAAGCACCATCATATTAAGTGTAATACCCAGTGCCTGTAATACTATAAAAGATATAAGCATACTAAAAGGTATAATAACGGCTGCAAAAAGTGAGTTTAGTTTTCCTAAGAATAAGAAAAGCACTAAAAATACTAATATAAAGCCAGTTATAAGGCTGTTTTCAAGCTCATGCACCATTGCTTTAATATCTTTTGACATATCTGTAGTAAGGGTAAATTTTACAGCAGGTGGAAACTCTGCTTCAGCTTCCTTTATAACTGCCTTTATATCTTCTGCCATATCTAAAATATTTGCACCAACTCGCTTTTTAATAGATACTGATATGGCAGGCACACCGTTTAATGAAGCATATGAGTCTTTATCTTCAAAAGAATCAAGCACCCGTGCCACATCACGCACATATATCGGTCTGCCATCCTGAACTTTTACTACTATATTTTTAATGTCTTCTGGGTTTGTGTATTCTCCGGGGATACGTACTAAATATTTTCCCCTGCCAATATCTACTGAACCACCAGGCACATTTATATGCTCGCCCTTTACTGCGTTTGATAAATCGTTCATTGTTAAAGAATATGCCTGCAATCTTTCATAATCAAATACTACTAATATTTCCCTGTCCCTTGTACCTGAAAGCTCAACTTCTAATACACCTTTTACACTTTCAAACCTGTCCTGCATTTCATCGGCTATTAATTTTAAATCATGCTCTGGCACATCCCCTGCAATAGCCACCACAAATACAGGGAAATCACTCATGCTTATTTCTGTAATAATTGGCTCTTCTGTTAAATCCTGCGGCAGGTCGTTCATAGACTGGTCTACTTTATCACGCACACGCTGCAAAGCCACATCAATATTTACATCAGGGTTAAATTCAATACTTATGTTTGATACACTTTCTGCACTGTATGATATAATCTCTTTAACGCCCTCTATACCACGCAGCTTATTTTCTATTTTAAATGTTACAAGGGATTCCATATCTGTAGGTGAAACACCAGCATAAATGGTAGTAACCATAATATAAGGTATGGGAATATCTGGCGTTGCTTCTCTAGGCAGGCTTGTATAAGCAATAGAGCCAAACATAATAAAAACTATCATCAGTAAAAATGCTGATGATTTCCATTTAATAGCAACTTTGGTAATAAGCATCTAACTACTCCCCTAAGCGAACGGCTGCACCGTTTGATAAAAACTGCTGACCGCTTGTAATAAGCTCATCACCCGGTTCTAGCCCTGAAACTATCACCACTTTTGAACCAACCATTTCACCAGTTATAACACTGCGTTCTTCTGCTACTCCGTTTTTATTTACGTATACTATCTTTTGCCCGTCTTTATCTATTACTGCATACATATCTACAACCATTACGCTTTTAAATGACTGCCTTACAATATCTACACGAACTATTCGCCCAGGGCGTATATCTCTATCCAGCTCCACATCCACACGCACTTTATGGGTTAATGTCTGTGGGTCTGATACAACAGAAATATAATTAATAACACCCTTTTTAATATTTTTATTACTGCCTATTTCTGCCACATATACTGATACTTCCTGACCCAACTGCAGATAACGTACATCGTTTTCTGGCACATTTACATAGATTTTTAATTTAGACATATCTATAAGCCTTGCCACCTCAGTACCTGGGGATACATACTCGCCTACATCTGGTATAACATCATCAATAATACCAGTAACAGGGCTTTTTATTGTGCTTTTATTAAATTCATCTAGTGCAAGCTTATAAGATACTGCTGATAAATCATATGTTTTCTTTGCTGTATCATACTGCTTTTGGGAAACAGATTTTTGATTAAATAAATTTTTCTGCCTTAAAAATTCTTTTTTATCGTCTTCTAACTGCAATTTTGCAGAATTTAAGTTTGCCTGCAAATTATCAGTATTGATTTTTAATATAGGTTCGCCCTTTTCTATAAAGGAACCTTCTTCCTTACCTATCCAAGTAACAGGACCTGAAGTTTCAGAAGGTACCGTTATATCATCCCATGCTTCTACAATACCCGGCACTGTATAGAAATCATCAATATCGCTAAGTACAACTTTAGTAACTGTTACATCTGTTGGTCGCACCTGATTTTCTGCCTGTTGCTCCTTTTTACCCCCAGAACAGGCACTTAAAAGTAAGACCATAACAATCATTAATAAGACATTTTTTCTCATCATATGCTCCCATTTTTGCGTAATTGAACCTACTAAAATTATACTTATCTTTTATATTTTATATTTTATTTTTCTTCTTTTTCTTCCATTAATCTTGCAATGCGTTCTTCTAATCTATTTATTTTCCTGCCAGAAGAATAAAAATAATATGCAATCAGTAACCATATAAACCCATAAGCACATACTAAAAAGATTATATTTTTCATAAATTCACCCTTTTATTATAATTATTCCAGCTCTAAATAATTTATCTGCCTTTCTATATTTATTATACGCAGTTTTCTAATTACAAGCCCTATATATATAACAGTAAACATAAAAAGGCACATAAGCATAGCCGTAAACATATCTTCATGCATACCGCCGCCACCTTTTTGCACCACATTTGGATGTATTGTGTTTTCCCACCACTGTATAGATAAAAACACAATAGGCACATTTATAAACCCTATTATACCAAGCAGAGCAGAAAACTGAGCACGTTTTTGGTTTTCTTCCATAAACTGCCTAAGCATAATATAGCCCACATATATAAACCATAATATTAATGTGGAAGTAAGCCTGGCATCCCATGTCCAGTACACGCCCCATGTAGGCCTTGCCCATAAAGGACCTGTAACAATCACTATAGTGCAAAATAAAAGCCCAGTTTCAGCTGAAGCTGAAGCTAAATCATCATATTCTACTTTTTTTGTAACAAGGTATAATATGCTAAATAAAAATGTAATAAAAAATGCAAAAAAACCAACCCATGCAGAAGATACATGGAAATAAAATATCTTTTGTATAAGCCCCATAGTTTTTTCCACTGGTGCATAAATAAATGCAAAATAAAGCCCTAAAGGTATTATAAAAAATAAAAGTATTGAAAATATTTTATCCAGCTTTCTAAGCAGCACCACATTCACTTTATCTAATCCTCTATAATTAATGAAAAAATACCATAAATAATGGCAGTAAATATTATATCAAATACAGCAGTAAGCTTTATCCAGTTATAACTGAACTGGATTTGACCGCCTAATATAAACACATTTGTTGCAAGCACAGCAGCAATTATTACAGGCACCATAAATGGCAAAAAAAGTACTGGCATCATAATCTCTTTAGAGCTTGTACGCACGCTTATTATAGAAAATAACGTACCAATAAGCGAATAAGCATAAGTAGATAAGATTATAACAACAGCCATTAATGGATGACCTATTATATTCACATTATAAAACACCAAAAAAAGCGGTATTAATATTACTTCAACTAAAAATAAAAAAAGCATATTAGATATAACTTTTCCAAAAAATACAGCACTTTTATCCACTGGGGCAAGCATCAACGCTTCAAAACTTCCGTTATCTGTTTCTGAACCAATAGTTTTATTAAAACTCAATATACCAGCAAAAGCTACAGACACCCAAAAGATACCACCTGAAAGCTTTTGCTCCATATTAGAGCCTATCTCCATAGTAAAGCTAAAAACTACCACGAAAAGCACAGCAAATACTAAGGCAGCATTAATTACCTGCTTTGTTCGCACTTCCATTAATATATCTTTTTTAACTATGGCAGCAATCACTTTAAAATAGCTCATACTGCTGCCTCTACGCCTAAAACTGACATATATTCTTTGCGAAAATCATCTATATTAATGGATGATTTTTGCCTGTTATATACTATTTTACCTTTATCCATTATAAGCAGATTATCTGCTTGAAAAAACCCAGTTTCTATATCATGAGTTACCATAATAACTGTTTTATTTTCTTCTATTTGTTGTTTTATAATGGTGGAAAGTTTTTGTGCTGCAAGGCTATCAAGCCCAGTATATGGCTCATCTAAAAAGATTATTTCAGGGTTATGGATTAATGCTCTAGCAATAGATACTCTTTGAAGCATTCCGCGGGAGAATGTGCGTAGTAAATCATCTTTTCTTTTATACAAATCTAACTGTTTTAATAATTCTTCTCCCTTTTTTTCTGGATTTGAAATGCCGTAAAGACTGCCGTAAAATTTAAGATTTTCAAATGCTGATAGGCTGCTGTATAAATATAACTGGTGGGATATAACCCCAAATTTATGCCTGAAATCATCAGATATTTTTTTATAAGGCGTGCCATTATATAAAAGCTCACCACTTGAAAGCCTGCATTGCATGGAAAGCACTTTTAATAAGGTGGATTTACCTGCCCCGTTAGGACCAAAAATAGTTACAGAAGTTCCACTATATATGTCTAAATCAACTTTCTTTAAAGCCTGCATATAACCATATCTTTTTACTGCCTGTTTTAAAGATATAAGTGGTGTTTGTTGTAAGCTATTATTTTCCAAAATAACCTGCCTAAAAAATTTATCTCATAAATATCAGCACATAAAATTTAACACTGTGCCGTGTTTTGTTAAATTTCTTATCCCCAGATAAATAAGGCTCGGGAGTTACCCGAGCCTTATAACAGCTAATATCTTTTTGAGGAGTTATCTATAAATTTGCGTTTTTTTCCGCCATTGCTTTATTATGTTCTTCTACACCCGTACCATCATAACGTGAAGGGCATTTTGCCATAAGCTTTGTTGCCATAAACTGCTCACGCTCAATATCATATGTGCCTTCCACAATCACTGACGCATCATCCATAAACGCATCAGGTATTACACCTTTATATGATACTGTCATTAAAGCACTGCTTTCTTCACCTTTTACAGTAAAAGTTAATTTATCAGAGGATTTATCAATAGAACCGTTAATAACAGTACCACTAATTTTTAACCCTCTATCTTTAAAGTTTTCAGGGTTTGATATAACATCTGCAATCTTAGCATCATACATAGAGTATGAAACAAGCCCAGTAATCAGCAGGTAAGCTAAAGCTCCTGTTACAAGTGAAGCTACAAGCACAAGTTTTTTCCTGCTGTTCATATCTACCCCTTATATTCTATGATTTTAATTTATACCAAAAATAAATATTGTAAATTTTAAAATAATTTATCCTACACATTATCTACATTTTCTTATTGTATTATAAGGAAAATTTAAAATTTCTATACAATTATAACTACATTAAGGAGGCACTATGTTTATTACACCAGAAACACCTTCTATATTTTTAGCTTTTACAGGTGGTCTGCTTACATTTTTATCACCATGCATATTCCCATTAATTCCGGGCTATTTATCGTTTATGTCTGGGGAAACCATAGAAAACTTAAAAACAGGGGAAACAGATTCTAAAATATCACCCCGTTTAAAAGCATTTTTAGGGGCGTTATTTTTTGGGCTTGGTTTTACAATAGTTTTTGTTGCTCTTGGTGCATCTGCCACATCTATTGGCTCTTTTTTTAAAGAATATCAGCGTATTTTAGCTCAAATAGGTGGCGTAGTAGTCATTATTTTTGGGCTGCATATGATTGGTGTATTTAAAATAAAATTTTTAATGAAAACTGCACGTATTAATTACACAAAAAAATCAGTTCCATTTTATGTTAATGCATTTATATTAGGTTTTGTATTTGTACTTGGATGGACACCATGTATTGGTCCTATCCTTGCCTCCATACTAACAGTAGCATCTCAAGAATCATCTGTTACTCAAGGTATGGGCTTACTGCTTGTTTATTCCTTGGGATTATGGATTCCGTTTTTAATTTCAGCACTTGCTATTAATGAAGTGATGGCTGCTATTAAAAAAGCTGGAAATGTTGTGGTATGGGTGGAAAGAATAGCAGGGGCATTATTAATTATTATTGGTATTTTACTTGTTACCGACAGCATGACATCACTAACTATCTGGTTTACAAAAGTATTCTCATTTTTACCAACAGTTGGATAATATTATGGGGGCAAAATGCTCCCATAATTTGCCTTATACTATTATTTTTAAATTCTCTACTAATACTGGTGGTACCCCATTTTTATTTTAAAAATTATTATAAATTATTGTAATATATAATAAAAAGAGTGTTTTTAAATTGCAAAAGCTCCTAAAAATTGTTATAATGTTATATCAAAAAAAACAAAAAACAATCAAGGAGCTTACTATGATATTACAAGATAATTTTTTAAAAATAAAGTCAAAAATGTATCTGGGGGTACCCCCAGTAAATTTAATATTTACTATATAAGTAAAAAATAGTATGATACATCAATATAATATTTGATGGAGGATATAATGAATAATGTAAAAATTTTAGATAATCTAGCATATGCTATGACTGATAAAGAGATTGCAGAATTAAATAACAGATTACTAGATAATGTTATGAAAAAAAATACAATAGAAGCAAATTCAGAGATAATAGAATTTATGAATACAGTTCCTTTCCCAAAAGGTTTAATAGATTCATTGGTGAGAATCGGTCATTATACCCGTGAAGAGCTTGAAGAAAAAAACAGGAGATTATATGCAGAACGAGGCTGGGAAAAGTATTTATTATAATAATACAGAAGATATATTATCTAAATTATTATATCAAGCCTATCTTAATCATATAGAGGGTTCTTATGAAAAGATGGATACATTATTAAATCTAGCTTGTAATATAATAGAGACGGAAAAAGATATAAATAATATATTGAAAAATGAAATTAAATGTTTAGAAATATTTGATATTAATCCTTTTCAGACTAATATAGATGTTTTGAATAACAAGATTATTGCGTGTAATACAGCAATAAAAGAAAATAACTTATTAGATACAAATAAGAAACAATATTTAGATGATTTTTTATTAAACAGATTTAAAGACATAAGGCAAAATAGTGCTTTTGAAAAGGCTGGTAAAGAATTAATTAGATACTTAGGAGGAGAGAAAAGGAGTAGCAAAATAGTTACAAAAGCAATGGAATATTTTTATGAATTACGCCAGGATAAATTAAGAGATATATGCAAAGAATTTACTCAAAAGCGTCAAAATTTCTTGTCACAACATATTAAACAGGAGCATACAGTTAATAAGACGCTTGAAAAGAAAAAATCTTTAGAACGTTAAATTTTTCACTTAAATTATAAACACTTATAAATATTTATACAAATTTTATCCGATAAAAATTTTGGAGGTTATTATGAAAAAAATAATATTGTTATTCTTGTTAATGGGGTGAAGCAGTCTACTAATATTCTTGACTTTCATATTTTTTGGTGCTAGGCTTTATTTATAATTGATATTGATTATCATAATATATAAATATAACTGGAAAAGATTATGAAACTAAGTGATGCAGTTGTTAATAATACATACACAATATCATCTTTAAAATGTGATAGTTCTTCTGAAATAAACCATATTTCATCACTTGGGTTTTACCCGGGTGCAAAAATAAAACTATTGCAAAATTCTCCATATAAAATATATGCCGTTGGCAGCAGCCGTGTTGCAATAAGCGATAATATAGCTGAAATGATTTATGTCAGACAATAATATATGCGTCCAAAACACCATATCTGTCACAGTTTTAAGCTCTCATGAGGGGTATATAGTTGTGGAGCAGGCCTTAGAGTGTGCAAACTGCAAAAGCTCCTGCCTGCTTGCCCAAAAGAAAAAATCTTTTACCATTAAAACTAATAAAATATATGAAAAAGGCTCACAGATTAATATTATAGTTGATGAAAAATATATGCTTAAACTTTCCCTGCTTTTATACGGCTTACCAATACTTATTATGATAATTGCTGCCTTCTTAGCTGATATGATTTTTCAAAAAGAAGCAGTTACTGCTGTTTTCTCACTTGCTTCACTTATACTTTCATGGGGCATATTAAAATATGTTTCAAAAAATTTGAAAAAAAGCCCCATACATATTTTAGATTAACTTATTATTCATAAAATATTCTTGAGAATTAACTGCCTCATCATTTGGCCCGCATACTATTTTTTCAAATGTATCGCCTTTTAATATCCATGCTTTCATATTATCCTGTAAGGTTATATCTAAAAACTTATGCAGGCTTGCTTGAAGTGATGTATCATATATCTCTGTCATTAATTCTACACGTCTGTTTAAGTTTCTTGGCATCATATCAGCTGAAGCTATAAAATAACGTGGGCTTCCCCCATTTTCAAAATAAAATATTCTAGCGTGCTCTAAAAACCTGCCTACAATACTTCTTACTCTTATATTTTCACTAAACCCTTTGCAGCCTGCTTTTAAGCCACATATGCCGCGAACTATTAAGTCTATACGCACTCCAGCATTAGAAGCCTCATACATTTTATTGATAACATCTTTATCAATTAGTGAGTTCATCTTCATAATAATGCGTGCCTGCCTGCCAGATTTTGCCATTTTTATTTCATTATCAAATAAAGCGTATATATTTTCCCTTAAATTAAAGGGTGCAACGCTTAATGACTGCCAGCTTTGCTCATCAGTATAAGCCATAAGGTAATTAAAAAGCTGTGCCGCATCTCTGCCTATTTTATCGTTTGATGTTATTAAATCCACATCGGTATATTGCATAGCAGTATTTTCATTATAGTTGCCTGTTGCAAGATGGGTATAACGCTTTATTCCGTCTTTTTCCCTGCGTACAATTAAAAGGCATTTTGCATGTATTTTAAGCCCTGCTATACCATAAGTTACTATACAGCCTGCATCTTCTAAATTTTTTGCCCAGTCAATATTCCTTTCCTCATCAAAACGGGCTTTTAATTCCACCACTACGCTTACCTGCTTGCCACTTTTGGCAGCTTTTACTAAAGATGCCAGTATGGAAGAATCTCTATTTGTTCTATAAAGTGTCATTTTTATTGCAAGTACATCCTTATCGCCTGCTGCTGTTGCAATAAGTTTTGAAACGGCAGAAAAAGAATAGTATGGGCGGAAAAATAATATATCCTGCTCTTTTATTTTATTAAATATTTCTGCATTTTCAAAATTATAAGGTATTATAAACTGCTCATGATGGCTAAACTGAGCAGAAGGTATTAATGATGATAAGTTAAATAAAAATGTTAAATCTATTACACCATCTACATACTGGGTTTCCATATCCTTAAAATTTACCATTTTTTGTAAAAATTCTACAATATATACAGGAGTGTTTTGCTCTATCTCAACCCTTGTAACAGCACCTTTTACACGCCTTGAAAGAAAATCTTTCATAGATAATATCATATCTGCTATTTCTTCTGAACGCATTTCAATATCTGCATTTCTTGTAACTCTAAAAACATTTACCGTTTTTAAAGTGTAACCTTTAAAAAGCTTGTGAACGTGTTTTTTTATTATTTCTTCCACTGTGAAAATAATGCGTTTTGCTCCCTTGTGGATTACAAAATATCTTCTAATATTTTCTGGCAGCATAATAAGCGAAAAATATTCCCTGCCCTCTTTTTCTAGTGCTGCAATAACTGTCATCCTTTTATTATAAATAAAAGGAAATGGGTGAGCTGGGTCTAGTGTTACAGGGCTTACCACACTCATAATAGCATCTATAAATATATTTTCAGTATCTTCATAATATTCATCAGTTATATCTGGGTTGAAAAAACAGTTGTGTTTTTCAAGCTCCTGACGAAGCTGCATAAATATATTCTGCTGTTTTTCAATTAATCGTTTTGTCTGGTGGCTGATAGCTATAATCTGCTCTTCTGGAGTGTAGCCTGCAATATCTGTCTTTTCATAGCCCGCACTAATCTGCTCCACAAGCCCTGCCACTCGCACCATAAAAAATTCATCCATGTTTGATGAAAATATGGCAGTGAATTTTAAACGCTCCATTAATGGGTTATGTATATCTAATGCTTCTGTAAGCACACGTTCATTAAAGGAAAGCCAGCTTAACTCTCTGCTGATATAATATTCTTTCTTACTGTGGTCCATATTATCACCCTGTATTAATCATATATCATAGATGTACGTATATCTATTGGTATACCAAAAGTTTCTTCAAATGTATGTTTTATTTTATCAAATGTAAAAAGCTCTATAAATGGTTCTTTTTTTACCTGAGCATTTATTAATATCATATTATCATTATCTATAATTTCTATATCATCTATTATACTGCTTTTGCCAGCATCTAAAGCATAGGCCATACGCAAAATACAGGCTAGTTTATTTACTATAAGCCTTTCAGTTGATGAAAGATTTGCTACTTCTATCTTTTCATCATTTGTTTTATTTATACCCATGCTGTTTATAACACAGGCTGTAAGCTGTATATCTTTACTGCTCCATCCGGGGATATTTATTGATTTTATTATATAGTATGAGTTATATGTTACATTTCTAGG
The DNA here is from genome assembly GCA_944324495.1 of uncultured Mucispirillum sp. Lineage (GTDB taxonomy): Bacteria > Chrysiogenota > Deferribacteres > Deferribacterales > Mucispirillaceae > Mucispirillum. Next base: position 86,325 of record CALUWN010000002.1, on the reverse strand, counting down.
GTCAATATATTCTCCAACTTGATATAAAAGTGCTGCTGTTTCTAGTATATCAAATTTAGATTTATCTAAAGAGTGCAGGTCCATAAACTCATTAAACAGTTTTTTTGCAAATTTTGATACCCGTTTTGCATGTGCCGTATTTATATTAAACCGTTCACCAAATGAGAGTATTGTCTGCTTTATACGTTTTTGGTAATCCTTATCTTTTAACATTCCTGTATAAAAATGAGTAAGGGTGCTTGGAAAATCAACTGGTGAAAAATGAAACCTATCTGCCCCTGTATATTTTAAAAGGTGGATATATGTGCATAATGTCGGCACTAATACTTCGGCTTCATCATCTCTTAAAGATAATTCTTCTACTATATCCTGCTTTGTGTAGGCCCTTATTCTATTATAAAGTTTTTCTAAATCATCTCTTAATATAAAATCATCATTTGGTTTAAATATACGCAGCATCATATTAATAGAGCTGCCACTGCCTACTAAGTTTTTTATTTTTGTGTTGTTAATAGTGCCTGCTACAGTGGATACCATATTTTCTGCATACTGGTCAAATGCTCTGTGCCTTTTAGATGGTGCAATATGGCGAAACATCTGACGAAGCCTTAAACTGCCATAGGGCAGTGCCCCAGAATAAAGCACATTATCACCTTTTGATACAGAAAGGGTTACATTACCACTTGCAATATTTGCAAACACTACACCCTGTTTTTCCATTTTTTCAAAATTAGCTACGGAAAATTTAGCAGCTAAGTATTTAATATACACTTCTTCTGAAGGCTCTAATATTATTATATCTATACCTGCATGGATTTTTACGTAATCTATAAAAAAATCTTTATTTAGTGCCTCTCTCACACCACTTGTGCATACTGCCTTGTATTCCTTTATGCCGTATTCCACTAATTTATTGTGAAAGCCTTTTAATATTTCTGTAGCCTGCTTTACTCTCTCTAAGGAAATATAGCCTTGAGAAAATGTATCCACTCCAAGACGCAGGGGTTTTATAAGGTAATCAATTTCTTTTATACCCTTACTGCTTACTTCTGATACTGCCATACGAAAGGCACTGGCACCAATATTTATTATACCATACAGATATGTTTTCATACTTATATAAGCTCCGCACTCATACCAGTTATTTTTTCAAGCAGGTCTTTTTTCTTATCAAAACCTGCTTTTTCCATTTCTATATTATAGTTTTTATCTACTTCAAGATTAAAGTTTATGTGGTTATCTATTACTTCTATATTTATATCTTTTATTACTTGGGAATGAGTTCTATCAAGCCCGTCTGCAATACGTAATATGCTTGCTAGTTTTGATACTTTCTCCCTTGCTTTACTGGATAATGCTGCATAGTTTTCATGACCTAATTTTGGCATAGAACGCCTGTGATACCGTGCCACATTTGCAATTACTGCTATCTCATCATCATTAAAACCGGGAAGCTCTGTATTCATGATTAAATAATATGAATGCTTATGATGTTTTGAATAGGCAATATGTGTGCCTGTATCATGAAGCATGGAGGCAGCTTCTAAAAGTTTATAGTCCCCATCATCAAGAGATAATATATTTTTAAGCTTTTCAAATAATATTTTAGAAAGCCTTGTAACCTGCTCTGCATGTTTTTCATCAAAAAAGTATTTTTTGCCAGTTTCAATAAGCCTTGCATAAGCTACATCGGTATTGCCACCTTGGAACATAAGCTCTATACCCATTTTATTCATTACATCTATTGTAAGCCCTGCACGAAGCCCACCAGAAAGAGTGTAAAACCCGTCAAGGGAATATCTTTTTATAAGCAGATTTACAAGGATAGATGCACTTAATATAATATCGGCCCTTGTTGGCTCAATACCTGATATTTTAAGGCGTTCTTCTAAACGCTTGCCTGAAATTTCATTGAAGAAATGCTTGGAAAAAACACTGTCTACAAACTTAACAGCAGCATCTGAAAAATTCTGACGTTTATTATATATGGCTGAAATATTGTTTATTGTGCCACCAGAACATATTAATTTTGTTACTTTTGCATTAGGAAGTATAGTATCCAGCGTATCAGTTAAATACTGCCTAAGTGCTTTTATTTGAGCTTGGCTTGGAATATCGCCCTGCAAGTATTCATAGTTTAGTTTGGAACAGCCAAGAGGAGTACTTTCAGATGTTATAAGGCAGCCTTTTTCTGCATAGCTGAACTCTGTACTGCCACCGCCCATATCTACAAGCAGTACATTGCAATCATTCATTTGGAAATAATATGATGCTGCCAAATACATAAGGCGTGCTTCTTCTTTACCTGAGATTATTTCAATATCTATGCCTGTTTTTTCTTTAATATAGTCTGCTACTTCCTGCCCGTTGGAAGCTTCGCGAAAGGAAGCTGTGGCAACAGCACGGCACATTTCCACATTTTCACTATCCATTATGGTTTTTATATTTGTAAGCACTTGTAAGAGAGTATCTATGGCTTCTTCTGAAAATTTACCTGTTTTATATACATTATCACCAATGCGTACAGTGGCTTTATGGTCGTTTACCACTTTATATGTTCTATCTATTACCCTTGCCACCTGCAAACGTATGGAGTTACTGCCTATATCTATTACAGCAATAGTCTTATGATTATTTTCCATAAAAGCCCCCTTGTAATGCTTATAAGGGTAGTATAACACAGGAAATATAAGTTGTCAAAGCGGAGTAGGTAAAAGAATTGTAAAAAGGGAAGTGAAAAGATTACATATTAAATTTTCAATAAAAATTATTGTAAAAATATATAAATTATAAATTTTTACTTGCATTTTTTAATAATTTATTCTAGTTTTTATTTATAATATTATAAATTATAAATTTTAAGAGAGAATTATGTTTACATATTTACATGTTAAAAACTTTAAATCATTAATTGATTTTACAATAGATTTTAGAAATAATAGGAATACACCAAGAAAATTAAACATTATTTATGGAGAAAACGGTGCAGGCAAATCAAATATTGTAGAAATATTTGATTTCATAAAGCGTATATTATTTAGTAGGGTATTAACTCCTAGCCCACATATTGAAGACGAAAATCAAGAGCTGTCAAAATTTTACAACCTTATTATAAATCCACACCTTATTTCAAATATTATTAAAGACTATAAAACAATAGAATATGATGATAATATACATATTGAGTGTGGTATTAAACTAGGCAAAACACACTATGAATACATAATACAAACAGATAGTGAACGAATTATATTTGAAAAATTATCAATGCTAAAAAATAAAAAAGATGAAGTTCTATTTGAACTTCACATAGACCATTACAATATAGAAAAAGTTTCTAAAAACATGACTTATTTTAAAGAATTATCTAATGAAATTGACAAATACTGGGGAAAACATGCATTTATTTCTATCATATTATATGAAATGCATGACAAAATGGTAGAATATATAACAAAAAATATCAATAATAATATTTTGGATACTATAAAGTTATTTTTAACTTTTAATGTATTAAAACCAATAAGTAAATATGGAATTAATCGCACGTCTTTCAATAATCCACTTTTTTTAGATAATATAAATATGGGCAATATTGAGCTTGACAAGCTCGATTTATTACATACTACAGAAAAAATTCTTGATAGTATTATTACATCTCTTTACTCAGATATTAGACAAGTATATTATGACACCAAAACAGACAAAGATGAAATAAAATATATACTATATTGCAAAAAATTGATTGGTAATAAACTTATTGATATACCATTTAGCAGAGAATCAACTGGAACTCAAAAATTATTTGACCTTATACCACTATTTATTTATTCTTTAGATGGTGGTATAGTAATTATTGATGAGTTTGATACAGGAATACATGATATAATGATAAAAACACTATTAGAAAATTTTGCAGAAAACATAAATGGTCAACTCATACTTACTACCCATAGCACAACATTAATGGAAGCAAATATTAAAAAAGATAGCATTTACATACTTGATATTTTATCTAATAGAAATAAAGAAGTATACTCTGTAGTTGATTATGAACAGAAATTACATCCGTATTTAAATATTCGAAAACGCTATTTATCTGGTGAATATGGTGGTATCCCTTATACTAGTGACATTGATTTTATTGAAATAAATGAGATTTTAGATAATGCGAAAAAAAATAACAACGAAAAAAACCAATAAATATAAGCAAGCAATAATAATATGCCATGGACAATCTGAATATTTTCTTTCCCAACATTTATGTAGTTTATTACGATTAAGTGTTGTTACATATGCTGAGCAAAACGGTAAATCTAGTATTCAAATTAATAGCATTAATAGGTGCTTATACAATAAAATATTTGCAACCAAAGGTAATCTCCTTAAACACTACTCTATTAAAACAAATAAAAACACAATAAATCCTAATTTTAAAATCTTTATTATTATGGATACAGATGATGAAGAACTAACAGAAAGAGATATTAAAAACTTTAAAAATAAAAGTATGTTTAAAGACCATTGGGCTTATGATTATATAGTACCAATTTTTAATACTCGTAATTTAGAAGATGTACTTTTAAAAGCAAAAATAATAGATAAAATTTTTGAGAATAAGAATATGTATGCAAAAATATTTCCTATCAACCGTAATTCTAGTGTTGAAGATGCAGAGCAAGTTAGAAACATGCTTAAGACCCTGCAACCTATAATAAACACCAATATGGATAACTTACTAGAATATTTATTAAAATTATATAAGAATTAGTCCAATAGTTATTTTCAGTCGGCTACATTCTTCTACTGCTAAATTTTCCGTTGACATTTAAAAAAATATGATATATAACTAATCATGACCTAAGTTTATGGGTTTATTGTATCTACTGATATTCATTTTGACAGTAGAACAATGTAGCGAAAATTATAAGGAGGAAAAAATATGAAGCTACAGATTAAGAGTTTTTGCTCTATTAAAGCAGGTTATAGCTTTAGAGGGCAACCTGTAGCAGATGAAACTGGACCTTTCTATCTGCTACAAGCAAAAGATATTAATGCATTTGGGGAAATCGACTACCACCAATGTATTAAAATATCTACGGATAATATTAAGAGTATTACCCCACTTAGTCAAGGGGAAATACTGCTAACAGCACGTGGCACATTTAAGGCTGCAATTTTTGAAAGTGAGAAGCCATTTGTTACATCTAATGCTGTATTTATAATAGATGTGATAAAACCAACCTGTTATAAACCATATCTTGCTATTTGGTTAAATAGTCCAGCTTGTAAAAAGCAACTGGAAAAAGTAACACTACTTTCTGCCACAACCCCTACTCTGCCAAGAAATGCTTTAAACGAACTTGAGATAGATTTGCCAAGTTTGGATACGCAAAAAGAAATAGTGGAAGCATATAGGCTAAATAGCAAACAATATGCAATAAGCCAATCAATTTATAATTTAAGAAAAATGCAACTAGAAAATATGATGAATGGAGCAATAATATGATAAGCCAAGAAAAACTTAATACAACATTATGGGACGCAGCAAATTCTTCCCGCGGGATAGTAGATGCAAGTATTTTTAAAGACTATGCACTTACAATGTTATTTTTTAAATATATAAGTGATATGCATAAGGTGGAACTAGCGCAGTTAATAGAAAAATATGGCAAGGATAACCCACGCCTTGAGATAAAAAAGAACAATATGCGTTTTAAAATACCAGAGGATGCATCTTTTGATAAAGTGCTAGAGCAAATATCGGCAGATAATTTGGGGGAGATAATAAATAAAGCACTTCATGCCATAGAAGAAGCCAACGAAGAGCATTTAAAAGATATTTTTACAGTTGATTTTAATAGCCAGTCAATACTAGGGCAAGCAGACCAAAGAAACCAAATGCTTTCTAACCTTTTAAGAGATTTTGCAAGTATTGATTTAACAGAAGCTGGCAAATCTGACATATTAGGCAAATCATATATGTATCTTTTAAAACAGTTTGCAAGCGATGCAGGAAAAAAAGCTGGTGAATTTTTTACCCCAGAAACTGTATCAAAACTACTTGCAAAACTTGCCATGCCTAAAAAGGGGGATAGAATATGCGACCCAACTTGCGGTTCTGGCTCACTGCTTATACAGGTGGCAGAAGAAGTGGGAAGTGATGACTATGCTATATACGGGCAGGAAAAAGTGGGTAGCACATATAACTTGGCTAGAATGAATATGTTTATACATAATATTAATGATGCAGAAATATTTTGGGGCGATACATTAAATAACCCGCTTATAAGAGATGAAAAAGGCTTACAAAAATTTGAAATAGTAGTAGCAAACCCACCATTTTCACTGGATAAATGGGGTGCTGAAAATTTAGAATCTGATGAATTTCACCGTTTTCACCGTGGTATGCCACCAAAAAGTAAGGGCGACTATGCTTTTATAAGCCATATGGTAGAAGTAGCAAAGGAAAGAGAAGGCAGAGTGGCAGTAATTGTGCCACATGGTGTGCTTTTTAGGGGGGCAAGTGAAGCAGCCATTCGTAAATCATTAATAGAAGAAAATATACTAGATGCTGTAATAGGCTTGCCTAGTGGTTTATTTCAAACAACAGGCATACCTGTAGCCATATTAATATTTGATAAAAGCAGGCAACTTGGTGGAGCAAACGAAAATAGAAAAGATATTTTATTTATTGATGCTAGTAAAGAATATATACAAAACAAAACACAAAACGAACTAAGCAGTGAAATAATAGATAAAATATATACAACCTATAAAGAACGCAAGGAAATAGAAAAATATAGCCATAAAGCAAGCTATGAAGAAGTGAAAGAAAACGACTATAACTTAAATATCCCCCGCTATGTTGATACTTTTGAAGAAGAAGAGCAAGTGGATATGAAAGAAATTGCAAGCAAAATTGAAAGCTTAGAAAAAGAGCTAGAAACTGTAAAAAAAGCTATGCAAGAGCATTTAAAAAACTTAGGCTTATAGCAAAATATACCAGTTGTAAAGAAATCCTTTACAACTGGGGAATATATTATATATTTATATGTGTAGTATATTCACAGGAAAGCAATGTGCAAAATTTGCACATTGGTTATTTATCAATAAGTTATGGGTGAAAAATGAGTGAAAAACAGTTAATTATATATGAAACAAAAAATGGAAAATTAGATTTACAGCTAGATTTAGAAAATGAGACATTATGGCTAGATAGGGATAGTATTGCAAAACTTTACAATATTGATAGAACAGGGGTATCAAGGCATATAAATAATATATTTGCAGATAATGAAGTAGATAAAGAAACAAATATGAAAAAAGTAATACAGTTAAATTCTGACAAACCAGTAGAATTTTTCAGTCTTGATATAATTTTAGCTGTAGGGTATAGGACAAATTCCAGTATAGCTATAAATTTTAGAAAATGGGTTACTCAAGTAATTAAAGAATATATTATCAAAGGTTTTTCTATTAACTCCGAAAGGCTTAAAAATCCTAGTAAATGGGATTATTTTGATGAATTATTAGAAAAAATAAGGGAAATAAGAGCTAGTGAAAAAAGATTTTATCAAAAGATAAAAGATTTATTTGCATTATCTCAAGACTATGACCCTAAAAGTAATGATATACAGCTCTTTTTTGCAGAAGTACAAAATAAAATGTTATATGCAGTTACTAAAAAAACAGCGGCAGAAATAATTATAGAAAGGGCAGATGAAACAAAACCAAATATGAACTTGCAAACTTGGGAAAAATCAAGGGTAAGAAAAACAGATGTGATAGTTGCAAAAAATTATCTTGTAGAAACAGAAGTAAAAGAATTAGAAAGGCTTGTAACTATGTTTTTAGATTATGCAGAAAACCAAGCAGAAAGAAGAATAGCTATAAAAATAAATGACTGGAAAGAAAAAATAGATACTTTTTTAGATTTTAATGAATATGAAATATTAAAATCACATGGGAGCATTTCCAAACAAGAAGCAGAACAAATAGCATATCAAAAATACGAAATATTTAATAATGCCCGTAAAAAGGCAGAAGCAGAGGAAGCAGAGGAAGCAGATAAGCAGGATATGTTAGAACTTGAAACTATTACAAGAAAAATAAAGCATAAAAACAAATAAAAAGCAATGTGCAAAATTTGCACATTGGTTATTTATCAATGATTTATGGGTGAAATATGAGTGAAAATATACAAGTGCCACAAGCTTGGGAAGTAAAAAAGTTAGGGGAAGTGGTAGAAATTAATAATACTAGGGTTTTATCTGAACAATTAGAGCCATTAAGTATATCAGCAGGAATAGGTTTTGTTAATCAAACAGAAAAATTTGGTAGAGATTTAGCAGGAAAACAATATGAAAAATATATCAAAATAAAAAAATATGATTTTGCATATAATAAAGGAAATTCAAAAAAGTATCCACAAGGTTGTATTTATTTGTTAAAAGATAGAGAACATGCCGCAATTCCAAATGTTTTTGAATGCTTTAGAATAAAAAATCATAATTGCTTTTATTACGAACAATTATTTATAAGTGGTTTTTTAAATAAGCAACTATATAGGCTAATTAATGCAGGAGTAAGAAATGATGGTCTATTAAATCTTAATTCAGAAAATTTTTATTCTTGTTATATCCCAGTTCCCCCACTGGAAGAGCAGAAAAAAATTGCTGAAATATTATCCTTATGGGATAAAGCAATAGAGCAAACAAAAGACTTAATTGCATATAAAGAAAAACAAAAAAAAGGCTTAATGCAAGCACTACTAACTGGCAAAAAAAGACTTCAAGGCTTTACTGATGAATGGAAAACAATCAAATTGGGGGAAGTAGTAGATAAAGAAATCATATATAAAAAAGGGCAACCCTTAACTTCAGAAATCGCAAACAATGGCATAATACCAGTAATTGCAGCAGGAAGAGAAATTCCTTATTTCCATAATGCTTATAATTTTCATAATATAATTACTATAAGTGCATCTGGTGCTTATGCTGGATATATATGGTATCATAATTATCCTATATGGGCTTCAGATTGTAGTGTATTATATGGAAAAAAAGATGTATTTGATACAATATTTTTATTTTATATATTAAAATTGCAACAAAATAAACTTTATTCTCTACAAACAGGTGGAGCTCAACCACATATATATAAAAATGATATTTGCCAGTTATTTATTCCTAAAATTTCTTTTTGCGAGCAAAAAGCTATTGCTGATATTTTATCTAGTGCAGATAAAGAAATAGAGTTATTAAATAAGCAATTAAAACTATATACAGAGCAAAAAAAAGGACTTATGCAAAATTTACTAACTGGAAAAGTTAGGGTGTAAAGTCCTTTTTTTTCAGGCTCAGGACGAGCCGTCGCTTGCGTAAGCAACAAGGAATTTACTTCCGTAGTTGCGTAATTATAAAAATTTAATAAGACTTATGCAAAATTTATTAACTGGAAAAGTTAGGGTGTAAAGTCCTTTTTTTAAGGCTCAGGACGAGCCGTCGCTTGCGTAAGCAACAAGGAATTTACTTCCGTAGTTGCGTAATTATAAAAATTCAAGGACGAATTTTTATAAAAAAATTTAATAAGACTAATGCAAAATTTACTAACTGGAAAAGTTAGGGTGTAAAAAAATAAGGCAAAGGGAGTTTATATATGGTTACATTTTACAATTTTTTAGCTGGTTTAGGTGGTGGCATAATAGCTATTGGTTCAGCTATTGGGTTACCTTTTATAAGAAAAATAATATTTAAGTTATTTGAAAGTAAAGTAGATGAAAGAGCAAATAAAGCAATATCAGACCATAATGCGAAAAATGATACAAAAATACATGTTAGCAAAGCATTATTTGATTTGGAACAACAAGCAATAGAAAACTCTATGCGGACTATTGGTGAAATATCAATAATTGTAGCAGAAATAGGTGGTCATATTTCGGCAGATGTAAAGTATAATAGATGTAAGCTAGATAATAAAGATTTTTATATAGAAAAAACAAAATTATTATTAAATACACTTTCAGAGTATAAAAAACGATATTACTATTATGCTATTTATACCCCAGAGAAAATTGAAGAAGAGATTAATAAAATAGTACTCTATTTTTCAAAATTTCATAATGAAGTATCATTAAGTTTTAGCTATGAGGACTTAGTTATATTAGATAAAAAAATAGATGAACTAGTTAATATTCTAGATAATAATTTAAAAGAAATAAAAAAATTGATACAAGAAAGATATAATAATATTAAAATAATATAGGAATAATTTATGGCAGAAGAACAAAATAAATATTTTTACAGATTTAGAAAATTAAAACATATATTTGAATATAAAGAACTTGAAAACCTTGAGATTTATTTTGCTTCAAATGAAGAACTTAATGACCCAATGGAAGCATATAAAACTGTAATATTTCAAGGGGATAGTATAATGTGGCATAATTTATTTAAAAATTATATTTTATGCTTATCTAGATGTTTACTAGCAAATGAGTTAAAAGGAAATCCTAAAAAAATTATAAAAATTAGTACTTTTAATATTTTAAATCCAATTGATGATTTTGTATATACAAATGCTTATTATGATTTATTTGTTGAAATATATAAAACATTTAGAGAATATTTCACCAAATATATAGATGATATTTTTAAGCAAGATAATAAAGTTACTGCTGAAGCATTAAAAGTATATCTCTTAATAATACATGTGATAATACTTGAAATTATTGCTTCTCATTTATATAAAAAAACAGCAAATGAATCTATTGAGTTTATAAAAAATGCAATAAAAGGAAATATTGATTCTTTATTGATATATAAAAGAGAGATAGAACTCCATTATAATGAAACATCATGCCCTGTTGTAGCAATGCAATTTTTTGATGATTTGCTTTATACTCCATTGATTGATAAAACAAGGTTTCCACTTAGTGAAAAATTACATCAATACATTTTTTATGGAAAATTTATAGATGAGTATGTTAATTACCTTGCTAATTTCGTTAGAGCAAAAAATTATATTGCAAGTTTTAATACTGATATTAGAAATCCTGTTATGTGGAGTCACTATACAGAAAACCATAATGGAATATGCCTAGTTTATAAAAATATGGATAATAAAATGGAATTTTTTAAAAATGATACTTATACAAAAAATAGACCACCGAAAAATATTACTTTAGAATTTAAAAAAATCAATTATGAATACAAAGATAATACTATTAATTTCTTTTATAGTTTTCTAGATGATGATGAAAAAACAAAAGATAATTGGTATAGAGATTTTTTAACAAACAACAAAAGTAAATTATATGATGATTATAAAACAAATGAACACTATATTCAAAATGAAAAAAATTTACTTACACTTCCACTATACAAAACTAAACAATGGAGTTATGAAGAAGAATATCGTCTTATTTTACCTGAAAGAAATGAAATAAAAGATAAAATATATAAATATGATTTTCATTATCTTGATGGAATAATTTTTGGTATGAAAACTCCATTAAGTAAAAAATTAAAAATAATAAATATTATAAAAAAATTATGTGATAAAAATAAAAAAGATTTTAGTACTTTTAATTTCTATCAAGCATTTTTAGATACAGAATATCAAAATATTAATTTTTATAAATTTGAAGTAACATACACACCCCTTACGGAGCAAAACAATGAATAATTTACCTAATTATGATGAAAAAAGTACATCGCAGTTTTCTGCTATTCGCCAGATTATAAATATGGGCTATACATATTTATCTCGCGAAGAAGTTAGGCAAATATTACATAAGCAGGACTATAAAAATATACTTGAAGATACAGCCTTTCAAGCTATGCGTAAAATAAATGATGATACTGTTTCTGATAAAACCATACATAATAGAATATATGAGCTACAAAAGATAAACTTTAATAATGGCAGTGATGATGCTTCATTAAATGTATATAATATGCTGACTATGGCAGAAAGTGCCCAAGAATATGTTGAGGGCAAAAAAACTGACGGCAGTATTAGGGTTATTGATTTTGATAATGTAGAAAATAATATTTTCCATGTTACTTCTGAATTTAATATTATTGATAAAAAGCATATACGCATTGATATAGTACTATTTATAAACGGCATACCTTGTGCCATTATTGAAAATAAAAAACCCTCTGTTTTAGTTGATGAAGCAATACACCAAATTATTAGAAATAGTGCTACTACTGATGCACCTTATTTTTTCCTATTTCCACAAATATATATTGCTACAAATATTACCAACCTTAAATATGGCACATATAAAACACCACACGCTTATTATAACCTATGGAAAGAAAACCATACTGATGATAGCCGTAATGCCCTACTGCATACTATTAATAACGAACTTGAAAGTGATGTTTTAAATAAAGTGCTACATGATTTAAGCATTACAGACTATACACAAACTACCACTAATGAGCCCACTTGCCAAGATATAGGCATATATGGGCTTTTACAAAAAGAAAGAGTGCTAGATATTATTAAAAACTTTATTTTATATGATAATGGAATAAAAAAAATAGCAAGATACAACCAATATTTTGCTGTTAAAAAAGCCTTTGCAAGCATAAGCACATATAAAGAGGACGGCTCAAGAAACGGGGGGCTTATATGGCATACTCAAGGTAGTGGCAAATCACTTACTATGGTGCTACTTGCAAAACTTATACTAAAAATACCACTTTCCCGTATATTTATTGTTACAGATAGAATAGATTTAGATGAACAAATAAAAGCAACATTTTCTAATAATAAACTAGGGGTAATAGTAGAAAAAGCCAGCAGTGGAAAAGATTTAATAGAAAAAATAAAATCAAAAAAAATACATTCTATTACTACTACTCTTATTCATAAATTTAACATTACATCTTCCATTGATGATGATAGTAATATTTTTATATTTGTAGATGAAGCTCATAGAACTCAAGACGGTATAACTCATGCCACCATGCGAGCTATTATGCCTAAAGCCTGCATTATTGGCTTTACTGGCACACCACTTATGACAAAAACCCAAAGTAAAACCATTGAAAAATTTAATAATAACTTAATAGATACATATAAAATGAAAACAGCAGAAGAAGATGAAGCTGTTTGCCAACTAATATATCAAGGCAGGTTTGCAGAACAAAGGCTTGATAAAATAATGGCAGATAAAAAGTTTGATAGTATTACTAAACAATTAAATGAAAAACAAAAGCAAGATTTAATTAAAAAATATGTTTCTAGTACCATGATGAAAGAAAATAGTAAGTATATATATGTGATAGCTACGGATATATATGAACATTTTATAGAAAACTTTAAGGGTACAGGGCTTAAAGGGCAACTTGTAGCACCTTCTAAATATGCCGCTGTTTGCTTTCATAAATGGTTTCAAGAATATAACCAGTTTGTAGATAAAAAAATAAATACCGCCGTTGTAATATCTGATGATAATAAGTATGATAATACAGGTAGCGATGATGAAGATGATGATTATAATAATGTAGTAGCTAAATTTTTAGATACCATTAAAAAAGAAACATCTCTTAAAAAATATGAAAAACAAACAATAGAAAAATTTAAAAAGAATACTGATGAAGTAGAGCTTTTAATAGTAGTAAATAAACTTTTAACTGGCTTTGATGCACCACGAAATACTGTGCTATACCTTGTAAAACAGCTTGAAAACCATAACTTAATGCAGGCTATTGCTAGAGTTAATAGAGTGTTTGATGGTGATGATAATTGCCAGAAAAAAAATAATGGGTTTATTATTGATTATTCAGCTAATGCCCAAAACTTAAAAGATGCTATGCAACTTTTTTCAGGCTTTAACCCTAGCGATGTAGAAAGTATGCTAAAAAATACCGATGAATTAATAGCATCACTTGAAAAAATATTTAGTGATATTAAAAATACATTTAAAACCATTAAACCAAATGCCACAATTACAGACTATGTGGAGTTTTTGAAAAATAATGATAACTCTTTTGAACGAGAGCTTTTTTATAATAATGTAAATAATTCTATTGATGTATTTAATTCTTGCCTTGCTTTGCCTGATTTTCACACAAAACTTTCTATTAATACTATTAATGAATATAAAAATACACTTAAAAAATATGTGGAAATAAAAAAAGCTACTAAAATAGCTATGGCTGAAATTATTGATTTTTCAAAATATAAAAATCAGCTTAAAAAAATATTAGATGATTACTTATGTGCTGATGAAGTAGCTGTGCTTACTAAAGAAATAAATATTAGCAACTCAAAAGAATTTAATACATTTATTGAAGATAATAAAAACGGGCTTTCTAAAAAATCTCAAGCTGATGCTATTGCTGCACAAACTAAAAAGATTATTAAAGAAAGATATTTTCAAGATGAAGAATTTTACCAAAAATTTTCTGATATTATTGATGATATTATAAAACGATTAAAACTTATAAAAGAAGAAGATATAGAATCTCTTTTAGAAGAAGTAAAACAAGTGCAAAATCAAGTTGTAAACTATAAAGATAATTCTGAAAATATACCTGCAACTATTAGTAATAACCCTGCAACTCACCCATATTTTAGGAAACTAAAAACTATACTTAAAAATAACTCTAAAGATGAAATTGCAAAAATCACTTTACATATTTATGATGTTATAGCACAAAATAAAAAAGTAGATTTTCATAAAAAAATTGATATAAAAAAGAAAGTGCTAGATATTTTGCAAGATTATTTTATTGATGAATTAAATTTAACTGATAATTTATCATATGATGAAATAAACCAGCTAGCAGAAACTATGTGGAATATAGCTGTTGCAAATAGGTAATTAATGGATATATATAAATATATTAATGACAAAATATATATTGAAAAAGAAAATAGGAAAACATTAGCACTAATTGTGCACCCAGATTTAACAATTACACTTAAAGCACCACTTGAAGCAGATAATGAAAGTATAAATAAATTTATTAAAAAACGCACTATATGGGCTTTTAAACAATTAGAATATTTTAAAGATTTTCAAAATAAAAAAGTGCAATATTATGTTTCTGGCTCTAGTGTTTTATACCTTGGTAGGCAATATATGCTTAAAGTGATTAGTGATGATAATGATATGGTAAAATTTTCTAAAAATAGATTTTTCCTACATTCTAAAAACCCGCAAAATATAGAATATAATAAAAAAATACTTGATAACTTTATGATGAAAAAAGCAAAAATAATATTTGCTGAAGAATTAAAAAATTGCCTTGCTAATTTTAAAGATATAAATGAGCCAGTACTAAAAATAAGGGCACTTAATAAACGCTGGGGCAGTTACTTAAATGGCACTATCACCCTAAACCCTGCACTGATTATGGCAGAAAAAAAAGCTATACGCTATGTGATAACCCATGAATTATGCCACTATTACCACAAAAACCATACAAAAGATTTTTATGAACTGCTAACAAGCAAAATACCCACTTGGGAAAATATAAAACATAATATGGAACTGAAAATATTAACTTATACTTAAAATTATATATGATATTTATTTGATAGGAACACAATATGATTACTACTCTGATTTTTACTCTGATTATTTTCTGTATGATTGTTTTATCACTTGATTTTTTTATTCGTAAATATAAAGGCAAATTAAATAAACAAAATATTTCCACCCTTGTGCTAACTGAAGATATAGCTAAACAATTAATTGATAGATGTTATAATGACTTTAATCATCATAGCACTTTATATGCAGCTCATATAGCTGTATTTATTACTATATTCATGATTATGATAGGCTTTAATTCGTATGATTTTGATTTCAATATAATACAATATAATGTTTCAAAACAAAATGCTGATATACATTCAACAATACCTATAGATAATGAAACAATGAATTCTCATGCTGATACTAAAGATATAAGAAAATATATTCATTATTAAATTTGTAATAACTTGTTTTTTTATGATTATATATACATTAGTATATCTAAGTATGGCTCAAGAATTTGTTATTTTAGCTAACATTAAAGAACTTATAAAATTACTTGAATATAAACTTAACATACCTTATAGCAATATAATTGAAAAAGGACATTATGCATTAACATGGACATATATTGGTGTTTATAAGGGTATTAACAAAGTAATTCTAACAATTATATTTTTTATTTTATTTATATCATTTTTACTATTGTATGACTCTATGTCTATGATAACAATAGTCATATCAATGGTCATAATAATACCTGGTATTCTGAGATTATTTAGTGTACTCATGGATACTATAGAAATAAATAAATATAAATAAATATATATATGTATTTATTTATAACTTTTCATTATTTTAAAGTTAAGCCCTGAACTTAAAATAAGAAAACTGTTATTTTAGGAAAAACCATTATCTTAAAATAAGGATATTAAAATATTTTTTGAATTTAAACTTTAGTTTAATACAATAGGGAAATACTAAAATTTATATAAACTATTTACCTTTCATAGCATCTTTTATCACATCTTTTAATGTTTTTAATACATCTTTAGAAGTATAGCGTTTATTTTGCAACTGTGCTTCCTGCTCTGCTTCTTTTAGTTTAGTATATAATTTGTTTTGGAAGTATAGATTTTTACTTTCTTTCATTCTCATACACCATAGTATTACGCTATAATTTCAATATACATATAAAATATTATATATTACCTTTACTTTATTTTCAGCTTATCTTTTCTGAAATATTTTTCCATTATTTCTGATATGCTTTCTTTGTTGCCACGGTAGTAAGATGAGATATATTCGCCCATGTTACCTCTGCCTGCCATGTAGCCGTTTTCTGAAATTATTATATCGCTTCCTATAAATGAATAAAGTTTTCTATATATGCCTTTTTTAGCAGGGTATGTGATTATGCCGCAGCGTTCTTCCTCATAAGCAAGCCCCCTGCCGTAGTTTACAAACTTAAAACTTTTTGGGGCAGAAAGTGCTGTTATTTCCCCACTGCCTTCTATCCTTTGGTTTTTTACTGCCCCACTAGATAAATCATATATTAAAATATTGCCATCATCTGAGCCAGCAAGTACCTTTGAGCCGTCATTATTTAATGCCACACCCCTTATGGTATCACTAAATAATGAAAACTCATTTAATGTTTTTCCACTATCTATATTATATACCCTTACAGTCCTGTCATAACTGCCACTTGAAAGTATGTTTTTATCACCTGCAAAATCAAGGCTTATTATAAGCTGCCTGCCTGCTTTTATTGTTTTTACTATTTCCTGCTTATTAATATCTGTTATATAAATATCACCAAGTTTTGAGCCTGCTGCAAGCCTATCCCCCTTACTGTTTATATCAATACTATATATACCGTTATCATAGCCTTCAAAAATAGCCGTATTTACCCATTTACTTGTTTCATACTCATATATGCTGTTTGGAAAAGCAATATAAAGCACATCACCTTTTGGGCTTACTGCAACTGCTCTCACCCCTTGACCGTGTTTTTTTATACGTTTTATTTCTACAAAATTTACCATATCCCAAAAAACTATCTCATCATCTTGGGAGGCACTTGCCATAAACTTGCCGTCACTGCTAAAAGATAGTGATATTACAGGTTTTTTATGGGCGTTATCAAGTAATGTTATATCTGAAGTATCGTATGCTACCACCCTTATATTTCCGTCAAAACTGCCAAAAACTGCATATTTTTCATGTGCAGCAGTAGAAGTTACTTGATAGCTTTTTGAATAATCAATTTTTGGAGCAGCATATAAATTTACTGCAAATAATAATACTGCTATAAATATAAACTTTTTCATAATCTGCCCTTATTATTTAACTTTTTTCCTGTTTGGTGCTGTGGAATATGTAATAGATGTCATAGTTTTATCACCCTGCTGCCTTTTGAAAAGGTATAATACATCCTGCAAAAGCACTTCAGGGCGTACGTTTCTTAAATAGCCTATTTTACCAAGAGTATATTCTGGCACAATGTATTCAGGAAGTGGCTCTCTTTCAAGCCCAAAAGCATATAATGTTTCACTGCCAAAAGGTGCTGCCACCCTAAACTGACCTAAACTAACCCATTTATTTACATGGTCTTTATCTATATACTTAATAAACTTATTGTTCCAGTCAAGCAGTAATACATTGGCATCGCCACCGTCTGAATTATTTACTGTTAGAAAATATACATAGCCCGGCTTATTTGCTTTTACAAGCAGTGAGAATGGTTCGTTTTCACGTAAAAACGATGCATCCCCGTCTGTTGAGATTTTAAGCCATATTTTATAATCTGTCTTTGGTGGAGTATATGAATTTAAAATTGATGCTGCATCCTGCTTTGGTACTGCCTGCATTTCCACAAGCTCTTTTGGTATTTTTACAGCTGATGATTTTAATACTTTTGATACACCAGTAATTAAAGAGCAAGCCACCACCACATCGCCACCACTTAAAGTGTATGTGCATTTTAGTTTATTGCTGGCATCTTCCTCCACCTCTACAGAATTAACTTTTGTAGAAAGCATATCTTTAAAAAATGCACCAAACTCTGTTATGTTTTCCCTGCCTGCATAAAGCACTGGTACAACATATATATTTTTTTCATTCATATCTTTTGTAAGCACTTCTGCTGCTACTTCTAATGATGGCGGAGCAGTTTGCAGCTCCAAAAGCATATTTAATGATTCTGATGAGCTGATTTTTGGTTTTACATAATCAACGCCTAAAACATCTGCCACTACCTGATAGCTTTCATACTCATCATAAAGTGGCTGAACTGACGATAAAAGCTTATAATTTAATGCTCTATCGCCACCTTCTTTCACATCCTTTAAAATAGTATCAATCTTTTCTGCAATACTTGATAATTTTTCGCTGTAAAGCTCTGGTTTATCTATTATGGCAGTTGCTTTTCGTTTACCGTTTTCCTTTGAATAATAAATAGACGGGCTAATAAGTGGCACATTTGTAGAAAGCTTTGTCCACCTAGTGTAATCAGATGTTACTTCGTCATTACGTTTTATAGTTGTCTGCTCATGTTTTGAAAACACCTGCACTTTTATGGCTGAAGAAAGGTCTGCTAAAGCTTCCTCCTTTGCTTCCTCTGTAGTACTGCCATAGCCTATGCCTTGCAGCTCCTGAGCATACAAAAAAACAGGCAAAAACAAAAACATTATGATTACACTTAATCTTTTCATACTATTTCCATGCTGTAAAAAATATTCTATCTTCTAATGCTTCTATATCAATATCTGTGCCATATATAATATCTACTTCACTAAAGCCAGCCTTTTTTAAAAGACTGCTGATTTGCTTTTCACTGTAATATTTTTCATATATCATGCTGTCATGCCTTAGCCAGCTGCCCTCTTCCCTAATAAAATATGTCAGCAGATATGTAATAAGCTCTTCCTTTTCATCATACATTCCCCTTGATATAAACACGCTGTCTTCTTCCACTGCTGTAATATCACCGAGATATACATTTTCACACACTTCTAATGAGTTTACATCAAAGAAAAAAAGCCCCTTATCTTCTAAATGGTTATATACATTCTTAAATACTTTTAATAAATCATCTTCTTTTAGCATATGGTTTATGCTGTCAAAAAGGCAGGTGATTGCTCTAAAATTTACATCAAGAGTGAAATCTCTTGCATCCATTTGATAAAACTTGCTTTTCTTTGCGTTTTCTTTTGCATAGGAAAGCATAGCATTTGAGCCATCCACCCCATAAACATTATAGCCTGCTTCTTCAAAATAGCCAGCCATATGACCTGTGCCACAGCATAAATCTAATATATTATCGCCTTTTTTTAAGTATTTATAAAATAATAAATCAAGTGCTTCTTGAAAATATGCTGGGGAATACTTCATCCAGTACTTATTATAAAAATATGCAAAAAAGTCATATTCATCATATATCTTAACCACAGCTGCAGCTCCCAAAAGAGATTGTGCCGTCGTTATTATTTCTTACACTTTCATAAAAATGGTTTACAGGGCCACTGCCACTTCCTAATTTTAGCTCTGCCCCGTATATTATGGCCGATGTTATATACTGCTTTGCATATTTACACGCTTCAAGCATATTATATCCTAAAGCTAAATATGATGCAATAGCAGCAGAATAAGTGCAACCTGTACCGTGGGTATTATTTGTAACAATACGGGGGCTTGCAAGTTCATAATGGTTTTGCCCGTCATATAAAGTATCTACCGATTCTTCACTGTTTTCAAAATGGCCGCCCTTTATAATTACATTTTTTACGCCCTTGCTTCTTATTATCCTGCAGGCTTCATCCACATCTTTTTGGCTTTCTATTTTCATACCGCTTATAAGCTCTGCTTCTGGTATATTTGGCGTTACAATATCAGCAATAGGAAGTAATTTTTCTATTAACACTTCTATTGCGTCCTCTTTTAAAAGCCTTGCTCCGCTTGTGGCAACCATTACGGGGTCTAAAACATATGGTACTTTATTATGCTTTTCTAATGTTTCATATACTGCCAAAATTATATCCTTTGAAAAAAGCATACCGCTTTTTATGGCATCAGGTTTCAAATCATTATAGATTGCTTCAATCTGTGTGGTAACTGATTTTACACTTAATTCTTCAATATATGTTACGCCTTGCGTGTTTTGGGAAGTAACTGCTGTTATAGCACTCATACCAAAAACACCTAAAGCACCCATAGTTTTAATATCTGCCTGTATTCCTGCACAGCCACCGCTGTCGCTTCCTGCAATTGTTAATACTTTTTTCATCTCTAGCTCCATGGTTCTGCCATTGCAAAACCTGCGCTTTCAAAATCTTTGCTGTAGTATTTGCTTTCATCTAGTGCCCTAAACCTTATTTCTGTAACCCCCGGCACTTGCTTTAACTGCTCTATAAACTCAGTATCTGGGCATATATAATATTCTTCTGATACATTTAAGTGCACCAGATTATCATCTATTTTTAAAGTAAGCTCTAAAGGAAGTGAGCCTTTATGCATGGCACATAATGTTTTTATCTGAAAAAGTTTATCTGATGTGGCTGTGTGAGTATCAAACTTTACAACTATAGCAGATACTTCTTCTTCCAATGCTTTTCCTAATGTGGTAATTTTTTTTGCCTGCAGACTGCCCCCTTTTTCATCATCTGGGTTTGGGCTGAATACTCCCCGTACTACAATAATATTATCTTCTTTTAAGTGCATAATACTATCCATATACACTTTTGGAAAAACTACCACTTCCAAGCTGTTAGAAGCATCTTCCAGCTCTAAAAACGCCATTTTTTCTTTTTTTGCTTTTGTTATGTGGTGCTTAATAGTTTTAATCATACCGCACACCACAACTTCGTTTTCGCTACGCATGGATTTTACTATCTCCATATCTTCTGCAAAAGTTTCTATATACTCTTTATACTCCCTTAATGGGTGGTCTGTATAATAAAAGCCTAAAATCTCTTTTTCCCTTGATAAAAGCTCTTTTGTTGGAAGCTCATCAACTTCTGGAAAATATTCATCGCCTTCTATTGATATAAAATCTAATATAGAGCCTAAGCCTTTCTCCCTGTCCTTTGCTCTGCCTGCTGCCTGCTCTAAGGCTGATAAATATACACAGGCGTTTTGGTGGCGTGATTTTCCAAAACAGTCTAATGCCCCAGAATAGATAAACGCCTCTATTGTTTTCTTATTGGCTGCTGATTTAAAGTCCATTCTGTTGCATAAATCATATATGTTTTTATATTCGCCGTTTTTTTCACGCTCTACTATAAACGAAGTAATAGCTGCTTCCCCTACGCTTTTTATAGCACCAAGCCCAAAACGTATGCCATCATCTTCCACTCTAAAATCAAAATAACTTTTATTAATATTAGGCGGCAGAATTTTTATACCCATTTTCCTGCACTCTTCAATATATTTTACCACATCATCAATATTATCAATAGAAACAGATAATAATGCACTCATATATTCTTTTGGGTATTTTAGTTTTAAGTAAGCAGTTTGGTATGCAATATAAGCGTATGCTGCAGAGTGTGATTTATTAAAGCCATAGCCTGCAAACTTATCTATTAAATCATATAAGTCTGATGCTTTTTGTACATCTTTACCAAGCTTTTCTACACCGGGGATATTTCTACTTTCATCACCATATAAAAATACTGCCCTGTTTTTCTCCATTTCTTCTTTTTTCTTTTTACCCATGGCTCTACGAAGGTTATCAGCAGCACCTAACGAATAGCCACCTAAAACTTGGGCAATCTGCATTACCTGCTCTTGATATACTATTACACCATATGTTTCTTTTAATATATCTTCTATTTCTTCAAATGGGTATATTACTTCTTCTTCACCGTGTTTTCTGCGTATAAAACTATCAAGCATACCACTATCAATTGGACCAGGGCGGTATAATGCGTTTGCCGCAATTATATCTTCAAATACTGAAGGACGCAGTTTTTTAAGCAGGTTTTTCATACCTGTACTTTCAAGCTGGAAAACACCTGCTGTATCCCCACGCTGAAGCATATCATACACATCTTTATCATCTAAAGCTAAATGGTTTACATCAAAATCTTTATCAACTTTTTCATGTATCCTTTTTACTGCTTCATCAATAATTGTTAAGTTTTTAAGCCCTAAAAAGTCAAACTTAATAAGCCCCACAGATTCTGCTGCGTTTTTTTCAAACTGTACAATTACCTCACCCTTAGGGCCTTTTGCAAGGGGAGCATATTCAACTAACGGTTTATCTGCAATTACAACACCAGCAGCATGTATTCCCACCTGCCTAATAAGCCCTTCTAAGTTTTCACTGTGCCTGCGGATTTCTTCACCATGCTCTATATTTTTAAACCTGCCTGCAAGCTCTGGGTCTGCATCATATGCTTTTTTAAAGGTTGTAATAGATGGACCATCTGGAATAGATTTTGCCAGCATATTTACTTGCACAAGTGGCGTATTGTATACACGGCAAACATCCCTTACGGCATTTTTTGGCTTTAATGTACCAAATGTAACAATCTGAGATACCCTGTCTGAGCCATAGCGTTCTGTAACATACTTTATAACTTCCTCTCTGCCTCGTACACAAAAGTCAATATCAAAGTCAGGCATACTCGTTCGCTCTGGGTTTAAAAACCTTTCAAAGAATAGTTTAAACCGTATTGGGTCAAGGTCTGTAATAGTTAAAGAATAAGCAACCAATGAACCAGCACCTGAGCCCCTGCCCGGCCCTACTGGAATATTATTTTTCCTTGCATAGTTTATAAAATCCCACACTATTAAAAAGTAGGCGTCAAAGCCTTTCATTATAATAATATCAAGCTCATACTTAAGCCGTTCCCAATATACTGGGTGCTGCTCTTTTGGCACTTTTTTTAAGCGTTCTTCTAAACCTTTTTCAGCAAGCTCTATAAAGTATGATTTTAGTGTGTAACCTTCTGGCACATCATACACTGGTAAGTGGTTTATGCCAAATGTAATATCCACATTACATCTTTTTCCTATTTCTACAGTATTTTCTACAGCTTCTATACAATATGAAAAATCGTTATACATTTCATCAATACTTTTTACATAAAGCATACTGGAGTATTCCATTTTGCCACTTCTTGAATGCATAATAGCTGGGTCTATGGTATCTGATGTGCTTCTGCTTAAATCATCTAAATCATCTTCTCTTGCTAAATATCCGTTTACATCACCTTCTGCATCATTTTGGGCAACAGATTTTATTTCCCTGCTTGCATCCATTGGTTTAAGCCTTGGTTTTCTTTTTTCTTCACCTATTTGCCCAAGCTGTATCTGCATTAATATATTATGAGATGAATAGTCATTTTTATTTAAATAGTGGCTGTCGCAGGTGGCAACAAGTGGTATGCCTGTTTCCTTTGATATTTGTATTAACTGATTATTTACTATTTTCTGCTCAGGGATACCGTTTTCCTGTATTTCTAAATAATAGTTGCCTCTGCCAAGGATTTCATCATATTCTAAAGCTGCCTTTTTTGCTGCTTCATAGCCTTCTTTTAAAAATTTACGGCTAATTTCTCCACCAAGGCAGGCTGAAAGTGCTATAATACCTTTTGAATGCTGCCTTAATACTTCCTTATCAATTCTAGGTTTTCTATAAAATCCTTCTAAAAACCCAATGGATGAAAGTTTATATAAATTTTGCAAGCCTTCGTTATTTTCTGCTAAAAGCACTAAATGGTAGTTTGTATCATCCCCTTGTTTATAATGGTCTTTTTTGTGGTGCCTGCTTTCAGGTGCTATATAAAACTCACTGCCTATAATCGGATTTATATCGTATTTTTTCATGGTTTTATAAAAATCTATAATACCATACATTACGCCATGGTCTGTAATAGCACACATATCCATGCCTTTTTCTTTTAAGCTTTCTGCTAATTTTTCTATTTTTATAGCACCGTCTAAAGCTGAAAAAAGTGTGTGTAAATGAAGGTGTACAAAATTACGTTTTTTCTCATTAGTTTCTACTTTGTTTTCTTCTTGTGTTTCCATTAATCATTCTCCCTGTTTATTACCTGCATTAATTCACTAGCAGTATAAGGCTTTTTAACATAAATGAAATTATGCTCCTTACACTCTACTTCATTTGAGGAACAAACAGTGTCGTCTTTTTCCATATGATTTTTATATTCATTATAATCTTGATATGCTTTTAATATAATATTTCTATTGCGTGCTACAATAACAGCAGCTAAGCGAATATCTTCTTCCTGCTCTAATAAAACTATATTACCCATATTACCTCATATTATGTTTTTAAATATACCAGTTAGATAATGTTTTGTAAAATAAATTTATATACTTTTACACTTAATTTTTATATTTTACTTGAAAAAAATTTTTAATATTAATATATTTACTTTTATGTTAAAGGGTTTATCGTTTTTATTACTTATTGTATATTTTGCCGTATTATTATTTATAGTCTTTCGTGAAAAGAAAAGTAAAAATACACTGGATTTTTTCTTTGCAGGAAGAACACTTCCTTTCTGGGCATTATCTATTACATTTATTGCTTCATGGTGGGGTGCTGGCTCTGCTATAGAAACGGCAGATTTTGCATACCGTGAGGGGATGTCTGCCTTTTGGATATACGGTATGCCTGTGCTTGCTTCAACATTTGTTATGATATTAGGCTCTGCCTTTATACGCCGTATTGGGTTTTTAACTCAAGGTCAGATTATGCAGACACGCTATTCACCCTTTACTGCTAAAGTGCTTGCTGTTATGATACTATTTTTTATGACATTAAATGCAGCTGTGCAAATGGTGGGAATAGGTGAAATATTTAGTGCATACCTTGGCATAGATTATTTATATGCTGTACTTCTTGGCACTTCAATTGTTATTATATATTCTATTTTTGGCGGTTTTAAAGGCGTGGTTATTACTGATATTGTACAGTTTTTCTTACTTTTTATATCAGCATTAATTGTGCTTTTTGTAGCCTTTTACCATTCTGGTGGTATTGATAATATATATAATGCTGCCCTTTTGCATCATGATGAGAATTTTTTCTCTTTTGCTTACGGCTTTGAAAAAAATATGGTGTTTGTAATAACTTTTGGGCTTTCTTGGGTAATTCAAGCAAATGTATGGCAGAGAATAAGTGCAGCTAAAACAAAAAATGATGCAACCAAAATGGCTGTTATGAGCTTTTTTATATATATTCCACTATACTTGATAGTTGTTTTTACAGGTATGGCTGCCGTTGCTTTATTTGGTGATTTTCCAAAAGGTGGGGTAGTTACTGCCATTGTTAAAAACTATATGCACCCAGTTTTAGGAGCCGTTGTTTTCATTGGGCTTTCTGCTGCTGTAATGTCTACTATGGATTCTTTAATAAATACTGCTGCTATGACAATAAGCCTAGATATTGCCCCTAAAGATTACAGCGAAGAAAAACGCATGTTTTTATCACGGTTATCTACATTTGTTATATCAATTATTGCCATATTTTTAGCAGTTGCTGTACGCTCCATATTAAAGCTTTCTTTTGTGGCTTCTGATATTATTACAAGTGGTGTATTTATACCACTTATTATGGGCTTTTTCTGGAAACGTGGCAACTCAATTGGTGCTGCTGCCTCAATGATTTTTGGTGTAATATTTGCCTTTTATAATCTTTTAATAGTGCAAGGCGTTAATCTTCCTGTCTTTTGGAAAGTGCAGTCTGCAACGCAAGCAATAACTGGCATATGCTTATCTGCTTTTATTTATATTGGCATAAGCTTAATAACTAAAAATGAAAACCACAAGATTAATGACTTAAAAGCAGGGTATAAAGGGGAGTAAATATATTTTATTGATTTTTTTATTATATAGTATATAATAAATAAAACTTTGGGTTATTTTATGCTTAAAAATATAGATATTCATAATTATAGAGCTATCAAAGGTATTTCATTAGAAAATTTTGCTAATATTAATATTTTTACAGGGGCTGCAAATACTGGTAAATCAACTATTTTAGAAGCTATTTATTTTTTATGTAATATTCAAATAAACTCTCTTAATTATATTCTTAAAATTCGCAATTTTATAGATGAAAAAGATATGTTTACTGCTCTTTTTCATGACTATAATATAAATAATAATATAGAAATTTCTGGGAATTTAAATAGTGAAGATTTATCTTGTTCTGTTAAATCCGGTAACAGTATAGTATATGATGGATTAAATAACTGGTTAAGTAGTATTAATATTGAATATAATAGATTTATTGACAGGTATTCCTACTCTGCTACTATTGATAATAACAGTAATATACATATAGATATATCTTATTCTGGCAATATAGGTCTATCTGCTGAATATTTAGCTACTTTTTCTAGTTATGATACTTTAAAAAATAATCTTTCAAAAGTTCTGTTAAATAATCATAGTAAGAAACTTTTAAATAAATACTTACAGGATTTTGATAGTAATATAGATGATATAATGTTTATTGGTAATATTATATCTGTATCTTATAAAAACTTGTCAAATGCTGTTAATATAAAATCTATGGGTAAAGGTTTTTATTCATATTTAACCATTATCTCTTCTATTTTAGCAGGTAGTAAAATTATTATAATAGATGAAATTGAAAACGGCATACATTATACCTTACTGGAAACTCTTATAAGAAATATTCTAAAAATCTCTATGGAAAATGAAGTTCAATTTTTTATTTCAACCCATAGTAAAGAGTTTTTAGAAGTATTTAATAATTTATTGAAAAATAGCTGTATTGATATTAATTTATATAATATATATAATAAAAATAATTCCATTAACCATATTATATATAATAAAGATAATATTAATTTAATGCTAAGTAATCAAAATGAAATAAGAGATTAATATGCATATATTTGTGGAAGGTAACTCTGATAAAACATTTTTAAGCATATTACTAGACTATTATAATATTAATGCTACTATTGAAACAACGGATGGTAAGGATAATCTTAAAAATTTACCAAAGATAAAAAAGTATAATAATCCTGTAATTATTTTTGATGCTGATAATGATTATATTACTTCAAAAAATAATATTATAAATCAAATAAATAGTATTGATAAAAATATTTCACCTTCAATTTATCTTCTACCTGATAATGAAAATATTGGTACTTTGGAAAATATAAATAATAATAATTTTAAGGGTGTAAACCCAAAATCACAGTTATTTGCATATCTTGAAGTTTTCGGTTTTAAACATATAAATTCTAGTAAAAAAATTGATTATAAGGATATTTTTAATTTAAATCATGAAAAAGTTTTGAAGATAGTAAATTTTTTAAAATCAGTTCCTTAACCTTTTAATTTTTCAAGCCCATACCTTATTCTTTTTGAGTTACACTCTGAATTATCATCATCTGTATGGTGGCAAGGCTCTGGGTGGATTGTTACATCTGCCCCTTTTATTTCCTGAGATATGGCGTGCTCTATTACATCTGTTATTTGATGTACTTCTTCTAAAGTTAGTTTTCTGCATAATGTTAAGTGCATATCTATAAATATTTCACTGCCTGCACTTCTTGTACGCAGTCTATGAAAATCAAGGTGATATTCTCCAAAACTTTCTAATACTTTTAGAAGTTTATTATATACTTCTTCTTCAATACTTGAATCAAGCAGCTGTTTTGATACCTGTAAACTTAACTTAATTGCTGAAAATATAATATAAACTGCCACCATTGCTGCAACTATTGAATCTATTACAGCAAACCCTGTTAATTTTATAACAAGCAGTGCAAGAATAATGCCTATATTTGTATATAAATCTATAGAATAATGCATTGCATCAGATTCAAGCACAAGAGAGTTTTCTTTTTTTGCCTTATATCTAAGGTAGATTGTTAAAAATATGGTAGCACCAATAGAGATACCCATTACAATAAACCCAGCGCTAGAAACTTCTGGGTGGTTATTGTTTATAAATTTATCCCATGCAGATATTAATATAAATAACCCAGATAAAAAAATTATAATAGATTGAATGAAAGCTGCCATGGCTTCATATTTTCCATGGCCGTATTGGTGGCCTGTATCTGCTGGCTCTTCTGATTTTTTCAACGCTATAAAATTAAATAGTGATGCTGCAATATCTAAAATAGAATCTACTGCTGAAGATAAAATAGAAAGGGAGCCTGTTACAAACCCAACGACAGCTTTTGATACTGCAAGGCAAAATGCCACAGTTATGGCAACTTTTGTGGCCTTAGTTTTTTCGCCTTTTTTAACTGTTGCTTCCATCTATATTTCCTTTTTCATCATCGCCTTTTTTTTCAAGCCACTTTGGTTTATACCATATGCTAAATAAACCAATTAATGTGATTACTGCTACAAAAAAAGTAAAGTATAAAAAGATAAATAGTAAAAGCATCATTCTAAAAAATACGCTTACTTGAAATCTTTCAAATATCTTATTGATTACTTGTATTCCTTGGAAAAAATAAAGCATACCAAATATGATTAATACATTATATGAAACGTATTTTAGTGGCTCATATGGAGTTAATATTAAAAAACCACCTGCTATTAAAAACCATACAAAATAATCTGGTATTCTATATTCTCTTATTATTAATGCATTTTCTTTTATTAATGGTTTCATCCTATCAGTCATATAAGTGATTAAAATAAATACAGAAGCAAGCCCTGATGGCATAAGATACACAAACTGCTTAGCTACATCCATTTTATGAAGAGATAAATATGATAAAACATCCTTTGTAGCTTCTGGAAGCTCAATATTTTGAGTTGATTT
This sequence comes from uncultured Mucispirillum sp., assembly GCA_944324495.1. Classification (GTDB taxonomy): domain Bacteria; phylum Chrysiogenota; class Deferribacteres; order Deferribacterales; family Mucispirillaceae; genus Mucispirillum. The sequence goes on along the minus strand of CALUWN010000002.1, from coordinate 57,013 downwards.
TAATGTTTCAAGTGCATCTATTATACCAATTTGAATTATATTGCTGACTGCATTAATAATAAAATTTCTAAATTCAGGAAAAAGGGATATAACAAGCCCTGCAATAATTGAGGGCACAAATGCTGATAATACTACAGGTATATAAAAAGCCTTATTATGCTGCCTGTTTTTATATAAAAAATATACAGGTATAAAAATAATAAGTGTATATACAGGCATCCAAAAGCCTTGAAGATTTGCAGTATTTACACTTATCCCGCTTTTGGAGATTGCATTATTAATAAATGGCAGCACTAAAAAAAATGCTGTAAATATTATATAAAATAAAATAGATATAACATCTGTTTTTTTAGAACGAGCGCTTGATTCAAGATATACAAGTAAGGCAATACCTGAAGCAATAAATAAAATTACTCCAAAAAATGAAAACATAGACTTGGACGTAATATATATGAGATAAAAGGATAAAAAACTTAATAGTGAATATAACTGTACTGAACCTGTCATTATAAATACCAAAAAGCCCACCAGCAGTTTTATTCTGCTGGTGAATATAATAATGCTAAATTACTTGTTAAGTGTGAATGGAACAAGTGCAATAATTCTAGCAGTTTTAACAGCAGCTGCTAAATGTCTTTGGTGTTTTGCACAAGTGCCAGTCATTCTGCGAGGCATGATTTTACCTCTTTCTGTAATGAACTGACGTAAAAGTTTTGCGTCTTTATAATCAATATCTATTTTGTCAACACAAAAGCGACAAACTTTTTTCTTTTGAAATCTTTTTTTAATAACAGCCATAACTGTCCTCCGTAAAATTTAAGCTAATTTTAAAATGGCACGTCTTCGTCGCGAATCATACTATCATCAGCTGGCATTTTTAAATCGTCTTTATCTACCATGCTTTCGTCGAAATCTGCCCTGTCTTTGCGTCCTCCAACCATTTGGAAAGACTCTACTATGACTTCATGCTTAGAGCGTTTTTGACCATCCTGCTCCCACTGCCTAAATGACAGCCTGCCTTCTACTAATATAGGTGTTCCTTTTGTAACATACATACCCATAGTTTCTGCTTGTTTGCCATAAACTACTATATCTATAAACATAACTTCTTCTTTATCTTTATATTTACGGTTTACAGCAATCCCAGTAGTAGCCACAACCGTTGCACTGCCTGGCAGGTTTCTAACATCAGGTATTCTAGTTACATTACCCATTAATACGACTTTGTTATATGAAGCCATTTTTTTCTCCTAAAAAGTGATAATTACTCTTGACCTTCTTCTGTAGCTACAGCTTCTTCCTGCATATCTTCTACTTCTTCGCCATTTTCACTTTTTGCTTTACCCGCTTTATCGGCTGGACGTTCTCTGCGTACTGGCTCTTTGCGTGGGTTTTGTTTAAATTTTTTCTCATCAAGCATAACTATTACATAACGAATAACGTCTTCATTGAACTGATAACGTTTTTCAAGTTCGTTATTAACATAGTCGCCTTCTGCTTTAAACTGGATTAAAACATAAAAGCCTTCTGTGCTTTTTTCAATAGGATAAGCAAGTGCTTGTTTTCCCCACACTTCCACTTTCACGATTTCACCACCGTGAGAAGTGATGTTTTCCTTGTAAAATTCAATGTGTTTTTCTTGTTCTTCAGTCGTTAATTCTGACTTAAGAATAAAAATAGTTTCATATGTCCTCATTAGGACCTCCCTTACGGTTTTTAGCCACAGACCATTTCTTTCTGCAGCAAGAGTGAATGATATTTTTACCAATTTATTTATAGATAGTCAAGTAAAAATATACATTATCTATTTATTTTTGTCTTATTTATATATTTTACTTGTAATATTTTTATTATTTAATATAAATATAGCTATGGAAGAAAAAGAATTTATTAATGATATTGATAATGAAAGGGCAGATGCAGCTTGTGCAAGGCTTAGTGGAAAAAGCAGGTCATATATATTATCTTTATTTGAAGATAACCTTATATTAATCAATAATAAACCTGCTAAAAAGTCTACTAAACTTAAATCTGGCGATATTATACATATTACTTTTAAAGAAGAACCGCAAATTGATTTAACACCAAAAAATATTCCTTTTGATATTATCTATGACAATGAAAATTTTGCTGTAATAAATAAACCTGCTGGCTTAACAGTGCACCCTGCTCCCGGCAACTATGATAATACTTTAGTAAACGCACTTTTATATACTTTTACCATAGAAGATGATAATGATGAATTTCGCCCGGGTATTGTCCACCGTCTTGATAAAGATACATCTGGGCTTATGATAATAGCTAAAAACTCCGAATATAAAATGCTGCTTTCTGATATATTTTTAAATAGAAATATTACTAAAAAGTATTTAGCTATCTGCCATGGAACCCCAAAATTTGTGGAAAAAACTATTGAAGCACCCATAGGCAGAGATAAATATAACAGGCAAAAAATGGCAGTGCGTGATGACGGCAGGTATGCAAAAAGCTTCTTTAAAGTCATTGAAAAATATAAAAATGCTTTTTTAGCAGAAGTGACCATATTTACAGGCAGAACTCACCAAATTAGAGTTCATGCTGCAAGTATGAACCACCCATTAGTAGGCGATACCCTTTATGGTGGCAGAGCATTATACGGTTTTTCAAGGCAGGCACTTCATTCTTATTTTTTAGAATTTACTCCACCTAAAAGTGATGAAGTACTTTCTCTTTCTTTACAACTTCCAAAAGATATGGTAGCATTGCAAGAGAATTTATTATCGGAGAAATAATATGGATAAACTACACGCTGGAATTGATGAATATTTATCAGGTGATTTATCTAAAGCTATAAGGCTTTTAAATGAACATATTCAAGATAATGGGTATGATTTAGGTGCAGCCTATTACCACCTTGGCTTATGTTACAGTGATTTAAATAATATGCCGCAAGCCTGCCAAAATTTTGTAAAAGCAGTTGAATATTCTCCTAATAAATCAATGTATCTTTATAAACTGGGGCTTGCTTATTACAGGCTTATGGCTCTTGATAAAGCTAGAGATACGCTTTTAAAAACAATTAATTTAAACCCAGAACATCAGCGTTCAAGATTTTTACTAGGTCAAGTGTATTTTCAGCAGGGGCAAATGAATGAAGCTGAAAATATTTTTACAGAAGTTCTTGAAAAAAGCCCAGATTTTGCTGATGCCTATTACTATAGAGCATTAACAAGATGCCAGCTTTCTAAAGATAAAGATGCATTAAATGACTTACATAAGGCTATTGAAATTAGCCCAGAATATACTGATGCAATACTAGAATCTGCTAAAATCCATTTAAAAAATGGAGATTATGACGCTGCAGCTTCCCAGTGCAAGCTTATATATAATAAAGGTAACCGCACATTTTCGTTTATAAAGTTTTACTTGACTGTATTATCTAAAAACAGTAGAAAAGATGAGCTTGAGCTTTTAAAATCTGAAGCAGCATCATTATTTCCTAATAATTTAGAAATAGATAATATTTAAGTTACGTTTATTAGGAGGGGTAAATGAAATTTAATGAAATTGATTTTTCCATAAGAAATATTTTATTATTTTTCGGTATTGTAGTTTTATTTTCATTAATTTATGCTACAAGGGATATTTTATTGCTGTTTATAATATCTGTTTTAATAGCATATCTTTTAAATCCACTTGTTGAAGTGTTTGTTAAAATTCATATACCTCGTTTTTTAAGCGTCTTAATATTAGTGCTTATTTTAATATTTATACTTTTACTTATATTAACAGGCATTTTACCTGTTATGATTAACGATGTAAAATACCTTATTAACCACACTCCTGAATATATCAGCAATATATTCACTTTTATTGAAAAACTACTTGCAGAATATAATATTCAATCATCACTTGATTTTGAAACAAGCAAAACATATATTACAGAAAGGTTAGATGTTATTTCTAAATATCTTTTAAATACGCTTTCATCTGCCGCACTTTCTGCTGCAAATATTGCGGGTGTATTAGTTAATGTATTTATTGTACCTGTGCTTGTATTCTTCCTGCTGGTTGATTTTCCTGATTTTAAAAAGTTTACAAATAAAGTTGTTGAGAGATTTAATATGCAAAAAATTATAGAACACCTTACTCAGTTTGAAACATTGATAGGCAAATATTATAGAGGTATGTTTTTAGTTGGTACTATCCTTTCTGTTTTATACTCACTTGTGCTTTATATTGTTGATGTTAAAGGCTGGCTTTTTATTGGTATATTAACAGGTTATGGTGCTATGATACCTTATGTTGGCTTTACTGTAGGTTTAATCAGTGCTATTATTGCTACAGCTCTTACTTATGTTGATATAATTCACCCAATCTATACAATTATTGGCTATGTAATAGTTCAGGTTTTAGAAAGTATGGTAATCACTCCAAAGATAGTTGGGGACAGCCTTGGTATCAGCCCTGTTGTTGTTATTGTTGGCTTAATGATAGGTGGTGCATTAGGTGGCTTTATAGGTATGATTATTGCCCTGCCAATAGCTGCATTTATTAAAATATTAATTGATACATATATCTTTAAAAAACCACTACCCGTAATAAATAAACACAAGCAAAACCACACTAATAAAGAAGAAAACAAGGAAAACAATAAGATATCAGAACAATAAAATAATTTTGTTTTATACCTAAATTTTCTTATATATCAATATATAATGCTGTAGTTTTATACAGCATTTTTATTTTTTAAAAATTTTACACCAATTTTAAAATAATTTTCTTGCCAAAACTATAACATTATTCTATAATTTACATAGTATTCTTGTGGGAGGGTCTATATGTATAAACCAAATGTAAAATCTATCCAGTCTGTGCAGCACGCATTACAGTTATTTGAAGTATTTAGAACAAATTATGATAAAGATGAATTTGGTGTTACAGAACTTTCTAAAACTTTAGGTCTTCATAAAAATAATGTATTTAGGCTATTAGCTACACTTTCTGCCTGTGGTTATATAGAACAAAATCCTGTTACAGAAAACTATAGGTTAGGTATTGGCATATTTAACTTAGGTCAGAAATTTATTAATAAATTAGGTTTTCTACGCCTTGCTCGTCCTTTTATGGAAAAAATTGTTTCAGAAGTTGGTGAGGCCTGCTATGTGGGTATATTAAGGGAAGGAAATGTTATATATCTTGATTTAGTGGAAGCAGACCACCCTGTACGCATTGTTTCTCGCGTTGGAAAGGATGTGCCAGCATACTGCACTTCAATAGGTAAAGTACAGCTTGCCTTTTCTGGGGAAGATGAGCTTAATAAAATGTACCTTGGAGCAAGGCTTAAAAAATATACAGATTACACTATTACTTCACTTCCTGAGCTTAAAAAGCACTTAAAAGATGTAAGTATTAATGAATATGCTATTGATAACCAAGAGTTTGAAAATAATGTATGCTGCATAGCGGTGCCTATAAAAGATTATCTAGGTACTCCTGTTGCTGCTATTAGTGTAGCAGGCCCGGGGTATAGAATGAGCCATGAAAGGCTTATTAATGATATACTGCCTGTTGCTAGAAAATATGCTAAAGAGATTTCTAAACGTTTAGGATACCAAAATTAATGGGCAACAGCAACCGCATTATTCATGATGAAAATGAAAAAATCAATATGCTTATATCTATGGATATAATACGTATTGGTCTAGTTGATGATGAAGGGTTTGCCTATATTGTGCCAGTTAATTTTGCATATGCTGATAATAAAATATATTTTCATACTGGGCTTCATGGTAAAAAGATACCATTATTAAAAAAAGGTGTAGTTTCTTTTCAGGCAGATAAATTTACAGGGCTTAAAACTGCTGATACTGCCTGTGGCCATTCAAGCTATTTTTATTCTGTTTACGGTAAAGGTAATGCTGAATTTTTAAAGGATAATAATGATAAAGCATATGCACTTGATTTATTAATGGAAAAATATACTGGCAAAAAATATAATAGTTTTCCTGCAAAAACACTGGATATTACAGAAGTTGTATGTATTCATATCCAATCACTTGAAGCAAGGGCTCATACAAAATCATAGTTGTTTTACTTAATTTTCATATATATTCTATTGTAGTTTATATACATAGTCAGTTTTTATATTTTTATATTATGTGTAATATTTATTAAAAGAATGGACAAAAAATACAAAATAAGTAATGAATATGAATTTTTTTTGTGGAGAAAGTGTACCTGTACAAATTAAAGAATTTGGTAAAAATAATAAATATTTACTTGTTTTATGTGCTGATATATCAGCATCCTCTAATAATTTTTAAAATAAAATGGGGTACCACCAGAAAGTAGGCTTATAATAGAGAATAAAAATATATTTTTAAGAAAATAGACTTATATATATTATAATCTTATCTAAATATTGGAATTTAGATAATATTATTAATAAAACAAATATGAAAAAGTGTTTTGTTTTAATAAAATTATTCTATAATATTATATACATATTTATCAAGAGTATCGCTTATTATTTCCGCTTTATTATTATTAATATAAACTGTCTGTTCTAATCTTACGCCAAATTTTTCTGGCAGATAGATGCCCGGCTCAATTGTAAAAATCATGCCGTCTTCTAGTATATTTTCTGATTTTGCCCGCAGTACTGGAAGTTCATGCACATCTATTCCAACACCATGGCCTAATGAATGGTTAAAATATTCACCATAGCCCTGCTCTTGGATATACTCTCTTGCTATTTTATCAATATCGCTGCACATAATACCTTCGCTTATGCCCTCTATTGATTTTTCTACTGCTGTGCGTACAATATCTATAACCTTTAACACTTCACTATCGTTACCATTATACACCATACGGGTGTAATCGCTTGTATATGTATCACGGCTGCCAAAATCAATAATAACAGGTTCGTTACTCTGAACCAGCTTATCACTTGCAACACCATGGGGCATAGCTCCCCTGATGCCTGAAGCTACAATAGTTTCAAAACTTTCTCCCTTTGCACCAAGTATTTTCATATGGTATTCTAAAGCTGCTGCCCAAGTTTTTTCACTGTCATTATATTTAAAGCCTTTTAATGCACGTAAAAATGCTTTACCTGCTAACTTATACTGTTCTTTAATAAGCTTTACTTCTTTTTCATCTTTTATCATTCTAAGTTTTTGCATTAAATCGTTTTCATCAAGGTATATTTCAACCCCTGAAGCTGCAACTTTTGAACTTATATTTATAGTACAGCTTGGCTGAAGCAATATTTTTTTATACTTTGCACAGTATTCATTATATATTTTATTATAATCTTTTACTATCTCAATATTTATCTGCTCATAAACCTGCTCTTTAGACTGCACATCATATCTGCCGTCTGTATAAAAATATGCTGTTTCTAAATCCACAATCATATAAGCAGTTGTGCCAGTAAACCCACTTAAATATTTTACATCTGATAAATTAGTTATTAATATAGCAGGAATTTCTAGTTTTCTAAGTTGTCTTTGTACTTCTGCAATACGTTTTATCACTGCCATACTCCTGTTGCAAAATAATCAAGTGCTAATAAATAAGAATCTTCCTTAAAGCCTGCTATTACACCTAATGCAATATCAGATAAATAAGACTTATGCCTAAAATCTTCCCTTGCATATACATTTGATAAATGCACTTCAATAAACTTTGCTTTAATAGAAAGCATAGCATCTCTTATTGCTATACTTGTATGAGTATATGCTCCTGCATTAATGATTATTCCGTCATACATTTCAGACTGCTGAATACAGCCTACAATATCGCCTTCCACATTAGACTGAAAAAAATCAATATCTATATTATGCTGCTCTGCTCGTTCCCTTATTAATTCTTCCAGCTCCATAAAGGTAATACCACCATAATGGCCCGGTTCACGTTTGCCAAGCATATTTATATTTGGTCCATTAATTACTAATATTTTCATATATTTTCCTTATTATTTCTTACTTTTTCTAAAAACTGTTCTAACCTTTCCAGTTTTCTTTCTTTTTCTGATAATTCTATTTGCTCATCATTTGTCATATCTTCATGCGTCATGCCAACTGCATCTAAAATTTCATCCATAATATCACCTTGAGTAAATGGGGCAGATTCGCCTAAATCTACACTTGGCATATCTGCCTCCTTATAGCTTTCATCTACTATTTTTCCATACTGGAAATCATCATCTATCATATCATCATAGGTCATATCTACTACTGATGACGGTATTTTTCTGCTGTATAACTCCCTTGCTTCTTTTTCTTCCTTAGTTAATTCTTCTTTTGGTTTAAGGGTTTCTACGCTTGTTTCTTCTACTGGTTCTTCTATAATCTGTTCTTCTATAGGTTCTTCATCAATAATTTCTTGATTTTCGTCACTGTCTAGCAAAATATTATCATCTGCTGTAACTTCATTTTCTACTTCACTATCTAATGCCTCATCAATAGAAGATGTTTCATCACTACTTAATGTTTCTTCTGCATTTTCTTTAAGTGATGTATCCTGATTATAACCATAAGGCTCTTCATTAAGCATATCTAAAATATTGATTTCATCAGGTTCATATTCGCTGTCACTTTCATTTTGCTCATTAGATAATATTTCTTCGTTAGAAGTTTCATCATCTTTGCTAGCTGCTTCGCCTTGTTCTTCAATATTCTCTACTGCTTCTGCTTCCTGATTGCTATTTAAGCTTATATCTTCATTAACATTATCATCATTTATTTCAGATAATACTTCGCTGTCACCACTTTCATTATCTGCACTAAGTTCTGATAATAAATCGCCACTTTCTATACTATCTGCTTCTTCCTGTAATGTATCAAGTAGACTTTCTTCTTGATTATTTTCATCACTATTTAATGCTGCAAGCAAATCATCTTCACTTTCACTACTTTCTTCTTCACTTGATAATGCTGCAAACAAATCATCTTCTTTATTATCTTCATCACTTGCTAGAGCAGAAAGCAAATCATCATCACCTGCATTGCTATCATCACTTGCTAAAACAGAAAGTAAATCATCATCACCTGCATTGCTATCATCACTTGCTAAAGCAGAAAGTAAGTCATCTTCACCCTTATTATTATCTTCATCACCTGCTAAGGCAGAAAGCAAATCATCATCACCTGCATTATTATCATCACCAGATAAGGCTGATAAAAGCTCATCATCAATAGTAAGTGTATTTTCATGGTATTGTTCTTCTTGATTATCACTGCTTTCATCTTCACTTTCTTCATGCTGAGTAATAGTTGGAAGAAAGTCATTAGGGTCATCAGAGAATTCTTCTTCCTCTTCCTTCTCTTCTGGATGAGATGTAATCAGTGGCATAAAATCATTAGGGTCATCAGAGTAAAAATCTTCTTCTTCAGAATAATCTCTTGCTGAAATTGTAGTATCTGATACTAAATCTGCCATAATAATTTCAGCATTTCTAATACGCTGGTCAATTTCTTGATATGTTCTTAATTCTTCATCTTCTTCACTATCAAGAGCAGCTTGTGACTGACGTTTCATACGTTCATCATAAATCTCTGCTGGGTTTAATGAGCCACCAAGCTCCTCTATCATCTTCCTAACTTCCTCATCTTCTGGGGAGCGGATATATGCACCTGTTAAATATTTTAACGCATCGGTAGTGTCACCATTTTCTTTGCATATTATACCTAAAAGTTTAAGGGCCTTATAGTTATTATCATCCTCTGCTGTAACATCAAATAAAAGCTCTCTTGCTAAATCAAACTGACCTTTATAAACATAGGCTTCTGCTAGAAATGTTTTAGCAGCACAGTTGGCAGGAAACCGTTCAATGGCAGACTTACACATAGCAATAGTTTCATCATACTTTTCAAGCTTGTTATAAGCTAAGGCTATAGGTATGAAGTAACCAGAATTAGGCTCTGCCTCCATTTTTGAAAGAAAATATGCTATATCAGACATATAGCGTGCATGTGTCCTTTCGTCCACCTAATGTTTCCCCTTAAAAAGATTATTCATAATAGTTTTGGATAACAGTTACAAAAATAAACATGTTATCCAAAACAAATAGCAGTTTCATATATATTACTTTTTTTTACTAGAATAAGTCAATTATTTCTTTTGGTTTTACATTATTTATTATTACACCCTGCATATTTCTTCCAGCAACTGCTATGCTGATACCGTTTTTGCCTGCTTTTTTATCTTTTGCTACAGCTGCAAGCATTATATCCTTATTTTTAGGTGTATATGTTACAGGATAATTTAATCTGTGAAGTAAACCTTTTATTGCATTATACGTTTTTTCATCAGTATGGCCGTGTTTTAAAGCATATTCACTTTCATACACCATACCTATGGCAACTGCAAACCCATGGTGGATTTTATAGTTAGAATCACTTTCTATTCCGTGTGCTGCTGTATGACCGAAATTTAAAAGTTTCCTAATGCCTGATTCTTTTTCATCCTGCTCTACCACATGAGCTTTTAACATACAAGATTTTAATATTAAATTTTCCATACTACATTTTTTTCTTGCTAATATATTCTGGCTGTTATCATCTATAAAATAAAAAAATTCTTCATCCTGCACAGCTGCTATTTTTATAGCCTCAGCAAGCCCGTTAAGATATTCTTTATTAGATAAACTGTTTAAAAAATAACTATCAATCAACACTTCACTTGGCTGATAAAATGAGCCTACATTATTTTTTATGCCTTGAAGATTTACACCAGTTTTGCCGCCAACACTGGAATCTACCATAGAAAGAAGCGTAGTTGGCACTTGCACAAGCTTTATACCACGCATATATATAGAAGCAGCAAAAGCAGCAGTATCGCCAGTTATGCCGCCCCCTATTGCTACAAGGGTAGAATCTCTTAATGCTCCATTATTTTTTAAAAATAAAAGTATTTTTTCCACACTTGATAATGTTTTTGTTTTTTCGTTTGCTTGAAAAATAAATACATTACTGCTGTTTTGTGGAATAATATTTCTATAAAGTGATGCCACCTTTGCATCCACTACAAAATAAGCGTTTTCTTTTATGTAATACTCTATCCTGTCATGTATAAAATCGCTTCCCACATAAATATTATAAGACTTATTTGTTTCTGAAATGTTTACTGTTGTACTTTTCATAATTAAATACCTGCCTTTTTACATATATTTTCTACTATCTGATGTGGTGTTAAATTAGTTGTATCTATAACAAAATGAGCAGAAATATAATAATATGCTCGCTTTTGTATTAATTTATTTAGTTTTTCTTCCCTGTCATCTCCTTGTAATAAGGGCCTTATATTTGCATCGCTTGCAATACGAGAGATAATTTTTTCATGTGAAGCACTTAATGTTACAGCAACACCGTTTGCTTTTACTAACTGTATATTATCTTGATAAGTGGCTAAACCACCCCCTGTTGAAATAACCGCCTTTTTTAGATTAAATGTGGAAAGCAGTACTTTTCGTTCAAGCTCTCTAAAATATTCTTCACCATGGATATTAAATATCTCTTCAATTGTCATACCGCTTTCTTTTTCAATTAAATCATCAGTATCTATAAACCTGTAATCTAAATGCTCTGCTAAGAGTTTACCTACCGTTGTTTTACCTGTACCCATAAACCCCGTTAAATATATTTTTTCTTTCTGAATATTATTAAATTCCATATTTACTCACTTTTTGGTAATCTTTTTTTATTATATGCTTCTATATATGTACCTGCTGATTTACGCTCTGTTAAAAGCCCACTTCTTGCATCCACTCTTTTAAATACAATATTATTTGGCACCTGAAAAGAAAAAGTTGCATTTTTTCCAAAATATCTCCTTTGAAACTCTGCTATTATTGGTGCTGCAAGCCTTCCACCACCGCCACCAATTGTAATAGGGCGTAAATCATCATAACCTACCCACACTACAGCTGTGTAATCACCAAATACTGCTACAGTCCACGCATCTTTTGTATCGTTTGATGTGCCAGTTTTAGCTCCTGTTCCCTTTAAAAGATGAGCTCCTCTTGCTGTCCCCCTGCTTGCTACTGCCTGCATAATATATAGTGTCTGGTACGCTGCTTCTTGAGAAACTACCTGTTTTGGTGCTTCTTTTAAATTATATGTTTTATCACCAATTTTATAACCTGTTGCAAGGGTTGCCTTTTTATATTCTCCTAAATTGCCAATTGTAGAAAAAATCTGAGCTACAGTCATTGGGGTTGCAGGAAATGCACCAAGAGCCATAGCATAAAATGGCTTAATATCCTTATTCATCCCAAGAGCTATACTCATATCTTTTACATATTCTAAGCCTGCCATCTCTGCTACTTTTATTGTAGAATTATTTAAAGAATATACAAACGCATACCTTATAGGAATTTTTCCCATAAAAAAACCGTTATAGTTGTTTGGCCTGTATATTACATCTTCTACTACAAACTCATAGGGCATATCTACTACCTGGTCAGATGGCTTTATACCCTTTTCAAAGGCAGATAAAAACACAATTGGCTTAAAAGTTGATGCCATCTGCCTTGAAGTAGTAAGAGCTCTATTAACTTTAGTATTATACTGCCTGCTGCCTATTGCTGCTAATACTTCCTGTGTTTTATTATTTAAAAGCACAAAAGCAGTTTGTAATTCATCATCTTTATCTTTATAATATTCGTCTAATACCTGCCTTGCTATTTTATTTGCTTTTTCATCATAGCCTGTATAAACTGATACATCCACCTTGCCTAAGTTATCATTTATATCTTTATTATCTTTAATCTGCTTTAATACTGCATTCACATATGCTGGTTCAACTGTATTTATTATCTCTGGCTGAAAATTAATGTTTTCTGCCATATATTTTTCATATTCTGCTTCAGAGAGATTTTTATTTTTATATAAAATATAAAGTATATTCCTAGCTTTCCTGTCAAGCTCCTGATAATCTTTTAATGGGTTTACTGGTTTATTATCCCAAGAGATTGCAGAAAGTAAAAACGCCATTTCAAGTTTTGTAACATTTTCTATATCCTTATTAAAATAATACTTTGAAGCAGCAGCTATGCCGTATATATTTTCAGCATAACTTGATGAATCTAGTAAAAGTTTTGAAAGCCCAACTTTGCTGTACTGGTTATTAAGCTTATCTATTGTGTACCACCTTACAAGCTCTTTTTTTAAGCCTGATAAACTGCTTTTTGATATAAGCATATCAGTATAATGCACAAAAGCTGCCCCCTCCAGTGAAAAAGGGTCTATCCCTTGGTTATTTAATATTATTTTTTTCCAGCGTTCTATACCTGTTTCTTTTATGCTTTGATGCCTTTGGTTAATGATTATATCCACCATAGGTATTACCTGCATCATATCATAACTGCCTTTTAGTTTTTCCTGACGTTTATAATATTTTTTATACATTACAAGGTTATTTTTACCATATACGGTAAAAGATATACTTGTATTATACATACTAATATTATCAATAGATGGTACATACAGTTTTGCATATTCTATTTCTGATTTAATATATATGGCAGCTGCTGCCACAATCTGTAATATAAATAATAATATTATAACTACTATAACTTTTTTCATTTATATACTTGCAAAATACTCCCGTAATTTATTTAAAGCAATATACCTGTGGCTGATTTTATTTTTTTCTTCAATTTCTATTTCTGCCATTGTTTTGCCATTTGGCAGTAAAAAAAGCGGGTCATAACCAAAACCACCATTTCCTTTTTCGCTTTCTGCTATTTCTCCCTTTATATCACCATAAAATGTCTTAATAGTTTTACCGTTTTTAGATAGAGCTATTACACATTCATATTTACAGTTTCTATTACTTACTCCCTGCATCTCTTTTATTAGTTTTTTATTATTAGCTTCATCATCTCCATGGCTTCCTGCATACCTTGCAGAATAAACCCCCGGTGCTCCACCTAATGCCTCAACAGAAAGCCCAGAATCATCTGCTATAACATACACATCTTTTATTTTAGATGATAAAAAATCTGCCTTGATTTTTGCATTTTCTTCAAAAGTAACACCTGTTTCTTCCACATCTTCCATATTAGGAAAACTTTCACATTCAATGCCAGCATCACTTAATATTTTATTGATTTCCTTTATTTTACCTTGATTTTTTGTAGCAACATAAATTTTCATTTCATCACCTTATAAATAATATTACCTTATGGATTAAAAGTGGCAGTAAAAATAATACTGATATTTTGCTTCCCTTATAAAAAAGATAAAAAGTATACGCAAATAATATTATAAAAATTGCAAAAGTTATTTCGTGAATATAGCTAGGGTTTATATACCCTGCAAGCATTGCAAGCACATATGGCACAATTATAGTTGAAATAAGCATAATAAAATAAATTGTAGTTGTATTATGTTTTTCTCCTCGTTTTTTATAATTTTGGTCTGCTATTTCCTGCCCAAAAGCAGATATTATAAATGTTATAAACGGTAGAATTATTACAGGCAAAAATGACCATACATCTTGATTACCATATTCTATGGTACCACGTATCATTGATACATATGGCAGTATGCTTATTATACCTGCTAAAAATACGTTAGATATCAAATTTAATGTTATTTTCATTTACTATATCCTTTTAAGCTTTACAACACTTTCTATATGATATGTATCAGGGTACATATCAAAAAGTTTAAATTCATTTACTTTATAATCTTCCTGCAAACGTATCATATCCCTTGCTAAAGTATTTGGGTTACATGATACATATATTATTTCATATGGTTTAATTCGCTTAATATTTTCTATAACTACCTTATCTGCACCATCTCGCGGTGGGTCTAAAAATAATGTATCACATTTTTTTATACTTTGTAAAAATTTACCACTATCCATTGTCTTTATATTATAGCTTAACTTTCTGCCTAAATTTGATGATACTTGGTCACTTTCGCAAGCCTGCACATTTCCTTTTTGCATAAGCCCACAGGTGAAAAAACCAGCTCCAGCATAAAGTTCTACTATATCCATATGGTCGCTGACTAAAGATATGGCATACTTTTGAAACTCATCTAATAAATACCTGTTTGCTTGGAAAAATGATTTATATGTAACAGGCACTGCTCCATAAAATGTATTAAAATTCATCTGAGAAATACCATATTTTTTGTTGTTTATATTACATCCTTCAAAATATGATATATTCTTTATGTTTATATGCTCACTTATTACATTTGCTAATGCTATATTTTCATCATTTTCTATGGCGTATATTTCACCTGTTAAGTGATTATCATAAGCAAACTTTTTCATTTTTTCATACAAGCTTTCTTTAATAACCCTGCATCTGCCTGCCTTTATTAAATCCCTTGAGCCTTGAGCATAAAAACCAATACTGCCTTCAATACTCCTTGCTGTTGCACGAAGCCTGTACCCTTCACGTAAACTTTCTGCAATACTAATATCTATCATGCTGTGCTTATATTTACGAAGCTGATTTAATATTATACGTTTTTTAATACCTAACTGCTCCTTATAATCAATATGAGCAAAGGGACAGCCTCCGCATTTTTCAGCATAACTGCATTCTGGTATTATTCGCTTATCTGAAGGTGATACTATTTCTAAAAGATGAGCATTGGCAAAACTTTTTTTATCTTCATATATTTTTGCATTAACAATATCGCCTTCTACTGTTTTCTGCACAAATATAACTCTGCCATCCCCACTTCTGCCGACACCAGCACCACCATAAGCTGTATCTGTTATTTTTAAATTATTTACTATTTCCATATACTTATATTATATATAAATTTTTTGATAAAGTATATATTTTCTTGAAATAGGTTTTGATTTATATTATATGTAACTTTTGGAGGCTTGTATGGCAATAGGTGTATATGATTCTGGTATTGGCGGCTTAACTGTATATAAAGCTGTTGCAAACCATTTTAAAAATGATGATTTAATATATTTAGGTGATGTGGCAAGAGTGCCATATGGTAACCGTTCAAGAGATACTATTATTAGGTACAGCATTGAATGCGGCTCATTTTTAAAAGAAAAATATAATATATCTGCCTTAATTGTTGCCTGCAATTCTATTTCATCTCACGCTTTGCCTGATTTAGAAAAATCATTAAATATACCTGTGCTTGGTGTTATTAAGCCCGGTGCAAAATATGCCACAGATTTAACTAAAAATAAAAAAATAGGCGTCCTTGGAACTCATGCTACTGTTAATAGTAAAGCATATATCCATGCCATAAAAGATATACTGCCTGATGCTCAAATTTATCAGCAGGCATGCCCGCTTTTTGTGCCTCTTGTAGAAGAAGCAATAACCCAAGGAAAAGTAGCTGAAACTGTTGTAGAAGAAACATTAAAAAATATAGCTAAAACTGGTATTGATACTGTTATTCTTGGCTGCACCCATTATCCAGTTTTAAAAGATTTAATAGAAAAATATCTGCCACATGTAGCAGTTGTAGACAGCACACATTATATTATTGAAGATATTGCAAAACTTAACTTAAAGCAGGACGGGAAAGGATTAAGAGAAGTGCTTGTGACAGATGATACACCTGCATTTTTATCCCTTAAAAATCTGCTTGTGGGAAATATTCCTGTACAGGTTGTAGAACTAACTGAAAAATAATTATTTCAAATAGTTTTCTATAACTTTTGGATAAGCAGGCCATGCACCACTTTGGCTGCATACAAAAGCTGAGATATTTACTGCCATTTTGTGAGATTCTTCTAATGACATTCCTAAAAGCGTAGAATATAAAAACGCACCAGAAAAAGCGTCGCCTGCACCTATGGTATCTACAATATTTACTGGTGGAGTTTTAATCTCAGATTTTTCACTTTGGCTGTATATAGTTGAACTTCTGCCACCATCTGTAAAAATTATATATTTAAGATTATATTTTTCTAAAAATATACGGCAAAGCTCATCATCACTAATATCTGCATCAAGCATACTTTTTAAAACTATTGCTTCATCTTTATTTATCTTAAATATATTAGCAAAAGTCAAAAGCTCTGTAATTAATTCTTTAGAATAGTAACCGTTTCTTATATTAATATCAAAAAGACGAAGTGAAGAGGGGTTTGTATGTTTTAAAAGAGTCATAATAGTATTGTGAGATACATCGTTCCTGCTGCATATTGTGCCATAACACACTGCATCTGCCTTTTTTACTAAAGTCAATGCGTTATCTGTTAAAGGTATATAGTCCCATGCTACATCTTCTACAATATTATATTCAGGCATCCCACCAGATAAACTAACATGAACTGTACCTGTAGGGTAATCCACCTGCTCAATACAAGCATGAAGTTTAGTTCTGCTTATTTCCTTTAGTATATCATCACCCAGCTTATCTTTACCAACTGCACTAATAACATAACCATCTGCCCCAAGATTAGAAGCATGATAAACCACATTAGCAGGAGCGCCACCTATTCTGTTGCCTGTTGGCAGCCTGTCCCACAATAACTCTCCAATGCCTACAATTAACGGATGATTACTCATGATATACTCCAAATATTACTAAAATATATCATACACCTTTTATATATTTTAGCAACTAATTTAAAAGAATTTTATAAGTGATTATGTAACCTATCGGTATAGATTGCTAATTTATTAAGTAAAATTATAGATTTTCTTGTGAATATATAGTATATATTTACTAGGAGAGTAAAATGCTTTTAAATATTGTTATTATTTATTTATATATATTTTTATGTACTACTTTTATTTTATATTTTATATATTCATTAGCCATACTGCCTGCTAAAAATAAATTTTCTAAAAATACTGTAGAAATATTTGAAAGTATTGTGCTAGATTATGCAATTTTAATTTTAATACTATTTATATTTATTATTGTAAATAACGCCACATTTCATATTCACCATAATCTTATTTTATTAATACAATTTATTGTTACACTTTCATGCGGCATATTTTTAGCAAGTATAGTATCATATAACCTAGTGAATTATTTTAAAATGTCGCAAAAATCACAAATAATATCTTATATACTGCTGTTTTTTTTAATATTTACACTTTATACTGCTGTTGTTATTAAGCCAGAAAGTATTTAAACATTTTTTTTAAAACTTTCTGCGTTTTCTTCTAAGGCTGATTTGATTAAGTTTTCCTTTTCTTCATCTTTTGCCATAGCAATATCCTGCACATAATTTATATGTTCTATAATATATTCTGCTGCTTCTTTATTTTTTGCCTCATCCAGACATATTTGGTTAAGGGATGAAATAAGTGAAATCTCTGAATCAAACTTACTGTTTTGAAAAAAGAAATAAGTGATTAACTTCATAGTAAAAACATAAATATGAATATAAGGCATAAAATTATATATTTCTTCCTTATTGTGTTTATCACTTACAAGCATATCTAACGCTTTTTCATATTCTTCAGGTAGTAAAAGCCTCTGCCATTTTGACTGTAGTTCATTTAGTGCATTTAATACATCCATATCTGAATTATACTCTTTTTTATAAAGATTTTCCAAATCTGGAATAATTATAGTTTTAAGAGTATTTTCAAGTTCATCTGTCATTATATTTTGTGCCATAATCTTTTCTCACCTGAGTAAATATTATAAAAAACCCGCCACAGCAGCATATACTTTCTATGGCGGGTATATGGTTATATTATCTTTTTAGTCTGGGGCAGGTATTACATCATACCCATACCGCCCATACCACCCATGCCGCCCATATCTGGAGCCATAGGTGCAGATTTTTCTTTAATTTCTGTAATAACGGCTTCTGTAGTAATCATAAGCCCAGCAACTGATGCTGCGTTTTGTAAAGCAGAACGAGTTACTTTAGTAGGGTCTATAACACCTGCTGCCATCATATCTTCATAGTTTTCAGAATAAGCATTAAAACCGTAGTTTATGTTTTTGCTTGTTTTGATTTTGTTTACAATAACACTTGATTCAAGACCAGCGTTTTCTACAATCTGCCTTAATGGGTATTCTAATGCACGTGCAATTATACTTACACCCACTTGTTGTTCGCTTGAAACTTTTAAGTTTTTAAGAGCAGAGCTGCATCTTACAAGAGCTACACCACCACCGGGAACGATACCTTCTTCAACTGCTGCTTTAGTAGCTGCAAGAGCATCTTCCACTCTGTGTTTTTTCTCTTTCATTTCAGTTTCAGTAGCAGCACCTACTTTAATAACTGCCACACCGCCGATTAATTTTGCAAGGCGTTCTTGAAGTTTTTCTTTATCGTAATCGCTTGTAGTGTCTTCAATTTGTTTTCTGATTTGGTTTACTCTTGCTTTAATATCTTCTGTATTACCAGCACCTTCAACAATTGTAGTGTTATCTTTATCAATAACAACTTTTTTTGCTCTACCTAAGTCTTCAAGCTCAACGCTGTCAATTTTAATACCTAAATCATCAGTAATAACTTGACCGCCAGTTAATACTGCAATATCTTTAAGCATTTCTTTTCTTCTGTCACCAAAGCCGGGAGCTTTTACAGCTACGCAGTTTAATGTACCGCGAAGTTTGTTTAATACTAATGTTGCAAGAGCTTCGCCTTCAATATCTTCAGCAATTAAAACAAATGGAGCGTTTACTTTTGCAAGTTTTTCTAACACTGGTAAAATATCTTTCATGTTAGAGATTTTTTTCTCATGGATGATAATGTATGGGTTTTCTACAACTGCTTCCATAGTATCTGGGTTATTTACAAAGTAAGGTGATAAATAACCTCTATCAAACTGCATACCTTCAACCACATCTAATACAGTTTCCATAGATTTGTTTTCTTCAATAGTAATAACGCCGTCTTTACCAACTTTATCCATAGCTTTTGCAATAATGCTTCCGATTTCGTTATCGTTATTTGCTGAGATTGTACCAACTTGTTCAATCTCTTTATTTGTGCTTACAACTTTAGAGATTTTTTGAAGTTCAGCAATCACAGCTTCTACAGCTTTATCAATAC
Source organism: uncultured Mucispirillum sp. (assembly GCA_944324495.1). Lineage (GTDB taxonomy): Bacteria > Chrysiogenota > Deferribacteres > Deferribacterales > Mucispirillaceae > Mucispirillum. Next base: position 37,042 of record CALUWN010000002.1, on the reverse strand, counting down.
CCCTTTTGATTTCCATAGGGTTAGCACCAGCTACAACATTTTTCATACCGTCTCTATAAATATATTGAGCAAGTACTGTTGCAGTAGTAGTACCATCACCTGCTACATCGTTAGTTTTAGACGCAACTTCTTTAACCATTTGTGCGCCGATATTTTCAAGTGGGTCTGCAAGTTCTACTTCTTTTGCAACACTAACACCATCTTTTGTAATTAATGGAGTGCCGAATTTTTTTTCTATAACAACATTTCTGCCTTTTGGTCCAAGTGTAACTTTAACAGCGTTTGCAAGCTGGTCTACACCACGCATAATAGCCTGACGTGCGTCTTCACTAAAAGTAATATTTTTTGCCATTTTAAATTATCTCCTAAAATATAATATTTTCAAAAATTAACCAATGATACCTAATATATCATCTTCTCTCATAATAAGCAGGTCCTGCCCGTCTATTTTAACTTCTGTACCTGCGTATTTGCTGAAAAGTACTTTATCTCCAGCTTTAACTGTTGGTTTGATAATATTGCCATTATCTAAATATTTACCTGCACCAACTGCTATTACTTCACCTTCTTGTGGTTTTTCTTTAGCAGAATCAGGAATAAAAATACCTGATGCAGTTTTTTCTTCGCTTTCAAAGCGTTTAACAATAACTCTGTCTTGTAAAGGTTGGATTTTAGCCATTATACCTCAAAGCCTCCTGATATTTTTATATATTAATTTGTTTTCATATTATGATATGCTCTATCTGATTAGCACTCACACCTTATGAGTGCTAATATTACAACTAAGAGAAAAAAATGCAAGGGGAAATTTTATGATTATGCAAAAAAATTCAAATTTTATTCACAAAATATGCTAATCTTCTATAAATCCAAGGTCATAAAGGCTTGAATATTCATTTTTGCATACAATAATATGGTCTTTTAACGCAATACCTAATGTATCAAGGCTTTCTTGTATATGGTGGGTTAGTTCTATATCTTTTTGAGAAGGGCTGCTGTCCCCTGTTGGGTGATTATGAGCAAGTATTACATATACTGCCTTTTCTTTTAAAGCATATTCTGCAATCTGCCTAGGGTAAACTACGGCTCTATTAACTATACCTTCTGTTAATACTTTTTTACTTATAAGCTGGCTTTTACTGTTTAATAATATTACAGTAAAAAGCTCATTTTCAGCAAAAGCCATACTATATTTTAATAACCTGTAAACTTGAAGTGGACTTGCAATGCTTTCTTTATAGCTATATATGGAATTTTCTACTCGATTATAAAATTCTGCTACTATCCTAAAAAATCTTTCAGTTTCTTTACCTGCGCCTTTTATATCAGAACAATCAAGGTTAAATATACTACTCATATTTTCAGATTTTTTAAGTATTTCTTTTGCTATTAATTTTACATCTTTTCTAGGTATGGCATATCCAAGCATTAATTCCAATATTTCATAATCTGCTAAAACTGAAGGCATTTCATCAAATTTTTCTTTCAGCCTTTTTCTATGCCCTGCATAATGTGGTAATTCACCCATACTTTAAAACTTAACCCCTATTTCAGCACCAATACTTACACCTGAAAAATTTTTTAAATGGTCTATTTTTATAGGCGTTAAATCATATATATATTCACCATATACCCTAAATGAAAACACGTTAAAATTATACTGTAAACCAGCTTGAGCTAATATGCCACCACCTGAAATATTCTGCTTTTGCTCTGCTGTATTTGCTGTTGATTTTACATTACCAAAAGTATAAACACCACCTAAACTGGCAAATGGGGCAAGCTCACCTACTGACATTTCTATAGGATATAAACCAGTAGCTACTGCACCTAGATTATAAATAGTACCTGAAAAATTAGTATTTACACCATTTATATCATAACTTGCACTGCCATCAGCATACTGCAGCAGTGCCTGCACTTGAAAATATTTATTAAAGTCATATGCACCACCAATTTTTAATTTGTGGGCAAAAATTGACGCATACTTACTTTCAGGAAAAAAATATGAATAACCAACTCGTAATGACCATTTCTTTTCATCTATTCTATCAAGAGAGATTTTTTTCTTATTAAAATCAGGTTTTTTAGCTTTTTTATCAGCTTTTACTTCCGTATCACTTCCTTTAGGTTTTGCAGTAGCATTATCCTGCACTTCTTGTGCATAAGCATTTAAAGCTATTAATAAAATTGATAATATTAATAATATTTTTTTCATATCCTTATATCCCTTATTCTTCTATTTGACTAAGCCTATTATCGTATTCTTTTTTTCTGCTGTCAAGTTCTTGGACCACATTATCAAGCTCTTCAAAAGCATCATCTATTAATTTATTTAATTCTGCAAGCCTTTTGCCATACTCACCTATTAATTCGCCATTATTATTTGATGATGCTTCAATTAATAAATCATTTAACTTATTTACTTCTTCTTCATATTCACTAATGCTGTTTTCAAGTGCAGCAGATTTTTCTTCCAGTGGCTTTATTATTTTATTTTTCTCAGATATTATTTCACTTCTAATTTTTCTTACATCTTTTTTAGTAATCTTATTTTTTACATCCTTTTCCTTAACATTACCCTCATCTTTCCAGCCCTCTTTTTCTAAAAATTCTTCATAAGTGCCTTCAAATACATAAGGGTATTCATCTTGGAAAACAATTAATTTATTTGCAAGAGCGTGTAAAAACATCTCATTGTGGGTTACCATAATAACAGCACCCTCAAAATTATCCACCGCCTCTATTAATGAATCACAGGCATCCATATCTAAATGGTTTGTAGGCTCATCAAGCATTAATACATTTAAGGGGCTTGCAATTATCTTACCAAGCATTACACGGCTTTTTTCACCACCTGATAATACTTTTATTTTTTTTAGTGCCGCATCCTGCTCAAAAAGCATACTGCCACATATATTTCTTACATAGGTTCTATCAAAATCATCAGAAACTGACTGTATCTCTTCTTCTACTGTATTATCTGGGTTTAAGCTTGATACATTTGTCTGCTCGTAATAGCCTTTAACACAACCTGTATGGTATATTACACTGCCACTTTTTGGCTCTAAAAGCCCAGCAAATAATTTTAAAAGGGTAGATTTACCCCTGCCATTTTTTCCTATTACTGCAATCTTATCTTCACTGCCTATTATAATAGATAAATCTTTTATAAGGAAATTTTTATCATCATATGAAAAGGAAATATTTTCCGCCCTCATTATCTGCTTTGAAGTAATAGGTTTATATTTAAAAGAAAACTCCAAGTTTTTTATGGCTTCAAGTTTTTCTTTTTTCTCCATTTTATTAAGGGTTTTTATACGGCTCTGCACAAGGCCAGCAAGGCGTGCTTTTGCACGAAATCTTGTTATATACTGCTCTAATTCTTTACGCTTTTGCTCATCATTTATTCTTGTTTTTTCATATATTTCTTCATCACGGGCGATCTGTTCATAAAATTTATCTGTTTTGCCAGAGATTTTGCGGACTTTACTTCTATGTATTCCTGCAATATGGGTAACCACATCATCCATAAACTGCCTGTCGTGAGTGATTAATAAAAGCTCACCTTTCCATGAATTTAGAAAACTTTTTAACCACCTGATAGACACAATATCTAAATAGTTTGTAGGCTCATCCAAAAGCAAAAGGTCTGGGGAAGAAAGCAGAGTTTCTGCTAAAGTGATACGCACCTGATAGCCACCAGAAAAAGATGATGGGTCTTTTTCCATATCATCAGCAGTAAAGCCAAGCCCAAAAAGTATCTTTTCAGCTTTCCACCTTTGGTCCTGCTCCTCCTCTTTTAAACCAAGCATCACTTCTTCTATTACTGTCTTTTTACTAAAACTTATATGCTGCTTTAAAAAACCAATTTTATAGTTTTTAGGTATTGAGATTTTACCCTCATCGGCTGATTCTTCACCTGTAATAATACGCATTAACGTAGTTTTACCATGGCCGTTTCTACCAACAAGCCCAATACGCTCACCCTTATTAATATTAAAGGTAACATTTTCAAATAAAACCCTTGCACCATAACTTTTAGAAATATTATCAAAACTAATCATAGAAGTATTTTTCATTTTTTTATTATTTTGGCAAGTATTTTTTTTGGCACGATGATTGCTATAATGATTGCTATATAGTTTTGCGAAAGCCAATGGGAAGTGCAAAGAGGTGTTATAATGACAGATTCTTTAATGATATCTACTTCAAACCAGTATGCAGCTTATACTGCTGCTACTAAAAACGAGCAAAGTGTTTCAGAATTATCTAAGCTTTTAAAAGGTGAAAAAGCAGGTGCAGCTAAAACTTCATCTGACGATGCTTCTATGGCTATGGATAAAGTTATCATTTCGAAAGAGGCGTTGGAGCGATTAGAAAGCCTTAATATGGCTAGTGCATCATAGAGAAATTTCCGCCAAACTTTTCTTTATGTGCTTTTTTTAATTGCTTTATCGCATAACATAATAATATCCTTCCGACAATGGAATTATCCTCTGCCTGTTTCATTATATAAGCAACCGCCAATTTAGCTTAGAAACAGGCAGGGTGGTTTCCATTTATACTTTTATTAAATCTCGCTTGCTAAAGTCGCCACCTCCTGTGGCTCACATTCACCACATATAATTACTTTATTAATTCTTTAGCTACTTATTCTTATTTTCCATAAACTTATATCCTTTAAAGGTAAATTCTAAAAACGATTTCAACAAATTAAGCAGTTGTATAAGTTCTCATAAAAAATATCATTAGCTTAATTTTAATTAAATAATTTTCATACATAATTATCCATATTGTAATAAATTAATTATACTTATTTCTAATAATATTTACATGGAAGGCTGTATATTTTATTTTTATACATATTTTCAAAAACAAATCTTATTTGGTAAGTTTCTTTATATGGTTTATAAGATAACCCTATAATATTATCAAATAATATTTTATATGTTTTTCCTTTTTCATAAGATACTGCTTTTAAGTTTTTAATAAATTTCTTATTAAATTCATTAAACTTATATACAGGATATAATGGGGTTAAAAAATCTCCTTCTTTTATATTATTAAGTGTTTTAGACACTGTTAAATCATTTTCTATATTTGCAATTGAAATAATGGCAGCAGGATTAAGAGAAAATTTTATATTTACAATAGATTCTACATTATCTCGCTTTAAAAGCATTGGAGTGATATATGTATTATTATCTATTTCTATCACATAAAGCATTTGGTTTCCAAGCCCATATATCCAGTAATTATCTGGTGAACTTTCTATAATATTATCTTTATTGATAATATTTTTTGATATATATCCAAAAGACATATACTTTTGATATTTTAATGGTTTAAAAATAGATAAATAAATATTATTAAGTTTACTTTCATTATCAATTTCTAATCTACATTTATTATAGCTAATAAATCTAGGAGCATTATCAAGTTCAAATTTATTTTTATAAGATAATAATTCATAATATTTATTTATAAATTTAGTATAATTTTTAGAAAATTCTAATGAGTTATAAATTTCCATATCTTCTGATAAATCAGTTTTTCCATAAGGCAGATATATATTTATTCCACTAGATTTTTTTTCATATCCATTACCAGCATGGTAAATTATAGATAATTTTTTTGCCTGTTTATACTTATTTTTATATTCGCTTTCAATATTTGGAATACTTCTAAATACATCGTCTAAGTCTACCATATCAGGATAAATATAATTGAAAGTTTTTTGATTAATATTACCACCAAAATCAAGCATCTTATCTCTTAAATACAGCATTTTTTCAGATAATATATCATATTTTGTATTCCAAGATAATAATGCATCATTTATAGTATTAACAAGTATAGAAACATATTCCAAATTCCATAAAGTTATAGAATATTGCTGCTCTTTTGCAACATAATCATTTATAATATTTTTAGCAAAATCTTCTATCGCAGTATTATTTGACAAATATGAAAAATTTGAATAATTCCAGCCACCTTGATTTTCTAATTCTTGAGATGCAAGCATATATTTACCATAGCTGGATAATGTATTAGCAGTTTCTATTGTAGACATTAAACATGTATCAAATCCTATTAAAATAAATTTTTTTGTTATAATAGAATTATCGAGAGCTTCACTTATTTCAGGTAAAGTTAAAGAATCATTCTGGTAAAGTTCGTCATTTCCAAATCCTTTTATAGAGCCATGTCCATGGTTCCAAAATATCAGCATATAATCATCGGCAGGAATACTAAGACTAAAATTTATAAACTCTTTAAAAGTATCTGTATCTCCCATACTATTAGACTTAATTTCAATTGATTCTGCTATTTTGCCGTCTTTTATAATTAAACGCTGATTACCAGAACCTTCTAATTCTTTTAGATGCCATTTTTTTGTTCCACCTGTTTGAACTATAAAGACACCAGGGAATTTTTTATTCCCTGTTGCCTTAATCATCTCATTGATTGCCTTTGTTGCTTCTCCTTTTTCACTTTCTAAATCACTGCCATTCATATATACAAGTATAGCATATTTAGGTTGAATTATATCATCACCATAAGAATAGTTAAAAGATAAAGCACTAAATATTAATATTATCAATAAGATTATTTTTTTCATTTTATTTATCTCTTGTAGCTACCAAGTTAATTAATTCTACTGCAGCTTTTTTAGTTTGCTCATTATTATCTAATACAATACTATTAGTAGTGTTATCAGTATGTTTTGTCATTATAATATTATCAGAGCCTTCATTTTGCACAACCCAGCCATATTTTTTAGCACTATCTGCAATTTCATTATTTGTCATACCTTCTTTATATTGGATAACTTCCTGCATTGTGCCTCTTGTTTTTTGAATATCACTTCTTAAATCATCTAATTGATATTTTAGAACATTTTCTGCTGGAGTTATATTGAATTGTTGTAAATATTTGATTATATCTACAATTTCTTCTGCAAACTTTTTAACTACCTCTATATTGTCTGATGCTCCAGCCATATCTGATAGAAAATACAAAAGCTCACTAACATTTAATGTGTTATAATCAATGATAGATTTTCCCATTGTATAGCAAAATAAATTTTCACAATTAGCAATTAGACCTTTTTTTGTAAATCTATATACATATGCTTTAATATCTAATCTAACAATAGCATTATTTTCTGGATATACAAAAAACATATCCCTTGTAGTTTCCCCCATTACTGTTTCATTAATTAAAGAATCTATTGCAGTTGAAATTAATGCATGAAAACCATCTTTTAAACCTTCTTTACCTTTAAAAAAGCCGTTTAAAGCTTCATCAATACGGTCATTTGCACCAGAATGTAAGTCAATATGACATTCTTGATAATATTGGATATATCTGCCTCCACCAACTTCTATTTGTTTATGCTCTCCAAGAGCATTTTTTTCAAGCTCAGCCTTAAATTGAGCACATTTTGTTTCGCCCATTGTTTGTAAGAATTTAAACTGCTCTTTTTGCTCTAATTCTGCTTCGTCAGCTCCTGTTAAATTATCAATAATTTTTGCTACTTTAGCCATGTTAATCTCCTTTTTTTATTTGTTGTAGTCTTTTTCTACATATTATTTTAGTTAAAATCTATATTCACATAATCAAATGGGTTAATGTGATATATTCTATAAAATGGAGAAGCAATACCCTCCATTTTATGAAACTTTAATTGAAACACAATTTTATTATTGGTTTTATCAATTTCTGTGTAATAAGAATCTGGATATTGACTTTCTGCTGTCTCTCTAACATTAACTGATGACATATATATATATTTATCATCTATTTCATCAACATTGCTCATATTAAAAGAATAAAGCTCTGGATTATTTTCACCAAAACTGTATACCTGTTGAACTGTCATATTTTGTTCATCTATTTTATATTCTACAAATCTTGAATACTGTCTATCTTTGATGTAATCTGTACCAGTAGCTTGATTAAATCTGCCGTCTCCATTGTCAAACATTATTAAATTTCCATTTTTATTTAAATATGCTGAATGTTGTGCATAATTCCATTCAAATTCAGAATGTTTACTACTTCCATTAAGCACTAATTCATCAGTTATTAATCTACCTTGACTATCAACTGGTTTTAGTAATTTCTCAGATACATTAATACTATCACCTTCACTAAATCCAACATTCGGAGTTAAGAACCATTTAAGTTCATAATCACCTTTTTCTGCTGTTATTGTGCCATCATTTTCTGGCAATGTTATTTTTATAACACCTTGGTGCCTGCCAGAAATTATAAAAGTATCATCTTTTTCATCGTGAAAAATAGAGTTAGCATGAAACCAGTCTACATATTTTGCACCATTGCCAGCTTCTCCACTTGGATAATCTATATTTGGTCTTCTCCTATTTTCTGGTAAAATATCTTTTAAATCTATAGCTTTTATAAGTTTTCTATTTTCTATATCGATAATTATTATATAATCTTCACTGTTAGCAACAGTATTTGAAGTATAATCTACAAGAGTTGCAATACAACCAGTATATTTCCCACTATTTATTATAGTATAATCATGATGACCTGCATAACGGTTATGACTATCTAATCCTTGTAGTTCATTATAGTTTATTTCCTCTATTATCTCCCCATTTATATGTGTTTTTATAAATTTTGTGTGGTCAATTTTATCTGATAGAAATACATTATTTTTTATGCTGGTTATATGAGATAATTTTGAACTTATACTATTATAAAATCCTCTTATATTTCCTTTTTTATCCATAAAAAAAGTATATAGATATTTATTTGCAAAATGTGGTGCAAAAATAAAACCCTCTGTTGTATTATTATAATCTGCAACTGTTACTTCATATATCTGCTTATTTATATTTTTTTCTGTATACACATCAACTGTCTGCACAGATATATATTGAACATAATCTGGGTTATTATATTCCCCTGCATATAGTCTAATTATATTATTATGGTCATTATATAAACCTATAATATCTATATTATTACCATTTGTTTCAATTTCTGCTTTATTATAAGTTTTACGAATATCTACTATTTTATTATCAGTATTTCGCATAACTTCATACCCTGCTTTTTCATAATTTAATGTAGATAAATTAAAGTCATTTGAATTTACAGGTATACTGCATGTTAAAAGAGCATTAGGGTTATTTTGTGTAACTGGCACTACAAAATATACTTTTGTAATATCACCATTATTATGTAGTATACTTGCAGATAATTCTTTGCCTTGTTCAATAGGGTTATTTAAATTAAGAGTTACTGAAATTTCTGTATTATTATTAGTAATATTCTTCACACTTTCACCATCTGTAAAAGAAAGCCTGCTTGTATCATTTAAAGTTACCGTATACCACCCCCCCCCAATACTTAAATTAAAATCACTTAATTTAAAAGTAACAGGTGAATTTATATCTGCCACTTTCTTATATTCTGTATAAATTTTTGGCTGATATTGCGATGTTTCATCTTTACTTTCACTGCAAGCTGTCAGGCTTAAAAATATAAAAGCAAGAAAATAAATATAATATAGTTTTTTCATAAATTTATACTCCTTTATCTTATATAATTAAACTACCCATAAATGGGTAATTTAATTATTTGATTATAAATTACAGTTTAGTAATTTTATTAACTTTAATAATAGGTGCTACAGAATGAGCAAATTTTGTATATACTTCTATCATTGTAAGTTCAGGTTGAGCATATGGCACTACAATTTTAGATATGCAGATAAATTTATAATTAATACCATTTACAACCTGCGTTGCTACTGCTTTTAGTTCGTAATCTACACCAAGTAAAGATTTTGTAATATGCTCAAATACTGCTCTATCATTATCTGTTATCACTTCATGAGCAATATAACCGCCTGTTTTAACACCAACAGCATTATCTACATTAATATCTTCAGAATAAGCGTCATCAACAGATAAATCTATAATATTAAAATTTTCAATTTCGCCATCAAGTTTAACCCAAAAAGATATAGATGCATAATATTCTCTTGGTGGATTAGTTGATGATACTGCTTTACATATAAAGCGATAATTTTTACCTGCAACTATTTGATAAGATACAAGTTCAGGTGTATATTTAACACCAACTAATCCTGATACTGCTTTGTTAAATATTTTTTCATCTTCTTTTGTTACTGGTGCAAATGGTGTCCAGCCACCAACTTTTTGTGTATCCATAACGATACCTCCATATATTAGTATTATATATATTTAACATATATTTCTTATTTTTTAGACAAATTATTTTATTAACATATAAAGTATTCACCTTAAGATAATGATATATAGCCACCAACATAAATGCGTTGTTTGTATTTATATTTTCCTAACAGATGATTAAAAAAATCTAGAGGAGAATATATTTTTTCTATTATTTTGTTTTGAATTTCATATACACCGAAATTTGGGTCAAAAAAATGATATAATTCTTGACCATCAGCCGTAATAACTTTTTGCATTGCAACAGTATGTTTAATTATTTGCTTATCTTTATGCATAATCAAACGAAATAATGCTTTATTTATATTATTATTAATATTTATGATAGAACTAATAGTATCAACCCCTATCAATAAACTACAACTATTAAATTTAGACAAATAATATAAAGATGAGAAATGATCATCAATATCAAATAATATTATCGGTTCGAAATCCTCATATTCATAGTCATCTACTCCTTTGAAACTAACTATTTCATTTTTATATTTTGATGTACAATCAATATATTCAGTAAATCTTTTTGCTAATGGAATATAGTAATTTTCACTACCGTTATTATTCCATAGACTTTCTACATCTTCTTTAGATATTTTGGGCGGTAAATAGTGTAACTCTGCTTGCTCTTTCTGAAAAAGCCAGTCCATTGCTAAAGTATAACAGAAACCATCTTTAATATCATCTTTTTCTTTTATTGACAATTTGTTAGATTCTTTTAATTTATTAATTACAAATTGATGCCAAAAGATTTTTATTGGTGATATTGCATTAATGGGTATACCAGAACAGATTTTTTCTGGCTCATCTAAAAATTGAGTTACGAAATCATATTTACCTCTTGATACTCTAAACATTTGCATAAGTTCTTTTATAGACCTATCATTTCTGTCTAAAATTTTATCATAATCATAAAAATTTTCACTCATAATATTTCTCCTTATATATTATTTATTATGATAATAATATTTAAAAAATTATTTAAATTTTATCCATATATCAATTTTTTTACTATTTTTCTTCTTTTTGTGCCATGTGGAAGTAATTTATCCGCAATCTGCCTTATGTATCCTACTTTATGAACTTTTTTAAGCCATTTAAAAGGAAACATTATTCTGCTAAAATGGTCTATTTTAGCAAAAGAAATATGGCTGCTTTGTTCATGTGTCATTCTTATTAATATTATTTCATAAAAAGGTGTTTGCCGTGCAATTTCCCACCATTTATGAGCAAAAGGGACATATGGATTAATCCATGGTTTAGGTTGATTAGCATAATGAATGACAAACGGGTATTTTTGTGTTTTTATGTATATATCATTATATGTTTTTGGAGATTCAAGCACCATTGATGTAACCCAATGATTGACATTTATTAAATAATTATATTTAATATCTAAAAATTTTATTTTTCCATCAAATAAAACATTCAACAAATCTTGTTCTTGTATTCTATATTTATTTTTTTCTGATTTAACTATGATATAATCTAATTCAAACTCTTTTCTAATATTTTCTGTATTTAATAAAATAACACCAGTATTTATATAATTATAGGAATTTTTTAGTTTTAATATATCATTTGTATATTCAACAAAATTATCCACATTCATATTCAGCATTCCCATATAAACAATATCTTTACATGCACCAGCAAAATAATTTGATATATCTTGATTATATATTTCTGCTATATCACCCTGTAATATTAAATCACTATCTATTACAAGCAACTTATTATAATTTTGCAGAAACCATGGACTAAATATTGTATAATAAGCTTCCCGTGCATAAACATGAGCTGCAACATGTAATGAAATATTATTTAAAACATATTCTGGATTAAAATACCTTACAGATATATTATGTTTATCCTGTATCATTTTTGATATTATATCTTTATTTTCTTTTGTAACAGTATGTTCTAATACAATAATATCATAATTATTTTTACTATCAGCATTATCTATAATTGACTGCAATAATACGGCAAAATATGGTGCATAATAATCACTAATTCGGACAACTATTGGTATATTATTTTCTTTAGAAAATGGTATTAGTTCTTTTTGTTTTTCTGAATTTTTAAAAAAAATCAATGGCAAATGTTTAACTTTTATATTTTTTTGTTCTAAAAAATATGCATATATTCCTGTTGATATCTCTCCAATTAATGCATATGTTTGCATTCTTTTTTTACTATATGATTCATATTCATTTGAATTATTTAAGATTTCTTCCACATAATTTAATGTATCAAATAAATATGAACAATACTCATTAAATATATTTTTTTTCATTATAAAACAGTTAAATCCAACATAATAATATCCATTTAAATATTGCATTGCATAAGGATATATCTCTGGATATTTTTCTTTTATATACTCTAATACTTGTTCAATTATTTCATATTTTATATAACCAACTACATCATCAATATATTTCCAATAATCAAATAAATTCCTTATTATATGTCCTGGCATAATTTGCAGTTTTCGAACATCTGAACCCTCTTGAACAATACAGTCATATTCAGATACTAAATTATAAATAAGATTTGCATCATTAATGCCATATTTTTCAACAGTATGTTTGTTCAAATATTCTTCCTTATACAGTAATACTTGTTCATTTGTTCGTTCGCTAGATTTTTTTTCAGCAAATGAAAAATGTCTCCTATAATGACATAACCCATAATAATCTGCCTCTACATTTTTCCATGCCCAGTATTGAACAGTAAGTTCATTATACATATTTCTTTTTTCTGATATATTATCACCTGTATCATCACCAAGCATATCTATATTTTCCCGTTTATCGTAGACTGCACCGCAGCGTACATTTACATAAAGTGGGTTATCTATAGTTTCTGCTTCCATATCTATTCTATGGGATACAAATATTTTAATATCTGGTTTTTTATTTTCTTTAGTTTTAATATCTGTTTTAAAATTAGTTTCTTTCATATTTCTTCCTTTCCTTTTTATATATTTTCTTTTATTTTTTCATATACATCTAATGCTCTTTTTAAAGCCATATCCATATTGTAATATTTAAAATCTGCTAATCTTCCTGCATATATTAATTTTTTTATATTTTTTGCCTTCTCTTCATATTTTGCATAAAGTATTTTGCTCTCTTTTGTTATTACTGGATAATATGGCTCTGCATCTTTATTATTTTCATAATGCAGTGGATATTCTACTGCATAAGTTGTGCCTTTTACATTTTGGTATGGCAGTTTTTTATATTCTGTTATTCGTGTATACTTTTCTGCCTGTGGGTATGCTGTAACTGGTGCATCTTGAAAAGATTCTATATCTTCATATTTAAATTCAAATTTTAATGACCTGTAAGGCAGCCTGCCATATTCTAAATTAAATAATTCATCTAATGCACCAGTATATATTACTGGTATATTTAAATTTTTATTATCTATAAATATATTATTATCTTTTATATTTATATGGTTTAATGCTTCTTTATTTAAAACAACTTCTATATTTTTATGATTTAAAATATTTTCAAAAAAGTTAGTAAAGGATATTTTTGGCATTACTTCATATTCATCATCAAAATACCCGTCATCATAAGAAAACCTAAGTGGCACCCGCTCTAATACACTTTTATCTATTTTATCAGCTGGTATGCCCCACTGTTTTGCAGTGTATAGCTTATAATCTTTTTCATATAAAAACTCTGCATACTCCCTTATTTTCTCATCTTTTGAATTTAATACTTCTAATACAGTAGCTGTTTTTCTTACCCCATATTCTTTTTCTATTCTTGATTTTAAATCTGCGGCTTCCTCTATACTGTAAAAATCATCAATAGTTTTATAGTTAAATGGTGTTGGTGTTGCCATGCCATCAATTACTGCCATACATTTTAGTTTGTATGGTTGCCATTGCCCATATTTACACATATAATCATAAAGATATTTTTCTTTTGTATGAAAAGTATGTGGGCCATATTTCTGCACTAATATATTATGCTCATCTTTATAATCATACATATTGCCAGCAATATGGTTTCTTCTTTCCCATATTACCACTTTTTTATTATGATTTTCTGCTAACTCTCTAGCTAATACTGCACCAGTTAAGCCTGCACCAATAATTAATATATCCATAATTAAAACCCGCCATATTTATCCATAAATTCTTGAAATGACTGTAAGTTTTTATCTTTATCTGCTAATATTACTTTTTCTATACCGCCAACCCTTTCAAGGGGATATTTTATTGCTAAATCTTTATCATTCCATAATATGCCATCATCATATTCTGAATAAAATTTTTCAGCACATTTATATGATACTATACTTGGCTCTATTACTAAATAACCATGACCGCAGCCTGCTGGTATTAATAGTTCTTTTTTATTTTCACCTGTTAAATCAAAACTTAACCATTTTTTAAATGTAGGGCTTTCTTTTCTTAAATCTACCACTACATCATACACATGACCTGATATGCATCTTACAAGCTTGGGCTGCTGCCTCTCTCTTTGAAAATGTATGGCTCTTATTACACCTTTATAGGAAACTGTATAAAATACTTCTGCTAAATTATACTCAATTCCCTGCTGATTAAACACTTCTTTTGAGTAATCTTTTATAAATTCGCCCCTGATATCCTGAGCGTTAAAGGGTGTTACTTCTATTAACCCTTCTATCTCTGTTTTATTAAATGCAAAATGATTTATACCCATATTACTGCTCCACCTTTTTTAACCATTCATAAGTTCGCTTTACTCCTTCTGCAAAAGAGATTTCTGCTTTAAAACCAGTATCTAATTCTGTCTTTTTTGTATCAAAAATAGACAAATCTAAATTTACCCCTGTAAAAGGCACATCACCAAATATAAAATCTACATCTTTTGCAATAGATTCTTTCATTTCCAGTAAAAACTCTTTTAATGGCTTTGCATTGCCGCTGCCTATTAAATATGAATGAAATGGTTTTCCGTTTTTACCTATTAAATAAAATGCTCTTGCCACATCATCAATATATACAAAATCATAGTTTTGAGTGCCTGATGTAAACTGCGGGCTTTCTTTATTTATAATCTTTTTTATTGTTGTATTTATAAGCCTGCTGGATATTTCACCAGCACCATAAGCATTTGTTATTTCTGCCCATATTAAATCTATACCAATATTGGCAGCAATACTCATTGACATTGTATGTGCTGACATTTTGGCACTGCCATATATATAACCAAGCCCCGGTTTATTACCATCAGTATAACATGCTCGCATAGTTTCATACTCAATGATACTTCCTGCACAGACAAACCTTTTGCATCCTATACTTTTAGCAAAATTTAAAGCATCAATAGTCCACTGCACATTTTGCAACTGTAATTTTGTATTACTTCTGTCACTGCCAGCAGAGCCCGCCCATGCAAAATGATAAAATGTGTCATAATAATCATTAATAACTATATCTTTTAATTCTTCTATTTTAGAAAGTTCAAACTCTTTATATGTAATTAAATCACTTATTATCTTCTTTTCTGGTATTTTGTGGCATAATGCTAATACTTCAACATCATTTTTTATTAACTCCCTTATAACTGCACTGCCTACAAAACCATTTGCACCTGTTACTATTACTCTTTTCATATTATACAACCGCCTCTGTTATTATATTGTTTTTTAAAGATGTAAATTCTTCTATCTGCCTGCTCATAATATTATTTACATCTTCGCCTGATAAATACGCTTTGCTCCAATCAACTGCTGCTTTTACTGCTTCCTCTATATGCCATACTATATGGTAGTTGATTGTGTTTTTTATTTTAGAGCAGTCCAGTTTTAAAAAATTTGCTTCATGGGGTGCATTAAGATTGTTTACTTCCTGCCACTCTGCATTTCCCCAGTATTTGCAGAAAATATCCACTAATCTACCAGTTGTAATACAATCTTCTTCATCTGGTCCTATATTATAAGCACCTGCAAGGTTTATATTATTATACTGCAACATAGCAAGTTCTAAATATGTATATACTGGCTCTAATACATGCTGATATGGTCTTGTAGAATAAGGATTTCTCACAATAATTGTTTCTTTTTTTGATGCAGCCCTTATACAGTCAGGTATTATCCTGTCAGGTGAAAAATCGCCGCCACCTATTACATTACCTGCCCTGCATGTTGATACTGCAATATCCCTTTCATAAAAAAATGATAACTTAAAAGAATTTGTTACAAGTTCAGAGCATGATTTGCTGTTGGAATATGGGTCATAACCATCTAATACATCGTTTTCCCTGTATCCGTAACACCATTCATTATTTTTATATACTTTATCTGTTGTTACATTTATGAAAGATTTTACACTGCTGCACTGTCTGACTGCTTCTAATATATTCACTGTTCCCATTACATTTGTTGCATAAGTATATACAGGGTCATTATATGATGCTATAACAATAGGCTGTGCTGCCATATGTATTACTATTTCAGGGTTTGATTGTTTTAAAGCAGTTTTTAAATGCTCTAAATCTCTTATATCTCCAATAATGGACGATACCATACCTTTTTCTATCTCTGCTATCTCATAAAGGCTTGGCTTTGTTGGTGCTGGAAGTGAATATCCTGTTACATTTGCACCAGCCATTTTTAATAATTTTACCATCCATGAGCCTTTAAAACCTGTATGACCTGTTATAAATACATTCCTGTCTTTGTAAAAATTCATTAAATTATCCATAATTAATCTTCCCATACTTTCCAAGGTGCTTTTTTATTTTTCCACATATTATCAAGTGTGATTTTTTCCTTCAATGTATCCATACACTGCCAAAAACCAGTATGCTTAAATGCAAACAGCTGTTTTTGTAATGCAATATTTTCTAACGGCTCTTTTTCAAATGTGGTATTATCGCCAGCTATTAAATCAAAAATATCTGGTTTAAATACCATAAACCCTGCATTTATCCAGCCTGATGCCTCTTTATTTTTTTCTGCAAAACTGTTTACAGTGCCTGCATTATCAATATCCATTATGCCAAACCTGCCCTCTGGCTGTATGGCTGTGATTGTGCCAACTTTTCCATGTGATTTATGAAATGATAATAAGTTTGATATATTAATATCACTTACTGCATCGCCATAAGTCAGCATAAAATCTTCATCCCCTATATATTTCTGCACTCTTTTTATTCTGCCACCTGTTAAAGTGTTTAAGCCAGTATCTATAATTGTAACTTTCCATGGCTCGGATACATTATTATGAATAAATGTTTGGTTGCCGTTTTGAAAATCAAAAGTAATATCACTTGTATGAAGATAATAATCTGCAAAATACTCTTTTATTACATACTGTTTATAGCCTGCACATATGATAAAATCATTAAAGCCATAATGGCTGTATATTTTCATTATATGCCATAATATTGGGCGCTCCCCTACATCAATCATAGGTTTTGGTTTTAAATGACTTTCTTCACTTATACGGCTGCCTAAACCACCTGCTAAAATAACTACTTTCATATATAAACCCCACTTTATTTATTTCTTAATAATATGTTTTATTTTTTGATATATACTTATAGGAACAATGGATTTTAATAAACGTTTAGTATATTCATAAGCATAAACTTTATACTTTTCTTTAAAAGGTATATTTTTTCTTGTTTCACCAAAAAATATTAACGGAAGCTCTTTATATTTTTTATTCTTTTTGGCATTATACATATATATGCCAAATATAATTTCGCATAAGTAGCCTAATGTGCGGGGATATTCATTTAAATTATCCATATTCTTATATTCGCTTTCTAATACAGAAAATGTATTAAAAACTAATTCACACATTTCATTAAAGATTTCTTTGCTTACTATAAAGCAGTTATAACCTATATGATACTTCGTTGATAAATATTCTACTGCCTCATCATACAATGGAAAATTTATCTTTTTTAATGTTGATAAAAAAATATCTATCATATTATATGGCATATCTTTGCCGTATTTATACGCCCATAAATCTTTTACTGTTTTAATTTCCGCATCAAATATAGGCACATTTGTTACATCTGTTGGCTCTGGTATAATAATTTCATACTCTCTGCATAGTGATTTAATCTTTTCATCATTATTCATCATATATTTTTTTACTGCCCTGTTATCTAAAAACAGTTCAAATATATGATTATCACCATTTCTATATCCTGCTACATTAGAAAAAGAAAAATATCTCCTATAATGGCATAGACCATAATAATCAGCCTGAATATTTTTCCACATCCAGTATTCTACTGTAAATTCTCCTAAATTTATGCGTTTTTCTGAAATATTTTCGCCCTGATTATCTCCCTGCATACTCTTTGTATGCTCTTTATCGTATACTGCTCCACATAATACTGGTGTTATTATTTCACTTGAAACAACATAACTATCTATATCAAGCCTATGGGAAACACATATTTTTACATTCATTATTTACCACCACAATTCATAAATTCTTTATATTTTTTATGGACTACTTCACACTTGCCTAATGATGCTATCCGACCACATTCTATCCACATACTTCTGTCACAAAACCTTTCTATCTGCTCTAAAGAATGGGAAACTATTACTATTGTTACACCAGCTTGTTTGATTTCCTCTAATTTATTCAAACATTTTTCTTGAAAAGATATATCTCCAACAGCTAAAATTTCATCTATTAAAAGAATATCTGTATGAATATTTACTGCTACCGCAAATGCTAAACGAATATACATACCGCTGGAATATGTCCTGACTGGATTATCTATAAATTCATTTAATTCTGCAAAATCAACTATTTCTTGAAATTTTTTATCTATTTCTTTTTTTGAAAGACCAAAAATAGATGCATTTATATATACATTATCTCTACCGCTTAAATCAGGATGAAAACCAGCTCCCAACTCTAAAAGCCCGGCAACCCTGCCATTCATTTTTATGCTGCCTTTATCTGGATATATAATCTTAGTTAAAATCTTTAAAAGAGTGCTTTTACCACTGCCATTTTTACCTATTATACCTAGTGATTCTCCCTTTTTTACATTAAAGGAAATATTTTCTAATACCCACTTTACTTCATACCTGTTTCTATGCCAAAAAAGTATTCTGTCTTTTAAAGTGTATGCCTTATCATGATATATTTTAAATCTCTTACATATATTATTTACTTCTATTGCATTTACATTCATTTTATAAATTCTCCGAAAAACCTTTTTTTAATTTTCCAAAAAATATAAAGCCAAAAATTAAAAGCAAAATTCCATATAAAAAAGATTTAAATAATAAGAAAATATCAGGTGCAGTATTATAAAAAAGCACATCTCTATACGATAAAATAATATTAGTCATAGGATTTAATTCAAACAGATAGCGGTATTCTTCTGGAACCATTGTTACTGGATATAATACTGGTGTTAGAAACTGCCACATCATTAATAATATGCTTAATATATGGCTTAAATCTCTAAAATATACTGTTACTGCTGATACAATTAAAGTTATACCTAATACTATGACATATTCAACAGCAAAAAGAACAGGAAGATATATGTAGTTAATATATATATTGTTTTCACCATAAAATATTACAGCTGCAATAACTATAATAAAACTGTATAACATATTTATAAATGAACTATTCACAACAGATATAGGCAGAACCTCTCTAGGAAAATATATCTTATTTACTAAGCTGGCATTATCTACTATACAGCTAGAACCTGCATGGATACTTGATGAAAAAAATATCCAAGGAATTAATGCTACAAATAAAAATAAACCATAATTCTCTATACCCATTCTTAATATAATAGAAAATACTATTGAATATACAATCAACTGCAATAGTGGGTTAATAAATGTCCATAAAAATCCAAAAAATGAACCTTTATATCTGCCATGCAAATCTTTATATACTAAACTTGATATCATTGACCTGTATTGATAAATTTCTTTGAATATCATAAACAACAGCCCCTAGCCTCTTGCGATTTTCAACATCTACCAATTTATAATTACAAAGTCAATGCATTCCCCCCCCCGCCCACAATTTCTACATAATTATATATAACTAACTGATAATAAAAATATATTTTATTTTATAATATTAAAATAAAAATAAAAATTTACACTATTAAAGTTTTCTAAAAAACTGCTTCACCCCCATTTTTTATTAACAAATGGGGGTGAAGCAGTTAAAAAATTATTCTACTTGATTATATTCTTGTAATATAGTATTGTGTAAGCTATATATGTGGAGGAACAGTAATGAATGTAAAGTATAACAGAATATTATTAAAATTAAGCGGCGAAGCATTAATGGGTAATGCTCAGTATGGTATAGATGCTGAAACTGTTAAGTTTATTGCTTCAGAAATCAAACCTATCTATGATTTAGGTGTTAAAATTGGTATAGTTATTGGCGGCGGTAATATTTTCCGCGGTGTTTCACCTGCTGCTAAAGGAATGGATAGGGTTACTGCTGACCATATGGGGATGCTTGCTACTGTTATTAACTGCCTTGCTGTTCAAAACGCTCTTGAAATGAACGGTATTGAAACTAGAGTTCAGTCTGCCATTGAAATGAGGCAGATTGCAGAGCCTTATATTAGAAGAAGAGCTATGCGTCACCTTGAAAAAGGCAGAGTTGTGATTTTTGCAGGGGGTACTGGTAACCCTTACTTTACTACAGATACTACTGCTACATTAAGAGCATCTGAAATAAATGCCGATGTTGTGCTTAAAGCTACTAAAGTTGATGGCGTATATACTGCTGACCCTAAAAAAGATGCTACTGCTACTAAATTTGAAGAAATAAGCTATATTGATGTACTTACTAAAGGCTTAAAAGTTATGGATGCTACAGCTATTAGTATGTGTATGGATAATAAAATACCGTTAATAGTTTTTGATATGTTTGGAAAAAATAATTTAATGAAAATAGTCAAAGGAGAGCCTGTAGGCACTCTTGTTAAATAATATAGGAGCAAATAATGAGTGAAGTTATTAAAAATTTTAAATCATCAGTTGAAAAATCAATTGCCTTTTATAAAGAAGAATTAAAAGGTGTTAGAACAGGCAGAGCAAGTGTTGCTATGTTTGAAAATATTAAAGTAGATTACTACGGCACACCAACCCCATTAACTGGTGTTGCTTCCCTTTCTTCACCTGAGCCTAGGCTTGTTACTATCTCACCTTGGGATGCTACTTTAATACCTGCTATTGAAAAAGCAATTCAAAATAGCCAAATGGGCTTTAACCCTTCTAATGACGGTAAAGTTATCCGTATTCCTTTCCCTCAGCTTACTGAAGAAAGAAGAAAAGAACTTGTGAAAGTTGTTAAAAAAATGGGTGAAGATGCAAAAGTAGCAATACGTAATGAAAGACGTGATGCTAATGATAAAATCAAAAAACAAGAAAAAGATAAAGAAATCAGTGAAGATGATTCTAAAAAACTTCAAGATGATATTCAAAAAGTAACTGATGATGCAGTGAAAAAAATTGATGAGATTACTGCTGTAAAAGAAAAAGAAGTTATGGAGATATAATGCCAAAAGGCTTAGAGAATTTGCATATTGCTGTTATTATGGACGGTAATGGCAGGTGGGCTAAAAAACGTGCTATGCCACGAGTGTTTGGACATAAAGCTGGTGGCAAAACCTTAAAAAAAATTATTACCCATGCTGCAAAAAATCATTTAAAAGTTTTAAGCGTATTTGCTTTCTCTGCCGAAAACTGGCTTAGGCCACAAGAAGAAGTATCATTCCTTATGCAGCTGCTTGATGAATATATTGCTGATGAGTGGTCCTCCATTACTGATAATAATATTAAGTTTTTAGTTTCTGGTAATATATCATTGCTGCCTGAAAAAACTAAAAACTCTCTTTTAAAGCTTATTGATGATACTAAAAATAATACAGGGCTTATATTAAATATGGCCCTAAGCTACAGCGGGCAGGATGAAATAGTAGAATGCGTTAAACAAATCTCTGCCAAAGTATTATGCAATGAAATAAATATTGATGATATTACAAAAGAAACTATTGTAGAACATTTATATAATAAAGAGCTTCCAGAAGTAGATTTACTTATACGTACAAGCGGTGAAAAACGTATAAGTAATTTTATGCTTTACAGGCTTTCCTATGCCGAGCTTTATTTTACAGATGTATTATGGCCTGATTTTGATGAAAAAGAGTTTGATAAGGCAGTAGAAGAATATAAAAAACGAGTTCGCAGGTTTGGCAAAACTGATGAACAGATAAAAAACTAGCTTGAGGGTTTTTATGGATAGTAAAAAAACTAAAGAAATGATTATTAGAATAATTACTGGGCTTATACTTTTGCCACTATCTATTTTTCTAATTGTAAAAGCTCACTCGCACGTATTCTTTCTAGTTATATATATTATACAACTGCTTGCTGTGAAAGAATTTATAAATATTGCCAAAAATGATAATATTTATGTTAGCAAGTTTATGATATGGGCTTCTGCTGTTATTATGCCATTTCTTATGTTCTTTTTTAGTGATTTTACCCCATTTATATTAGCATCTTTTATTCTTTTATTTGTATTATTCCTTTTAAAAATGTTTTCTGCAAACCCTACAGAAAAAGTGATAGAAGAAGTATCATATAACTTTTTTGTTGCATTATATTTACCGTTTTTATTTACATTTTTATCACTTTTAAAAAACATCGGTTATGAATGGGTGTTATTTTTATGCTTTGTAATTTGGGCAAGTGATTCTTTTGCATACTTTACTGGCGTTGCTTTAGGAAAACATAAGCTTATACCAAAAGTAAGCCCGGGCAAATCTATTGAAGGGCTTATTGGTGGTGCTGTAGGTGCTTTAATTGTTGCTTATTTTTTTAATATGTACCTTTTACATGAAAGCCTTGTTACTATTGCTATTATAGCAGTTGATGTTATTGCAGCAGGTGTTATTGGTGATTTAATAGAATCTATGATGAAACGCAGTGCAAATGTTAAAGATAGTGGCTCTATTATCCCAGGCCATGGCGGTATTCTTGACAGGTTTGATTCTTTAATTATTGCAGCACCTGTGCTTTACTTTTATCTTATTTATGTGGCAGGCAAATAGTTATGAAAAAACGTGTTGCAATTATTGGAGCCACAGGCTCTGTTGGTTCTGCTGGGGTTGAAGTAGTAAAAGCAAATAGCGATATTTTTGAAACCCTGTTACTTACTGCCCATAGTAACGAAAAAGGGCTTTTAAAAGCTAAAGAAATATTAAATGCAAAACATACTATCCTTACAAGTAAAGAAAACAGCCATAATGATATTATTAATATTATAAACGACGAACAAATAGATATTGTACTTTTTGCTGCTGCTGGGGTATCATGTGTTAAGCTTGTATATGATATTGTACATAATGGCACTCATATTGCCCTTGCTAATAAAGAATCTATTGTAACAGCTGGTAAATTAATTATTGAAGAAGCAAAAAATAAAGGTGTAAAAATACTACCAGTTGACAGCGAACATTCTGCAATTTTTCAGTGCCTTATGGGGCAAAGAAAACAGTATGTTTCAAAAATCACACTTACTGCCAGTGGTGGTCCTTTTAGATACCGCCCGGGTGATGCTTTTGAATATATAAATATAAGCGAGGCATTAAAACACCCTAACTGGCTTATGGGTTCAAAAATAACTATTGATTCTGCCACTATGATAAATAAAGGGTTAGAGCTTATTGAAGCAAGATATCTTTTTGATATGGAGCCAGATAAATTAGATGTAATAATCCACCCTGAAAGTATAGTTCATTCATATATTACTTTTACAGATGGTTCTACTATTGCACAAATGGGAAAACCAGATATGAAAACGCCTATTGCTGTTGCTTTAGGTTACCCTGAAAGAATATGCTCTCTTGTTGAGCCTGTTGATATGTTTACACAAAAATCTCTTACCTTTTTAAAACCAGATTTAGAAAAATTTAAATGCTTAAAAATAGCTATGGATGTATTACAAAAAGACAGCAACGCTTTAATGACAGCTATGAATGCTGCCAATGAAGAATCTGTTAAATCATTTTTAAAAGGCAGTATCGCTTTTCAAGATATACCATATGTTATTGAAGATGTACTTGCTAAAGCAGATATTACAGATGCTCAAAACATATTAGAAGCTGAAGAAAATATAATAAAATACCAAAAATTTGCTGCTGAAATTATTTCAAAACAGTAAAGAAAAGCCCTTTTATAAGGGCTTAAGTTTTTATAAAAGTGATATAATAGTTTTTAATGCAGGAGCAAAATAGCCTGTAGCCTTCATATCTTCGCCAATTTTCTTTGCATTTCGCCCTTTATTGTCTAAAATATTAGCATCAGCTCCAGAATCTAAAAGAAGCCTTACCATATCTATATTATTTTTCATAACAGAAAGCATTAATGGAGTATAGCCTTGAGAGTTTTTTATGTTTATATCTGCCTTGTTTTTAAGAAGATAACTCATCTGCTCTATATTGGTAGTTAATGTTGCTGTATTATTTGCAATTTTAGTAACAGGTGCTTCATCATAATATGCTGCTGCATTAATATCTATGCCGTTTTTAAGTAAACTATCGCATATACGCTCCATATTGATTATATATATACGCTCAAAAAATTTACCGAAAGCAGTCATACCGTCATTATTTTGAATTGAAGCGTTTATTCCATTTTTTAAAAGCAGTTCTGCCATTTCAGGTGATTTTACAATATGAAGCATAGTATTTCCCCTATCATCTTGGAAATCTATATTAAATTCCTTATTGCTTTCAAGTAATTTACTTACTTTTTCAATATTATTATTTTCAACTTCCTTAGTAAATTCCTGCTCCAACATATCCATAATTACCCCCTATACGTGAAATCTTAACCCCTCTAACTTGCTGATAGCCGTATATAAACTTTCTAATTCTTCATAATTAAAAACTTCCAAAGTAACTGATATACTTATATACTTTCCTGTACGGCTTATGTTTTCACTAAAGATTACATCATCTTTTCCATCAAAAATCTTCTGTACATCTGCATAAAACTGGTTTGTATTATCACCCATTATTTTAAATGTAAATTTATCTGGAAATTTTTGCAAGTCCTTCAATGTTTTTCCACTTTCTATATTTTGCATATTTTCTCCTTGTTTTTTGTAACTCTGCCAAATACTCTGCCAATACCTTCTAAACTTTTAACAGCTTTTACCAGTTTTTCAGGCACTTGGGTTGCTTCTTCGTATTCCCATTTACTGCCAGGCAGTGGGTCAAAAGGATGAGAGTGTATTGTTACTTTACCTTTCCATTTTTCTATAAACTTATATGTTTCCTCATATGTTTCTTCTGTTTCATAGGGGAGCCCAAAAATCAAATCTATTACTATCTCAAAATTTTTATCTAAAAAAAGCTCTATAGCATTTTCTGTTTCCATAAGCCCAGAACGCCTGTGCATAATTTTCTGCATATCTTTTGAAGCTGACTGCAGCCCTAACACTATCTGCTTGTTATCACAATATCTTACAAGTAAATCAACAAGTTCTTTGCTAACTCCTGCTGGGTCAATTTCTGAAGGAAATGTACCATAAAAAAGTTTGCCGTTATTGCCTATAGTATTTCTCACGTTATATAAAAGTGATTCAATAGCTTCTAAATTTATACCCTTATTAAACTGATACGATGAAGCATCAGGAGCAATAAACCGCACATCTGCAAAACCTTTTCTGCTTAAAGCAAACTTTATTTCTTCCACTATAAAATCAATACTTCTATGACGCAGCCTGCCTCTAAAAAGCTGTGGCGTCTGGCAGTATGTACAGCCACTTGGGCATCCTCTTGTAACTTCTATTGGTCCAAGAGATACCATTTTCCGTGGAAATACTCTAAAATCATCTAAATTTAGCACTTTTTCTCCAGTGATTATACCATTAACCCTGCCGTTATCATACATTTCTATAATATCTTTAATGGTGATTTCACCTTCACCAGTGCATACTGCATCAAAATATTTAAGCATTTCTTCGCTTCTTGCACTAGGGTGAGCACCACCACAAATGGTATTAATATTAGGCAACTTCTCTTTTAAACATGTTACATACTCAATATATGCACTACTTGAGCCTGTTAAAAATGAAAACAATGCTAAATCATCATTTTCTAAAAAATCTAATGCCTCCTGCGGTGTTACCACAAAATATTCTCGCTCTGGAAACCATTTTTCATATGCTGCTAAAAGTGCCCTTATAGAATGTTTATTTGTTTTATCTCTAATAAAAACTATTTTACTCATTATTTTTTTCAACGTGTAATGTAAGGCTTTCAAGCCATACAACCCTTACTTTATCTCCAACATGAACTTCATCATTACAAACTGCATTCCATATTTCGCCTTTTACTGATACTTTACCTGTATGCTTTACATTATCCCACTCTATAACTTCTACCAGCAATCCTTCCATAGCTTCAAGCCCAATAATAGGTTTCCTGCTGAAATCCTTAATTATAAGCCTGCCAATAAGCAACGCTATAGATACCAATAAACCTATAATAATTATTATAACCCACATAGAAACAGTTACTCCTGCACTTTTTTCACTGTCAAAAAGAATACGTAAGCCAAACACAAAACTTACTATGCTCCCCAGTGTTAAAAGCCCAAAGCTTGTAATAAACACTTCACCAACAATAAGTGCAAACCCTAGTATGATTAAGCCTATACCTAAAAAGTTAATAGGTATAATATTTGCGCCATATGCAAAAATTATTAAACTTACAACACCAAATGTACCAAATATAAATGTGCCCGGTACTTTTATCTCTAAAAGAATTAACGCAATACCAATAAATAAAAGCACTGCAAGTATATTAGGGTCTGCTATAATATTATATAAAACCTGCGTAAAATCTGGTTCAACTTTTTCAATTACTGCATCTTTTGATATATTTAAACTTTCAGGCAGCAGTGATATTATATTTTCATCACCTATAACCTTATCTATAACTTTTAAATCAAGCGCCTCTTTTGATGTATAACTTGCTGATTCTTTTACCATAGCTACTACTGGCACAGTATTTCTTCCACGTTTTTCTGCAATATTTTTAGCCAAAGCTACAGTATCATTTAATACTTTTTTCTCCATTTCCCCTTTAATATCTTCACCACTTGAAGCTACAGGGTGAGCCGCCCCAATATTTGTGCTTTCACTCATTAAGGCATAGTTTCCTGCAATAGTTATAAACATTCCAGCAGAAGCAGCACGAGCTCCCTTTGGATAAACATATGTAATAACAGGCACTTTAGATGATAAAATCGCCTGCACAATATTTCTTGTAGATTCTAACACTCCACCGGGAGTATCAATATATATAAGCACTGCTGCGTTTTCTTTTTCACTTTTTTCAATATTTTCTTTTACATATTTTAGTGTTGCATCAGTAATAACACCATTGATTTCAAAAGCATTAATCTTTTTATACTGCTCTTGAGCGTAAGAAAAACTGTTAAAAAACAGCATAATAATCAGAAATAAAAGTGTTGTTTTTATATTATAATTTTTCATATCTAAAAAAATATGCTCCTTCTTCCTGAACAAATTTTCTATAATATTTTGTAGGGAAATAATCATCCACCTTTCTAACAAAAGATGTATCATATATAGATTTTATACCCTGCACTTCTTTTATATTTTCATTGATTTCTTCAGCATAATCATCGTGGTCTGTAGCTATCTGCATAAGTCCGCCTTTTTTAAGGCGTGATACAATAAGCTGCATAAAATCTGGCTTTAAAAGCCTTCTTCTTTTATGTTTTTTCTTAGGCCATGGGTCTGGGAAATTAACATACACATTTGATAATGTGTTTTCTCGCATAAGCCTAAGTATTAAAGCCGCATCAAACTGAATAATTTTAATGTTGCCAGTTTCATTTTTATTGGCACGTTTTTCTGCTAACTTAAATATTTTTTTAAATACTTCCACACCTATAAAGTTTTCCTCAGGTTTATAAGCTGCCATATTTGCTATAAATTCACCATTACCTATACCTATTTCTAAGTTTAATGGTTTATGGTTACCAAATATTTCATATCCACTAATATAGCTTATTTTAATACCCGAGTATAACTGAGCCCATATTTTATCACCATAAAGGGCGTTTTTTTCAAAATCTAACTGAAGCTTAATGCCATCTTCAGAAACATTATCTTCATACCTGTTTCCACCCTGCCACCATGATAAAAACGCAGGTATCTCACGGTTTTTACTTTCTACAATATTTTCTTCCATACTTACCTGTCAGAACTTTTTACTTATCAAGTTCTTTCAATTTCTCCATAATTTCTTCAATATTTAATCCATGCATAAGGCAGCTTTTTTCAAGCGTTTCATTTTGAATGCCCATACAGCTTAAACAGCCCATATTAAGGCTTTCAAAATATTCTTTTGAGCCTTTTATATTTTTTAAAATATCAGCAGTTAAAGTATCTTTTGTAATATCCATACATCCCCCTTAAAAAAACACTTGCTTTTTTCATCAAATATAGGTTATCATTTCACTCCCTAAAAAGCAAGGAGGAAAGATAATGGCTAGACGTTGTGATGTTTGTGGTAAAGGTCCTTTAAGTGGTAACTTAATAAGCCATGCCCATAATGTTTCAAGAAGAAAGTTCTACCCTAACCTTCATAGTGTTAAAACTGTTGAAGCAGATGGAACTGTTGTAAGAAAAAAAGTATGCACTAAATGCTTAAAAGCCGGCAAAGTTAAAAAAGCATAATATTGCTTTATATAGATTTACAGCTTGAATAAATTTATTCAGGCTGTAAAAAGGCTTTTCTTATTTTGTATGCAGTATTTTTACCAATATAGGTGTATAAAAATATATTTTTAATCTTATATTTTACCAATATATTTGCAGTTACCTATAGATTTCCATATAAAATGCAATTTTAAGCCTGTTTTATTCAATTCTTTTCTTGAAGTATTATTTTTTTAGTGATATAATTTACTCCGATATATTATACAAAACCTTTGGAGCGATAGATGCAGCAGCAAGAATTTGAACTTTCCATGTCAAAATTTTTTGATAAAGCTGGTGTTAAAATAGTAAAAAAAGGGGAAGGATATGATGATATTTCAGGCTATCCTTCATACATATTACTTGATACAAAACGTAAATCTTACTATGCAGCAGAAAGTGATGTTTTTGATGGTGATATTAATGATGAAAATATCGCAAATTTTTCTCTTGATGCTTCTTTAGACCAAAATAATGCAAGAGCAATTTATTCATTAAGCAGAGCTGTTAATACTCTTGATAGTAGTTTTACATTAAATAACGGCACAGATATATCTGCATTAAATAGAAAATCAGCCCTTGTTATAAGTGATGAAAACAGTACGCAGGTTAAAGAATATTTAGAAAATAACGGCTATAAATTCCAATCTGTTCCCTTAAAGGGTCAGTTTCTTGTTATATTTATTGATGAAAGTATGCAGAATAAACTTGCTTCAATATATACATCATATACAGGGAGCACACAAAAAACAGAAGACAATAATATTTTAACTGATGATGATATTGCTCCTGTTTTTGAACCAAAGGAAAATACCCAAACCCAAGATATTGATTTAAATGTTAAAAATAATGATTTTGATGCTGAAACTCCACTTGTTACTCCCAAAGAGGAAGAAACAACACAGGAAGATATTGATGAAGAAGAACTACTTGATAATATAGATTTAAACGACCTTATTAAACCAAAAGAAATAGAAGATATGCCAAAGGATGAAACAGAGGCAGATTTATTATATGGCAAATTTTTAAATGAACAAACAGAAAAGATTGAAGTATCTAATAACGGCCCTGTGGAAAAAAGTCTTGATGAAATACCTGAAGGCTTAATAAATGAAGAAGATATTAAGGAAATGACTTCTGATAGTGATGAAAGCTCATCTACTGCTGCTAAATCCCAATCAAAAGATGATAAAAAGGCTGCCAAATTAAAAGCTAAAGAAGAAAAAAAACAGGCTCGCCTTGCAAAAAAAAGAGAGCAGGAAGCCCAAAAATATACTTATGAAAATAGAAACAGACCATGGCTTGATGTACCGGGGAAAATTGTTGCAAATATTATAGGCATAGTTTTCTTTTTACCAGTATATGTATTAAACAAATTATTAGGCAGGTTTTTGCCTCCATTTGTACTTTACTGGCTTGCTGCTATAGTGGCAGTTTATGGAGTTTATCAAATATTATTTTCATTTATACCTCAGCCATTTAGCGATACTTTTCAAGAAGCAGCAAATGAGGCTATGCGTCATATGCAGGCCTTTCATATAGAAGAAAACGATGCTAAAGTTGGAAGTGATATTGCACAAACTTCACTTAATATGATGAAAATAAGTGCCATAATGTTCTATGCTTTTTTACAAAGTATTGATGTGGTTATGAATAAAGGTATTTTATTACAGTACCTTTTAGGGTTTGCAGCCTCTATTTTAATAATACCTGCATTTAGGTTTATAGGCAAAACTCTTACTATATTTTCTGTGCTTTCCTACTTTTTACTGCCACTTGTTTCATATTCTCAGTCAAGGCTTATTATACATGCCTTTACTTTAAGCGAGATGAATTTAACTGCTGCTGCGGTTTCGTTTTTAGTTTATGTATATCCTATCATACTGTTTTTTATAGTATTATATATATCATCAGCTATCGTGCCTGATAAAGAAAAAAGGAGAGAGGTGCTGCCGTGAGCAATAATATGGTACGCCCATTAGAATGGGAAGAATTTATGTCTATTGGCGAATACACTTTAGACAGCCATACTAAAGAATTTTTAAGAATGAGTAATACTTTTATAGATGCTAGAAATTCAGGTAGTGCAGAAGAACATATTGATTCTATATTAAATAAATTATCTGAATATTCTCATAAACATTTTCCTGCTCAGGAAGACTTGATGGCAAGAGTTAATTTTCCATCTTTAGATGAGCATAAGGCAGAGCATAAAAAGTTTAATATTGAATGTGCAAAACTTCTTAAAAAACGTCTGCTTTTAAAAAGGACTGATGTACCAGCTGATGAATTTGATGAAAGAGGCGTTTATGGGCTTATTACTGATATTACAGACTTTATTACAGACTGGTATCACAGGCACCTGCTTGATGCTGATAAACGCTTTGCAGATTACTATAAACTAGAATACAGAGGATAATATAAGATTAAAGGGGCTTACTAAAGCCCTTTTTTTAATCAGTAACTGTATGGTTATTATACAGCAGATAAATACATCTTACTTTAAAAAACATCACTTAAAAGTATACTAATATTTAGATGATTTTTTATAACCTATTCTTCCAAGCTTCCCTTTCCTAGTTTCCTTTTTAAAATATATATTATTCTATTGCTTATTTTTTCCTTAAAGAAAGTAAGCATTTTAAGTGATATGCTGTCTAATGCACCATTTTCTATTGCTAAGGCAGCTGCTTTTCGCCCTCTTGATATTACACTATCCGCTTGATAAAAATGAAACATATCAACTCCAGATACATCTGGCTCTATAACTGCCATAGCTTCACTTATTTTTGCTTTTGCAAGATAGCGTGAAACTATACCCATAGAACGCATCATAGTTTCTATTAACCCGGGTGCTGCCCCTGCCTCCCGCTCATCAATATATTCATGCAAATGTACTGCTACAATATTTTTAATTTTTTTATTATGCAAAATATCTACAGGCAGTGGGTTTGTAACTGCCCCATCTACAAAATAATTGCCTTCATAAAGATAGGGACGCATTACCCCCGGCACAGAAATAGACGCCCTTATGGCATGGATTATCTGCCCTTCATAAAATATATGCTCCTTACCTGTATCTAAATTTGTAGCAGTAATAAAAAGCGGTATTTTAGTATCCTTAAATTCTGCATTTCCAAGATGCTCCTCAAAAGCCTGCATAAGCTTTTTGCCACCTATAAAGCCACCAGAAAGCGAAAAATCAAGAGTAAAAAATGTTGATTTTTTATTTAAACTTAAAAGCCAGTTTTTTAAAACATCCAGTTTTCCAAGGCTGTAATAAGCTGCCACCACTGCTCCCATTGATGTACCTGCCACAGCTGTTATTTTATAGCCTTTATTTTCAAGCTCTTCTATTACACCAATATGTGCCATTCCTTTTGCTGAACCACTGTCTAATGCTAATGATATTTTTTTATTACTAAATATACTCATAAATCATATACCCCGCCAATATTTAATATTTCAAGTTTATCTTTATCTACTACCTTTTTTATACGCTTTACAGGCTCTGATGCAGGCTCTGAACTTAATGTATATGTGCCGTAATGCATAGGAATAAATTTGCTGCCACCAAGAATATTAAATAATGCAGCTGCTTCTTCTGGGTTTGTGTGGTGGTCTTTCATCATAAATGCTGGGCTGTAGCTGCCTATTGGCATTAAGCATATATCCATATTTCCACATACCTGATTAATTTCTTGAAACATACTGCTGTTATATGCAGTATCCCCTGCAAAATATATTTTAATATTAAGAAAATCTATTAAAAAACTGCCCCATAATCTTTTATTTTGGTCAAACATACTCCGCCTGCACCAGTGGTCGCTTGGTAGAAACCATATTTTTACATTTTCATTTGTATTATATTGTTGATACCAGCCTGCTTCTTCATAATCTATATTAATACCTTTAAAAAGTGCACCTGTTTTTAGTGGCAGTAATGCTTTTATATTAGGGCTGTTTTTTAAAAGTGATTTTATGCTTTTTATACTTAAATGGTCATAATGGTCATGGCTTATTAAAAGATAATCTATATTTTTTAATTCATTAATATTAAATGGAAGTTCTGTATCTCTCTTATTTGTAAGTAAATCAAAAAACACAGGGTCTGTGATTATAGTTATGCCCTTATAATTAATATAAAAACAGGAATGACCAAGCCAATATATTGCATTATTTTTAAATTGGTCTATTTTTTCAACCTTTGTAATGGCTTTTTCCTGCAAAAGATGAGCTTTCTGTGGGTTTTTCTTTATAAACCACCGCAGAGTTTTAAAAACATGGGTTTTCTTTTTATTTATATCTTTAGAAAACCTGCCGTTTACTAAGATATTACCATTACAGCCTGCCTTTATAAATGGCAGGCTTTTATTATATTCATATGTTATATTACTCATAAACGTGCCTTTTTCAGCCTACAGGCTGTTTCATAAGCATATTATCTAACAATAAGCATACCTTGGGCAACTTGTTGTGCTATTTCTTTGCCTTGAAGGTTTGCAAGTATTTCAAAAGCATAGTCAAATGTGGCAGCAGGGCCAGCCCCTGTAATTACTGTGCCGTCTTTTACAACGTATGTATTATCATGATATTTTCCACTTGGAGCATAGTTTTCCATACCCGGATACATTGTAAAATCTTTATCTTTTAAAACTTCTGCTTTTTCTAATACCATAGGTGCAGCACAAATGGCAGCAACTATTTTACCTGCATTATAGGCTTCTTTAATTGTATCTAGTACTTTTTGGCTGTCTCTTAAATTTGTAGCTCCGGGCATTCCACCGGGACATATTACAGCATCATAATCTGCTGCTTTAATATCATCTGCTAACTTATCTGCTACTACTTTTAAATTATGAGAGCTTGTAACTATTTCACCTGTTACTCCTGCAATAGTAACATCCACCCCACCGCGTCTTAAAATATCCACTGTTGCAAGGGCTTCAATATCTTCAAACCCATTAGCTAAAAAAATTACTGCTTTTTTCATTGTAACGCCTCCTTATATATTATTTTAATTTCTTTCTTTAATATTTGGTTCTTTTTTTAAAATATACCTTGCTCTAATTACTAGAAATACACCAACAGAAACAAAAGCAAGGCTTACCACGTGCGGCGCTCTTAGAACACCAAGCATTAAATCATCTGCCCTAAACATAGTAACAAAAGCACGTATTAAACCATATGATATTAAGTATATACCAAAAATAAGCCCAGTGGAAATATTTTTATCATTTCGCCAAAATAAAAACATTATAAATGCACCTGTAAAATTTAATATCATCTCATAAAAAAATGTAGGGTGCACTGGCAGTGTGCCAAAATCTCTATATGCTGCTGGCATATATTTATTTGTAAAGCTGATACCCCACGGCACATACTCTTTCAATTCATAAACCCTGCCTTGAAATGTTACTTCTGCACCGTTTTTAACTATATCATTTAGTTTTGATATACTTTCAGGATTATTGCTAAGGTTAAATGTATTTAATACAGTTGCCCAAAAATCAGTAAATATTGGCTTTAATCTAAATATAATATCTGGCGGTATAATAGTTGGAACACCGTGAGCCTCACCATTTGCAAAATTACCAAACCTTCCAAGCCCTTGGCCAAAAAGTAACCACGGAGCTATTAAATCACCAAAGAACATAACTTTTATTTTTATATAGTGAGCATATATAACAGATGCTACAAACCCTAAAATAACTCCACCATGAATGGCAAGCCCACCATGCCACACTTTAAATATTTCTAGTGGGTCATTTTTATAATATTCCCAGTTAAACATAACGTAATAGATTCTTGCTCCAAGTAAGGCAGCAATAAATACTACTATTATCATATTTTCAAAATATTCCTGCTCATAACCCATTTTTTTCATTTTTTTGCTGGTTATATATAAAGTTAAAAGCAAGCCTATTATAATCATAAGGCTGTATATTCGTAATTCAAAATTACCTATTTTAAAAAGATATGGCATCATAAGGTACTACCCCGTTTTTTAAAGTCTATGTAATTTTAATAAATAAAATCCATATGTCAATATTTTAGATTTATTTAAACATATTTTATATGGATATTTTTTTATTTATTGATTTATTTTAGTATATGATTTAGTTTATCTAATATATTTGTTAAATATTTGGAGTGTAATATGGAGAAGTATATTATAATTTTATTAATTATAGCAGTAGTTTTTATTATTATATATTTTTATAAAAAAACTCGTTCCATAACCTGTATGCGTTGTGGTAGAATTACTAATTCATTTCATTCCCACACTTATAACGGAGCACTCATATGTGATGAATGCTTTAAACTGCAAACTGCTAATAATAATACTTCTAATACAAATAATACTCATAGTGCAGAAAATACATCTAATACAGGCAGCAGCTTTAATACAAACAGTATTTCCAATAATAGTCATACATTTTATACAAAAAATATTTCCAGCTCGGATGATACTTTTACTATTAATATAAATAAAAATGATATTTTTACTGACGGCGATTTTACTAAATTTAATAATGAATTTAATCCTTTTAGTAAAATAAACCCATTTAATAAAGATACAAATACAGAGCCCTTTCAATCAACTTATGAAATTGCTAATTTTATTGCAATTAATGAAAATGATAAAACATGGTTATTATACCCTTTTAATGAAGTTTTTAAATACAGTGATTTAATAGACTACAGCATAAAAGAAGGTACAACAAACATTAGTATTCCTTCTTTTAATATGAATAAGGATACTATTGATAAATTACAAGCAAACAATATTCCCTTTGATTTTGATAAATTTTTCAGTAATACAGGAAATACCGCCCCACTTAATCAAATTGAACTTACTGTTGTACTAAAAAATTCAAGGCAGTTTACAGTATCGTTTGCTTCTAATAATCAAAATAATGACAGCTCATCAAATAATGATGTGGAAGAAATTACATCTCTTTTAGAAAAGATAAAAAATAACGCATAAATATAAACAAATTGGAGGGATAAAGTTATGAAAAAAATACTATTTTTATTAATATTTGCTTTTATATGTAATAATTTATATGCACAAGATAATACTTTTGAAATATATTCTTCAAACAATAAAGAATATAATCAATACGTATCATCATGGGGGTTTGACTGTATATTAACTGGTGATACATTGTTTGGTAAATCTGATAATAAGCCACATTATATATATTCAAATGCCTGTGCAAAAATATATGAAACTAAAGAAAATGATTTAAAAAAAGCATACAGCAAATTCCTTGCTAGTATTGATACTGGCTTTGGGACTGCATTATTAGAAATGCTGCCTAAAGAACTGCCTGCAAATAATACTAAAATTCAAAAAGATAATGTGGATATATCATTTAATATCTCTCAAACTACAATACAGATAACTTTTATAAAAAATAAAATAGATTATAATTTAATATTTATGAAAAAAGACGGCAAAACAATTGTGGCAGATTTTACCTTTATGAATGACAGATTTTCACCAATTGATATATCAAAAGCAAAAAATGTAGGTGAAAATATTAAAAGACTTAAAATAAGTGGTATACCTTTAGGAAAAAACTTACATCATGTAACTACTGGACTTACCATTAAAACTGTTTATTCTAAAAGTGAAGCAAGTAATTATGAATTTTTTATTTTAAATACTAAAGATTTAACAAAAGCATATAATATATTAAGGGGATATTTTAATAAAATTTATGCTCTAGAGTATGGCGAAAATTATTTTCCAGTATATTCACCTGATAAAATACAAAAAATAAATAATATTTATGAAATATCTGGTGTGGAAATGAAAAGAATTTATCTTGTAGTGGAGAAAGACCATATTTATGCATATGTGGAAACTGATACTAATTAATTTATAAAATTATCTGCTTCACCCCCATTTTTTATTAAAAAATGCTATAACTACTTGATAATATATGTAAAAATAGAAATAATTGTAATAACTGTC
>CALUWN010000001.1 GCA_944324495.1 uncultured Mucispirillum sp. | reverse complement strand
AAGATTTTATCATCTACTGGCATAGCCAGTAGTTTTTTGTTTCGCTATGCTCAACTCTCTAAAGAGTTAATAAAAAAGGCAGTATCTTTTGATACTGCCTAAATCTATTTACTAATCAGTAAAAGTTTTCATAATACGGCTTCGTGTTGGGTGCCTTAATTTACGTAATGCTTTAGCTTCTATCTGCCTAATACGCTCTCTTGTAACTGTAAATTTCTTACCTACTTCTTCTAATGTATGGTCAGAATCACAGTCTATACCAAAACGAAGACGAAGTACACTTGCTTCTCTAGGTGATAATGTATCTAAAATATTTCTTGTATGTTCTTTTAGTTTTAAATAAGTAACTTCATCTGATGGATTTTTAGCTGACTTATCTTCAATAAAATCACCAAGGCTTGAATCTTCATCTTCACCAATTGGAGTTTCTAAAGAAACTGGCTCTTTTGCAATTTTCATTACTTTTTTAATTTTTTCAACTGGAATATCCATTTTTTCAGATATTTCTTCTGGTGTTGGTTCTCTGCCTAAATCCTGCTGAAGATTACGAGTAACTTTCATCATTTTATTAATAGTTTCTATCATATGCACAGGTATTCTAATTGTTCTTGCCTGGTCTGCAATAGCACGAGTTATTGCCTGACGTATCCACCATGTAGCATAAGTTGAAAACTTATAACCTTTTGAATAATCAAATTTTTCAACAGCTTTCATTAAGCCAATATTTCCTTCTTGAATTAAATCTAAAAACTGTAAGCCACGGTTTGTATATTTTTTTGCAATACTAACCACAAGCCTTAAATTTGCTTCTATTAATTTATATTTAGCTTTATCAGTAACACTTTCACCTTCTAAAAGGCTTTCATAAATAGATTCAAACTCTTCTTTTTCTATTCCTATGCTTGAATAATGGTCGTTCATTTTCTGAACTATGACAGTATGTTTTTCTATAATAGTATTTACATCTTTTTCTCTCATACCTTGGTTTGATGCAATTTCTCTTATTTCATCATACGATAAACTGCATATTGCTACAGTATCAACACGCAGTATTTTAGCAAGTTTATTAAGTTCATACATACTTGTCTGAATTGTTTCATAGTTTACTTTAATATCTTGAGAAATATTGTTAATAGTATTAAAGTTTACTTTAATATCAAGAAGTTTATCTGTTAAAGCTTCAATAGAAGCTTCTACAGCTGCTTTATTTTTTTCAAGCTCTTCTTTACTCATATTTTTCATATTCTTTCTAAAATCTTCAGAAAGAGCAATATCTTCCCTTAATTTATTAACAATTTCCTCAATAGTATCAAAAAATTGTGCTTTAAGTTGAGCCTCTTTATTATCTTTGATTTCTTTCATTACTTCATCATCTACATCATCAAATTCATCTTGAAGCTGTTCCATTTCAATATCATCGTCTTCTATATCAATGATATCTTTCAAACGCATTGTATCGTTTTTAACTCCTTCAGAGAATTCCATAAACTTAGCAGCAGTAGATGGAAAAGAAAGAATAGCTTTTATAACTTTACGCTGTCCTTTTTTAATTTCTTTTGCCACATTAACTTCATCATCTCTATTAAGCAGCGGGATATTTCCCATTTCTTTTAAATAAAGCCTAACAGGGTCGTCTGTGCTTAAAGAATCTTCCCCCTCTTCTTGATAATCACCGTCAAGAGAAGAAAGCCCGTCTTCATCATCATCTTCGTCAATTACTACATTAGTTGGAAAAATATTTCCTTTTTTACTTTTATGGTCAATAACATCTATTTTTAATTGTGAAAGAAGCGTCATAATTTCATCAAGAAAATCACTTGTAGCAGCTTCTTCAGGCAATACCTCATTAATCTCATCAAAAGTTAGAAACCCTTTTTCTTTACCAAGAGATATTAATTGTTTTACTTCAGGTAGTTTAATCTTTTTAGACATAAACTTTTTTTCACCATCCTTATTTTTTACCAGCAATTTGTTTAGTAAGGCTGTTAAGTTCTTGCAGCATACTTATCTGCAAAGATTTATCAGACGTTGTACGCATCTGCTCTATCAACTCATTCTGACGTTTTTTTAGATAATTAAGTTCAATTTGTTTTTTATTCTTTAATGCCTCTTTATATGCATCATCTCCTGCAATTTCCCGCATTGCCAGCTCAACAAATTGGTCACCTAATTCATGCGTAATCTGTTTAATATCTGAAATTTTTAATAAATTTGCAAGCATTATTTTTAAAATATTTTTTATTTCATTGTCATTTATCATATCCAGATTAAAGTCTGACAATAAATCATCAATAGTATCAATAGGTAATCTGGATAAGCAGGCAATAAAATCCATTTCACATAAATATAAACTGTTATTATTATTTTTATTTAAAGCAGCATTTTTCTTATATCGGTTCTGTTCTAATTCTTCATAAACATTTTCTTTTTTTAAATTAAATATTTCGGCTGCCGCTTCAGCGTAATAATCTCTTATATGAGGGTTTTCCACTTTTATAAGCATATTTTTTACTGCTTTAAAGCGGGATAGTTTTATATTAAAATCATCTTTAGCTGATGCTGCCATTTTTTTTATCATATGTATAAATAAATCTTCTCTTTTTTCATAAAGCTCATAAAATTTATCTATTCCATAATTTAAAACAAAGCTGTCTGGGTCATCCTCTTTTGGCAAGAATATTACTTTTGGAAAAAGGCTTGTTTCTGCAAAACGCTCAAGGCTTCTAAAAGCTGCTTTTTCACCTGCACTATCACCATCAAACATAACAGTTATTTCTTCGGCATACCTTTTTAAAAGGCTTATTTGGTCTGCTGTTAATGCTGTACCCATAGGTGCTGCCACATTTTTAAACCCATTTTTATAAAGACGCATTACATCAAAATACCCCTCTACAATTAACGCCTGTTTATTATGTTTCATAGCATCTTTTGCCTTATCTATATTAAATAATGTATAGCCTTTATGAAAAACGGCACTTTCTGCTGAGTTTAAATATT
This sequence comes from uncultured Mucispirillum sp., assembly GCA_944324495.1. Taxonomy (GTDB): domain Bacteria; phylum Chrysiogenota; class Deferribacteres; order Deferribacterales; family Mucispirillaceae; genus Mucispirillum. The sequence goes on along the minus strand of CALUWN010000001.1, from coordinate 246,069 downwards.
TAGGATTTGAGCCATCTAAACTGCGGCCTGCAAAAGCGGCAATAGAAGATGTTATATTTCTAATAGGAAGCATTAATCTATTAAAAAATCTTGAATATGGAGTCTTATATTGAGATTCTTTAAAAAACCCTGAATTATATAAGACTTCTTTAGGGTAAGTTTTAAAAATATTAGAATAATCTGTATTAGATGAAAGGTAACCTATACCAAACTCGTTACAGTCTTCATCATTAAAGCTTCTAGAAAATATATACTCTTTTGCCTTCAACCCTTCAGCAGCATAAAAGGATTTCCTAGAGATTTTAAGTATTTCTTCATGTAATGATAGTATATCTTTTGAATGACTGTTTTCTTCGCCATCCAGCTCTATGCTGATTCCATATTTTTCTGCTAAATACATAACAGCATCATAATATGAAAACCCAAGCTTACGCATAATAAAACTGATACCATCACCTTTTGCATCACAGCCAAAACATTTGAAAAAACCTTTATCGCTGTCTACTTTAAAAGACGGAGATTTTTCGTGGTGGAATGGGCAAAGCCCCCATAAATCTCTTCCTTTTAACTTTAACTCAACATATGGTTCAATAATTGTAGTAATATCTATTGACCTAATACGTTCAAGCATAGAAGAAGAAAACCTTGCCATTAAAACATACTCCTAAATTTATGGTAGAAAGATAATATAAGGAATTTTAAAATAAAATCAATATAGAATTTAAAAAAATAAAAATCTCTTTCCCTTTTATTATTTAGGGAAAGAGACATAAAGATTATTTCATTTTCATACTACAGCCTGAAGATGAACAGCAGGAAGTAGAGTTTTTTGAACTGCCACAACCACACCCACAGCCTGATTTGCCAGATAAAGTTTTATACAGCTTTCTAGCAACTACTAAAGCTGATAATAAAACTATTAAACCAACAATTATATTTCCTAACATAATATCACCTGCTTAAAATTATACAAACAGCCTGCCTATTTGGTATATTAAAAGTGTAGTAATATATGCTACAAAAGTCATTCCAAAAAATTGGAAAAATGCCCATTTCCAAGAGTTACTTTCTCTTTTAACAATAGCAAATGTAGCCATACATGGTGCACTTAATAATGCAAATACCATAATTGCAAAGCCCACAAGTGGTGTATAATTTTCTTGTAATTTTGCCCTTAAAGCATCAGAGTCTTCCCCAACTTCACCAAGGGAATACACTATACCCATTTGAGCCACAAACACTTCTTTAGCAGCAAATGCTCCAATTAAAGCAGTGCCTATTTTCCAGTCAAACCCCAGTGGAGTTAATACTGGCTCTATAAATTTACCAATTCTACCAGCAGCACTGTATTCTAATTCTGCTTCAGAATAGTTAAATAATATTTCATCTATTTTACCGTTTGTTTCCTCTAATACTGCAACAAGTTTTTCTGCCTCTGCTTTATCTGCATCACTTAATTTTGCATTATTTGCTTCTGCTTCTGCTGCATTTTCTTCATTTGGTATTATGTAGCCAAGAGAAGAAAGTTTTTCTGTATTTTCACTTACAGTCTGTTCTAATGCTGGAAGGCTGGCAGTGTATGCTTCTGCTTTATCTTCTGGAAACTGAGGGAAAACAGTTAATGCCCACATTACAATAGAGATAAAAAGTATTATTGTACCAGCTTTTTTAAGGTATAACCAGCTGCGTTCCCACATTTGAGTTAACACACCTTTTAAAGTAGGAATACGGTACGGTGGAAGTTCCATTACAAAGGGAGCAGATTCACCTTTTAATACTGTCATACCAAGTAATTTAGCAATTACAATAGCCATTACAATACCTATTAAATATATAACCCATAATACAAGTGCCTGATTTTTTTCAAAAAATGCAGGAATAATTAATAAGTATATAGGAAGCCTTGCACCACAGCTCATAAATGGTGTAACAAGCATAGTTATTATTCTATCCCTTTGGTTATCTAATGTTCTTGTAGCCATAATAGCAGGAACAGAACAACCAAAACCTATTAAAAATGGTATAAAACTTTTACCATGAAGTCCTATTTTGTGCATTACTTTATCCATTATAAAAGCAACACGAGCCATGTAACCACTGGCTTCTAATACTGCTATTGCAATAAATAAAAATATAATATTTGGTAAAAATACTATAACACCACCAACACCACCTATTATACCATCTACAATTAATGACCGTAATAAATCATGGGAAATTAAAACGCTTGCTTTATCCCCCAAAAAGCCAAAAAATTCTTCTATCCACCCCATAAACGGATCGCCAAGGGTAAATGTAAGCTGAAATACTAAATACATTAACCCTAAAAATATAGGAATACCAAGCACTCTGTTTACTAAAACAGAATCTATTGCATCACTCATATTGTGCCTTGCTTCAACAGTGGTTGTAACACATTCTTGACAAGCCCCAGATATAAACCCATACCTAGCACTAGCAATAGCTGTTTCTGGAGTATCACCTAATATTTTTTCAATTTCTTGTTCTGCTCTTTTTATTTCTTCTGCCACAATAGGCGAAGGAACAAGGTTTAAAACATCTTTATCACCTTCTAAAAGTTTTACAGAAAGCCACCTGCTGTTGTAGTTTTCAACTCCTTGAGCATATTCTTTTACTAAAGCCTCAATAGATGATAAACTTTTTTCTATAATACTATCATAACTAATTACAGGGTAATTTATACTATTTGATTGTGCTACTTTAATAGCTTCATCTAAAATATTTTTAACTCCATCACCTTTACTGCCCACTGTTTCAATAATAGGCACACCAAGTAATTGAGAAAGTTTCGCAACATTTATCTTAATTCCCATTTCTTGAGCCATATCTTTCATATTAAAAACAAATACTAATGGAATACGAAGTTCCATAAGCTGAACAGCTAAATATAAGTTTCTTTCTAAGTTGGAAGAATCTATAATATCTACAACCACATCTGGTTTTTCATTTATTATAACATTTCTTGCAACCACTTCTTCCACAGAATAAGCAGTTAAGCTGTAAGTGCCAGGTAAATCAATTATTTTTAAATTTTTACCATTATATGTAATTGAACTTTCTTTTTTTTCTACAGTAACACCCGGATAGTTACCAATATGCTGTCTTGCCCCAGTAAGTGCATTATATATTGTTGTCTTGCCGGCATTTGGGTTACCTGCAAGAGCGATTGTAATATTTTCTTTCATATTTATCCCCATAAAAAAATTAACTAACTTTAGGTAAGCCTAAAGTATATTACAAAAAAAATGATATTACTATATCATTTCAACTTCAATTTTTGATGCTTCGTCTTTTCTTAAAGAAAGATGATATCCTTTTACTTTCATTTCAACAGGATCACCAAGTGGTGCCACCCTTTCCACTTCAATTATAGTGCCGGCAGTAAGACCCATCTCTGTAATTCGCTTAAAAAGTGTACCCTTTGATGTTATCTTAATAATCTTACAACGCTCCCCGGGCTGCACATCATTTAATTTCTTCATTATACGACCTCCTTCAAGTTGCCTGCTATAATTTTCCTGAACCTTATCTGAAATAGAAGTTATACAATTTTGGCAGACTTCTAAAGATATAGCCTTATCACAATGATTAAGCTTACCATTAGCCCATTCTGTACCACCACGCGGGCATAACTCAATAAATTCTGCAAATTTTGCTAATTTATCAAGCACTTCTACAGATATACCATGCTCCATAGCACAGGCTGCTTTATCAGCCTCCTCTTTATCAACACCGAGCACGTTTGTGAAAAAATCTTTCAACAGCTCATGACGCCTTAAAACATCAATAGCTGCCTCACGGCCTTTATTAGTAAGCGTAATAACATCATATGGTGCATAATTAATCATACCTTTATCTGATAATGTTTTTAAAGCACCAGTAACAGAAGCATTAGATACATTAAGCCTCTTTGCTATATCTTTAGGTCTAACTGCCTCTTTTTCTGATATAATAAGATAAATACTTTCCAAATAATCTTCCAAACTAGAAGTTAATTCTTCACTCACAATATTACCCATGCACAAAATTCATATTATGATATACATATACTATTTGATTGTACAAGTCAATATAAAATCTTATTGATAAATAATATCTATAATATTTAAAAGATTAAAATATACATAGTTATAGTAATATTAAAAAAGAAAAATTAATGAAATGCCTTATCAACTTTAATGTAAAAATTAAATTTTATGAACTTTTGACTATTTCAAATTTCTTATTCTATAAAAGTTTTAATAAGTTTTGAGGTGTTTATGAAAAAAATTTTTAGGAAAATTCATCTTTATTTAGCTCTTTTTACAATACCTGTAGGTATTATGGTAGCATTAACAGGGGCACTTTATATTCTTGGAGTAAACCAAGATACAATGGCTGAAAAAAACAGCTATACAGTTAATCAGATAATACCAAAAGGTGAAGAATTTGCTTTTTTACAAACTTGGACAAAAGAAAATAACATTAAAATGCCAAAACAAAAATTATCTATGGATAAAAGCGGATTAAACAGAGTGATTGGCAGTACTGGGTATTCTATAACATTAAAAGAAAAAAATGGCACAACAGAAATCAATACTACTAAAAGAAGCCTTATTGGTAATATGGTTATGCTTCATAAAGCCAAAGCTGGTATTTTATTTAAAATAATGATGGTTTTATATGGTATAGTTTTAATAGTCTTTTATATTTCTGGACTAATTATAGCTGTATTTAAGAAAAATGTTAATGGTAAACTTGTGCCAAAAACTGAAAGCTATATAGTTATTGCAGCAGGTTTTATTATTACAATTTTATTTGCATATTTTTCACTATAATATATACTCCCTGCATTTTCTTGCAGGGGGTTTTATACTCTTTCTTTTATACCTTCTTCTTTCTTCTTTTTTTCAAATTAGCAGGTATAACTTCCATATTTCTACCTGCTAATAAATAATTATTTAATTTTTCAACTGCTCTTGCAGCACCATCATCATCCATATTAATAAAACAAAAGCCTCTAAATCTGCCAGTTTCTTTATCTTTTATAAATGCAACAGAATCCACAGTACCATATTTTTCAAACAATTCTTTAATGCTTTTTTCTGATACACCATAATCTAAATTACCAACATAAATACGTTTCATAAACCCTCAAAATAGATATTTTTTCAAAAATATAATCACTTACACTAAAAAAAACAACATTTTTATTAAAAAACAATAAAAAAACTCTTGTATAATAGTAATATTACTGATAATATTAAATATTTAGAATACTCATATATTTTTGGAGGTATTATATGGAAACAAGTATGATAAGAAACATTGCTTTTATTTCCCATGGTGGTGCTGGTAAAACCAGTTTAATAGAAGCAGTTTTATATAATACAGGCGCTACTCAAAAAATAGGCAATATAGAATCAGGTACAAGTGTAATGGATTTTGACCAAATAGAAATAGAACGTAAGTTTTCAATTAACGCTAAGGTTGCTTCTGTTACTTGGAATAAAAATTTATTAAATATTATTGATACTCCCGGATATACAAATTTTCTTCATGAAACAAAATGTGCATTATCTGCAGTTGATGGTGCAGTTATTATAGCATCTGCTATTACTGGTGTTAAGGCAGAAACTATTAGAGTTTGGCAGTATGCAGAAGAATATAATCTTTCCAAACTTATTTTTATAAATAAAATGGATAAGGAACGAGCTGATTTTTATAAAGCACTTGGCGATATTGAAAAAGCTTTTGGTATTATTCCCCTTCCAATATTTTTGCCTATTGGTAAAGAAAGCACATTTAAAGGTATTATTGATTTAGTTAGGATGAAAGCTTTAATGTATCCTAGTGAGCCTACTGCTCAATATACTATTGAAGATATTCCTGCTGAATTAATGGAAGAAGCAGAACACCACAGGCAAAAGTTAATTGAAGCAGTTTCTGAAACAGATGATGCTTTAATAGAAAAATATCTTGAAGGGCAAGAATTTACTGAAGAAGAAATCAGAAAAGGTTTACGCGAAGGTGTTGTTACTAAAAGATTTGTGCCTGTTTTTTGTGGTTCTGCCATAAAAAATATTGGCTCTAAACTTTTACTAGAAGGTATTATTGATTATCTACCTTCCCCACTTCAAAGAGAAGCTGCATTTGCAATTGATGATAATTCTGGCGAACCTGTTGATGTTACAGCAGAAGATAAAGAATTTTCAGCATATGTATTTAAAACTTTTGCAGACCCATTTGCTGGTAAACTAACAGTTTTTAGAATATATTCTGGTAAAATGAAAAATGATTCATCAGTTTATAATGTAAATAAAAAAGAATATGAAAAAATTTCTCAGTTATATATTTTACAGGGCAAAAACTTTGTTAAATGTGATGAGCTTACTGCTGGTCAAATAGGTATGACTACAAAATTAAAATACACTGAAACATTTGATACTTTATCATCTGATTTAGACCCTGTTACATTCCCTGCTGTGTCACTGCCTGAGCCTGTAATATCTTTTTCCATCATGCCAAAATCAAAAGAAGATGAAGATAAGGTTTCTAGTGCACTTCACAAATTAATGGAAGAAGATAAAGGCATTAAATTAATTAGAGATGATAAAACTGGTGATTTACTGCTTTCTGGTATGGGGCAAATGCACGTTGAAGTAGTTGCAGAAAAATTACTTAAAAAATTCAATGTACAAGTTGAATTAAATACACCAAAAGTTCCATATATGGAAACAATTAAAATTAAAGCAAACGGTCAAGGTAAGTATAAAAAACAATCTGGTGGAAAAGGTCAGTATGGTGATGTATGGCTTGAGCTTTCACCATTAGAAAGAGGTGCTGGCTTTGAATTTGAAGACAGGATTGTAGGCGGTGTTGTACCCCGTAACTTTATACCTGCTGTAGAAAAAGGTATTATTGAAGCAGCATATGAAGGCGTATTGGCAGGCTATCCAATGGTTGATTTTAAAGCAGCACTATATGATGGCTCATATCACTCTGTTGACAGCTCTGAAATGGCTTTTAAAATAGCTGCCTCTATGGCCTTTAAAAAAATAGCAGCAGAAGCAAAACCTGTTATTTTAGAGCCGATTATGATACTTGATGTTTACTGCCCAGAACAATATGTTGGTGCTATTGTTGGTGATTTAAACTCAAGGCGTGGCAGAATAACAAATGTTGAGCCTCAAACTGCTGGGCAGCATATAAGTGCATCTGTACCAATGGCAGAAGTTTTAAAATATGCTCCAGATTTAAGAAGTATGACTGGTGGGCATGGAATGTTTACTATGGAATTTAGCCATTATGAAGAGCTTCCAAGTCATTTGGCAAATAAATTGATTAATGAGAAAAAGGATTAGTTATTCTAAATAAGTGACGATAATATGCATAACCTAAATCTTTATAATTATTATGATAAATCACTTGCTGATATTAATAGAGAGTATTTAGAGTCTTTAAAGTACAAACCTAAAAAAAAGACTAAAAGTCGTTTTGATAGAAGGCATTTTTTAGCTCTTGCCATTATCCTTTTAACTGGTTTAGGTGTTGCAAATTATCTTGGAGTGTTTGATGAGCCTGTTGTAGAAACAGTTCAAGCTCCCCCACCTGTGGATACAAGGACAGAAGAGGAAAAACAAGGCTATGTTCAAATACAAATATTTGAGTTTGCAGATACTCCAACGGAAACAATTACTGAGCCAGCTGTACAAAATGATAGTAAAACAATAAAATCTATTGACAATAATTCAATTGCATTGAATAATACAAGTAGTACGGTTGATAAAGTTAATATTAATCAAACAAATAAAAAAGAAATCGAAAAGAAAGATAAAAAAGAAAGTACTGCTGTTATAAAGCCAAAGGAACAGAAAAAGGCGGCACCTCCTGCCCCTGTTGTTGTAAAAGAATATGCTATACTGTTTGAAAATATTAATGAAAATCAGTACAATAAAGTAAAAGAGCTTAGCAGTAAAAATAATACTAAACTAGAAGTTGTAGATGCTTATTCAAATACTTATTCTGTATGGAAAGTATATGAAAAAGATGATACAGGAAGCCAAGTTGTAGATGGTACATCTGTTACTCATCTGGAGGATTTTTTAACTCAGGAAGATGCTGTAGAATATGCTGCTAAAAGAAATATACAGGCATTAATTAAACAAGTTGGCATTACAGAAAAATCATATAATATTAGGTTATGCTGTACTAATATTGATAAAGCAAAAAAAATTGCCCAAAGCAGTAATATTACTGACAGGATAATAAAAATAGTTCGCGAAAAATAAAAGTGTAAATATACAATACTACCTAATTTTTTATGATATGTTTTTAAAATTAAAATAATAAATCATATTTAAAGGGGGAAAAAATGACAAAAGCAGATATGGTTGAAAGTATCCATAAGGAAATTGGATTAACTAAGAAGGATATTGCATTAGTCGTTGATGAAGTTTTTGATATGATAAAGGCAGATATTTTGAAAGCAAAAGACTCAAAAAAGAAAGATGAGAAAAAAATAAAAATATCAGGTTTTGGGAATTTTGAAGTAAAAACAAGGGGAAGAAGAATTGGCAGAAATCCAAAAACTGGGGAAGAAACAGTTATTGAACCAAGAACTGTCGTAGTTTTTAGACCAAGCCAAATTTTTAAAGATGAAATAAATGGCTGATAAATTTTATAAAATTGGTGAAGTTGCAAAAATGCTGGAGTTACCAGCATCCACATTAAGATACTGGGAAAGTCATTTTAAACAGTTAAGACCTGTTAAATCCACTGGTGGTCAAAGGTTTTATACAGAAAAACATATTGAAATGCTTACTCAACTTAAAGAAATGCTCCATAATGAAAGATATACTATAGAAGGAGCTAAGCAGCGTTTTAAAGAATTATACAGCAAAAAAGATAATTCTGCAGTAAATGATAATATTAAGCAGGAAAACAATAATAGTGGAGTTTTAAGTGATAATTCTGTAATTAGTAAAGATTTAATTCGTAAAGAATTACAGGAAATTTTGTTACTTCTTTAAATTTATAAAAATCATATATCTAAAAAAGCACTTTATTTAATAAAGTGCTTTTTTAATGCCATTAATCTTATAATTCTAACCACTAAACATTAGTTATGTTAACACTTATCTACAAACTAAATTAAATATATAATACATATTTAGTTCTCTAATATAGTTTGATAAAACGTGGAGAGTATTTTACTATAATATTTTCTGCTCTGTATTGCTACATATATAAATACTTAAAATAAATAACTAATTTCACTGCAAAATAAATTTAAATAAAATAGTTGCTGTGTAACAACAACCGTTATCGTAGAATAGTATGTAATTTTATTTATAATATTATATTTAGAAAGTGCCCTTTATTATTAAAAATACGCATTTTTTTTCATAGCTATTATATTTTGATTTAATTAATCTTCATCATTATAATAAATAATTTTTTATAAAAATATTTATATCTATATTTCACTAAAAAAGTGGGAGCTTGTTTGCTCCCACTTTATATAATAATAATTTATAGATTTTTGTATAATTATTCTTCAACCCAGCTTTGTGCCCTTTTTACAGCTTTGTGCCATTCATAAAGTTGTTTTTCCCTGCGTTCTTGAGTCATCTGTGGTTCAAAACATCTATCGAGTTTCCACATAGAGCGTACTTCTTCTTCACTTTCCCAGAATTTTACTGCCAGACCTGCAAGGTACGCAGCACCTAAAGCTGTAGTTTCTGTAATAACAGGGCGTTCTACTACCACATTAAGCATATCTGCTTGGCACTGCATAAGCATATTGTTTCTACTTGCACCACCATCTACTCTTAATGTTGACATTTTTATACCTGCATCTTTTTCCATACAGCGTACTATATCAAGAGATTGATACGCAATAGATTCAAGCCCAGCACGAGCAATATGAGCTTTTGTTGTACCACGAGTAATACCAACAATAGTACCCCGTGCATATGGGTCCCAGTATGGTGCACCAAGCCCTGTAAAAGCTGGTACAATATAAACACCGCCATTATCTGGTACTGATTTGCCTAATGCTTCCGTATCAGATGTATTTTTAATAATCTGTAAACCATCACGCAGCCATTGAACTACAGCACCACCAATATATACAGAACCTTCAAAAGCATAATGCAGCCCTTTTCCAGAATCCCATGCAACAGTTGTCAATAAATTATTAGCACTTAATTTACTTAATTTACCTGTATTCATAAGTAAAAAACAGCCTGTGCCATATGTATTTTTTGCCATACCTTCTTTTGTACAAGCATTACCATAAGTGGCAGCTTGCTGGTCACCTGCATCCCCTGCTATTGGTATTGGAGCACCTAAAAATTCTGGATGCATTTCTCCCATTACACCAGAAGATGGCATTACCTTTGGTAAAAGTGATTCTGGAATTTGGAAAAGGTCTAATAACTCTTTATCCCACTCACCTTTTTTAATGTTAAAAAGTAATGTTCTGCTGGCATTTGATGGGTCTGTAGCGTGTACTGAACCTTTAGTAAAATTCCATATTAACCATGTATCAATATTACCAAAAAGCAGCTCACCCCTTTCTGCCATTTCTCTTGCACCCTTAACATTATCAAGTATCCACTTAATTTTTGTGCCAGAAAAATAAGAATCTAATATAAGCCCTGTTTTTTCTCTAATTAAATCAGTCTTTCCTTCCGCTTTTAATTTATCACAATAAGCAGATGTTCTTCTATCCTGCCATACAATTGCATTATATATTGGTGCACCTGTTTTTTTATTCCATACTACAGTTGTTTCTCTTTGGTTAGTTACACCGATTGCCGCAATATCTTTTGAAGATATACCTGCATTTTTGACACACTCTCTAACTACAGCAGACTGTGTATCAAATATTTCATTAGGGTTATGTTCCACCCAGCCATCTTGAGGAAAAATTTGAGAAAATTCCTGCTGAGCAATCTGTATAATATTGCTGTCTCTGTCAAACAATATTGCTCTTGAACTTGTTGTACCTTGGTCTAATGCTAAAACATATTTACCCATAAATCATAACCTCCAAAATTATTGTATGAATGAAAATAATATATTAATAAATAGCGTATTTATTGCAATTGAAAATGCAGGTGGGTCTATATGGTTTCCACCATGGTTCCAAAATACCCTTGCACCAAATTCTTGTACTGCCATACCCATAATACCACCTAAAATACCGAATAGTATGGCAATATCTGCACCAAATATTGGTTCTGTATGTAAAAACATTAACGCACCTACTAAGCTTATGGCATGAGTTACAGGCACTTTTCCTGTTGCACCTTGACCTAAAGCCATCATAGTAAGCATAATACCAGATATACCCCAAGTGAAAAACAGCGGTACAGTCCACGCTGCAGCTGCTGAAATTTTACCACTATCAACTAATGGACGTAATACTTCTAAGGTACCAGCAGCAATTGCAGCAGCTACTCCACCCATAGATATACCTATCATCATTAAAAGTGGTTTTGGTGTCATATAACCGCACCAAGAAAGCTCATAATTATTTGTACCGAAAATACCATGTTTTTCAATTGATTCGCGTTTACCAAATGGGCTTTCTTTTAAGAAAACTACCCTTGCGATTAAAGACATAAGCACAATAGAAATTGCACCTGTATCACCTTTTTGAATATAAGGGATTTGACTTAGAAGCATTGCAAAATAGAAAGATAAAACAGCGGATAAACCACCAACAAATAACACATCCCAGGAAGTTCCCATGAGAGGCGAAACAATATCTTTCGCATTATTTGTAGGATGATTACCTCGAACGCCGTGTGCATAAGTTGCTGCCACAACACCTGATAGGAACCCGCCTGCTGCTGGTCCAAAAATAGGTCCTAATGCTACCTGCATTAAAATAAAATCTGACCCACCAGCCAGTACTACAAGCGAACCCATTACTGCAATTATGGTACACAAAATAAATGCCCACAATGCACCGATACTCGCTCCAAAAATACCACCGCAAAACGCATAAATAATAGTAATTATTACGCTTCCACTCATAAAGAACCTCCGTTCATTGATTTTTTCTACATAATTAACACACCGCTAAACTAACTCCATTTTTGTATTTCTAATATTTTATTTATTTATTTTCAACCATATGCCTGATTACAGAAACAGGATGATATGCTTTTTTATTTGTTCCATGTTGTATCTGTACCTGACATGTACCACATTCTGTGGTTACTATTTCACATTCACTTTGTTTTATGGTATTAAAAAGTTCGCTGCCAACTTCCATACCTATTTTATATTTTTCCTTTTTAAATCCATAACTTCCAGAAATACCACAGCAGCCAGCCTGAGCATTTTTTACTTTATTTCCAGTTAATTTTTCAATTAAATCAATACTAGGAAGCCCTATACCTTGGGCACGTAAATGACAAGGAGAATGATAAATAATTGATTTTTCAGGCATTTTATTATCAAATTTTAATTCACCACGCTCTACACAGCCCATTAAAAACTCCTGAGCATCCATTAAACCACCAGAATAATTATCAAATATAACTTCAGGAAACATTTCAGGCACATCCTTTTTAAACATTAATGCACAGCTTGGACAGCCTGTTACAATAGGTATATTTTTCTCTTTATATTCTTTAATTATAGACACGTTAATCTTAGCATTTTTTGCTGCATCTTTTTTAAACCCGTTTGAAACAAGAGGAAGACCACAGCACACAAACTTTTCTGGTACAATCACTTCATACCCTGCCTTATTAAACATCCATATCATATCAAGACCTATTTGGTAATCGTAATCATCCACATAACAGCCCGGAAAATATACTATTTTTTTATCCAGTTTTGGCTGTTTTAATTTTTTATAAACAAGCCTAAAATGTTTATCAAACTTTGGTACTGGTGCTTTTTTAGATATTCCTATACCATCTAAAATCAACCTTGTTACAGGGTTATGCATACCAAAATTTTTCAAAAATGTTGGTATATACTTAAATATATCAGCTAATAAACCACCGTGGCTTAAAACCCAGTCCCTTAATTTACCGCCATTTTTTTCTGTATAATCACAACGTGCTTCCATATTAAGCGTAGAAATTGCCACTCCCTGCGGGCATGCAATATCACAATTCTTACAGTTTGCACAATAATGAAGTGATTCATCTTCAGCTACGCCTAATAATCTAAACCTTTCGTATGCAGGACCTATAAGCCTAGGACCTAAAAAATTAGGGGTTACTTTTGCTACTGGACAGTGAACCTGACAAATGGTGCAGGCTATACATTTATCTGGATTAATATGTAAGGACATAATACGTCTCCTTATTTTACATTATTTACTTTTCACTGCTGAAAGTGCAGCAGTATAACCTGTAACACAAGCTACTCCATAACCTGATTTTTCAGTAGGAAAATCATAGTTACCTAATGTGTTACCTGCAAAATATACATTTTCATAAACAGGGCTTCCGTTGCTTCCTATTGCCTGAAATTTTTCATTAACATTAACCCCAAATTTTGTAAACTTATGACTGCCGAAAACATTTTTATCTGACCTTTCTTCAACAGTTTCTGGAGATTCAAGCTGTATGTTAAATATTTTTTCATATACCTTATCAGGCGTTGATACTATACCCCCACCTATTACACCACCTGTTGCAATAATAAATTGTTCTGCATAGTATTCTGTTTCAATAGCACCTGCAATATTATTATGTACTGCCACAAGCCCCATACATTTATTGTCTTCTGTAACAGCACGTTGTACATTGCAATTTTCAATAAATTTTACATTAAGCTTCTTTGCTTCATTCATAAAAGCATCTCTTAATCTGTAACCACCAACACCGGGAGGTATAGATAAAGATTCCACTATACTAAGCCCTTCATTTTTTAATGCTTCATAGTTTTTAATATAATTAACTGTTCCACATATTGGCGGAATAATAACAGCATCATAACCAGCACTGCATTTTAAAAGCTCGCTTTTTAACCAGTTAAACCCTTCTTCTTTATCCACATACCTTGCAATATCAAGGCAGTTTAGTACTCTGTGAGTTTTACCAAAAGGGGAAGGAAGCATTGCATAATTAAGCTCTGCTTCAGCAAATATTTTATAATGTTTTGCCTGCTTAACAGCTAAAGCAACTTGAGCATCTTTTAAATACTCCACACCTGCAAAAAGTATTTTTTTAGCTTTTAATATTCTTGAAGCATTATTTGAATCACTGCAAATATAAGTAGGTTTTGTAGTACCCACAATAGATATGGCAGTTTGGTTACAACCATCATCACTTATTTTAATCTTATATCCATTATTGCCAGAAATTTCTATTAAACTTGCAAAAGCATCTTTAATATTACTTTCACCAGCTATATTATAAGGGTGATTTTTAGGCAGTTCTTCTAAGTGATTATATGGACTGTCCATAATCTTTTTACCATCAACATAGCCTAGAAAATCAACAGCACCACTTCCTATGGATAATACACCAGCACCTTCTGATAATACACTAACAGACTTGCCAGCTTTTGCTGCTGTAATAGCAGCCATAAGCCCTGCCATACCTGCACCAACAACAATTATATCACTATGCCTCATAGCCTTCTCCGTCAAAATTAAGTGTAGAAAGATAAATAGCTCTTGTAAGCTCTGCTTCTCTAAGCTGACCGCCCCATAATGCAGGCCTTAGTCCGTTCCATCTTTCCTGTAAAAAGTTCTTTATATTATCTGTTGGTTTAAGTTTCATTTCAATATTTTCATTTTCAAGAGCAGATATTGCCCTTAAAGAACAAAAAGTACCTTGACATGTACCCATACCAAGACGTGTCCTAAGCCTAATATCATTAAGAAAATATGAAGCATCATCACCTGCTACATATTTAATTTCTGATAATGTAACCATTTCACATTCGCAGACTATTTCGTTTTTCTCTTGAGTTTTTTCCATATTATCAAGCACTTTATCAAAATCAGCCCCAATTCTATCTGCCACTATTTTAACAGCACCTTGAGGAAAATATTTTTTTGCTTTTGTAATAGTTTTCTCGGTAATATCTGGAATAATAGGCTCATCTGCTGTACGGCATTTTGTACTTACACCTGCCAAATTTGCAACTACGTCTGTAACTTTTTCTGCCATAAGCCTGTAAGTTGTAAGTTTACCACCAAATATAGATACAAACCCATACAAACCTTCATCAGTATGGTTTACAATATTAAAATTACGGCTTGCACTTCTACCTGCACCCTTTGCACCATATAATGGGCGAGTACCTGCAAACGCTCTTAAAATTCTATAATCATCCACATAAGGGAATACTGCCCTGCCTATATCTAAAAGTTTTACTATTTCCTGACTGGTTGGTGTTTTATCATCTGGAGTCTCTGCTTCTGCTGAAGTTGTACCTAAAATTGTAACAGAACCATGAGGCACAAAAATATCACCATCAGAGCTTTTATGAAGCCTGTTTATTACTCTTGATGTAAACCTGTGGTTAAAAACTAAAAGTGTACCTCTGTCTGGCGAAATAGGAAGTGGTGCAAGCCCAGAAAGAGCAACCATCTCTCCTGCCCATGAACCAGAAGCATTAATAATATAGTCACAACCAAACTCCGCTATTTCATTATTAATTTTATTTAAGGCTTTTACACCCTTAACTTTACCACCCTCTGTAATTATTTCTATAACCTTATGATATGTATATAATTCACCACCGTATTTTCTAGCGCTCATAGCATTTTGCCATACTAAACGAAAACCATCTATACATGAATCAGGTACTCTATATACTTTTAAAATATCTCTTGATAAATTAGGTTCTAATTTGAATGCGTCTTCTAGTGAAACTTCTTCTGTTTTGATACCTGCTGTTTTACAGCCTTCTAACCACTTGGGAATAAATTCTGGGTCGTCTTGTTTTGTCTGTACAAAAAAACCTTCTGTTAGCTCTACACATTGCTTGCCAATTTTACGAAGAATCATATTTTCTTCAATACATTCTTTGGCAGATTCATTATCATTGACAGCATAACGTGCACCACTGTGTAAAAGCCCATGAAACCTGGAACTTGTACCGTATGCTAAACCACCCTGCTCAAGCATGATTGCAGGTATGCCACGCATACTAAGGTCTCTCAAGACTCCACTACCTGTTGCACCGCCACCAATTATTATTACAGTGGTATTAATCATAATAGAACCTCGCATTAATCTTTATTACCCATTAATTATATATAATTTTTTTTAATATTTCAAGAAATATTTTTATATTATAACAAGATTATAATATTATATTATTTTATTGTAAATAAAGATATTTTTTACTAATAACCATAAAATAAATATGTAAAAATTATGAGTAAACAGATATTATATTTTTAAATTTAAAAGATATTTTTCGTATAAAATAAAACAGAGTTATCTATTTTTGCAAAATATCTACTGTAAATTTTGATGATGATGACCTGCCTAAATTATCTGTCACAGTCAATGTATGGCTGCCAATATCTGCCTGCCAAAAGTATGCTTCACCCACAGATTTTGTTCCTAAAAATCTATTATTTACAAAATAATATAATATATTTGCATCACTATCAGCATTTACTTTAAAATATATATCTTTTTTCTCACGCGTAATGCTGTATACTGAATTATTAGAAGGCAGTATAATAACAGGAGGATTACCTGTATTTGAAATATAATCTATTTTACAGCCCGGCATAAACTTAGGTGGTTGTTTTTTTTGAATACCTGACTGCTGAAAAAGTTTATTAATATCCGATGGCCAGAACTCAAATACCTGCATTTCTGTTTTTTCTTTATCATAACTGCATGCACGAAGCCCTGTTTCTTTATCAATAGGTATGCTTCTATATACATCTGTAACTTTTATTGGTGAAACTCCTGGTATAAAATACCCCATCTCTTTATGAGGACAAAATTCATTTGGTAAATCACCAGTTGGTGAGCAAATTTCCACTTCCTTAATATTTAATCTGGATTTTGGAATTAATCGTGTAAATTTTTCATTGGCATTATATTTTAAAGCAGCTGCTGTTTGAAAAAATAATTTTCCAGCAGATGTTCTGCCTAAAAATGCATTATTACCCTGCCCGTTAAAATTACCTACCCATACTACAAGCACATATTTTCCTAAAATTCCTGCACTCCAAGCATCTCTATAAGCATAAGAAGTTCCTGTTTTCCACGGTATAAAATCATTTTTAAAACCATCTATAACTGGTGGGTTATAGGAAAGCATATCCATTACTAAAAATGAAGCTTCTTGTGAAAACATTTTATAACTATCTTCTTCACATTGAATATCTATCTGATAGTTAATACATTTTTCTTCTCCAAAATTAGCAAGACCTGCATACATTTTAGCAACATTTTCCATTGTCACTTCAAAGCCACCTATAGCTAAAGATGTACCATAGTATTCTTCTGACTGTAAATTCTCCACTCCTGAATAATAAAGTAAATCATAAAAAGACGATTTAGGAAGTGTAGTTAAAAGCTCAATAGCAGGAATATTTCTTGAATGTATTAAAGCATCTCTTGCAAATAATGGCCCTAAAAACCCCCTGTCAGAATTTTCAGGAGAATAAGCACCATACTGCCTTGGAGCATCTTTCATTAAAGATTTTGGATGGATTAAACCATAATCTATACCTAAACCAAATATAAAAGGTTTTAAAACAGAACCGGGCGAACGCATAGCTTCAATACCATTTACCTGCCCTTCTATTTCGTTATTAAAATAATTAGCAGAACCAACATATGCTTCTACTTCCATAGTTTCATGGTTTAATAATATTGCTGAAGCATTATAAATTCCACTATTTCTGTTATCTACTATAAAACGCTTTATAGTACTTTCCAATAATGTTTGAAGCTGAGTGTTAATTGTAGTATTAATGTGACCACGTAACCCTCTTTTTAAAAGATAATCTGTTAAATGAGGGGCAATAAATGGCATATTAGCTGGGTGCCGCACTAATATTTCCATATTAATAATAGAGTTTAAATCTTCATCTTCTTTATGTTTTTTAAGCCATAATGGAAATATACGTTTACGGCTTTTTATACTTTCTTCCATACCTTCTTTTGTGGTAGGTGCTCTATTATTAGGGTTCTGTGGAATTATTACTAAAGCAAAACTTTCAAATAATGTCATTTCCTTTGATGGTATATTATAATAAATTGCTGAAGCTGCTTCCACCCCTTCTATGTTATGTCCATAGGGTGCAAGATTAAAATACGCTTCTAATATTTCTTTTTTTGAGTACTTTATTTCTAATAATAATGCATGAAACATTTGGTTTAATTTACCAAAAAAAGTTTTTGAGTTAATATTATATTTAAGCCGTGCAAGCTGCATAGTAATAGTAGATGCACCAAAAGGACGTGAGTCATTATGAAATAATGAAAATACTGCTCTTAATACTGATACAGGGTTGATACCAAAATGATAATAAAAATATTTATCCTCATACATTAAAGTTGCCTCTTGATGATATTGTGAAATATCTTCAAGAGGTATATAAAGCCTGTATATGCCATCTTGAGCTAATGTAAGCCTTAAAAGATGACCTTCATTATCATAAAAAGCAGTAGAAAAACTTACATTTTCAAGAATAGGTTTTGCAGTTATCTTTAAGATAATTGATGTTAAAATTAGCATCACACCTATGAAGATAACTGCATAATTAATATAAAATATTTTATTCCGCATCATTTATAGTAAATTTAAAATTATTACCTACAGCAGTTATATCTCTATTGTAAAGACTTTCACCATATGTAGGTGGAACTAAATACTCACCAGATGACAGCATTTTTATTTTATAAGTTATAGTTTCATTGTAATTATTATAAAGATTTAAGTATATAATTGCTCTATCTTCTCTAAACTCATGAAACTCGTAAGCTTCTGGTACATCTATACCACTTTTAGTAATAATTTCTGTACCACCAGGAAGTAAATCAGTTAATGCAACCATAGTTTTTTCACCATACTTTTTATCTTTTCTTACAACATTTAAAGAAACAGTAACTTCATCACCTTGTTTAGCACTTGTTATTTTTTTACCATTTTTATCATAAAATGTTTTTGTAATTTGTAAACCGTTTGACTGCTGAGCAGGTAACCCTTTATCATAACCACTTGTAGTAATATAATAGTAGTAACCAATTGGGTTATCTTGTTTAAAAGCCACATTGATTTCTTTTATATTTTTATCAAAAGTTGCTTTATTTTTCTCATTTTTATCAACAGTTACACCTTTTCCTGCATCTAAATATTCAGGCATATCTTCTGCTGACCTGCCTAAGCTGTATAAGGCAGCAAATGAAAAAGCACTTGAGAATGAGTTATAATACCCCTCATTAATATCATCAAGCAGTCTTTGAACTAAGGCTGTATTTTCTTTAACAATATCTGGTGCATGGCGGCCAGCTAAATAAATATATCTTGCAGTATTAGTTAAGCTGTCATCAAAATCATATGAGAATAAATATTTAGTATATGATGGCAGAGATGACTCAAGAAGATTTCTGCCTTTTTCTTCATTTTTATAAAGAATATAAGTTGCACCCATATATGCTGCTGTTAATGTTTTTTCCCATCCACTTTCTTTTTTGTTTAAGTAGTCTTCTAAAACATTCAGACTTCTAGCTGATACAACCCCATTCCTTGCAAGCAGATATGTAGCAAAAGCTATATCTTGTGCCTCAGAATAGCTGTCAGGTCTGCTGTTACTAATAGATTTTAAATAATCTATTGCATTATTATAAAGGCTGTTTGGTACATTATATCCAAGCTCTCTTGCATCTATTAAGAACTGAGTAGCATATATTGCTGGTAAATCATATACGTATGAGCCACCGTTCCAGTATGTAAAGCCAATTTTGCCTTTCTGCCTTGATGTAAGCTCTTTTATATAAGCATTATACACATCCTGCACTTCTTTAGAATTTGCACTATTATCTGTAGTAGCAAGCATTACTACTGGGTATATTTTACTTGTAATCTGCTCTGTACAACCATATGGATAGTATTTTAAGAAACTGCCAATACCTGCAACTGCATATAATGGATTTGCAGAAACCATAACTTCCCTATTAACAGCTAATTCATGAAGCTCACGCTCTGGAACATCAAGGGAAGCAGATTTTCTAGTAAACGAACCCATAGCAATTTCTGTCCTGTATGGTACAACAGGGCGAATAGATGAAGTTATCTTAGTCTGTAATGGTTTTATTAAATTTTTATTTTCAACTTTTAAGTTTATTTCACCACTTCCAAGCTCATTCGTAACTACTACATCAAAAGTAACTAATGCTTCGCCACCTTCTTTTACAGTTACTGTTTTAGTGCTTTCCCCTACTATTTGAAAATGTTTAGATGGGATAGCTGTTATTTTAATGTCTTCCTGATTTTCTTTACCTATCAGGTTTGTAACACCAACAGACATACGGAATTTATCACCCTGTACAGCAGCATAAGGCATATTAGGAGTTAATACAACAGGTGCACGTGAAATAAATGATGCTTCACTGCTGCCTACTCCCTCTTTAGAAACAGCCACAGCCATAACTTTCATAGAACCATTAAAATATGACGGTACTATAAATTTGTAAGTATTTTTTTCACCTGCTTTCACATCTATAATTTTTGACCAGAATGTTGCAGATTTTTCAACAGCTCTTGCAAAAGGATTTAATTTTTTTGCTGCCATATCAGCCATTACAGCATTTTCACCACCACCAATACCATAAGTTTCACTTAATATATTGTAATCTGGCAGTATTAAATCAGCTGTTTGAGATGTTCTTACTGATAAGGCAACCTTTCTCATAAAATAATTTAATGGGTCTGGCAGTTTATAACCTGCTACCTGTAAGATACCTTCATCAACACCATATACAATTATTTTACCATTTTTATCTGCACTATATTCTATGGATATTTCTTCTCCAGGCATTACAACATCTGGAGTTTTAAAAGTTATACCTATATTTCTTTTTGATTTATCAATATTAAAAGGCATTACTGCATAACTTAATGGTTTTGTAAAAATATCTTTAGAAGCAATATCACGTACAAAAGTAACATTTACATAGCCGTTACCTTCTAAACCTTCAGGAACTTTAATACTTTGTGTCATTACATTAGTATCTGTTTTAAACCATTTATAAGCATAAACTTTTTCTTTTTCAACTGTGATTAAACCATAACCTGTGTAAGGTGCTGTAATACTTAAATTAATAGTATCGCCTGCTTTATATTCTTCCTTATCAAGTTTTAATAAAAGTTCTGCTTCTTGAGCTACACTTGTATCAATGTTTTCATTACCTGCAACATAATATTCAACTTTACCAACTACAGTATTATCTTCATTAATAACTTCATATACAAAATTACCTGCAATATTTGTTGGAAGTGTAACATCAGTGCCTTTATCTGTAATATTAATATTACCAGTGTTTAATACATTAAGACGTTTTACATTACTGTATCTATACCTGCCATATGAATCTTTTATCAACTGGCTTACATATGTCACCTGTGATACTCTGTAACGGAGATTAGGCTTATTGATTTTATTCAAATCACTGTCAACAGCTATAAAATTAACTTTAACCTGTTCATCAGTACTTACATAATATAAAAAGCTGTCTGTTTTATAACCAACAAGATAATCTGATGGTGATACTTTAACACTTGTATAACCTGTTACACCATCACCGCTTCCTGCTTCAAAAACTTCGCCATTAAATTCAAGAAGATATGTACCATATGTATATTGAGTAAATAAATTTGATAAATCATATGTAGCAACACCCTTTTCATTTGTTTGTGTATCATCTAAATCTGGAGTATATGCTTTTCTTATGCTGCTAATACTGTTTACATAAGGGTCTATAAATCTGTATGGTTTTAACTCTGGAAAATAAAATGTAGTAGGTGCAAATGATACTTCAGAAGCAACTCTTCTATTAGCAGCTGGCGTGCCTATCATATTATCTGCTTTTACTTCAACATTTATTTTATCAGGTTTTATCCACCCTTTTGGCTTACGTTCTTTTACAGAGGCATTTACACGCATTGTATCAGTATCAAATTCCCTTAATTCAAATGAAATACTGCCTAAAGATGAATCAATATCACCTTTACTATTCAAAAGGTATATTTGTACGTAATAATTGCCAGTAGTAAAATAAGGCTGAGTTTTCAACACTGTTTCAAAAAAGCCTGTATCATCAAGAGAATAGCTTTCTTTTAAAACAACCTCATCTTTTGGTGAAACAATACGTACTTCAACAGGCACACCTGCTAAAGCTTTTTTCCATGCTGTATCTTTTATAATACTTGCAATATTTACTTCTTCTCCCGGGCGGTATATACCACGGTCTGTAAATACCATAGCTTTTAATGCTTCTTCATTTGAAATATATTCGCCACCAATATCAAATTTAGAATATTCAATTTCGCGTTTATAATCAAATGGCAGATAAGTAAAATCATTATCTTTTTTAGCTATTATTGCAATTGGGGGATTTTTATTATCTTTTGAAAGTTCATATTGAAAATGACCATTTCCGTCTGTTTGCCCAGAAACAAGTGGAAGGCCATTTTTACCAATTATTTGCACTTGGGCATTTTTTACAGCCTCACCTTTTGATATAGATGCAAGAAAAACATCTGTTAAGTTATTTTTATTTTGTTTTGCAATAATGTACATATCAGTAATTAAAATAAACTTAGAAAGTGATACATACTGTTTATCAGAACCATAGCCGTAATCATCATAATAGTAATCATCATAATAATCGTAATCATCATAACTACTGTTACGAATTTTTTCCCCATCTTTATTTAGAGAAGTGGCTTTAACATAATAAAGACCCGGCTTTCCACCAAGATAATCAGCAAGATTAATTGTAGCATAACTTGGGTATATTTTATCAGATGATGCAAGAGGAAGCTTTGTATTTTTATATTCTGAAAAATTTGTTTCATCAACAGAGCTTGTGTTAAAATTAACATCCCCTAAACCTTGGCTTCTAGTAAATGTAATAATATGCTGAATTTGCTCTGGAAGCACTTTACCAACTGATATATCAAGCGAATTTGCTCCACGAGATTCAAAAGTAATATTTTTTTCGCTGTTTAATGAAAGCAGAGTACCTTTTTGTAAAACATTTAATGACGGCTGAATTGGGTTTAGTGTTACTCTATCTTCAACATCATATTTTAAAGAAATACCTGAAACCGATTTTAAAGAACTTCTAATGTATAATGATAATGCTGTGCTTTCTTTTACATCATAATCTATGGCAAAGGAATGTACCACATCTGCACTATTACCAGTATTTATTGGGGTTAAATTAACTTTATTGTCATCCTCATCATACAGGCGCATATTATCAATTAAATCCGCCATATTTACTGCTTCAGAAAATGTTAATACAAGTACATGTCTTGGGTTATTATTTTCATCTTTTACAATAGGAGCGTTTGCACTATCAAGAAAAAATCTTGTACCTTCGCTAATATTTGATACAACAAATGAATGGCTAATTTCATAAGCTAATTTACTATCACCTGAAGCACTTTCAATTCTTGGAACTGAAAACATTAACACCTGCTCTTTATCATCTTTCATATCAAATGTATCAGAAGTGATAGTTGCACCATATCCATCTTTATCAAATACGACTTTAAATTTTAATTCATTTCTATCAAGCATTAAAGATGCTTCTTTTTTAAACTGTTTTTGATTAAAAAGATAATTGAATTTTATATGTAATATATACTGCTGAATACCTTTATCAAAATTATTGTTGAGATTTTCTTTGTTTATATAATAAGTAAAGGCTTCTGATTTAAAACTATCTGATAATTTATTTACTTTATATTTTGTATTAAATAAAGTTTTATCCATAGTCACAGTATACTTAGTATTTGCAGACCATTCTTCAGTTGGTTTAAATACAATATTTTTACCACTTTTACTACCAAACCATTTACCATCTATTTTTGGGCTTATAGTAACAAGTTTACCAAGTTCTTTATCTCTATATTCACTTTTAAGTGCTGGATTTGCATCATCTGATGCAAAAATAATTTTCAAATGAGAATCTGCACTAGCAGTATTACTTGATGTTGGCTCTTCTAAATTATATGTAAGTAATAAATTATGCTCTATATTTTTATTAT
Organism: uncultured Mucispirillum sp.; assembly: GCA_944324495.1. Classification (GTDB taxonomy): domain Bacteria; phylum Chrysiogenota; class Deferribacteres; order Deferribacterales; family Mucispirillaceae; genus Mucispirillum. The sequence goes on along the minus strand of CALUWN010000001.1, from coordinate 221,823 downwards.
CTACCTGTTGTAATGCGGGTCTGTTTTTAGAATTATCAACCTGCTGAGTACCTGTTGCTTCTTTGGCTTGTTGTGTTCCGCTATTTAAAGCCTCCTCAGATGTTGTTTCACTTTGAATATTATCTCTTTCACTACTATTTTCATCTTTTTTACAAGCTGATAATAATAGTAAAAATACAAATAATAATACATATAATTTTGTTCTCATAACTTTCCTCACATATTATATTTAAAATTCTTTACTACTTGCATCTTTTAATATATCGTTTGATATACATCCCACTTTATCTGACACATTTTTTGTGGATACTGCCACATTTAATGTACTTTCTGTTACAGCCTGAAGTTCAAGAATAGAATTTCTCATTTCCTGCATTTCAATAGTCTGAGTATTGATTGCACCATCCATATGGTTTATTGCTTCTACTAATGCGTTAGTATTAGCTGAAATCTCCTGTAAATTTTTCTGCGTTCTTTCTGCTAATTTTCTTACTTCATCTGCAACAACAGCAAACCCTCTACCATGCTCGCCAGCACGTGCTGCTTCAATTGCAGCATTTAATGCAAGCAAGTCAGTTTGGTCTGCTACATCATGAATAACTGCTATAATATTTCTTATGGCTTCAGAATGTTCCACTACCTCTTTAGCACGTGTATTTACTGACTCCATAGATTCATTAAGATGATTTAAAGATGAAATATTTTTTGTTAAATGGCTTGATTGAGTTTTGGCACTTTTTTCTAAGGTATCCACATGGTTTTTTAATTCATCTGATGAACCCATTAAGTTTTCACAAGTATTCATGGAAGTATGAAGCATTTCTCTAATACGCTCACCCATTAAATTAATACCTTTAATAACAGATAAAAGCTCACCTTCCAGTATTCCTTCATTAATGCTGCCACGGAAATCGTTATTAGAATATTGCTCCACAACAGCTAAAATATCCTGCATAGTATTATCAAGATTATAAAAAGTTTCATTAATATTATCTTTAAGCATATTTAAAGCTGGGTTACTTGTGGAAGCATTTATTTTAACATTTAAGTAACCACTTTTTACTTTAGCAGATACCTCAAGTGATTCTTCTATTAACCTTTTGTCTTCAGAAAGTCCAATTTGTAAAAGTCTTACCTGCTCTTGAATCGCATTTGATACTGCTTTAATTTCATCTTTAGTCTTAGATACACTTTCTGGCCTTGAACCTTTATCTCTATGGCTAATATCATCAAAAAATTCAAAAAGAGAAACTGTCATATTTCGCAGTGGTATAACAATAGCAAAGCGTATCATAATATTAACAGAGATAAATAATGCTAATAAAAATATAATAATACCAATAAATATAATTGTTCTTAGAAAGAGTATATCATCAATATAATCACTTTCTAACGCACTAATTATAATATTCCACCCTAAATCTTCATTAACTATATCTTTAGCTATATAATCACTATTATTAAAACTATAATGAAAAATACTATTTTCTTTTATATCTTTATAAAACGGCATAACGCTCGGTTTTTCGGCAAGAGAGCCTATTGTAAACAAATCATTTTTTTTATCATAAGCAATAATGTAACCATTTGTACCTATTTTGATATTATGTATACTTTCTTGTAGTACAGTATAGGCTGGTGCCAGATTATAACCAATAAATAATATACCTGTAACATTATTATTTGCATCTTTAACAGGTTCATAAAAAGTCATATAATCTTTACCAAAAAGAGTAGCTTTACCAATGTATGTTTCACCTTTTAAAATTAACGAATAGGCTGGATGATTATGGTCTAATTTAGTCCAAATAGCACGGTTTCCGTTTGCATCTTTTAAAGATGTGGTAATACGAATAAAATCATCACCCTCTCTAGCAAAAATCGTTGCAATATCCTGTGTTGTAGATGTAAACTTATCAAGAACCTCTGTGTTACCAGTAAGCTGATTATCAAAAAGATAATAGTCTGGATGCCCGTTTTCATCTTTACCTCTCAGTTCAAAATCCGTGTAACTACCATAGTTGGATTCTAAAAAATATTTAAAAACTGACATAGAATTTTTACTGTTTTGTTTAAGCTGACCTATGAGATTATTAAATGAACTATCTACCAAAAAAGCGGCTTCATTAATATTCATCTCTGCACTAGATTGAGCACTTTTGGAGGCATAAACACTTATAAAAATAAATAAAGCAGCAACTAAAATAACAATAACAGGAGCATTTGTAATAAATATTTTTTGAGCAATAGAGGTATTTTTAAAATCAAGCATATTCACACCTACTGATTAAACTATATTATAATATAAATGAATAAAAATAATAAATCAACATTTTAATACTCCCAGTAAAATCATATAAATATATAATAAAATATAAATTTTAAAAAAAATACTAGAATTTATATTAAGAATAAGTTATTCTATTGTAAAAAATTTGGAGAAATATATGACATCAAAAGAAGCGTTAGAACTTGTAAAAAATGATATAGATATGGTGGAACAATTTTTAAAAGATGATATTAAAACATCTGTACCATTGATTAATGAAGTTATACTATACCTGCTTTCAAGTGGTGGTAAAAGGTTACGCCCTGTATTTTTAGCATTATCTGCTAAACTTTGTGGATATAATGGTGATAAAATTCCTGCTATGAGTGCAGTTATAGAATATATCCATACTGCCACACTTTTGCATGATGATATTATAGACGGGGCAAAATACAGAAGAAAACGTCCGACAGCAAACAGCCTTTATGGTAATGATATTGCAGTACTTTGTGGTGATTTTTTATATTCAAGAAGCTATATAACATTAACAGAGTATGGTGCAAAAGATGTACAGATGATACTTTCTTCTGCTGCTTTAACTATGAGCGAAGGTGAAGTTATACAGCTTTTAAAAACTGGTGATATTAATATTACTTTTGATGATTATATACAAATTATTACAAGAAAGACTGCTGTACTTTTTTCAGCAGCCTGCGAGATAGGTGGCAGGCTTGCTCAAGTTGACGAAAATAAAATTAAAGCTTTAAAAGACTTTGGTTACTATTTAGGGCTTGGTTTTCAAATGACTGATGATATACTTGATTATATGGGTGACCCTGCAGTTACTGGCAAAAAAAATGGTACAGATTTATTTGAAGGTAAATTGACCCTGCCTGTAATACTTATGCTTGATATGGTTAGTAAAGAAGAAAAACAAACAATAACAGATTTGTTTACTAAAAAAGAAAGAAATGAAAAAGATTTAGAAATATTACTAAGTATGATGAATAAATATAATATGAAAGAAATATCTGAAAAGAAAGCAGATGAATATATTAATATGTCTTTAAATTCTTTAAATGTATTTGAAAATAATCAATATAAAGATGCTTTCATTGCACTGGCTCTTGCTATGGTTGGTAGAAACAAATAATTAATTTATGACAAAATATTTTGTAACTTTTATTATTGCTGTTTTTATTATTTCGTGCAACAACTCTGGCTTTGAAACATATCATTTTTTTGGGCTTGGAACTATTATTGACGTTACTATTCCTAAACAAGAAAGTGATAAGCTGTCACTTATTAATAATTTTATTAATAAAATATCTGATAATATTACAAACGATGAAAAAAGCATAAATAATGCACCAATAAATCAACTTGTCAGCGTTTCTAATGATTTGATAAAAATATATGAAAGAGCCTTATTTTATTATAATATTGATAATGCCTATAATCCAGCAGCATATACTGTTCGGCATCTATATGGTTTTCCAGAAGGACCTTTTATTGTTCCAGATAAAAAACTATTGGAACAGTCAATACAAAATGCTGGGTTTTATAATTTAGTTCTACAAAATAATAAATTTTATAAAAAAACTGATTTAAAAGTAGATTTTAGTGCTAATGCTAAAGGATATATTATTGATAAAACATCAGAATATATAAAATCACTGAATATTCATAATTTCATTATTAATATTGGTGGTGATTTATATGTTTCTGGCAAAAAAGATAATAAGTTTTTTAATATAGGAATAAAAACACCAGATAATAATGTATTAAATGTGGTGAAAATTTCAAATAAATCTGTTGCTACAAGTGGCAATTATGAAAAATATTTTATAGATAACGGTACAAAATATAACCATATATTTTCAGGTATAAATTATGTGCCTGAAGAAAAATACCAATCTGTATCTGTAATTGCTAAAACTGCTGAAAATGCTGATGGATTTGCCACATTATTTTATCTTTTAGATATTGATAAAATAGAAAAATATTGCAAATTATATGATTTGGCTGTATTAATATTAACAAGGGATAATAAGACTGTCAAACTTTGTGGTTGGAATAAATATGAATAATGGTTATAATTTTATTTTAGCAAGTGCTTCACCTAGAAGAAAAGAGATTTTATCAACTTATATAAAAGATTTTAAGATAATGCCTGCTGATATTGAGGAAACAGTACCTGCTAATATAGAAAAAGAAGCAGTGCCATTATATATTGCACAGCAAAAAGCAGCTGCTGTCAAACCACAAATGAATGAAAATGATATAATAATCACGGCTGATACTATTGTACTTTTAGATGATATAATATATGGCAAACCAAAAGATAAGAATGATGCTTTTAATATGATAAATAATTTATCAGGTAAAGAGCATAAAGTAATTACTGGTGTCTGCTGTTTTAGTGGTGATGGTAAAATTTATATTGAGTTTGCTGATACAACATTGGTAACTTTTACAAAACTTGAAAAAAACACCATAGAAAGTTACTTAACCAAAAATGAATATACAGATAAAGCAGGAGCATATGCGGTACAAGGTTATGCTGCTTTATTTGTAGAAAAAATCAATGGAAGTTATGATAATGTGGTTGGGCTTCCTGTTGGCAGATTAATGCGTGAATTATTAAAATGTAATATCAATATTTTTCAAATATAGGAGTTTTTTATGCTTGAAAGAAATCTTTATAATATGTTTTATGAAAATGCAAAAAAATACCCAAAACGTACCTTTATTTCCTTTGAAGAAAAAAGGTATACTTATGCAGAAGGTTTTGCAATTGTAAATCAAATGGCACATTTTATGCAAAAAAAAGGTGTTAAAAAAGGTGATAAAGTTGTAGTTATGCTTGGCAACTCACCTGAGTTTGTATTATCTGTATTTGCAATATTTGCCTGCGGTGCAATAGCAATACCTATCAATACATTTTTTAAAGCACATGAAGCTTCATATATTGTTGAAAATAGTGAATCTACTTTTATTATTACTGAAGGCCAGTTTGAATCTATTATGGAAGAAGTACGTGTAGAATGTAAAAAAATACAAGAAATATTTACTTTTGATAATAAAATAGATAACACTCTTAATTTTTATGAGCATATAGGTTCTATGTCAGATGCTCCTATAGAGTGTAAAGCATCAGTTCATGACCTTGCAATATTTATATACACTTCAGGTACTACAGGGCATCCAAAAGGTGCTATGCTTTCTCACTATAACTTATTGGAAAATGCTGAAAGTTGTGACGGTATGATAAATGCTACATATAAAGATAAATTTTTAATATTACTTCCTATGTTTCATACATACACATTTACAACTTGTATTATATATCCTGTAAGTATTGGCTGTACACTAATTATATTAAGAAGTGTTATGGAGATGAAAAAGGACAGCTTTAAAAAAATCCTGCTTTATCAACGCCCTACTATTATGCTTGGTGTACCACAGATTTATTCTGTTATGGCTAAATCTTCAATGCCAAAATGGTTTATTAAATTTTTATACCCTATTAAAATCCATATTTCTGGTGGTGCTGCATTACCAGCAGAAATATTTGACCAGTTTAAGAAAAAATTTGGTATTGCAGTAATTGAAGGCTACGGGCTTTCTGAAGCTTCCCCTGTTGTTGCCCTTAACCCATTAAACAAACAAAAGCAAGGTACTGTTGGTGTGCCACTGCCAAATGTTCAAGCTAAAATTATTGGTGATGATGAAACAGAACTTCCAAGAGGTGAAGTTGGTGAATTAATTGTTAAAGGTCCAAATGTAATGCAGGGGTACTGGCATATGCCACAGGCAACTGATGATACAATAAAAAATGGATGGCTTTTCACTGGTGATTTTGCCACTATGGATGAAGATGGCTATATAACCATTGTAGACCGTAAAAAAGATTTGATTATTGCAAAAGGTATGAATGTTTATCCTAGAGAAGTTGAGGAAGTTATTTATAAATTTCCGGGTGTTGATGCTGTTGCTGTAATCGGTATTCCTTCTGTTGAGCATGGAGAAATAATCGCAGCTTATATTAAAGCAAAAGAAAATGAAACAGTTGATGAAAAAGGACTGCGTAACTATTTGGCAAAACATTTAGCAAACTTTAAACTGCCACGCATCATTAAGGTTATTGATGAAATACCACTTACTGCCACAGGTAAAGTATTAAAAAGAGAACTTAAAGAACTTGTTAAAAATGGCAAACTTTAATGGAAAATAATTACTATAATATACTCCTTCCTGTTCCTACAGAAGGAGTATATACCTATTACTCAAGCGGGGAAATACAAGTTGGTGAACGTGTTTTAGTACCCTTTGGTAATAGAACTTTAACTGGTATTGTTCTTGAAAAAACTTGCAAACAGGATTTTGAATGTAAAGAAATATTAATGTGTTACAATGAAGAGCCATTGTTTTCACCAATATATTTGAATTTCCTAAAACAAATGGCTTCATATTATGCCTGCCCTCTTGGTCTTGTATTACACGGAGTAATATCTGATAAATTATTAAATACAGAAACTTTTGAAACAGGCAATATAGAAATACATGAAAAAAAAGATATCACTTTAAATAAAGCTCAAAAAGATATTATTGAAAGTATTAATATACATAAATACTCATGCCACTTAATAAAAGGTATTACAGGTAGTGGAAAAACTGAAATATACCAAGAAACAGCAAAAAAAGTTATTAGTGAAGGCAAACAGGTTCTTTATATTGTACCAGAAATATCACTTACCCTACAGCTGATTAAAAGGATGAGCTACAGGCTCGGGGTATCACCTTCTGTATTTCATTATAAATTAAGCGATAAATTAAGAAAGAAACATTTTATAGATTTTGCTACAGGTAAATCATTATTTATGCTTGGAGCAAGAAGCTCGCTTTTTATTCCAGCAAAAAATATAGGGCTTATTATTGTTGATGAAGAACATGAATCATCATACAAACAAGATGAATCCCCTGCTTATAATCTGCGTGATATGGCAGTACTTTATGGCAGCATACTTAATATTCCTGTTATTTTAGGCAGTGCTACTCCATCAATAGAATCATTATATAACGCAAAGACAAATAAATATATTCTACATGAATTAAAAGACAGGCCAAACAGTGCCACATTACCAGAAATAAACATAATAGATATTAAGAAAAATGATATGGTAGGCTCTTTAATAGCAGAACCAATATATGAAAGGCTTTTGCAGGTGGTAGAAAATAATAAACAGGCAATACTTCTATTAAACAGGCTCGGCTATTCTACATACCTGTACTGCCAGCAGTGTGGGCAGGTTGCAACTTGTTTAAACTGCTCTGTTGGACTTGTATCTTCCAAATCAAAACAAAAGATATTTTGCAGGTACTGCGATACAGAATACCATAAATTAACCTGCCCAGTATGTGGTTCAAATATTTTTAAAGAATATGGTGCTGGCACAGAAAAAGTTGAAGAATTCCTTGATGAAATGTTTCCAAATAAAGTAATAAGAGTTGATACAGAAAGCACTTCATCCCTTAAAACTCTTGATAAAAATTTGAAACGATTTGAAAATAAAGAAGCAAATATTTTGGTTGGTACTCAATTAATTGCTAAAGGACTGCATTTTCCAGAAGTTACATTTGTTGGTATCTTAGGCATTGATAATTTAATGGCTCTTCCTGATTTTAGAGCTATGGAAAAAGCATATCAACTGCTTGTGCAGGTTTCAGGCAGAGCAGGAAGAGAACATTTAAGCGGTCAAGTATATATTCAAACCTCAAACCCTGAAACACAAATATTTAGTATGATAAATGATACAAACACAGAATTTTATGACTGGGAAATTAAGCGAAGAAAAATAACTTCATACCCTCCATTTACAAAACTAGCAAGGCTTATTTTTAGCTATATTAACCAAGAAGAATGTTATGAAACAGCTAAAATTGTACACAACAACATAAAAAACCTTTTTAATAACAATAATATAAAAATATATTCTTTAAAAGATGCGTTTTTAGCAAAACTGCAAAATAAATATAGATATGAAATATTAATAAAATCAAGCAGTAATCAGGAAATCAATAAGGCATTAATATATGCTCAGCAGATTTTCAATAAATATAAAAAAGGCTCCATGCGGTTAAAAATTGATAAAGACCCATATTTTATGATGTAGCACTTATTCTGATTGATTTTCATTATATAATATAGCACTTTCTGTTAAAATAATTTTTGCAATATCAATTTTACTTTGTTTGCCTGTATTTCTTTTTTCACCATTTTTAAAATAAAGTGTAACTTCGTTATCGCTGCTGTCAAATCCAATGTCTTTTCTTGATACATCATTTGCTGCAATTATATCAGCATTTTTTTTCATCAATTTGCTTTTAGCATATTCTTCTATATTATCTGTTTCCGCTGCAAACCCTACTAATACTTGGTTATTTTGTTTATTTTCCCCTGCATAAAGTAAAATATCCTTTGTTTTTACAAGAGAAAGTTCCATAGTATCTGATTTTTTCTTAATTTTATTATTTTCCATTTTATTTGGAGTGTAATCAGCAACAGCTGCTGCCATTATAATAATATCTGCCTGTGGGAAATATTTCAAAAATGTATTATACATATCTTCTGCACTTACAACATACTGTATATCCTGTAATGGAGAGATAATACCTACTTCACCAGAGATTAATGTAACATTAGCACCCATTTTATATGCTTCTTCAGCTAGTGCATAACCCATTTTACCGCTTGATTTATTAGTAATATAACGTACTGGGTCAATATATTCTTTTGTAGGCCCAGCTGTTATTAATATATTTAAACCTTGAAGAAGATTATTTTCTGAATTTAATATATTATCTTTTTTATGTTCTTTATTATTTAATATACTTAATACTTTTTCAGCAATATCATTTGGCTCTGCCATTTTACCTTCACCAGTTGTCTGGCAGGCTAAAAGACCACTTTCTGCATCAATAATATGTATTCCCTTCTTTTTAAGGGCGTTTATATTTTCCTGCACAATAGGGTTATGGTACATATTTGTATTCATAGCTGGGGCAAGTACCAATGGGCAGGAAAGAGCAATAACAGTTGATAAAAGCTCATTATCTGTAATACCTGCATTGATTTTACCTATAATATTTGCTGTAGCTGGTGCAATAATACATATATCTGCCCATGAAGCATAATCTATGTGGCTAATAGGTGTAGGCGTATAATCATCACGCAATACTTCATTTTGAGAAAGTGCTTCAAATGTTGTATATCCAACAAATTTTTCTGCCTGTTTAGTCATCATAACTTTTACATTATGACCAGATTTTACAAATTCTCTAACAAGATATGCCGTTTTATAGCAGGCTATTCCACCTGTTACTCCTACTAATATGTTACTCATAATACACCCTATAAAAACGCCCTTCTGCTTACGCAAAAGGGCTGTATGTTATTTATTACCTAATACTGATTTTATTAAATCTATTGGTATTGGTATAATGGTAGATTTATTATTATCTTTTGATGTGATTTCAGATAATGTCTGTAAATAACGAAGCTGTAATGTAACAGGGTTTTCACCAATAATACGGGAAGCCTCTGCTAATTTTTCAGCAGCCTGAAACTCACCTTCTGCTAAAATTACTTTCGCCCTTCTCTCCCTTTCAGATTCTGCCTGACGGCTCATTGCTTTTTGCATTTCTACAGGTAAATCAATATGTTTTAACTCAACAGAAGATATTTTTACACCCCAAGAATCTGTTTGAGTATCAATTATTGACTGAATTTCTTTATTTATTTTTTCTCTGCTAGAAAGTAAATCATCTAATTCAAACTGTCCAACTATGCTTCTTAAAGTAGTTTGTGAAATAAGGCTTATAGCTTCCCCAACATTTTCTACAACAAGCACAGCTTTTTCAGGAGCTATAACTTTAAAATATACAACAGCATTAACCTTAACAGAAATATTATCTTTTGTAATAATATCCTGCGAAGGAACATCCATAACCATTATTTGAGTATTGACACGCCTCATTGTTTCAATAAGCGGTATTAATAATATAATACCGGGACCTCTTACACCAGCAAACCTGCCAAGCCTTAATACTACTGCTCTTTCATATTCCATAAGTATTTTTACACTGCTAAAAAGTATAAAAAGTATAAATACAGCTAATAATAAAAGTAAAACTAATGGACTAAACATAAAGCCCCTCCATTAAATTATATATAAAATAATTGGTGTGCCATATTATACTAAAAAAACTAATTTTGCAATATAATATATTCTAACATAATTATAATAAAAACAGCCTTGCAATATATTTAAAAATAATATAGACTTTTTCTTAATATAAATACGCAGGGGTATATATATGACAAAAAGTATGACAGGTTTTGGAAAACACACTATATCAAATGAAAAATATGATATTTTTATAGAAATAAAATCAGTAAACAGCAAATATTTTGATATAAATTTCAGGCTACCAAAATCTGTTTCTACCCTTGAAATATCATCTAGAACTCCACTGCAGGAAATATTAATACGTGGAAAAGTTGATGTAAGAATAGATATTAATATTCATACTATTACAAAACATCCATCTGTTAATTTAGAATTAATAGAAGAGTATAGAAAAATTTTCACATCTATTGCTGAAACTGCAGGTATTGAAGACAAACCTAAACTAGACCATTTTTTAAGAATGCCTGATGTGCTTGATTATACAAATGATGACAGCATTGAAGAAGAACTTGAAAAAAATACAATGGATGCCTTATTAGCCTGTGCTTATAAAGTAGATGAAATGCGAACAAAAGAGGGTGCTGCCCTTGAAATAGATATTAAAAATAGAATTAATAATCTAGCTAATAATGTTAATATTATAGAGCAAAGTAAAACAGATATTTTTGAACTATGGAAAAATAAATTTATAAAACGTATGGAAGATATGGGTGTGGATAGCAACTATGAAGAACGCATTATCCAAGAAGCTTCCATTATGGGCGAAAAAGCAGATATTACAGAAGAATTAACTCGTCTTAAATCTCATTTAGAACAATTTATATTTATACTAAACAATGAATTTCCTGCTGGTAAAAAGCTTGATTTTTTAAGTCAGGAAATCCATAGAGAGCTTAATACTATTGCTTCAAAAAGCTCAAACAATAATATTATAAAAACAGTAGTAGATTCTAAAGCAGAAATAGATAGAATTCGTGAGCAGATACAAAATATAATATAATACAATATAATAATTATATTACTTAATTATTATTGTTTTATTTTTATGGTCCAGTTCTACAACACTTGTTTTATAGCCTTTTTCAAATGCTTTTTTGCAGTATTCATACGCTTTTTTATCATTTTTTTTCACACCTGCTCCATCATAATACATAATACCCATAATATAATATGCTGGTGCAAAATCAAATTCAGCAGAACGCTGAAAATAATCAAAAGCCATCATATAATCTTTATCTACCCCTACGCCATAAAGGTACATATAACCTAAATCATATAAAGCGTGAGCATGATTTTTAGATGCCGCCATTTCTAAATATTTTTTTGCTTTTTCATAATCTTTTGAAACGCCATCACCATTTAAATATCTTGCTCCAATCCGAAATGCAGCGCCACTGTTACCCATTACTGCTAATTCTTCATCACTTTTTAAAACTTCATCAGCCATAGAAAATAATGGAAATACTAAAAAAATTATTAAACCATATATTATATTTTTCATTAAACATCCTTAATGGCATTTATTTTGCTATGAAATTATTAGTGAATTTAAGAGGTGATATTATGAGAAAAAACACAATAGCATTTGCTTCAATTTTTATGATTTTAGCAGCACTAACAAATTCTACATTAGCAAATCATTTAACATTTTTAATTAATGAATTAATTAAAATGTGGTAACAAGCCATATATTTTAGTTACTTTTTTGATAAGTAAAGTTAAGTTTATGGTACTTAATTGAGTTTGGTTTAGCTTGATTATCGTTATTATAAATAAACCTTAACCTAATTGAGCCACTGTCTCCTTCTGTAGCAGTATTATTCATTTTAATAGAGATAGTACATAAATAATCATTTGCATTACTATCTAAACAAGTTATCTCATCAAATTTTGGGTCATTTGCAAATTTGCCACCATTATAATCAGAACTAGCATCATCTAACCCTAATAGTGTAATCTCATTAGTATCAATTGATAGCTCAAAAACTTTTGCTTTATCCACATCTTCAGAAGTAAATACTAATGTATTTGAAGGATTAACAGTAAGGCCTATTGTACTATCTTCATTATTATAATCATATACAACAGTACTGCTATCAGCACAGGAAATAATAAAAAAAGACAAAAGCACTGAAAAATACAGATACTTCTTCATCTAACCCTCATACAAAAAAAGGGGAAAAATTCCCCTTTTCTATTATTTTATAGTATATGTATTGCTTGTTAAGTATTCAGAAACTATAATATGGTCATTAGCAGCAGATAATTCATATAATTTCTTTTCAGAAGCAGCTATACTTGTGTCCTGAGCAACAATTCTTATCATTTCATTAGAAATAATATCAAATATGTCATCTGATGCAGAATACATTACATCTTTTAACTGCCAAATACCATCAAAATCAACAACCTTCTCCAAACCAATATTTGTTAATACTTTGCTAAATATAGCATTTTTCTTCTCAAGATAACCGTCTGGAGCGTTTTTACAATTATCAAGCTTTACTATAACATAAAAGCTGTGAGTTTCATGAACAAGCATAACTATCCCCTAACATTAAAAATGATAATTAGGGTAATATATTTTTTATCATTTTGCAATGTTTATTTCATAATTTTAATTTTTTATTTCATTTGATAAAAATTCAACCCACTCTTGTTTATTAAAAATAGGTGCTGTTATAAAAATATCTTTATCGCCCCTGCCACTCATATTTACAATTACAGCCTTATCTTTTGGCATTTTTGGAGCAACTTTTAACATCTCTGCTGCTGCGTGAGATGATTCTAAAGCAAATAAAATACCTTCCATTTTTGCCACATAAGCAAGAGCGTTTATAACTTCTTCATCTCTGGCTGAAGTCATAGTAAGTCTGCCTGTTTGTTGTAAATATGCAAGCTCTGGACCAACACCCGGATAATCAAGCCCTGCAGAAATTGAGTGAGTAGCTTCAATATTACCATCTTTATCTAATAAAAACTTACTTTTAAAACCATGGTGGACACCAGTTACTGCACCAGAATTTGGAGCTAAACGTTTTGCGTGCTCCCCTATTTTATCACTTAAACCGCCGCCTTCAACTCCAATTAATTGTACATTTGCTTCATCCAAAAACCCTGAAAAGATACCCATAGCATTAGAACCACCGCCAACTGCTGCAATTACTGCTGCCACATCTAAATTAGCATCTTTTGCCTGCTGATTAGCTTCTTTACCTATAATAGATTGAAACTCCCTTACTATTGCAGGAAAAGGTGCAGGACCTACAGCTGAACCTAAAAGATAATGAGTATCTTTTAAAGATGTAACCCAGTAATTTAACGCTGCATCAACTGCATCAGCAAGACCACAATTACCAGATTCAACAGCTACAACATTAGCACCAAACATCTGCATAGTTAATACATTAGGATGCTGACGTTTAACATCTATTGCGCCCATATAAATATCACATCCTAAGCCAAGTTTAGCAGCAGCAGAAGCAGTTGCCACTCCATGCTGACCTGCCCCAGTTTCTGCTACAACTTTTGTTTTACCCATTCTTTTAGCAAGTAAGCACTGCCCTATGGCATTATTTATTTTATGAGCACCAGTATGCGCAAGCCCTTCGCATTTAAAATATATTTTTGCACCACCTAATGCTTTTGTTAAATTTTCAGCATAATAAAGTGGAGTTGGCCTGCCTATAAAAGTTTTTTGTAAATAAGCTAATTCATCAGTAAAAGATTTATCCTGCATTGCTTCTAAAAAAGCAGCTTCTAATTCATCTAATGCAGGTTGTAAAAGCTCTGGTACATAACTACCACCGAACTCTCCATATGTTTTTGAATAACGCATTTTGCACCTCAATTTATTGTTTATATTTTATCTTTTTAATTAATTCTTTTATTTTATCTTTTGTATTATATTCTGTTATTTTAAATTCAATAAGTTCAACATTATACTGTTTTATTATTCTCATCATATCTTCGCTTTCCGTAAAGGAAAGCCATGGTGTAGTTATATTATTATTTTCTATAACTGATACGCTTTCAGTAAGCACAGGAGTGACACCATTTACAACATTATTAAATGCAGAAAATACATTATAGCTGTTTGCTCTATAATCTTCTACTCCTGTGTGGTTTTCTATACAATCTGCATACCCTTGCTCAATTAAGCTTAAAGCATCATTAAGCATAGTATTATCAAACACTTCAAGGCACACAACTTTATTATTTTCTTTGCTAAATTTTAGCATATCTATAATATTACTTTTATTTTCATTGTCAAATAAAAATCCTAACATATCTATGCCAGTTTCAGCACATAATTCAACTTCAAGCATATCTTTAATGCCAGATGTTTTTAAAAGTGGCCTTATTGATGATTTTTTCATATACAGTTTATCTAAATAGCAAGATGATGCAATATTATCATCAGATAAAACCATTTGTTCATTAATATATCTATCTGCATAAATACCTGCAAAGCCATATTCTATTATATATTCTAACTGTATATTATTTTTTATAGGATTAAGCAGGCAGTTGCAATTCCAGTCAATATTTAATTTAAGAGCAACAGGGTTTTGGTGTGACTGCTGGTTAATTACAACCACTTGCGGTTTTAAACTGCGGATTTTTACAATATCTACTACGCTGGAAACAAGATAAATAAGTGAAGCATTAACACTTTCAATCATAGAGGAAAAAGAAACAAGTTCTTGTTTAGTATAATCTTTTGCATTAACAGCAACAGCTTCAAATACACTAAGCTGATTTAAGCTTACGCTTCTAATATCACCATTATAAATAAGTGGTTTATGGCTTCTGCTGTTAATATCACTTACTAAAACAGCTCTAATATTTGAACTGTTTATTTTATCCATTAAAGAAGCATTGCATATGATACTTAATTTATTATTTGAAATTTCATCTATTATATTTGTTTTTATATTATTTTTTAACATGACGCACCATTTCCTATCATTAAAGTATTAAGTCTTTAAAGACCCAAAAAAATAAAATATTAAATTGTATGGTTAAAAGTATAAAGTATTATTTGACGCTAGTGCGCCAAAAATAGATAGAAAAATATTGTGCAGTATAATTACTGTTTGAAAAAGAATCAGAAAGTATAGTTTGATTTAATAATATACTATTCATAATAGCTACCTATATAACAATAATTATACTTTGTCAAGCAAAAATTTATAAAAAAATCTAACCTTGTATAAATGGGTTAAATTTCTTTTCGTGCTCTATGGTAGAATGAAACCCATGCCCCGGATAAACTACTGTATTATCAGGTAAAGTATAAAGCTTATTTTCAATAGAATTTATTATATCATCATAAGAACCTGTTGGAAAATCTGTTCTGCCAATAGATTCTAAAAATAACGTATCACCACTTATTAAAATATTATCCTGCTCTATATAATAACATACACTGCCTATAGAATGCCCCGGAGTATGTATTACCTTAATAGAAATACCGCAAAAATCTATTATATCATTATCATTAACAAAGCCATCTATTTCTGGTACTTTTACAGGCTCTAAGCCATAGTATGTAGCACTTTTATTTGTAATTTTAAGTGTGGTTAAATCATCTTTATGGCATAAGATTTTAGTATTAAAAAAATCTTTCAAATCGCTTGCTGCTCCCACATGGTCAAAATGGCAATGGGTTAATAAAATATATGATATTTTTAAATTTTTTGATAAAATAAATTCTTTAATACGTTCAAAATCACTACCCGGGTCAAAAACAATACAATTTTCTTCATTATGATATATATAGCAGTTTTCTGCTAAAAGTTTTAATGTAAGCCTTTCTAATTTCATAAATTACCTCTTTACTATCATTGTAACGGGGCCATCATTGATTAATGATACTTTCATATCTGCACCAAACTGACCTTGAGCAACATTACCATTAATAATCTTTTGAATTTCGCTAATAAATTTTTCATACATTGGTTTTGCAATCTCTGGTTTTGCTGCACCTGTAAAATCTGGCCGTCTGCCTTTTTGTGTGTTACCTGCTAAGGTAAACTGGCTTATAATAAGCATATCACCATTAATATCCTGCAAACTTTTACTCATTTTACCGTTTTCATCTTCAAATATACGCAAATTTATTATTTTTTCAACCATATATGGTATTTTATCCTCAGTATCACCACTTTCAACACAAAAAAATACTAAAAGCCCTTGATTAATGCTCCCTGCTGTTACGTTTTCAATTTTAACAGAAGCCTCTAATACTCTTTGAAGAACTGCTATCATCTTAACATCCTTAACACATTTATTTTCATTAATCTTAATGTAATAAAGTAAACTAAAATACATACTATAATATTATATAGCACATATACACCAAAATGCTGGCACAATATTAAAGATGATGTCATAATAATATTTGCTAGTATTACTTTTAAAATAACTTTGCCATTTCTTTTAAAATCAAATTTAAAATCTTTTATATGGAAAAATAATAAAGAAGCGTTTACTACTGCTGCTAATGAGCCAGCTAACGCAATACCTGCATGAGCAAAAAACTGCATTAAAACAAGGCTGAATACAACATTTGCAATAAAAGCAAAAAATGCACATTTCACAGGAGTTTTCGTATTTTTTTCTGAATGAAATACTCTTGTTAAAAGGTTTGCAAGGGAAAAGAATATTAACCCAGAAGCATACATTTTTAAAGCATTAGAAGTTTGAAGTACTGAATTATCAGAAAACTCACTTTGCCTGTGTAGAAAAAAGGTAGATAAATCTTGGAATACAAACTTAATAAGCTCATAAGAAAGCCCAATAAGCCCAATAGTTGCAGGTATAATAATTATTATTAATGATAAGAACGCTTTGTTTATTATCTCATTTCGTTTTTCAATATCATTATCTGCTCTTGCACGAGATAACTCTGTAAGGCTTACTACACCTAATGTAACTGAAAAAACACCAAGTGGAAACTGAAAAAGCCTTGAAGCATAAAAAAGCCATGAAATACTGCCTTGAGCTAAATATGAAGTCAAAATACGCCCTATTACAAAATTAAGCTGGCTAATGCTGACACCTGCTAAAGAAGGCACAAGTAAAAGATATGTTTTTTTAACATCTTCATCAAATTTTCTTCTAAAAACAGGTCTATAACCATAATACATGGATACAAAATAAACAATAATTAACTGTAAAATACCACCAGCTATTACACCATAAGCTAAATACATAATATCTTTTGTATTTTTATATGCAAACCATGCACCAATAATCATACATATGTTAAATAATGCACTTGATGCATAAGATATAAAATAGCTTCTATTAATATTTAAAAACCCTGAAAACATACCTATTATACATATTAATATAAGAAAAGGCATCATTATATGTATTAAATCTACCCCCATACTCATTAAGGCAGTATCAGAAAGATAATCTTTACCACGAAGAAATATACGTAATACAAAATCAGCAAATACCATAATAATTATACTAATTATTGTAACAAGCACAGTCTGCATTATAACTATTTGAGTAAGGTATAGATTTTGAGCAACCTTACCTCCCTTTTTATATTTTTCTGCTAAAAATGGCATAAAAGCTGAAGACATTGCACCTTCTACAAAAAATTCCCTAAAAAGATTTGGAATAGCAAGTGCTACAAAAAATACATCCGTAACAGCTGTAGCACCAAACACAACACCTATTGCAACATCTCTAATTAAGCCAAAAATACGGCTTAAAAATACCCCTGCACTTGAACGAATAAAATTAAATATAAAATTTGTCATAAAAATCCTTGATTATTGCTTTACTTTTCTTAATCTGTAAGTTATATTTTATTTAGAGAGAAAAGTAAAGAGAAATGGGGGTTTCATATGACAAAATCTGAATTAATTGAATCTATCGCATCTCAACATCCTAATATGACTAAGAAAAATATTGAATTTATTATAAATTCTGTATTTAAGTCTATTAAAGATTCTTTACAAAAAGGGGATAAAGTTGAAATTCGTGGTTTTGGTAGTTTCAAAATTAGAGAAAAAAACTCTAAAGTTGGAAGAAACCCTAAAACAGGTTCTAAAGTAAATGTGCCAGAAAAAAAAGTGCCATACTTTAAACCGGGTAAAGAAATAAAAGAGTCTTTAATATAACTTAATGGAACAAAATATACTAGATTATTATAAAAATAAGCAGCAGGCTTTATCAAAAGAGCTTAATAAATATAATAGTATTAATAAATATATTGCAATATCAAAACTTGTTAGTTTTATATTGACTATTTTATTTCTAATATTATGGTATTTTAATGATAATATAAGTATTGGTATTATATTTATAATGCCAGTACTTTTTGTGTTACTTATTATCTTCGGTCAGAAATATATTGATTTATATTCATATTACTCTGCCCTAACTTCTTTTATTCAAGATGAAATCAAGTTTCTAAATAAAGATTACACTGTATTTCGCTGTGGCAGTGAATATATTGATTATGATCACAGCTATTCTTATGATTTAGATATTTTTGAAAAAGGCTCTATTTTCCACAGCATTAATAGATGCACCACTTTAGAAGGTGAAGAATTATTAAAAGATATGCTTTTAAACCCACTTCACTCTGTAGATAATATAAAAAACATACAAAATGCTGTAAAGGAAATGGCAAAATACAGGGATATAAGCCATGAAATATCATCTATATCATATAAATCGCCAAGCTCTTTAACAAATTTTATTGCTTCATCAAAAGAAGATGCTGCACCACTGAAAAAATCCACCTTGGTTTTATCGTATATTTTAGTTGCAGCAACTATTATATCTTTTATACTATATGGGTTTGATGTACTGCCTTCTTTTGTGCCAATGGGTTTCTTTATTGTCCAATTTGCAATAGCTTCATTATTTACTAAAAAGACAAATGATGAATATGCAAGGCTAAATAAAGCTAATAAAGCATCAGCAACATATCTAGCAGTAAGCAGTGCTATAAAAAATATTGATTTTAAGTCTAATATATTATGTGATATTAAAAAAGATTTATCTGGAATGTATGAAAAAATAAATATGCTTCAAAAAATAAATAGAGAGTTTGACCAGCGTAATAGCGGACTTTATTTTTTAATATCCAACGGTTTATTCTTAAAAGATATTTTCCTAAGCAATAAATTAAATAAATGGATAAGAGAAAACAAGAACTTTGTACCAAACTGGAGCAAAACTATTGCAAAATTAGATGTAATAAATAGTCTTTCATCATATACATACAATAATAGTGATTTTATTTTTCCAGAAATTAATAATGACATTATTCTTAAAGCAGAAAATTTATCTCACCCATCTATTAATTCTTTAAAAAGAGTTGGAAACAGCATAGAAATAGTAAAAACTAAAAAGTTTTTTATAATAACAGGGGCTAATATGGCAGGAAAAAGTACTTTTATACGCTCCATCGGTATAAATTTAATTCTTGCTTCTATGGGTGCTCCTGTATGTGCTTCTAAATTTGAATTTCACCCTGTACATATTTTTTCAAGTATGAGAACAAGTGATAAGTTAATGGACAGCTCATCTTATTTTCATGCAGAATTAAAACGCTTAAAAATGTTAAAAGAAAAAGCAGCAACTGGGCAGGAAATGCTTATTTTACTTGATGAAATATTAAAAGGTACAAATTCGCAGGATAAATTAAAAGGCTCTATTTTAGTTTTAAAGAAATTTATTACATATAATGTGGCTGGCATATTAGCCACTCACGATACAGCTCTTGGTGAGCTTGAAAAAGAATATACTAAAAATTATGAAAACTATTATTTTGATTTTACACTTGATGAAAGTGGAGAAATGATATTTGACTATAAACTAAAAAAAGGTGTATCACAAAATATGAACGCCTCTATTTTAATAAATAATGTATTAGAAAACTAGCTTATAAGCCTTGAATATCTAAATACTCTGGTTTTGATACCCAGTTAGCTTTTACTTTTACAAGCAGATTAAGCCTTACATTTTTTTCAAAAAAGGATTCTAAATTTTTACGGGCTGTCATACCTATTTTTTTAAGCATAGAACCGCCCTCACCTATTACTATGCCTTTTTGAGAATCTCTATTTACATAAATAATAGCATCTATTTCCATTACTTTTGATTTATCTCTATAATCTTCTATATAAACAAGTGTATCATGTGGTACTTCATTTCTAAGCCTAATAAAAAGCTGCTCTCTAATATATTCTGAAATTAAAAATTTATCTGGTTGAGTAGTTATTAAATCTTCATCATACTGCATAACATTTTCTGGAAGCTCAGCATATATTAAGTTCATCAATGTATCAATATTTACATTTTTTTGTGAAGATACTGGCAGTACATGTTTAAACTTACAAAGGGGAAATATTTCTTCTGCTGTTTTATACACCACTTCTTTTGGCACAGCATCTATCTTTGTAATAATTAATATTTTTTCTTGAGGAGCATCTTTTATTAAGCCTATTAAATTATTAAAATCTTTGCCTCTTTTGCCACCTGCTTCAACTAATAAGCATATTACATCTACAATAGAAAGGCTGTCTATTGCCTGCTGAACGATTGCTTTATTTAAAGAATTTTTAGGAGAGTGAAACCCGGGAGTATCCACAAATATTGCCTGATATTCTTTAGTTGTTTTAATGCCATATATAGCATTACGTGTGGTTTGGGGAGTGCGGGAAACTATTGCTATTTTTTCCCCTAAAATTGTATTTAATAATGTAGATTTTCCAGCATTAGGTAAGCCTGCAAGAGCTATTAAGCCAGCACGAAAAGGGTTATCACTCATTTATTTCACCACTGTCTAAATTATCTAATATTTCCATTTCAAGCGTATCTATTCGCCTGTTTTCTAATGATTTGATTATGAATTTATAGTTATTCCATACAAATTCATCTCCAACCTTAGGCACTTCACCTGCCAAATTAAAGACAAACCCTGCAATAGTATCATAATCATCATCTTCTGCAAAATCATCAATATCAAAATAATCGCAAAAATCTGCTACAGTCATTCTGCCATTGATTAGATATTTATTATCATCTACTTTTTTTATTTCTTCACTGGCAATATCATATTCATCAAGAATATCACCAACAATTTCTTCTAAAATATCCTCCATGGTAATAATACCTGCTGTACCACCATATTCATCTACAACTACAGCAATATGAAGTTTACTTTTTTGAAATTCTTTTAACATTAAATCTATTTTTTTAGTTTCTGGTACAAAAAGTGGTTTTCTAATTAGTTTAAGTAAATCATCTCTACTGTAATCTGTACCTTTTAACCTGATTAAATCTTTAACGTATAATATACCTACGATATTATCTAAAGAGTTTCTATAAACTGGGATACGTGAAAATTCTGATGTTCTAACAATTTCTTTTATTTCTTCTGTTGTAGCGTTTTCACTAACTGCCGTTACTTCAGTTCTTGGGACCATAATTTCTTTAACATCAATATCTGCAATATCAAAAATATTATTTATCATTTCGCCTTTATCATGCTGTAATAAGCCTTCCTGCTCACCAGCATTGATTAAAAACTCAAGCTCATCTTCAAAAAACTTAGTATCTTGGGATAAGCTTTTACCAAATATTTTAAGGGTAAAATTTACTATTATATCAGATACAAGTATAAATGGTGAAAAAATGTAGTAAAATTTACTTAATACACCAAGATTAAATTCTGAAAAACTAACCACATCATACCTTGCTAATGTTTTAGGTATAGTTTCACCAAAAACTAAAACTAAAAAGAAAACAATAAGTGCAGCTATTAAAAGAGGGTATGAATGAATATATTTATCTGTAATATCAATAATAATAAAAGCACATATTATATTAAATAAAGTGTTTCCTAAAAAAATAGTATTTAATACTCTGTTTCGCCTTTTTATCCATAAATTTGAAATCTCTTTCTCATCAGTTACACCACTAGAAAACATTTGCTTAACTTTTACTTCGCTTAACATTGAAAGAGCTGTTTCCATAGCAGAAAAATAAGATGATAATAAGAGTATGACAATAAGAATTAATAATTCCCACCAAATACTAATATCCACAACTAGACTCCGTATATAATTTTTGACATATTAAATAAGAATACAACATTAAAAAGAAAGGTAAAAAAGAATTTCTAAATCTGCAACAATAATAATCCATAAAAAATAATACACCTAAATATATATTTACTATTATATTAACTACGAAACAGCCCCATAGTCAATAAGTTTTTTTAAAATTTCTTCTTGTAGGGCAAACATTTCTTTCTCATCTTCAACACTTGTTTCATGGTCGTACCCTAAAAGGTGAAGCAGTCCATGTATAAATAAAAATGCTATTTCCCTTTCTAATCCAATCTCTCTTTCTTGTGCCTGATTTTTTGCGGTATCTAAAGAAATAACAATATCACCAAGCATAATATCATCTTCCATAGGAAAAGAAAGTACATCGGTTGGTCTATCCTTTTGCCTATATTCTTTATTTAACTGATGTATTGTTTCATCATCAGTAATTAATAATGATATTTCATAATTATTTTCTTCCATATCAAGATGTTTAAAAACAGCCTCAGTAATACCTATAAAAAATTTATATGTTAAGCTACTATTTTCTTCATCAGTATATAATAATTTCATATTACTAATCCTTTTGCATGGCTTTATCGTATGCTCTTACAATTTTTGAAACTAAAGGATGGCGTACTACATCTTTATCGCTAAATTTAATAAAAGCTATTTCATCAATACTATTTAATACATTCATAGCTGTTACAAGCCCAGAGCGTTTATCTGGTGGTAGGTCAATTTGAGTAATATCCCCAGTAATTACAGCTTTTGAATTAAACCCAAGACGAGTTAAAAACATTTTCATTTGCTCTTCTGTAGTATTTTGTGCTTCATCTAAAATCACAAACGAATCATTTAATGTCCTGCCACGCATAAAAGCAAGTGGAGCAACTTCTATTATACTTTTTTCTATTAGTTTTGTAACATAATCTATATCCATCATAGTATATAATGCATCATATAATGGTCTTAAATAAGGGTTTATTTTATCAGCAATATCGCCCGGCAAAAACCCAAGTTTTTCACCAGCTTCCACAGCAGGTCTTGCTAAAATAATGCGGGATACTTTTTTAGATAAAAATTGGTTTACAGCCATAGCCATAGCAAGATATGTTTTACCAGTACCTGCAGGGCCTATTCCAAAAATCATATCTTTTTCGCTCATAGCTTTAATATATTCTTTTTGAGAAGGTGATTTGGCTGTTACTATTTTTGCCCAGCCACCAACCTTTATATGCTCAGTTAAGACGCCACTAATATCCACCTTGCCATTTTTTGTTACCATTTTTAAAGCATATGCCACATCTTCTGATGATAACTCTCTTTTAGAAGCAGTCTTTATCAATTCATCAAATAATGTAACAGCTTTTTCCATATCATCATTATTATCTGCAATAATAGTAACATTATCACCTAAAGCAGAAAGTGAAATATGCAGGTTTCTTTCAATATTTTTAATATTAGAATCCTGCCTGCCAAATATATATGGCTGAATAGCTGCTGGAACTATTATCTCTTTTTGAATATTCAAATTTTTACCCCACACTCATTTTTTATAAACTTTATTTCATCTTCTTTTGAAGTTACTATATTATCTAACCTTGCTTTTAAAAGCATATCAAGGTATTTTCTCACATCTGGTCCTTTTTTTACACCAAGATTTAATAAATCATTACCATTTAATGATATTTTTATATTTTTATACTCTGTTAAATAATCTTTTATAATATCCTGCTTACTTTCACCCATAACAGCAGCAAGAGCTAATGCACTTTCATCTGTTAAATTAGAGCATACACCGTAAATAAAAGATGGTTTATGGTCTTTATATCTTTTAAACAGTCCATTAGCATATTCCATATATTTATGGTCATTCTTTAGTAAAACAGATTTTTTTAAAGGTATATCAAAATTATCAATAAATTTCGTATACGCTTCCCCTTTAATAGTGAAAAATAATATATTAAACCTTACTCGCCAAATTTCTAAATCTTTTTCAAACTGTATTTTATACCAGTTATAAAGGTTTTCCCCTCTTTTAAATTTTGCTGCAAGTTCATCATCATATTTAATCTTACTGCTGTATATTTTTAGAATATTATATTTATTTAAAAGCAGTAGAGCCTGAAGATAATTTTCTTCCTGCAAAATATATTTTAACTCTAAAAATTTTCTAGAGCCAATAATCCTATTATATAAATCAAGGCTTTGGGCATGTTTTAAAAGCCTTTCTGTATGGCTGCCTATTTCAAAACCAAAACGGACGGCAAACCTGATTGCTCTTAAAGCACGTGATGGGTCATCAACTATACTTAATGAATGGAGTACCCTTATTTTTTTATCCTGAATATCTTTCTGCCCCATGAAAAAATCAAGAAGATTTCCAAACTGATTACCATCAAGCCTGACAGCCATTGCATTTATTGTAAAATCTCTGCGAAACAGGTCGCTTTTAACAGAAGATTCTACAACTTCTGGAGCAGCAGCTGGTGTAATATAATATTCTGTCCTAGCTGTAGCAAAATCTATTTTAAAGCCATCATCCATTGTAACAACAGCTGTTTTAAATTTTTGATGAATAAATACTTTGCCACCATATTTTTTAGCATAGGCAGATGCAAACTTTGTGCCGTCCCCTTCTATAACTATATCTATATCAAAATTTTTCTTATCCATTAATAAATCGCGAACAAAACCACCAACCACATATGCTTTATAGTTTAATTCAACAGCTAAAGCACCTATATTTTTTAATATGGTTAATATATTTTTATCTAAATTATCCTGCATTAGATTATTTACATTTCTATTTTTAAGTATTCCAAACTGGCTTCGTTTTTTATCTGCATATTTAGACTGTAATATAATATCTTCATGCATTAGCCTTAAAAGGTCAGTTCGTGTTACAACCCCAACTATTCCTTTATTATTTTCAACTGGTAAAAGTTTTTGGTTACCATATACCATTATGGCTTCTGCTTCATAAAAAGGGGTTTCTGGGCGTACTGTTTCAAACTCTGTCTGCATAATATTATTTATGCTTTCATACTCTAACCCGTGTTTTACCCCATGAAGAATATCTTTTCTTGATATTATACCTATAGTTTTATTATTTTCTATAACGGGCATATAATTTAAATTAAACTTCATAGTTAAATCAACTGCATCTTTTAATATGGCATTACTTTCCACATACTTTACATGGGTTGTCATTATTTCTTGTATAGTTTTTATAGGCTTAACTGTTTCTCTTATAACGTATTTTAGCATTTCTAAAGTTTCAGCTATCATTTTATCTTTAATAATAGCACTTCCTGCAACACTGTGTCCCCCGCCACCAAATTGAGATACAATGCTTAAAACATTTACCCTTTCATCGTTACTTCTGCCAATTAATACAAGCCTGCCCCCTGTGGAAATTAATGTAAAAAGGGAGTTTAACCCTTCTATTGCCATAAGTTTATGAGTAATAAGTGCTGCTTCGTCAATATAATCATCCACTGTGGCAAAAGAATAAGCCACATCAACTCCACCAACAGTAATAATGGATAAATTAAGCAAAAGCTCATTTAAAAGCATAACTTGAATATTACTTAATTCTCGCTGAATATAATCATTAGCTGAAGTAGTATCTGCATTTTTTGAGATTAAATATGCAAGGGATATGGCATCTATTTCTTTTGTTTTACTAAATGTTAAAAGCCCAGTATCTTCATATATGCCTAAAGCTAAAAATGTGGCTTCTTCTTTTGAAATATTTATATTTTCTTTTTTTAAAATCTCTACCATTAAGCTTGTTACTGCACCAATTTCTTGTATATTTTTATTATCTGTTTCTATATCGCAGCTGCTTTTATTATGGTGGTCATATATAATAATATTATCTGCTATATCAATTAAGCATGCAAGTTTTCCAAGCCTTGCTGTTTGGTTGCAGTCTGTAATTATTAGATTATCTATTTTTGTAATCTCTTTATATGTTTTATCGTTATACTGTTTTATATTAATACTAAACTCATTATCTTTTATAAACTTAAAAACATTATTTTCCATATTAGAGCATAAAGCAATATGGTCGCAGTTATAAAGTTTATAAGCAGCGTAAGCACTGGCAACAGCATCAAAATCTGGGTTTATATGTGTAATTACTATATTCATTTTCTATGGTATCTCGGGTGAAAATTCATTATTGTATTCCTTTTATCATCATCTGTAACATGAGTATATATTTCTGTGGTAGAAATATTTGAATGCCCTAAAAATATTTGCAGTGTTCTTAAATCTGCACCATTTGAAAGCATATGAGTTGCAAATGAATGACGAAGAGTATGGGGAGATACATGCTTTGTAATATTATTTTCAGCACATTTTGATTTTACCATATTCCAAATATGCTGCCTTGTAAGCATTTTCCCATGCTGGTTTAAAAATAAATACCCTTCATCGCTTGCTTTAACAAAATATTCCTGCCTAATGGGAAGATAGTCTTCTAGTTTTTGTAATAATGCTGCATAAAGTGGCACAATTCGTTGTTTTGAGCCTTTACCTATTACCTTGATTATACCCCTTTTAAAATCAATATCTCTAAGTTTTACAGCAATTAATTCGCTAACACGCATACCTGTTGCATATAATGTTTCCATTATAAGGCAGTCCCTGTGTTTTATAGGTGTAGAATAATCATTACAATTAATTAATTTTTCCACCTCAAAAAAATCAAGAAAATCAGGAAGTTTATGCCACTGCCTAGGCTTTGATATAAACTCTACAGGGTTTACCTGTATATCTTTTTCAATTATTAAAAAATCATAATACTGGGAAAGCCCAGAAAGCCTGCGTAATATAGTTTCTATGGACTGGTTATTTTTACGCATAAAAGACATAAATGATACAATATCTGTAGGGTTGATATTTACAAGATTACCTTTATAAAATTTAAACAGTGATTCTAAATCCTGTAGATATGATATAACGGAATTATCACTCATACCAAGTTCAAACCGTAAATACTGTTTAAATTCGTTATATTTATAAGGTTTATCTTTATCTGCCATATATATTATACCGTTTTTAATCTTTCATATATTGGTTTTAATATATCATCATCTGTAAATTCTAAAGTATTTGCCCCAAGAGAGCTTACTTTCCCATTTTCACCGTGGAAATCGCTGCCACCAGATATTAAAAGCCCTGTTTCTTTTGCAATATCTACATATATATTCTTTTTATCTTCTGGATTATGGCTTGAAAACGCCTCTATTCCGTCTAAGCCTATATTTTTATATTCTTTCATTAATGATAATAATTCATTATCTGATAATTTTAAAGTATATGGATGAGCCACAAAAGAAAGCCCACCTGCATTTTTTATAACGCTTAATGCTCTTTCAACTTCTACCTGCTGTTTTTTATAGGCAAGTGGTGCACCATTTTGTAAATATTTTTCAAATGCTTCTTGAATAGAAGTTACCACATTATTTTTTAAAAGGTATTTAGCCACATGGGGTCTTCCCAGTTGAGCGTTTGGGTTGCTTATTAAATCACTTATTTTTACATTCTTTTTAACTAATTTAGAAAGCCCTGCAAGCATTTTTTCATTACGCTTTATTCTATAATATTTAACTTCTTCTTCCATTTCTTTTAGGTTTTTATTATTAATATCTATAAAAAGCCCTACTATATGAAGCTCTCCTTTTGGGATTTCTACACTTATTTCAATACCGGGGATTCTTTTAATATCACTTTTAGTATTTATAAATTCACTAATTCCGTCAGTTGTATCATGGTCTGTTAATGCAAAATGAGTAATATTTAATTTTTCAGCCATTTTTATAAGCTCACTTGGAGCATAGCTTCCGTCAGATGCTGTAGAGTGGCAGTGTAAATCTATCATATATTTATCCTAATAAGTTTCATTATACTATTTAATATATCTATACCATTTAGATTAAAAAATAAAGATAAATTTATACTATAATTACACTGTTGTATAATAGATAATATATTATATAATCAAAATATTTTTAGATAATACATTATAAATATAAACTATTTTTCTCCTGCAATCATATTTTTAGTAAAAGATTTAGAATAAAGAGATATATTTTTAAAACCACTGCACTCCATAGCATATTTTATCTCCTCATAACTATATTCTTTCATATTTTTAATAAATTTTTCCCAAAAAGCATTTTTCTTTCTTAAAACTTCCATAAATACATATATTTTGCTATTAGGTTTCATAATTCTATATATTTCTTTAAATGCATTATGTAAATCTTTCCAAAAGTATATGGATTCAAAAGATACAACAATATCAAAATAATCATTTTTATAGGGAGTACTAAGCACACTGCTTTTGTTTAAATATACCTGTTCATTTAATTTTTCTTGATTTAAAATACTGGCTTTTTCAATGCTTTTTTCTGATATATCAATACCATATATATTACAACTGCTGTATTTTTCACTTATTATTTTTATTGCTGAACCACCACCGCAGCCTATATCTAATATATTATCACCATCATTCACATTTAAATAAGATATACCCCACAAATGAAGTTTTCTATGACCTTTATTCATCATTTTGATTAATAAACTGCCTAATTTTCCTTGTGGGTTTCCAAAATTTTCTAAAATATACATATTATCACCAAGTAATTATACAGAGCTGTTTTAAACAGCTCTGTATTTATTGTTTGTTATGGTCTGCCACCCATTGAAAATTGATAATTTGGGTCTATGGCTTTCCCTACGCTATTCATAAAGTTTGTTAAATGTGTCATAGCATCACCTGATGGCATACCACCTTGAGTTTTTCCACAAGTTAATATTGGCATTACTGTAAAAGTGGTTGTATCTTTATTGTATACAGATAAATTATTAGCTGCTTGAGCATCCACATCTTTACAATGGTCATAAACTGCTTGTGCTATTTTTTTAACAGTTGCTTCATCTGTTGGAAGTGCTGTTATTTGCAGCATAGTAAAATAACCTGTTAAGCTTGAATATAAATAAGCAAGATTAACTGTGCCTTCTTCATTTACAGTTTCATTTGCTGCTTGAAATAATGCAGTATGAGATGCTACAAGCATAGCAATAGCTTTTTGATTAGCCTGATATAATTTACCAGTTTCTAAAATTTTAGCACCAGTTGCTCCACCCATAAAACCACCAAGCACAGTAGACATAAATTTATTTGCATCAGTATCTAATGTAGTATATTTTACTAATGCTTGAGCATTAGGCTCTGTAGTAGCTTTTACTAAACTTTCTGCCATACTTTTAGCAAGAGCAGAAGCTACTACTGTTTCATTAATTTCACCAATTCCTGCTTGAGCTGGCATTTTTCCTCTTCCAGTAATGTTTTGAAGTAAACTTTTAATATTTGTTTCTGACTGAGCAGAAAATTCACCAGTATAAGCTGTACTTAGGTCATCTTGTTTCACATATTTTTTATATTCATTAGTAAAAGCATCATCAACTTTATTAAGTTGTTCTTGGGATGTCTGCCCTTCAGTTGTTGAATTATTAGTAGTATCTTCAGCACAACCTGCTACTAAAAATACTAAAAAAGCAAATAATAAAAATTTTTTCATTTTTTTACCTCTAATTAAAATTTTTTGATATTGAAAATCTTTATCAAATATCTCTCAAAAAAATTTGAATATTATTTTAAGTAAAAATCCACAGGGACTGTTACTTTTAAATATTCATTATAAGAATTATTGTTTACAGCATTTAAGCCAACAATTTTTTGTGCTGCTTTTAGTGCAGCATTATCAAGTACAGTATAACCAGAGCTTTTAGTTATTTCTGCACCTTGTACCACCCCATTTTTTTCTATAGAAAATGTAATATTTGTAATACCTTCTGCATTTAACCTTCTAGCCTGCTTAGGGTATTCTTTATAACGCTCCATCATATAAACAATATTGGCAGCAGCTTCGTTTTTCATATCTTTTATTTTACTTACTTCACTACCTGCTACTGCTTTTTGTGATGATTTTGCAACTTTTACATTTTTATCTTTGGGTTTAATTTTCTTAACTTCCTTTTTATCTTTTTCTTTTCTTGTTTCCTGTTTTGTTTCCTCCTTCTTTTTAATTTCTTTGTAACCATTATAGATTATAAATTCGCTGTAATCTGCTAGTAACCTCCTTTTTTCTTGGTTATTTATTTTTATATACTCAGTAGTTTCTATACTCTCCTTTAAAAACTCTGCTTTTGCTACTTCAAGCATTTTTTGCGACACAAAACTTATATTTATTACAACAAGCACTAAAAATAATATTATAAGCATAAAAAAAGATATTCTTTTGCTTTTTATATATTCTTTCTCTCTCTCAAAATAGGTATGTATTGGATATGCTTTTTTTGCTTTAATATTCATAATATTTTATTCCACTACATCTGTGCTTATTATAAATTTTCCATTCCTTTCTTTTTTTGCAATATCAATAATATTTACAAATGATTGAAAGGGTGCTGATTTATCAATATAAAGATTTAACATCTTATCAGTATTTGCATCTAATATACTTTTAATTTCTTCTTCTTTTATTAATGTATTATTATAATAAACATTACCGTCCTTTGTAACGGATATTAAAATTTCCTGTGTCTGAGTTTCCTTACCTTCTGCCATTTTAGATGCAGGAAGTATTACATCAAGCACAGGTTTTGAAAATGTGGTAGTCATTATAAAAAATATTAAAAGCATAAATACAACATCTATTAATGGTGTCAAATCAATATTTATTTCTTCATCAATATCAAATTTCATAATATCACCTAACCATTAGCATTATGTTTTTTACAAATGTCTAATGCTCTGTAACTGTGCTCAATAGCTTCAAAATTAAATGCTCTAAATTTTAGCATTAAATAGTAATATATAATAAGTACTGGTATAGCAACCGTTAGCCCCATAATAGTTGTAAGCAATGCTTCCCATATACCACTTGCAAGGGAGGCAGCATCTGGGCTTTGCTCTACTGCTATCACCTGAAATACGCCAACCATCCCTAAAACTGTACCTAAAAGCCCCAATAGTGGGGAAATAACTGAAATTAACCTAAGCCATACTAATGATTTTGATACATGCTCAAAATTTCTATGGAAAAGGTATGCAACCTCACTTCTTATATCTTCAGAATGTTCCCCATGTATGTTTATTATATCCCTAATAATAGCTATTAATGGATTATTGGTATTATTACACGCTGAAATAATATCATCACGGCTTTCATAATCTTTATTTAAAAAGTTATGTTTAAACCCACGCCATACAATATTTAGGTATATTAATATTCTAAGCCCTATAAATAGAGCAGCTATAGCACATATAATTAAAGCTACACCTGCATAACCTATTTGATTATAAATAGTTACAATATCCATAACTTATAACCCTAAACGGTTTACAAACCCTGCAAATACATTTTTTGCCATTTCTAAATCATTATTATCTGGGTGAGTTTGAGCTTCTAAAAGCCTTTCTTTTCTTTCTGGAGTCATAGGGTGGCTGTCCCCCATAAATTTACCCATATAATCAATTAATTTTTCATCTATTTTCCCAAGACATAAAAAGCTGCCTAACACATTATTATTTTTGCCAGAGATTTTAAGCATATTTTCACTATCTCTTATACAGCCTTTTGCATGTGGTGAATCAGGATAAGCTCCAAGAGTACCAAATAACCCTATATTCATATTTTTAATAGAGTTTATAAACTTTTTACTTTTTGCATCAGGAAGCCCTCTATCTACCCAGTAACCTATGGCAAGAAAATAATATTCATCTATGTTTTCAGGCAGATTATCAATAGAGCATATATCACAGTTTGGTATAACGCTTTTAACTGCTTCTGCTACTTTTTTAGTATTACCTGTTAGAGATGAATAAACCACAAGGCTTTTTCTATCCAGCGATTTTTCCAGTGCAAAACCATCTTTCATTTTATAAAATGATGTTTTTACACTTTCTATAATCTGCCTGTTTTGTCTGCCTGCATAAACTGAAAAAATTAATCCGCCTGATTTATCAAAAAATAATACAGAACAGCTTTCAAGAGTCATAAACGGCATAGTTGAAAAGGCAATACTGTATATATTATCTGCTTTAATATGACCACCTAAAGCAGATTCACCCATAATATTATAATATCCATGAGCATTTGTGCCTTCATCTATTTTTGTAGATATTTCAAAAGCAGAGCCTTTATACTCTATTATAACTGTTGCTTTTTCCCAAGTGGCAAGTTCTTTCCAAACCATTTCAAAATGACTGCCTTTTGTAATAGTGCATATTTCTTTAGGCAGTGCATAACATACTTCAAGGTCACTTACGCCATACATCTTCGCAAAAGCAGAAATAGTAAAGGGTTTTTTCTCCTGTAGTAAATTTGGTAAATCCTGTTTTAGTTTTTCAAACCCTAGCACTTTTTCTTCTATTATCTCCTCTATTTGAGGTTTATAATCAAAAGGTAATGGTGGTTTTCCACCTGCCATATTATTTTCACTATTAGGGTGTTTTTCACCATGAGAATGTTCCCCTTTATGACCGTGGTTTTTTCCATGCTGATGTTTATGACCGTGTTGATTTTCTTCTTTATGGCTCATATTATCTCCTTTTTATTAAACTGCCTGTTGCTTTAAACTGTCACTAAATGGCAGTCTAATAGCATACTGGCATATATTATTTATTAATTCTAAATCATGGGTAATAACTACTACAGCCACCCCTTTATTCGCTAAATTTTGCAAAATATTTGTTATACGCATCATATTTCTTCCATCAAGCCCACTGGTTGGCTCATCAAGTATTATAATGCTTGGCTCTTTTGCAACGGCACAGGCTATTACAAGACGCTGTTTTTCTCCACCTGAAAGTGACTGTGGATGCCTTTCTTTTAAATGATATAAATCAAACTGGTTAAGCAGATTATTTGTTATTTCTTTTTTTTCATCTTCTGTAATATTATTATGAGAAACATCTACACTCATATATATTTCATCATAAGTAGATTTCATATAAAGCTGAAAATCTGCATTTTGCAGCACAAGTGATGCAGTTTTTACAAGTATTTTTTTATCTATCTCTTTATTATTTATAGTTATTTTTCCTGTAATATTTTTATTTATACCCGTTAAAAGTTTTGCAAGCGTGGTTTTACCTGCCCCATTTTCACCAAGTATGGCAGTTACTCCAAAAGGAACAGTAAATGATGCATTATTAAAAAGATTTTCTTTACCCTTATAGTTAAATGAAAGGTTTTCAATATTAATAATATTTTTACTGCTGTTTTTATAATCTGCCAGCGTGCTGCGATTATCAGTAATTTCTATATCTCTTAAACCATATATTTTTCTAAATTCATTATTAAGTAAAATACTAAAATCACCTTCTTTTACTATTTCGCCTTTACTCATAACTATAAATCTATCTGCTATATCTTTTGTCCAGTAAAGCCTGTGGTCTACAATTAAAATGGCATAACCTTGTAATTTTAAATATTTTATTTTCTCTGCTAATTCATCAGTTGATTCCACATCTAAATTAGCAGTAGGTTCATCTAAAATAATGACTTTTGCTTTTTGTAATATTATACCTGCAAGCCCAACTTTTTGTTTCTGCCCTTCTGATAAATCATTTACAGATGATGATAAAATATGCTGTATTTTAAATTCATGAGCTGTTTTATTTATTTCTTTTTTTATTGTATCTGCATCTAATCCCTTGCACTCTAAAGCAAATGCAAGCTCATCATCCACATTTAATGCGAAAAACTGCTGTTCTGGGTCTTGAAAAAGTGAGCCTGTATAACTTGAAAGCTCTCCTATGGTTTTTTCTTTTGTATTTTCATTACAAATAAATACATTACCACTTAATTCACCTTTATAATAATGAGGGCAAAGCCCATTAATAAGCCTAATAAGTGTAGTTTTGCCACATCCGCTGACACCAGTACAAACCACCACTTCACCAGATTTAACTGATAAATTAATATTTTTTACAGCCTCTTTATTTTGATATGGGTATTTGTATGTTACATTTTCTAACCTTATCATCTATGTAAACTCCTTAAGCTTTCAGGCACTTCAATATAGCTTTGTACAAAAAATGCACTTACTAATACTGTTGCAAAACTTATAAGAAGCAATAAATCATTTATAGAAAACGATAATCTCTTATACGGTGTTACTTTTACATCGTTTCCTATTCCTTTTAATTCAGCAGCTATTCCCAATTCTTCTGAAGCTCTTAAAGACCTAAAAAGCAGTGGCATAAAAAGGTAGCGTCCCATTTTTACAGGTTGCTTTAAAAGAGTAATAAATTTTACTTCAATACCCCTTGTTGCAAGCGACTGCATTATCTGCTTTATATCGTTTATAAAAGCAGGTATAAACCTTATCATTACAGCTACTGGCAGGTAGATAAATAATGGCAGATTAAAACTTTTTAGTGCTGTTAATATACTTTGTATATTTGTAGTAAAAGCTAAGGGAAGCACTACATTTACCATAGTGACCATACGCATAAAAGGAACTGTTATGGCAAAATATGACCTGCCCTGCATAAAATTTGTAAAATAATTTATTATATATATGCTTGTAACAGCAATTATCATAATAATAGTTACAAAAAGATAAGTAAGAACCATTACTTTTGGTTTTCTCATATATAATGCATATATAAATGAAGCAGCTAAAAGCACTATTTGAGAATATATACTGCTTAATATAATAGCAGCAAGCGAAGTAAATGCTGTAATAATGAGCTTTGTTCTAACATCTATTAAATATAAACCTTTTAATTGAATATTATTTTTAACAGATAAACTTGTATTAACTGCGAACGATTCCTGCATACCTTAACTCCTTAACAGCTTTTATTCCTGTATATAACCCAATTACAGCTCCTAGATACCCTATAGCAATAATAGGTATAACAGCATATACAATTTCAGGTGTTTCTCTCATAACCATATAAGCTATAAACATAGAAAGCACTCTGTAAGATAAATCAAAAGCTGCCACACCAATAATTGGAGCATATTTATTCTTCATACCACCAAAAAGAAGTATAAAAAACTCACCAATAAATGAAGCCATAAACATTCCTAAAGAGGTGGAAGCTTCTGCCCCCATCAAAAGCAGTGATACTATTAATGATACAAATGTAAAAAGCATAATCGTTCCACTTTTTCTTACCTTGTAAAGCATAACTATGAAAAAAGTAGTAAATATAAGGTTTTTTATAAGCAGAGTAACAGGGTTCATTCCACCACCTGCTAAAGCAACAACCATTGTTATTACTTTTGCAGCAGCTGCAAAAACACCTATTGTTACAAGCTCTTGTATACTCCAGTGATGTTTTAAGTTTTTATACATTTTTTTGCTCCTTTATTCTTAAAAAGCTGCCGAAAATTTTACGGCTCCATATAAGCCCGGTTCATATATATCTACAGATGTTTTATATAGTGTATTCAACAGGTTATAAACTTCTGTAGACAAGCTATATTGTCTATCCTTACCAAAATCTACACTAATTGCTATATTTGCTGTGCCCCACGGTGCATAATATAAGTCTGATGTAAACTCTGAATGGATAGAATCAAGGCTGTCTATGGTTTCACTTGCAAATCTGCTGAATAAATCAATAGATAAATCAACATAATCATTAAATGTGTGTAAATATGCAAGCCCTGCTCTGCCTGAAACTAAAGGTACGCCAGTTTTCCATGTATCCACACCATTATCACTATACCTTCTTTGCATTATGGTAAGTGAAGTATAGGGTTTTAGCCCAATAGGTGATGTATAAGATAAAGAAAGCTCTGCACCATGGGTTAAAGCGTTTGATACATTTTTATATTTTGTAGCAGAAGAACCTGTACTAACTGGCACTTGTGCTATATAGTTATCTGCAAGTGATACAAAGTACACAGCATCTAAACCAACACCATAATCATTATATCTAATACCAAACTCAAAATTATTGCTTGTTTCAGATTTTAAATCAGGGTTAGGGTAAATTGTACCTCCGCCCATAGATGATAACAAATACCTTTCCTGTAAATTAGGCGAACGAAAGCCTTGGGAAAAATTAAACCTTACACTAAAATTTTCTATTCCAGACCACATGATACCTGCTGCAAATACTGGAGCATTAGTTGAAGAAATACCAGTACTTCCTATATCTTCCACACTTAAAGGTAATGAACTGCCTGTAGCTTTATCTACCTTTTCCCCTTCTGCTTTTTCCATATTTGCAGTGTTATATGTCCACCTTACTCCATAAAATAATGTAAAATCTAAAGGAAGGTAAGATTCTGCCTGAGCATATAAAGCATGCACCTGTTCATAGCCGTAGTTTTTTACATATTTATTGTAGTTCATAGTATCTATGATAGTACTTGTAGAATCAACACTTGTATCAGCATCTAAAATATTATAATTAAATTCATAGCCTGCAATAATATATGTATGGTCGCTTATAGCCCAGTCGCTTTGAAGCTGTAATCCCCATTGGTTATTATAATTATCTGCATAGTTATCCATTACTGCTGGCATAAATACTACATTTGGGTCAAGCTCCACATGGTTATGCATTTTTTTATGGCTTTGCTGATAAAATACATCAAGCCTAAGTTTTGGCATAAAAGATACAGCTTCTTTTACTTCAAAAAATAATGCTGCTTTTTGGCGAGACCACAATGGTAAATCCACATAAAATTTTTCATACCCTACAGCCTGACTGCCTGAAGATATATCTGAAGTAAAATAATCATAACTTGCGCCTAGTTTATAGTTATCATTAAAATTATACGCTAAATATGCACTATAATTTTGCTGTTCAAAAGCAGAATACGGTACCAATCCAACAGGTGTTCTTAACTGCTGCTGCATATTGTTTGATGCTGTAACTCTGTATTCTACCCCATGAGTTTTTCCAAAAATAGAAGCAGATTCAGAATGACCTTGTGAAGCACCGTTATAAGAAAGGTTAATAGAGCCTTCTATTGGCTTTTTACCACCTTTTTTAGTAATAATATTAATAACACCACCAATAGCATTAGAACCATAAAGCACAGATGATGGCCCACGAATAATTTCTATACGCTCAATTAAAGCAGTATCTATCATTAATGCTGTACCATCCATTGATTTATTTTCAACAATCTGCTGGCCGTCAATTAATATTAATGTTCTATTAACGCCCTCTCCTCTAAGTGATATTCTTTTTAAACCCTGACCTCCAGAATTTGAAATCTGCACACCCGGCACATCCTGCAAAAGTTCACCAACTGTTCTAGCTGAAGATTTTTTAATATCTTCTTCTGTTACTATAGAAACAGATGAAGGCACTTCTAAAAGTTCTTTTTCAACTTTTGTAGCAGTTACTTTTACTGCTGTAGTTTTTATATGATTTTCTTCCTGAGCATAAGTATTAAAACTTATAAATAATATTAAAACAGTACAAACGACTATTTTTATCATAAACTCACCTTTTCACCTGTTAAATTATTACTACTGTTAAACTGCAAAGTCAGTTTAATATATTCCTGCAAAAGCTGTGAAAGGTTTACAAACCAAAACTGACCTGCAAGTGTTAAAATAATTTTATTATTTTCATATTTAATAACACCTGCATTTTCCC
Source organism: uncultured Mucispirillum sp. (assembly GCA_944324495.1). Classification (GTDB taxonomy): domain Bacteria; phylum Chrysiogenota; class Deferribacteres; order Deferribacterales; family Mucispirillaceae; genus Mucispirillum. The sequence goes on along the minus strand of CALUWN010000001.1, from coordinate 183,540 downwards.
ACTGGCTTAATAACCTGCTGCAAATATCAGTAAGTGGCAGGTTATATTTATTTTCTAAATATGCTAAATCTAAATAACCTGTTTCAAAATATTCACTTATTTCTTTATACATGCTGTAATTTTCACCTGGTATGCTTATACCCATAATTGGTTTTACGCCATTTTTCACAGCTGCTAAATAGCCTTGATAATCACGCAGTATCATATAGCTGTACCCATTAATATTTCCACCTGCTCCTGCACCAAAAGAAAGGCAGCTGGCATAACCACGAGCAAGCCTGTTATATATATTTCTTTCTCTTGTAGTTCTCTGCCAGTGGTTTACACTAATTCTTGTGTATAGTGCCTTCTGCATAAGTTCTACACTTTTTATAAACAGCTCTGTTTTCTCTTTAACATTTAAGGCAGGGTTCATACTGCCATCTGCAATACGTTTACCAAGAGGGGTGTTTGGAAATACATTTAACTGGTAACAGTCAAACCCATCTATTTCTAAACTTTGAGCAAGTTTTATATCATCTTCCCAAATATCCATAGTCTGATTAGGAAACCCATATATTAAATCAAGCACAACAGCAGCCTGATTATATTCTTTTATCATATTAATTCTTTCTATGATTGTATCCCTGTCACTTCTTCTACCCATTGAGCGTCTTAAATCAGTATTAAAACTTTGCACTCCTAAAGAAAATCTGTTTACTCCCCCTTGAAGATATGCTTCAACTTTATCTCTTGTCATATTAGATATTCTACCTTCCATAGTGATTTCACAGTCATTTGCAAGAGGAAATGTATTACGAATATAAGTTAAAAGCCTTGATATATCTTCCACTTCTAAGGCTGTAGGAGTTCCGCCACCAAAATATAAAGCATTAATTGGTTTTGTTTTAAATGCAGTAGTATTTTCCCAAAGTTTAATTTCCTGAATTAAAACATCTGTATATATTCTACTCTGCTCTTTTCTATAAGGCTGATTATAAAATCCACAGTATAAACAGTGGGTTTCACAAAATGGAACATGAATATATGCAGCAGTTCTATTATTCCTTTCTTGATTTAAAACATTTTTTAAAACTTCCTGAGTCTGCTCTTTTGGTGCAAACCTATCCATAAGCCCTGCATGAACTGCTGTTTTTTTACTAAAAGCATCTACAATAACATTTTCACTTTCATTAACACAATATCTTTCAAAATTTTCTTCTGGATTAATATATTCTATCTTTTTATGAAAAGTATCCATCTATCACTTCCTATATTATTGATTTTATTTCTCAACAATCTATACACTATAAATAAATTAATTGCAAGAAATTTTTGATATAAATTATCAATAAATTTTTAAAATAAACATACATTTATATTATAAATTACTAATATATAAATATAAATTAGTATAATTGTTTTTGTATTATTTAATTATTTTAAGTATTTTTAATAAATTATTAGCCATAACTAAGAAATTTATTAAAAAGATTATCTTGACTTTTTTATGATTGCATCTATTATATACCATCAAAAATTGGAGGATGAATATGAAATTTTCTTTTGCTGTTATACCTGTAGTAATCTTATCTGTTATACTGCTAATTATCATAGCTACCTTTGCTTTTACAGAAAAAATAGATGCTGGTTATACTGGTATTAGGGTAAATCTTTATGGCTCTGAAAGAGGTGTTGATGATGTTGCAATAGTTTCTGGTAGAGTATGGTATAATCCACTTACTCAAGAAATTTACAAATTTCCTATTTTCATGCAAAATGCTGTATATGATAATGAAAATATGATGCAGTTTCAAACAAAAGAAGGGCTTACAACTTCTGTACCTGTTGGTGTAAACTACACTATAAACAGTGAAAAAGTACCTGAACTTTTTAAAAAGTTTAGAAAACCATTAGAAGATATTCAGGCAGGTTATTTAAGAACTCAAATACGTAATATTTTAATTGAAAATGCTAATAAATACTCTGTTGAAGAATTAATTGAAAAACAAACAGAGTTTTTATCAGAATTAAACGTTGCTGCTAAAGCAAAACTTGAACCAGAAGGCTTTATGATTGATACTATAACTTTTGTACGCCCACCAAAATACGACCAAAAAATAGTTGATAGAATTAATGAAAAAGTAGAAAAAACTCAAGAAGCTGAAAAAGTAAAAAGGGAGCTTGATATTACTTTAGCAGAAAATGCTAAAAAAGAAGCAGTTGCTCAAAATGAAGCTAATATGAGGATTATTGAAGCTAAAGGTAAAGCAGAAGCTTTAAGAATTGAAGCAGAATCTCAAGCTCAAGCAAACGAGCTTATTTCTAAATCATTAACTAAAAACCTTGTTAGGTACTATGAAGTACAAAAATGGAATGGTATACTGCCTTATGTATCTTCTCCTAACGCATTACCTATTCTTGATTTAAGAGATAATATTAATAACAACCAATAATGCAAAAAGGCTGCTTTTATGGCAGCCTTTATTTATTAATTATTTTTAAGTTTTATTTTTCTATGGTATTCCTGCAGAGAATATACTTCAAATCTGCCAAAATCAGCTTTTTCTTTTAAGCCGTCAACTGCTGCAACAATGCCTGAGAATGTGGAAGTCATAGGTACTCCTTTTAAAAGTGCTATTGAACGAGTTTTTATTTCATCAATAACAGCATCTTCACCCTCTTCTCTTGTCATAATAATCCATTGAATTTTATCTTCATTTAATAAATCAACTAGATTTGGGCGGCCTTTTGATATTTTAAATACTGCATTAGATTTAATATTATGGTCATAAAGCATTGTAGAAGTACCTTCTGTTGCATAAATATTAAACCCAAGCTCTGCTAAATCTTTTAAATATGGCACTGCTCTTTCTTTATCCTTATTATTTAAAGATACAAATATATTGCCGTTTTCAGGAAGCTTGCCACCTGAAGCAATTTGTGATTTTAAGTATGCTAAGCCTTTACTAGCATCCATACCCATAACTTCGCCTGTTGAATGCATTTCTGGGCTTAATATTATATCTGCACCAATAAATTTAGAAAATGGGAAAACTGCCTCTTTTACAGTTGTATATGGTGGAATAATTTCTTCAGTATATCCTATCTCACTTAATGTTTCACCAAGCATACATCTAACAGCATATTTAACAAGTGGTGCACCAATAGATTTGCTTACAAATGGAGCAGTTCTTGATGCCCTAGGGTTTGCTTCAATAATATAGACTTCATTATTATGAACTGCATATTGAATATTCATAAGACCACACACATTTAATTCTTTTGCTAAAGCAAACGTATGGGCTCTTATGGTATCAAGAACTTCTTTGCTTAAAGTCATAGTTGGTATAACAGCAGCAGAATCACCAGAGTGAATGCCAGCAGGCTCAACGTGTTCCATAATACCACCTATAACTGTAGTTTTACCATCAGATATACAATCCACATCTACTTCAGTTGTATCGTTTAAAAATTTATCAATTAAGATTGGGTTATCATCTGATAACTGAACTGCATATTTTATATATTTTTCAAGGGTTTCTCTAGTATAAGCTATTACCATACCCCTGCCACCAAGTACAAATGATGGGCGTACAAGTACAGGGTAGCCAATGCGTTCTGCTATATTTAAAGCTTCTTTTTCTTTATAAGCAATACCGCTTTCTGGCTGTTTAATGTTTAACTTATTAATAAGTTTTTGGAATCTATCCCTGTCTTCTGCAAACTCAATGCTATCAGGTGCTGTGCCTATAATTTTAACGCCATTTTGCTCTAACTGTCTTGCAAGGTTTAATGGAGTTTGGCCACCAAACTGCACTATTGCACCTACACACTGCTCTCTTTCATAAATATGCAGTACATCTTCAATAGTTAACGGCTCAAAATACAGTTTATCGCTAATATCATAATCTGTTGATACTGTTTCTGGGTTTGAGTTTACCATAATACATTCATAGCCTGCTGCTTTTAATGCAAATGATGCATGCACACAGCAGTAATCAAATTCTATTCCCTGACCAATTCTATTAGGACCACCACCTAATACCATAATTGATTTTTTATTATTATCAATTCTTGCTGGCTCAGAATATTCGCTGTATGATGAATAATAGTAAGGTGTTTTTGCATAAAATTCACCAGCACAAGTATCAACAGCAGCATAACTTGGCGTAATGCCGTTTTCTTTTCTGCAATCTCTTACTTCTTTCTCTGTTGCATTTAATAAAAATGCAATCTGTTTATCAGAAAAACCAAACTCTTTTGCTTGAATAAATACTTCTTTATCATGAGATAATTCTTTTAAAGTTTTATATGATTTTATTTCATCTTCAAATGCTGTAATTTCAGCTAAATGGCGTAGAAAATATTTATCTATTTTAGAATGGTTATAAACATCATCTACAGAATAACCTCTTTTAAATGCTGCACGAACAGCAAATACTCTATCTGCCTTTGGAACTTGAATGGCAATATTTAATTCTTCCTCTGTCATATTTTCATATGCTTCATCTTTACCATCAGCACCAAAACCACTTCTGCCAATTTCAAGAGAACGGAGCGCTTTTTGGAAAGACTGTTTAAAAGTCTTACCTATTGCCATAGCTTCCCCTACTGATTTCATCTGCGTACCTAATGTTGAATCTGCCTTTTGAAATTTTTCAAAAGTGAAGCGAGGTATTTTTGTAACAATATAGTCAAGTGCTGGTTCAAAGCAGGCAGGTGTTTCACCTGTAATATCATTTATTAATTCATCTAAAGTATAACCAACTGCTAAAAGAGCCGCAATCTTAGCTATAGGAAAGCCTGTTGCTTTTGAAGCAAGAGCTGAAGAACGAGAAACACGAGGGTTCATCTCAATAATTATTCTTCTGCCATCTACTGGGTTTACTGCCCACTGCACATTAGCACCACCAGTTTCTACCCCAATTGCTTCCATTACCCTTAAACTATCATCACGCATAGCCTGATATTCTCTATCTGTTAAAGTCTGTATTGGTGCAACAGTAATAGAATCACCAGTATGCACACCCATTGGATCAAAGTTTTCAATGGAACATACTATAACTGCATTATTTTTCCTATCACGCATTACTTCCATTTCAAACTCTTTCCAGCCTAAAAGAGATTCTTCAATTAAAACTTCGCTGTTTCTACTTTCAAAAAGCCCGCGGGATACTATTTGATGAAATTCTTCTTTATTATGAGCAATACCGCCACCAGTACCACCTAAAGTAAAGCCCGGGCGAATAATTAATGGCCAAGTACCTATTGCTTCTGCAACTGCTACTGCTTCCTGCATAGTGTGAGCAGAGCCAGAACGCGGCAAGTCAAGCCCTATTTCTTTCATAGTCTTTTTAAATAACTGCCTGTCCTCTGCTTTATTAATACTTTTAACAGAAGCACCAATCATCTCAACACCATAGCGTTTTAAAATACCTTTATCATAAAGCTCTACAGCTAAATTTAACGCAGTCTGCCCGCCTAAAGTTGGAAGCACAGCATCTGGTCTTTCACGCCTGATTATTTCCTGTAATATATCTACAGATAATGGTTCAATATATGTTCTATCTGCAAACTCTGGGTCTGTCATAATTGTAGCTGGGTTTGAGTTTACAAGAACTATTTCAAACCCTTCATTTTTAAGTGCTTTACAAGCCTGCACACCAGAATAGTCAAACTCGCAGCCCTGACCTATTACAATAGGGCCAGCACCGATTATCATAATTTTTTTTATATCATTACGTTTTGGCATTTTAACGCTCCATCATTTTTCTAAAAATTTCAAAAAGATAAAGAGAATCATTTGGTCCCGGTGCTGCTTCTGGGTGATACTGCACACTAAAAAATGGTTCTGTTTTATGCCTGATACCTTCTACTGTATTATCATTCATATTAATATGTGTTACTTCTAAGCAAGATGGTATATTATCCATAGATAAAGCAAAGTTATGGTTTTGAGAAGTGATTTCCACTTGATTATTAAGCAGGTTTTTTACAGGATGATTTAAACCATGATGGCCAAATTTAAGCCTGTAACAAGAGCAGCCTGCAGATATTCCCATAATCTGATGCCCCAAACATATACCCATTAAAGGTTTTTTACCTGTAAAATATTTTGCTGCTTCTATTGCATAAGTAAGTGAAGATGGGTCTGCTGGGCCATTTGATAAAAACACGCCATCAACATTCATTTCCATTACTTTTTTAGGGTCATACCCAGCAGGTACTACTGTTACCTGCATATCATGAGCTGCTAAGCTCCTTAATATATTATATTTAATACCAAAATCATAAGCTGCTATTTTATATGTACCAGTTTCGTTCCATTTAAAAACTTCCCCAGCTGTAACTTTTTTAGCATAGTCTTGGTTATCAAGCCCTTCCCATGCTCTTGCTTTTTCTACTGCTTCATCATAAGAAATATTTTCATCTGAGCAGTGAAGATAACCTTTTAATGAGCCCTGCTCTCTAATCATTAATGTAAGACGCCTTACATCAATACCTGCAATAGCTGGAATATTGTGTTTTTTAAGCATTTCTTGTAAGCTAATTTGAGAAGAAAAGTTAGATGGTTCATTTATATTACAAACAATTAAACCATTTAAGAAAAGACTGCGAGATTCTAAATAATTTAAATCAACACCATAGTTACCTATTTCTGGTGCAGTTAATGATACGAACTGCCCTGCATATGATGGGTCACTAATAATTCCTTCATAGCCGCTCATACCTGTATTAAAAACAGTTTCTCCAAGCTTATCCACTTTTGCTCCGAAAGAATATCCTTTAAATATTTCTCCATTTTCAAGAGCAAGAAAAGCAGATTTTTTGCGTTTTTCTTTCCAGCTGTATTCCATTATTTACTCCATATTTAATATCCTAAATTAATTTTAGGCAAAACTTCAGTATATTATAGATAAGCATTATTTTTGTCAATATAATATTTTTACTTCACCCACATTTTTATTAAAAAATGCTATAACTACTTGATAATATATGTAAAAATAGAAACAATTACAATAACTGTCATTCAGAGCCTACGATAGTAGGCGAAGCAGTTTCTTTTAACCTTTTTAATTGTATAGGGTTGTAATATTATTAATAGATTATTGATATTACTACTGTGTAATATTGAGCGTAAGAAAATGAAATTGTAAACTTAAAAAATATAACAGTTTCAGATATATTAAAATTAAGTATAATCTATTAATATCTTACTGCCATATTTTTACCTTTCCATATTTTTACGCCGAAAATCTCAAAAATGTGTAGAAATGTTATATTATCCCTTCGTCTCCAAATTCCATAACCACTCCGTGTTTTTTTCTCCATATGAAATTTGAACTCGCATTACTAATAAAAAACATTAGTAATACTCAAACAAAAATTCCATAACCATTACGCAAAAAACACTGCGTATGAAATAAGTCGCTCAGTGATAATATAACTTTAGCTCCTAAATATGGATAAAAACTATTAATATTTTACTAACTTTCGCATTCGCTTATAATGGCTTATGAGAGTAAATTCTAAAAACGATTGCGAAAAAATAAATAAAAAAAGTGGTTGTTTGTGAGGCGAACCCCATTCATTTGTCCAATAAATGGGGTTCATCTCATATTAAATCTGGCTTTTATTTATAAAAAATTTATTTAGCATATTCTATTGCACGAGATTCTCGTATAACCATTACTTTTATCTGCCCCGGATATGTAAGCTCTTCTTCCACTTTTTTAGAAATATCCTTTGAAAGCATTACTAAGCCATCATCGTTTACTTTATCTGGCTCTACAATAATACGAACTTCCCTGCCTGCTTGAATAGCAAACGATTTTGCTACACCATCAAAAGATGATGCCACTTCTTCAAGCTGCTCTAGTCGTTTTATATAGCTTTCTAATACTTCGCGTCTTGCTCCCGGACGAGATGCTGATATTGCATCACTTGCCTGCACTAAAATAGCTTCAATACATTTAAACTCTTCTTCGCCATGATGGCTGGCAATTGCGTTAATTACACGCCAGTCCTCCTTATTCTTTTTAGCAACTTCCACACCTATTGTAGTGTGAGAGCCTTCTGCTTCATAGTCAATTGCTTTACCAATATCATGGAGCAAGCCTGCACGTTTTGCAATTTTTGGGTCAAGCCCAAGTTCTGCTGCCATAATACCTGCAATAGTCGCAACTTCAATAGAATGGCCTAATACATTTTGACCATAACTTGTTCTATATTTAAGCCTGCCAATAAGTTTTAAAATTTCCTGACTAATATTATGGATACCTAAGTTAAAAACTGTTTCTTCACCCAGTTCTAAAATATACTTATCCATTTCCTGCCTGCTTTTTTGATGAAGCTCTTCAATTCTTGCAGGGTGAATTCTTCCATCTGTGATTAATTTCTCTAAAGTTAATTTTGCAGTTTCTCTGCGAAATGGGTCATATGATGATAAAATAACTGCTTCTGGTGTATCATCAACTATTATATCAACACCTGTAATAGTTTCAAAGGTTCTAATATTTCTACCTTCTCTACCAATTATTCTACCTTTCATCTCGTCACTTGGAAGGTTTACTAAAGTAACAGTTATATCATTTGTAAATTCAGACGCACAACGTTGAATAGCTGTTGAAATAATGCTTCTTGCTCTTTTTTCTGATTCGTTTTTAGCTTCTTCTTCAAGCTCTCTAATTGACCTGGCAGCATCTTTTTTTGCTTCATCAATCATCTGAACCATAAGCATTTTTTTAGCTTCTTCACCTGTCATGCAGGCAACGCGTTCAACTTCTTTTATAAGGTTTTGTTTGATTTCTTCGTTTTTTGCTTTTAAAACATCAATATCCTTCATACGTTTATCAAACTCTTGGTCACGTTTTACAAGCTGCTCTTCTTTTTTAAGAGCTGCTTCCATTTTCTTTTCTAAAGATTCTTCCCTAACCTCAAGTTTACGCTCAATATGGCTGATATCTTTCTTTTTCTCTTTAATTTCTTTTTCTAAATCCTGCCTGCCTCTAAAAATAATCTCTTTAGACTCAAGTTTAGCTTCCTTAATAATTTCTTCGCCTTCCTTTTTTGCTTTAGAGATTATATCTTCAGCAGTATTGTTTAATTTTTTATTTTCTTCTTCTTTTAATTTTTTTGCGAACAAGTAGCCAACCACCAAACCAACAAGTACGCAAACAGGTCCTATTATTGCAATATAACCCATTATATCCTCCTACTAATAACTCGTTTATCTGTAAATATTTCATCTACAGGAATATCAAAACATTCCGTTTCAATTTTATCCACTACTTGAAAATCATAAGCTAAGGCTGATTTTATAAAAGTACCACCTGCCGATAAATACTTATCATAAAACCCGCCACCATAACCAATACGGTTACATTCTTCATCAAAAACAACACCGGGAACACACATAATATCGGGTGTTACATCAAGAAGTTTGCCTGCTGGCTCATATATTCCAAATCTGCCTTTTTTTAAACTTTCAAAAGTTTCAAACTTCCTAAATTCCATTTTATCTCCACATACTACAGGAAGATAAATATGTTTTTCCAATGCATTAAGCTTTTTTATAAGATTTATTGTACTAACTTCTTTACCTAAAGGGTAATAAAGAAGAAAAGTAGTTAAATAAGAGTATTTTTCACAAAACCTGTCAATAATAACAGCGGATTTTTCCATTACTGTACTTTCTGGCAATAAATCTCTCTGTTTTAAAATTTGTCTGCGTAAAATATCCTTATTCATAATCTTTAAAATTATGCCATAATTTATGCAGTCGTTCTTTTATTTTTTGCTCAAACCCAAAGTCAGATGGGTTATAAAACAAAAGGTTTTCCTGCATATATTTTTGCTTTACAAAATTACCGTAATCAAAAGGATATTTATACCCTTTGGGGTTTTGCCTTATGTTTTCAGGCACTACAGGCTCATGGTTTTTTAAATAATCCATAACACCATGATAACCGTTATAACTTCTATTACTTTTTGGGCAGCTGGCAAGAAATGTAACAGCATGAGCAAGAATAATATAACCTTCAGGAATACCTACATTCATAAAAGAATTATAACATGCATTCACAAAAACCTGCCCATCAGGAAAAGCATTTCCCACATCTTCCGAAGCTGAAATCATAAGCCTTCTAAATACAGCTTCAGGTGCAACCCCATTTTTTATTAATTTAAAACACCATAATAATGCAGCATCAGGGTCGCTTCCCCTAATACTTTTAATCATTGCTGATAAATTGTCATAAAACTCATCGTCTGAAAAATTATTAACAGGCATCAGGTTTTCAATCTCTTTTGTAGAAAGAGTTAAAACACCATTATCTTTAGAACCTGTTAAGGCAGATATTTCTAAAAGATTTAAAAATCTTCTGCTATCCCCTTGTGATAAAGCAATAATATGCTTTAATACACCATTTTCAGCTATTTCAGAAACACTATGCTGCTCTTTTAAATAAGGCACAGCTTTCATATAAAGTTTCTCAAAAGCCTCATCACTTAACGCATTAAACCTAAACATAATACTTCTTGAGCGTAAAGCGGGTATAAGATTAAAGTACGGATTTTCGGCTGAAGCACCAATTAGCTTGACTTTCCTATCATCAATTAATTTTAATAGGATATCCTGCTGAGATTTATTGTATCTATGAATTTCATCTATAAAAACTATTATATTACGTTCAAAAGCAGCCTGCTCTGAAAGTTTTTTCAGTTCAGCTGCACCACTAACAGCAGCATGAATTTTATATACTGGCGCACTAATCACCCTGCCAGTAACCTCTGCCATACTAGTTTTTCCAGTCCCCGGTGGACCAACAAACATAATAGAATCAAAAGATGCGCTTTCTATTAACGATATTAATAAGGAGCCAGAAGACGTTAAATGTTCCTGACCAACTATATCATCAAATGTTTGCGGACGCATTGCATCAGCTAAATTCATTTAAAAAATATCCGATAAATCTATAAAAATCCGTGTTTTTATCAAACAACGAAATAATTTTTTAACCCCCGCATATGCCGTATTGCAATGGACACTGTAGCCTGTTGTAAACAGGTGTCGCTCTGTGTTGCTTTAGGCTTTCGAGTACAAGCCCGACCTGCACACCACAACATGCATCGCAACAAAAAATTATAAAGTGTTGGCTCCAGCGTGTCGTAATGCTAAGCGAACACCGCAGGGGATTATATATTCCATTTAATTATTTAAATATCTAATTTACTAATTAAATCATCAATCTTGCTATCAATATTATCATAGCAGGAAAGTTGCTCTTTTAACTTTTTATTATCTAATAAAAGCTTATATGCAACACTAACTGCTGCTTTTATTTCAGACCTAAGTTGAGATTTTTGTAAAAATTCTTCCAGCATCTCATTAAGTTCTTTAGCAATATCTTTATAATACTGTTCCTCACCTTTAGAAACATTTAATTTTAAAGACTGCCCAAGTACTTTTAAATCAACAGAATTCATTTTATCCCAACTAAGCATCTAATTTTTGAAGCATCTTTTCTATTTTTGCTTTAACAACCTCTTTGCTTTGTTTTAAAAGGTTGTTTTCTGCTTCTATATCTTTAATGTGGCTTTTTAAATCTTCCTGCTTACTAAGCAATTCATCCCTTTCCTGCTTCACTTTTGAATATTCAGTAAGTAAATTATTAAGCTTTTCTTCAAGAATATTTAATTTATCCTGTACCATCATAAGTTAATCATAGCACCTTTAAAGTAAAAAGTCAACTATGGTATAGAAAGAATTTTATGTGTTTGAGGAATTAACCTTGCCTCTATACCATTAGTATAATACTTATTGTACAAGTAATCAAGTATATCTTTTGTAATTTTACTATCTACTGGCTGAATGATTATACTTTTTATATTATAATTATGTAACTCTTCTGCTGTATAATCAATAATTTTCTTAGCATTTTCAACAGGTAGTAAAAGTTTTAAATAATAATCTGTATTTTTTAAATCACACAGGCTTTCAAGCAGGCTTGGCAGATGATTTAATACTTTTTCAGAATGAGTTTTAATATCTATACTCATTATATGAAATACATCATCAAGCTCTTTAAAATATTTTGTTATCAATCCGCTTGTTTCTAAAAATACTTTTGCTTTTGTATTTTCCCTTAACTTATTTGCCAGAGCCTTAACAAACTCATAATTCATAAGTGGTTCGCCACCTGTAATAGAATAGCTGTGAAAAGTACTGCCATCACCAAACTCTTTTATTAATATATTATAAAGTTCATCTACTGATACTGGGTTTAAATATTTATTATTATTTACAATAAAATAATCTTTCTCATCTGTATCTGTATCACAATATGGGCAGTCATATGGGCAGCCAGAAAGCCTAATAAAAACCTGAGCAACACCAATATACTTCCCCTCACCTTGAGCTGAATAAAATATTTCGGAAATATTTGCCTGCATTAAATACCTCTAAACACTAATTTATTGACAATTATAAGTACAATGATATAATCAACTATTAATATTAATTTCTTTTAGGTAGATATTGTGCATAAAATAGATATTTTAATGGCCACATATAATTCTGAAAAATATATATCAGAACAGCTGCAATCAATTATAAACCAAACTTATAAAGACTTTCATCTATATATATGTGATGATGTATCTACCGATAGTACAAGTAATATATTATCAGAATATAAATTGCAATATAATAATACAATCTCCATACTAAAAAATGAAACTAATAAAGGTGCAAAATATAATTTTTCAAGTTTATTTCAAAATTCTCAAGCAGATTATGTAATGTTTTCAGACCATGATGATGTATGGCTTAATAATAAAATAGAAGTAACATATAATAAAATAATTGAACTTGAAAATACATATTCAAAAGACACCCCTATATTAGTGTTTACTGATAAATTTGTAACAGATGATAAATTAAATATTACTGCAAAATCTCACAATAAAAGTGAAAAATTTAATACTAATAATTTTTCTCTTAACAGGCTGCTTATAGGAAATGTTGCTTCTGGCTGTACTATTATGGTTAATGCTGCTTTAAGGAAAATATGCGGTACAATCAACTCAAACGCTTTAATGCATGATTACTGGCTTATGCTTACAGCTGCTGCTTTTGGCCATATTGGATATATAAATATTCCTACAATGTATTACAGGCAGCATAATAATAATCAATTAGGAGCACAAAATAATTCAATACTTAATGCTTTAAAAAATATAAAAACTGGAAAACAAAATCTAAAAAATATGGTCTTTAAAAATATTACACAAGCAGAAGCTTTTTATAACCAGTATGAAAATATACTTTCTGATAGTAATAAATATATATTAAAAGAATTTATAAAATTAAGAGATAAAAGAAATATAAGTTTTATAAAATCTATGGTACACAATAAATTTTATAAATCTGGAATACTAAAAAATCTTGGTTTAATATATGCGTTTATATAAAAATTTATTGTAAAAGACTTAAAAATTATGTATAAAGCATAAAATATGTATGGAGGAGATTATGGCTTTTTTTCACTTAGATAAAGAAAAATGTAAGAGAGATGGTATTTGCTCTTCTGTTTGCGTTACAGGTATCATTAGAAATGATGAGGAACGTTCACCATATATTGATGAAAAAAACGTATATAAATGTATTTCCTGCGGTCTTTGTGTTGCATACTGCCCTCATGAAGCATGCTATGTTGAAAACCTTAACCCTGCACAATTTAGTAAAGTGGATTTTAACAGCCTAGCTACACCAGAACAGTTAGATACTTTCATAAAAACTAGAAGAAGTGTTAGAAACTTTAGAAAAACTGAAGTAGATGAAGAAACACTTAATAAAATAATGGATAATGTTCGCTATGCACCATCTGCTAAAAATACACATAACAATAGATGGATTATTACAAAATCAAGAGAAGAAACCATACGCCTTTCTGATTTAGTTATAGAATATATGCAGGCTAATGTATATGAACTGCCAGAAAAAGATGCTCTTCATTACAAATTATTAGTAAGAGCATATAAAAATGGTAATGATGTAATTGCTCGTGGTGCACCACATATTATCATTTCAGTGCTTCCTGATGAATATGCTTGGAAAGCAGAAGACGGAAATACTGCCCTTGCATATTTTGAGCTTTCAGCTCATGCTCATAATGTGGGCTGTGTGTGGGCTGGTTATTTTACAAGTGCTACAAGAAAATATAAGCCACTAAGAGATGCTTTAGGCATTAAAGATGATGAATATATTGCAGGTGCTCAGCTTTTTGGAAACCCAATATATAAAACAAGGCAGATAACTTCAAGAAAACCTAATAATATTACATATATATAACATAAAAAAAGCCTTATAAATTAATATTTATAAGGCTTTTATTTTATCTATTATTTTAATTTCCTTTTTAAATAAAGTGCTGCAAGCCCAATATATAAAATACTTAATACAAATAATGCTGCTGTCTGCTCTTGAAGTCTGTCAAAATACAGCCCTTTTAAAAATACTCCCACTATTATATCAAGATAATATCTCATTGGGTTAATATATGTTATCCACTGTATTACTTCAGGCATATTGACTATTGGAAAAGCAAACCCAGAAAGCAGTATTAATGGAAATATTATCATAAACATACTCATAGAAGCCTGCTGCTGAGTAGAGCTTATAGCAGAAATAAGTAAACCTATACCAAGCGTACACATAATATATAAAACAGAAGAAAATAGTAAAAGTAAAAAACTTCCTGTTATATGTATGTTAAACCAAAAAACAGAAATACCAATAATAAGAAGTACATCAATAAAGCTAACTACAGCAAAAGGGATACATTTACCAATAATAAACTCCCACGCTGTAATTGGGCTGACTGTCAACTGTTCTAAAGTGCCTGATTCTTTTTCCTGCACTATTGCCATACCAGAAAGCATTACAGTAACAATTATTAAAAGCATAGCAAGCATAGAAGGTACAAAGAAATTTTTACTTTCAAAATTATCGTTAAACCATGTTCTATATTCTGTATCTACACCAATACTACCTTTTACACCTGTTTTTTGAGTAACGTAGTTTGAATTAAATAATTTCATTACTTCAACAACATAGCCAGAAGCCATACCTGCATTTACAGAGTTTGTAGCATCTAAAACAACTTGAACCTTAGAAACCTTATTATTTAAAAGCTTTTCTTCAAACCCTGCTGGAATAGATATTATCATTAGAGCTTTTCCTGCAAGAACCAGTTTTTCAGCCTGCTCCATACTATCTGCTTCTATGTGAGAAAAAATATTATTTGCAAAGAAATGACTTATAAAGTTGCTGCTTTCTATTGTATTATCCATATCCACAACAGCTGTTTTTACGTGTTTTAAGTCCATATTAACAGCATAACCTAAAAGAACTGCCTGTATAATAGGCACAGCAACAATAATAATACGCATTTTTTTATCGCGTATTAAATAAATGAATTCTTTATAAAGCATTGCCATTATACGGTTTATTACATTCTTCATATCTATGCTCTCAACTTAAAGAAAAGCCTGCATAACACAAGCAGTATTACAGAATAAAATATTAAAAAACCTGCATTTAAGTATAAATACTCTATGCCTACACCCTTTAAATAAAGCCCTCTTAAAATATCTACAAAATATCTGGCTGGGAAAAAATATGTAATCCATTGTATAACTATTGGCATATTATTTATATCAAACACAAAGCCCGATAATAAAAATGCAGGAAGCAGTGTAGTAGTTGTTGTTACCTGACTTGAGGCTAACTGGCTTTTCATTACAATACTTACGAATATACCAAAAGAAAGCATACATAATAAAAATATAGTTGCAAATAAAAATACTAATAAAGTATTTCCCTTTAATGGCACATGGAATACGAATTCACCTATTAAAATATAGATTATTACATCAATTAAACCAATAAGAAAATATGTGATTAATTTACCACTAATAACTTCCCCTTCTGTTACAGGAGTTGGGATAAGCTGTTCCATTGTGCCTGTTTCCCACTCTCTTGAAATTGTAAGAGAAGTTAAAAACCCTGCTACAACAGACATAATAATTGCAACAAGACCCGGAAAAAGATAGTTTACACTACGCATATCTTCATTAAACCAGTATCTAATTTCTGGTACTGCACTACCATAAGAGATATTAATACCATTTGTTCTTATTATATTTTCAATAAACATCTGGTTGTATGATGCTGTAACACCTGCCGTGTAGTTAATAATTGATGAAGCAGTTGTTATATCACTTCCATCAATTATAACCTGCACTTTTGTATTCATTTTATTTTCTAAATCTTCTGCAAAAGATGAAGGTATTACTATTATCATTTTTATTTTATTTGTATCTAAAAGTAATTCTGCATCCTTATAATTATCTGTATAATAGTTTATCTTAAAAGCATTATTTGATTCAAAATATGAAATAAATTCTTTACTTTTCACACTGTTATTAAAATCTATTACACCTACAGACACATTTTCCACATCAAGCTTTAAGGCATAACCAAATAAAAATAGTAAAATAACAGGCACTAATATTATAACCATAAGGCTTCTAATATCTCTAAACAAATGGATAAATTCTTTATAGCTTATTGCTTTAACTCGCCTAATATTCATCTGTTCTGCCCTCCAGCATAACTAACAAATACATCCTCAAGTACAGCTTCTGCCTCCTCAACAATATAGCCTCTATATCCATTTTTATCTAAGAAATTCATTATATCTTTAGGTGTTAAGTTGGTAGATAAAATCCTAATAGAATCAGAAAGAAGCCCCACATCAAATACATTTTCCATACGTAATATAACTTGAGCCACATCATAAAGCCCAAAGCCTTTAATTTTATACACATTCCATATCATTTTAGATGTTTTTAATTCTTCTGGAGTGCCTATTTCTTTTAATGTACCAGAGCTAATCATAGCTATTCTATCGCAATATTCTGCCTCATCCATATAATGAGTTGTAACAAATATTGTAACTTTTTTTGAGGCAAACATATAAATTAAATCCCAAAAATTACGCCTTGATACAGGGTCTACACCAGAAGTTGGCTCATCTAAAAATATAATCTGCGGTTTATGAATAATAGCACAGGCTAAAGAAAGCCTTTGCTTAATACCTGCTGATAAACTTTTTGTTTTTTCTTTTTCATAACCTGTTAAATTAACAAGCTCCACAGCTTCACTAACTGCACTATCAATATTTTTACCGTCAATACTGTATAGCTTTGCAAAAAATTTCATATTCTCATATACTGTAAGCTCATCATATAATGAAAACTTTTGGCTCATATAGCCTATATTCTGCCTAACCATGCCGGGATTTTTTGATACATCATACCCAGCTATTATACCTGTACCAGAAGTTGGTGGCAGTATTCCACAAAGCATTCTAATTGTAGTAGACTTACCAGCTCCATTTGCACCTAAAAAGCCAAATATTTCACCCTTTTCTACATCAAATGTAACATCTGATACAGCTTTAAAATCTCCAAACATTTTTGTAAGGTTTTGGACTGATACTGCAATACTACTCATTTTCATCACCAGTATAAGTTAAGTATGTAAAAATATCTTCAAGAGTAGGTAAAATAATAGAAACTTCATAGTTATTATTAAGCAGTGATTTTACTTTATTAATATCTACCATACCTTTTGATGAATGAAGGTGAAGTGTGGAACCAAAAGACCATACTTTTCCATATTCTTTTGGTATTTGCGACATTATATTCCTAACTTTTTCGCCTTTAATTTCAATAATATCAATTTCTGGCAACGCCCTTAAATAGTCTAATGTACCTGAAGCAATAATTTTTCCTTTATTCATTAAATTAATAGTATTACATCTTTCTGCTTCATCAAGATAACTTGTAGCATAAACAATAGCTGTACCATCTGATGCAAAACTATTCAATATCTGCCAAAATTCACGGCGGGAAACAGGGTCCACTCCGTTGGTTGGTTCATCTAATATCAATACTTTAGGCTCATGAATTAATGCACAACATAATGCAAGTTTTTGCTTCATACCACCAGAAAGCCTGCCAGCAAGACGACTTCTAAATTGATACATTCCACTAGCAGTTAAAAGCATTTTACTTCTATCTGCTATTTCTTTATATGGGACACCTTGCAAATCTGCAAAGAAATTAATATTTTCTTCAACACTCATATCTGAATATAAACCAAACTTTTGGCTCATATATCCAATGCTTTTTCTTGCTCCGCGGCAATCTCTTAAAGCATTAACTCCATTTATATAAAGTGAACCACTATCAGGAGTAGAAACTGTTGAAAGCATACGCATAGCAGTAGTTTTCCCCGCACCATCAGGACCTACAATGCCAGAAATCTCACCTTGTTTAACTGTTAAAGAAAAATCAACCACAGCATGATTATCTCCAAAAGATTTTGATATATTTTCAGAAATAATCAATTCAGATTTAACCATCTGCTATTCCTCTATATAAGCGTCCGCAGGAATGCCCGGTTTTAATAACCCTTTAGAATCAGTTACTTCAATTTTTACTCTATAGACAAGTTTCACACGTTCTTCTGTAGTATATATTTGTTTTGGTGTAAATTCTGCTGTATCTGAAATATAAGTAACTTTTCCTTCAAATTTTTCATTAGGAAGGCTGTCCACTTTTATTACCATTTTTTGACCAACTTTTATTTTATCCATTTTAGTTTCAGGAAGGTATGCTCGTAACCAAAGTTTATTAGGGTCACCAATAGAAAACACTGTTGAACCAGCCTGAACAACTTCACCTTCTTCTTTATATACAGCTAAGACAGTACCTTTAATAGGCGATGTAAGTTTTGTATAATTAACTTGAAAATCTGCTAACTCTCTGTTAGCTGTAGCTGCATCAAGCTGGGCTTGAGTTTTATTAACTAAATTTTCATCTTTTCTGCCTGCTTTTTTAAGATTATCTTTTAATTCTTCTAATCCCCATTTAGCAGCATCTTCATTTGCTTTAGCTAATTTTTGCTGAGATAAATATGTTTCATTATTAAGTTCTGCAAGCAGCTGGTCTTTTGATACCTGCATACCTTCAGAAAAATAGCTGTGAGCAATAACTCCGGGAACTCTAAAAGCAACATCTACCTGACTAATTTGCAACTGACCAAAAAGCCTAAACTCTTGGTCTGCTTTTTTATATAAATATCTATATCCTGCAAAAAAACCAATGGCAAGCACCACTATTATAACTAACGAAATTATTACTTTTTTCATACATTCACCTATTTATGTAAATATCTATCTTCTATCAAAATTAGTTTAATTTGTCAAATATGAATAAGTAACTATACAGGAATTTTCTCAAAATTTAAACATTTTTTATTAATCTGACAATATTTTTTTGCTGTTAAAGTCACTTATAAGTGCCTCTATTTCTTCTACTGTATCAATACTTAGCAATATATTTACCAATTTTTCGCAATCTTTTGCACTAAATGATGAGATTGTTTTTCTAATCATATATGAAGAACGTGGGTTCATACTAAAAGAACGATAACCCATTCCAATCAAAATGGCAGTATACCTGCAATCACCTGCAAGCTCACCACAAATAGATATAGGCTTTCCTGCAGCACTTACTTTATCATACACATTTTTTAAAAGAGAAAGTACAGCAGGATGAGCTGATGCATATAAATGGCTTACATTTTCGTTATTCCTATCTACTCCAAGTACATACTGAATCAAATCGTTTGTTCCAACACTAAAAAAATCTACATATTTAATAAATTTCTCAATCAATATAGCAGTAGACGGTACTTCTATCATTATACCCAAAGGTATGTTATCTCTGTATGGTATATTCATTTCCTGTAAGCGTTTTTTCTCGCTTTCTATTAACATTTTCACTTCTAAAAGTTCATCAATAGATGAAACCATTGGCAACAAAAGCCTAACATCACCAGATATACCTGCTCTTAAAACTGCCCTAATTTGAGCGGAAAAGAAATCACGGTATTTCATACTATACCTTATAGCCCTTAGCCCTAAAGCAGGATTTTCTTCTACAGAGTTTGGCATAAATCTGCTTACTTTGTCCCCACCTAAATCAAATGTTCTAACAGTAAGCGGTTTGTTTTGCATTGATAAAAGTGCTGTTCTTAAAATATTATACTGCTCTTCTTCACCTAAAAAACCATTGTTAATATATAAAAATTCTGTTCTATATAATCCTACACCCTGCATGCCATGGACATTTAAATGGGTAAGCTCATCATTGCTGTTTATATTTGCATAAAGTGATACCATACTGCCATCAAGCGTTTTACAGCTTGTATCATGTTCATTTTTCACTGAATTAAGATAGCTTTCATAATCTGCTTTCTTCTTTTCATATTTAGCCATACTTGCTTTATCAGGATTAACAGCAACATAACCTAAAAACCCATCTACGATAAGAGTATCGCCATTCTTTATATATGTATCAGCATTTCGTATACCAGAAACTGCCACAAGCCCAGATTCTCGTACTATAATACTTTTATGGGAAATTTTACTGCCAACATCAGATATAAAGCCTTTTACTTTGCGTTTTACCATTGTATCAATATCTGAAACTGCAAAATCATTAAATACTAATATTGTATTTTCATCTGCATCATCAAGATTTTCAACTAAAATATTTGACATATGGCTTATTAAACGCAAATAAATATCTTTTATATCATGCATTCTAGCTTTAAAGTAATCATTATCTGAAAGTGAAAGCTTATTCATAAGCCCATCAGTTACTTTTTTTAAAGCATATTCTGCATTAACTTTTTCTTCCTTTATAATAGATACTGCCTTTCCTATAAAAGATTCATCTGTTAGTAAAAGCTTATATACATCATACAGCTCTTTATACGTTTTACTTAAAAGCTGCATTTGGTCTAACAGTTTTAAAATATATGATACAGCAGAATTTAACTTTTCTATTTCCTGCTCTATATCATTTATATTATAACCTTTTACACTAATCTTATCCCTGTAAATAATTAAAGCCTTTCCTATTGCAATACCGTTAGAAATAGTGGTTCCTTTTTTAATAATCACAGTATCTCTCCTAAACTGTTACTAATTACTTGAGAAAGTTCTGCTGCACATTTTGCACTATCCTTTCCTTCTATAATTATTTCAATTTTTGCATCCTGCCCTATTGAAAGAGCAATAACATCTATTATATGCTTTAGATTTACAGTATTTTCTCTATATGTAATATGGGCTTCTACATCATATTTATTAATAATATTTAAAAGCATAGCCGCAGTTCTTGCATGAATTCCATCATTATTTGTAACTATTGCTTTAATAATACTGTTCATATTACACCCCAAACAATATTAAAACTGCAAGTATTGTGACAACAATTATTAACTCCAACGGTCCTCTCACCCATTTTGAAATAATCACACCCACAATAAACAGTAAAATAGATTTTATAATATTTATAGAATCCGTTACGGCTTGATATTTTATAACATAAGCTATAACAATACCTGCCATAAAGGTTGTTATACCATCATACACTCTGCTCCACTTATTAAACTTTATTTGATTAAAAAGCTGCATAACATTTGCACCAAAAGTATAACCATAATAAAAACCAAGAATTCTAAAAACTATATTAAATAAATTAAATACTACAAAATATAATATTATCAACAGGACAGGGTTGATTAGTATTGCCCATAAGGATATAAAAAACGCAAATGGACGAAGCGAATGCCAAAAAAATGTGTCACCAAGAGCAGCTAAGGCAGATGCATAAATTTTATCATAATCACTAATTTTACCACGCATCTGTGTTTCTTTTAATAAAAGACCAAGTATAAATGTAACTAAATATGGATTGGTATTAAAATAATATACTGGGGATAAATCAAAATCTGATGGTAGCTCTGTTTTATTATGTTTAAAAAAATCTTTTAAAAGCCACCTAAAACCAGTACCCTGCATATTGGTAATATTCCAGTTCCCTTGATAAAACATACTTTTTAAAAGTGTGGGTAGAATTACAAGCTTTCTCATTATATAAACCACCCTATTAAAAGCCCCAAACCTAATAAAATAATTTTATGAAGCCTGTTAATTGTAAGAAAACGTAAAAGATAACCACCCATAAATGTAGCAATCAATGTTAACGCCAACACTGGGTCGTACAAGTTGGTAATATCTAATTTAATTAATTTAAAATATTTCATAAACAAAAATATTATAAAAAAACCAATATTATAAATTATTACACCACGTAAAAATGCTAATACAACACCCAAACCAATGAGCTTATTTTCATTGTTATATGTATTTTTTATAATGCTTTTATTTACTAAATAACGGTTAATATTTCTAAAAGCTTTATCAGAATATGTAACAGGGTACATTAAAAGAGATGTAATAAGTATTGCTGCTAATATATTAATAGCATCAGGGCTGACTATTCCTAACACCATTGCAAGTGATGAAGCATACCCACCAAAAGTATCATCATGGGTAATAGTTGTACCAACTGGCACTTCAAGCATACCAATAAATTCAAAAATTAAACCTATCATTAATGCTGCATATATATCGCTGAAAACAATCCCAATTATTCCAGAAACAACAATAGGACGAGAAAGCATAATATTTAGACCTGCAAGCCTGTCAATAGAAATAAAACCAGAAAAGAAAAATAAAAATATGATTTGAGAAAGGGTTATTTCTTCCATATCACACCCTAAGCTCTATTATGGTTAGAAAATATTACAGGCTTTTCCCACGGGACTTTATGGAAATATATATCATAGGACTGAGAAAGCTCCTGCACCTTATGGAAATCACTAAGGGATAAAAACACGCTGTCATTAATACAGACTTCTTGCGAACAATTAGTTACGCAGCCTATATTAAAATATATGTTATTAGAAAAAGTTTCTCCAAGTTTTAACAGGTCTTCAATTGAACCAACAATAACTAAAGTATATTTTTTCTTAAATTTGGTATATGGTTTTTTAGCACAAAAATCTTTTATAGAATATACAGAAAATTTAGTACTGGCAGGTAATGTGCTTGCATAAATAGACGCACGAATACTGTCTTCTGCCAGCAAATCATTTACAATTATCACATTTGATATTTTAAGATAGTTTACCCAACCTTCTAATACTTGACCATGAATAAACCTATCATCTACTCTGTATATAATATACTTCATTTTTTATTAAGTAATTCTCCTGCAACTTTAATACTTGCAATT
The DNA here is from genome assembly GCA_944324495.1 of uncultured Mucispirillum sp. Lineage (GTDB taxonomy): Bacteria > Chrysiogenota > Deferribacteres > Deferribacterales > Mucispirillaceae > Mucispirillum. The sequence continues at coordinate 160,272 of CALUWN010000001.1, read as the reverse complement.
CCTGCTTCTGATGATTCTCTTGCTATTTTAGATAAACTATTTTGGCTGTCCATACGCATAGTACAGGCTTTTATAAGCATTGGAAGGTTAACTCCAGAAACAACTTCTACACTATCTTGATTTAGATATGCCATAGAAATATTTGATGGGCTTCCACCAAACATATCTGTAAATAATAGACAGCTTTCATTTTTATATTTAGATAATATTTCTTCCATTTTTAATGAAACATCATCCATTAATGCACCACTGCTTATAGAAATAACTTCCACTTTATCCTGCCTTCCTATTATCATTTCAGCAGAACGAAGCAGTTCTTCGCCAAACATACCATGAGTTAGTATCACTATAACCATCGCTTTTTATCCTTTTAAAATTTATTTATCTATATCCCTGTGTTTTTTAATAATGTCTTTAATGCCAGATTCTGTTAATATATTTGCCAAATCTTCAACAATAGTAACAGAACGATGCTTTCCACCCGTGCATCCAATAGAGATATTAAAATATTTTTTCCCTTCGCGTATATACTGGGGCAGTAAAAATAAAACCATTTCTTTTAATTGAGTTATAAATTTATCATAATTTTCATCTGCTTTAACATAGTTTTGTACTTCTTCATTAAGACCTGTCATAGTTCTTAAACCATCATCAAAATGAGGGTTACGCATAAAACGTACATCCATTACCATATCAGCATCATGAGGAAGTCCATTCTTAAACCCAAATGATTGCAGAGTAAGAGTAAAATCATTTTTATGATGATTAAAAATATCTACAATTTCTCTTGTTAAATCATGTATATTTTTATTATCGGTATTTAATACAATATCTGAAATACCTTTTACATTTTCCATTAAAGATATTTCTTTTTTAATAGATTCCTGAAGGTCACTGCCTAATGGATGTTTTCTTCTTGTTTCTTTATATCTTTTTACAAGAGTTTCAAATGAAGCATCCATAAAGATAGATGTTGCATTATATTTTTCACGCAGCAGTTTAATAAATTGAAAAACAAGATTAATATCTTTTGCTCTGGCATCTATAACAAATGCTACTTTTGTTATACCGTTATCTATATTATAAAAAAGCTCAATAACTTTATCTAAAATGGGCAGTGGCATATTATCTATTGTGTAATAGCCTAAATCTTCGAATACTTTTGCAGCGTGTGACTTTCCTGCTCCAGAAAGCCCTGTTATGATTACAATAGAAAGGTTGTTCATAAACTTTTCCTTTTAAGATACCTGCCCCTTATAAAAAGAGCAGGTATCAATACATTATGATTCTATTAAACCTACTTTGCCGTCATCTCTTTTATATACAACATTAATTTCTGAGTTTTCTGCATTACGAAATACGAAAAAGTTTTTATTCATTAAGTCCATTTGCATAATAGCTTCTTCAATATCCATAGGTTTTGCAGGCAGACTTTTTGTGATAACTATTTTTGGTTCGTCAATAGCACTTTCTTCGTTGTAGTCATAAACATTAAGTTTTAAATCTTCCATAGATGCTCTATTTTCAGCATTTTTTCTGCTTTGGAGTTTTTCTTTGTATTTAACTACCTGCCTTTCAATTTTATCCATAGCCATATCTATGGAAGCATACATATCTTCTGATTTTTCTATACCTTTTAAAAACATACCTTTTACATTAACAAATATTTCTGCAATATGCATATTTTTTTCCACATTTAAATTAACATGCACATCCATATTATCGTCAAAATATTTAGCTATTTTTTGGATTTTTTTCTCAGAATAATCCTTAATAGCATCTGTTAATGTTGTGTGTTTTGCGTTCACTGTAATATTCATAATATTACCTCCTTAGCCTTCTTCTTTGCGACATTGTTGGTATATTCATTTCATCTCTATACTTAGCAACAGTTCGCCTAGCAATTTTTATTCCTTTTTCTTCCATTATCTCTACTATACGCTGGTCAGATAAGCAAGTTTCTTTGTCCTCATTATCAATTAACTCTTTGATTTTTTGTTTAATAACTCCAATTGACATATCACCGCTTTCACTTTCCAAGCTTTTAGAGAAAAATGATTTCAATTCTATTAAGCCATGTTTTGTCATAGCATATTTGCCAGAAGTAACCCTGCTGACTGTTGATTCGTGCAGCCCTGTAACTTCGGCAATATCTTTTAATTTCAAAGGTTTTAAACTTGTAATACCATTTTGTAGAAAATCACCTTGATAATCTGCTATTGCTTTTACTACTTTATATATAGCTTTTTGGCGTTTTTGTAAACTTTCAATCACCCATACTGCATTTTTTACTTTATCTTTAATATAACTTTTCGCTTCACTGTCTAAATTAGTTCCTTGAAGCATTTTTATATAGTAATTATTAAGGCGAATATTAGGAATGCCTTTATCATTTACTATTATATCAAAATTTTCTTCATTTGGCACTATAAAAACATCTGGTGTAACAAATTTTGTATCGCCCCCTGTAAAATTAAGCCCGGGACGAGGGTCCGTCTTTTTTATTAATGAGAGCAGATAATCAAAAGTATCACGCTCTATACTCATTCCTTTTAGTATATCATCATATTTAAAAGCTGCAAGTTCTGTAGAATAATCTCTTAGTAACTCACTGGCAAACTCAACATATACATCATCACATTTCATATCTTTTATTTGAGTGATAATACATTCCTGTAAAGTTGATGAAGCAATCCCTGATGGTGTAAATGTTTTTATAATAGATAACACCTCTTCAAAAAGCTCCATGCTAACATTTAATTCTTCACAGGCTTGGGAAAAATCTACACGAAAATAACCATCTTCTGAAAGGTTGCCTATTATATATTCGCCTATTTTCCATTTTGTTTCATCAGTTACTACTATATTTAGCTGATACATTAAATGTTCATATAACGACTCTTTTGCACCTATTACCTGCTCTAAATCAAAATTATTTTCATCATTATTTGATTTATAGCTTATATCGTCTAATTTTTCATAACCTATATATTCATCCCAGTCATCACCTGTTACTTTTTCAACAAGGTTATTTAGGTTATCATCATCGGAAGTTTTCTCTATAACTTCATCATCTTGAGTATTGCTTTCATAGTTATCTATATCGTCATAATCTTCAATATCATTAAATTCATCTCCACCATCTTCTGCAACTTCTAACACTGGGTTTTCTTCTAAAATAGCAGAGATTTCCTGCTCCAGCTCCAAAATAGGCATCTGCAAAATAGCAAGGGACTGTTTCATTTGTGGAGTAATGAATACGGTTGTCTGCAGCGATGTTTTAATGTCTAAATTTTGGTTAATGTTATTCATTAAATAGAAAACCCTTTTCCTAAATATTTTTCTCTAACATCTTTATTAGCAAGTATTTCTTCTGGCGAGCCTTGAGTTAACACTCTGCCTTCTGTAATAATATATCCTCTATCTGTAATTTTTAAAGTATCACGCACATTGTGGTCTGTAATTAATACCCCAATTCCTCTGTCTTTCAAAGAGTGTACCATTTCCTGAATATCTGCAACAGAGATAGGGTCAATACCTGCAAATGGCTCATCAAGAAGAATAAAATCTGGCTCAGTAGCTAAGCATCTTGCTATTTCCACCCTTCTTCTCTCCCCACCAGAAAGTGCGTAACCATAGCTTTTTGCAACATGGTTTAAATGAAACTCATCAATTAATACCTGTGCTCTTTCTTTTCGTATTTTATCATCATCAAAAGTAAATTCCAATGCTGACATAATATTATCATACACAGTCATTTTCCTAAAAACAGATGCTTCCTGTGGAAGATAGCCGATACCTGCTTTACATCTTTTATGCATAGGCATTTTAGTAATATCTTCCCCGTCAAGTAATATTTTACCATTTTCAGGTTTTAAAAGCCCTACTATCATATAAAATGATGTACTTTTACCAGCACCATTAGGGCCTAAAAGACCAACTATTTCCCCTTTAGAAACATTTAAAGAAACACCATTAACAACTGTCCTTTTCTTAAATGATTTTTTTAAATCTAAAACTTCTAAAGCCACTATTTTTTCCCCTCATCCGTTGGTTTAAAAATTATAGTTACTCTTTTATTTGTACCTTTATCTACAATAATACGCTCTTCTTCATAGTATATAAAAACTTTTTCACCTTCAAGATAATTTTCGCCCTGCCATACTTTTACATTACCAGTAATAACAGCTACTTTTTTCTTCTGGTCCAAATCTGCCTGTTTAGAAATAGATATAATATCATCACTTCTGAAGTTCACATTACCAACGCATTTAATTTTTGAGATTTCATTGGCTTTATCAAGAAAAACAGTTACATCATCAGCAGTTAATGTATAATTATCACTAACAGCAACCACATTACCATGGAAAGTTGATTTACGCTCTGTACCATAATAACGCATTTCATCTGCCTGCACTTTTACAGGTGCATTAGCAGCATCTTTTTTAGCTCCTGTCAGCAGCGGAGCAAATACCAAAATAATAAGAAGTATTAAAAGTTTATGTTTGTTATATATCATAATACATCAATTCCTTTATTTTTCCTCTGGTACATAATATACTGTAACATTATCTTTAAAAAAAATATAGTTATTATTTACATCAAAAGAAGCCTCATCAGAGGATATTGAATTTGCTCCCTGCATTACAGTAATATTATTAAAAATATTTCCCTTACCACTTTTATAATCATACTCAAAAATACCATCAGCACCTGTTTTAAATGTCATATTATCCATATACCCTGTAATATTATCATAAGCTTTTACAAAACGCTGAGATATATAATTACCTCTTTCTGCAAAGGCATTAATGGAATAATCAGAGCTTTTATAATTAATATTCAAATTTTGCAGATTAAAATTATAGTTAACAATATTAGCACTGCCAGTTTTTGATTTTAAGGATACGTAAGTATTGTTATCAACAATATATAATAAATCAACATCTTTTAATGTAACAATATTTTCTAAAAGTTCTGATTTATAGGGAACCATATTATCTTCAGTGCGTAAAATAATAGTAATAACAGCAATTGCAAATATTAATATAGATAAACCAACAAAAATATTTATGATTCTCTTTTTACCTGCAACGCTTAACATAAGCTATACTAAACCGTACTTTAATAAATCCTGAAAGTGTAATATACCTTCTGGAGTTTTATTATTATCTATTATAAAGAGTGAAGATATTTTATATTCTTCCATAATATGCAAAGCTTTTGCTGCCAACTCATGCTTTTTAATCATTTTAGGGTTATGAGTCATAATATCTGATACTTTTAAATTTTGTACCGTATTATATTTTGTTAAGGCACGCCTTAAATCACCGTCTGTGATAATACCTGTAAGCTCATTTTTATCATTCATTACAGCAGTACAGCCAAATCTTTTTTCATTTATTTCCTGCACAGCTTTTTCTACTGTATCACTTTCATATACTTTTGGTACTTCATTACCTTTATGCATTAAATCATCTACAGTAGTAAGCAGTCTTTTACCTAAAGAACCAGATGGGTGAAACATTGCAAAATCTTCTGCCTTAAAGCCCCTGCATTCTACTAAAGCAACTGCTAAAGCATCCCCTAATGCTAAAGCAACTGTGGTACTTGCAGTAGGCGCTAAATTTAAAGGGCAGGCTTCTTTTTCTATTGAAGCATCTAATATGCAGTCTGATTCTCTGCCTAAAGTAGAATCCTTTTTCCCAACTATTGCAATTAATTTAGAACCTAATCTTTTAATTAATGGCAGTAATACTTTCATTTCTTCAGTTTCACCACTGTTTGAAATGCCAATAACCACATCACCTTTAACAAGCATACCTAAATCACCATGCATACCTTCTGCTGGGTGCATAAAAAATGCAGGTGTTCCTGTACTTGCAAGGGTTGCTGCTATCTTTTTACCTATTAAACCAGACTTACCCATACCAATAACTACAACTCTGCCTTTACAGCCAAGAATTATTTCAACTGCTTTTGCAAAGCTGTCATCAAGGCTGTTCATAGCTCTTTTCATAGCCTCTATTTCTATTTCAAAAGTCTGCCTGCCATTTTTAATTATAAGTTCTTTATCCATATTATTTTCCATAATTATTCTTGTTCTTTACCGTTTCTATCCTGCTTAAATTTATAAGCTGCTTGAATAAATGCATTAAATAATGGGTGAGGATTAAATGGTTTAGATTGAAACTCAGGGCAAAACTGAGTAGCTATAAACCACCTGTGAGAATGAAGCTCTATAACATCTGCAAACCCACTTTCATCATTATTGCCAGATATTACCATACCTGAATTTTCAAGCATCTGCCTGTAACTGTCATTTATTTCAAGCCTGTGCCTGTGCCTTTCTGTTACAGTATCAGTATTATATATTTCTTTAACTAAACTGCCATCTAATAATGTAGTAACATAAGAGCCAAGACGCATAGATGCACCCATTTCTTCATTATAATGCTCATCATGTTTATAATCTATAACTAAATTATTACTGCCTGCAGGTTTAGACATCTCTGCACTTTTTGCATCTTCCAGTTTTAATACACTGCGTGCATATTCAATAACAGCAGCCTGTAAACCCATAGAAATACCAAAAAACGGTATATCTTTCGTTCTAGCAAAATTAACAGCAGAGATTTTACCTTCCATACCACGCTCACCAAAGCCAGCAGGTATTAAAATACCGTCTACATTATTAAGGTATTCGTTAGCCATTCTGTTTTCTAAAAGTTCAGCATCTACCCATTTTATTTCTGCTTTTAAATAATTTGCAACTGCACCATGAAGAAGGGCTTCTGTTAAACTTAAATAAGCATCTTTAGTTTCTAAATATTTACCAACAACAGCAATAGTTACAGTGTCTTTTGGTTGTTTAATCCTTCTTACAATATCCTGCCATAATGATAAATCGTACTCTCTTTCTTCTAAATGAAGTTTTTTAATAACTTCACTGTCAAGGCCTTCTTCATTTAAAACAAGTGGTACTTGGTATATCGTAGCTGCATCCATACAGTTAATAACTGATGATTTTTCTACATTACAAAATAATGCAAGCTTATTTCTAACACCTTCGCTTAATGGGTATTCACTTCTGCATACTAAAATATCAGGGCTTATGCCAATCTCCTGCAGCTGCCTTACAGAGTGCTGAGTTGGTTTAGTTTTAAGCTCACCTGCACTTTTAATATATGGTACTAATGTAACGTGTAAAAATAATACATCATCTTCATCACTATCAAACTTCATCTGCCTAATAGCTTCTAAAAACGGCAGGCCTTCAATATCACCTACAGTGCCACCAATTTCAGTAATCACTATATCATAATCTTCTGCACCTGCTGTAATACACCTTTTTATCTCATCAGTAATATGAGGAATAACTTGAACAGTAGCTCCTAAATATTCACCTCTGCGTTCTCTTTCAATAACAGTGTAATATATTTTACCAGAAGTAATATCAGAAAATTCATCTGTATTAGTTGTAGTAAACCTTTCATAATGCCCTAAATCTAAGTCACCTTCGCAGCCGTCTGCTGTTACAAATATTTCACCATGCTGTAATGGGCTCATAGTTCCCGGGCCATAGTTTAAATAAGGGTCAAATTTCCTTAATGCTACTTTGTAACCACGTGATTCCATTAATGCACCAAGGGATGCTGCTGTTATCCCCTTACCTAATGACGATAAAACTCCACCCGTTACAAATATGTACTTTGCCATACTAATTATTCCTCATTTCTAAAATTTTTAATATATTTTGTAAATCTTCATATGTATCAACAGATAATGGGTTATAATCTGTTTTAATAACTTTTATTTTTACACCTTTTTCTATTGCTCTTAACTGCTCCAAGTTTTCGCATTTTTCTAAAAATGTTCTTTCTTGAGATGCAAATTCAAAAAGATAATCCCTTCTAAAGCCATATATACCAATATGGCGGTATCTTACAATATCTTCAATATTATCTCTGTTATAAGGTATCGGATACCTTGAAAAATATACTGCAAAATCATTTTCATCTAAAATCACTTTAACAGCCGACGGGTTTTCTGAATTATTAATATCTGCAAAAGGGACGCAGGCTGTTATCATTTTTAAAGAATTATCGTTTTTTAAACCATCTATTAATTCATCAATTAATGCAGGTGGAATAAAAGGCTCATCACCCTGCACATTAATAATAATATCATCATCAATGTTTTTAGCAGCATATGCAACCCTGTCAGTTCCTGTAGATAAATTCTCAGGGCTCATCATAACTGTTACTTTATCTAAATTTTCGCAGGCTTTATATACCTGCTCATTATCAGTTACCACAATAACTTTATCACATTTAGTCTGCACTGCCTGTTCTGCAACCCTGACTATCATAGGCTTGCCGTCTATATCTGCTAAAACTTTACCTGGAAATCTTGTAGAACCATACCTTGCTGGAATAATTACCGCACTCATAAATCCTCTTTTATTAAGCAAACTGCAATAGCATTATCTCTTGAATGGGATATTGATACCTCAATATTTTCTGCCCTTTCCCCTTTTAAATACACCCATGGTTTCCCAAGTTCATCAGGCAGTATTTCAATATCAGTAAAGGCATACCCTCTGCCAATACCTGTTCCCAGTGCTTTTGAAACTGCTTCTTTTGCTGCAAACCTGCCAGAAACAAATTCGGCTTTTTTACCTTTATTATTATAAAGGGCTATTTCATTATCAGATAAAATGTGATGTAAAAAACTATAACCAAATTTACTTATAGAACTTGCAATTCTACTTATCTCAATAATATCACAGCCCAGCATAAACTAACTTCTCATAATTTTTTTCATTTCTATAACAGCTTCATGAAGCCCGCAAAATATTGCACGAGAAATAATAGAATGACCAATATTAAATTCATTCATATGTTCAATCTCTGCAACAGCCTTAGTGTTTGTATAATTTAACCCATGCCCTGCATTAACTATTAAGCCAAGATTATGGGCATATTTTACAGCATTTTTTATACGTTCTAATTCCTGAAGCTGCTTTTCTCCAGTACTGTTTGCATAAAGCCCCGTGTGTATTTCAATAAACTCAGCACCCATTTTCTTAGCAGCATCTATCTGCTTATTATCTGGCTCTATAAAAAGGCTTACTTTTATTCCTTTGCTCTGCAATTTTTTTACAGCAGCAGAAACCACATCATACAGCCCTGCTGCATCTAAACCACCTTCTGTTGTTATTTCCATACGTTTTTCTGGTACTATAGTACAAGTGTTAGGAAGTACATCGCAGGCTATATTTATTATATCTTCACTGCAAGCCATTTCCAAATTAAGAGGAATAGATATATGTTTTTTTATATTATATACATCGCTGTCTTGAATATGACGTCTGTCTTCTCTTAAATGAACTGTTATACCATCTGCCCCTGCTTTTTCAGCTGTTAAAGCAGCCTGTAAAATATCTGGTTCATCACCCATTCGTGCTTGACGAAGTGTAGCAGTATGGTCAATATTTACACCAAGTTTTATCATACCTACTTACCTTTTATTTCTTTTACTGCTAATTCTGCAATACTATCTGCATAATCAGTTATAATTTTTTCATCTTTTCCTTCAAGCATAACCCTTAATTTATTTTCTGTTCCAGAATACCTAACTAAAAGCCTGCCAGAAGTACCTAAATCATTTTCTATTTTTTTCATTAATTTAGTAGTTTCAGATAATTCTTCAATTGGTACTTTTTTATCAACCATTACATTTTTTAATACCTGAGGGTATGTTTCTATAAAATTACACAGCTCAAAAAGTCCTTTACCTTTTTTAACCATTAATGCAAGCACCTGCATAGCACTAATTAAACCATCACCTGTAGTATTAAAATCAGAAAAAATTAAATGACCAGACTGCTCTCCACCAAGATTACAGTTATTTTTCACCATATCTTCCATAACATACCTATCCCCTACTTGTGAACGGATAAGAGATACGCCTTTTTTATTCATAGAAAATTCAAAACCAATATTACTCATAACTGTGGCTACAATGGTGTTGTTTTTTAATTTTCCCTGCTCCATCATATCAATGGCACATATACCCATGATTTTATCGCCATCAACAATATTGCCATACTCATCAGAAAAAACAACTCTGTCAGCATCACCGTCAAAAGAAATACCCACATCAGCTTTGTGTTCTACTACTGCTTTTGCCATATTTTCAGGGTGTACTGCACCGCAGTTATCATTAATATTTGTACCATTTGGCTCAACATTCATTAATATTAACTCTGCACCTAATTCTCTTAAAGCAAGTGGAGCTGCCTTATATGATGCACCATTTGCACAATCAAGCACAATTTTAAGCCCTTTTAAGTCAATATTTTTAGGAAACGTATTTTTTACAAACTCAACATATCTTCCTATACCTTCTATTCTATATGCCTTACCTATAGAATCAGGGTCTAATGCTGGCTCATTATTATCAATCATTCTTTCTATTTCATGCTCTGTAATATCTGGAAGTTTATAGCCTTGAGAGTTAAAAAATTTAATGCCATTATCATAGTATGGGTTATGAGATGCACTTATAACAACCCCTGCATCTGCTCTAATAGATTTTGTTAAAAATGCAATAGCAGGCGTAGGTAAAACACCTACCATAACAGCATCAATTCCTGCTGAGCATATACCAGATACAAGTGCATTTTCAAACATGTAACAGGAAAGCCTTGTATCTTTACCTATTATAATTTTTCCATGTGTATCATTATTTTTAAATAAACCAGCAGCTGCTCTACCAAGTTTTAATGCAAAATCTGCCGTTAGTGGCTCAACATTTGCTCTGCCACGAACTCCGTCTGTTCCAAAATACTTTCTCATCGTTTTTTTATCTCTAAGTTTATTTTTTGTGGTGTCAATTCTAATATATCAACCATTAAATTTGTTTTATAAGCTACAGAACCTGAATAATTGCCTGCCTCATTAATATGAGAGCAGTCTGTTAAAAATGTAACATGGTCTAAAAACGTATCTATAACATCTTCCCTGCCACGAACGACCACATAATCAAGTGATGGAGCATTAGAAAGCATCAAATCACTTTTAAGGTTCATACATTCAACAGGCACGTTATTAAACTCATGCTCAACTAAATCTTCTTTTAATTTTACCATAACTTCCACATTTTCTGGCTCAATACGTGTAACACCTTCATATTCTTTCATAGAAACATTTAATGCAAAATTTTCACTTCTATCTGATAAGTTTATCTGCATTGTTGAAATATTTTCTAAATGGTTTACCACATTTTCTGCACCAGTAATAGTGGCAGTATTAGGTTTAATTGTTATTTTTTCAACTTTATAGCCTTTATTAACATCACCAATTACAGAAGGAAGCACACGCACTTCTTTTGTGGCAAGTTTATCAATTGTCACTAAAAGAGAATTAGGTTTTACATCAACCACTTCCATTCTAAGTGGTGTTTTAAAATCTGTAGGAAGAATTCTTCTGCTGGACTGCCCTTCAGGAAAAGATGAAACATCTATATTTAATAAAACATCAGAATTTTCTAATCCTTGTAAAAGTCGTGCCGCACCTTTAATAGTTATTGTAACACTTGTGTCATCAGACATGGCAATACGGTCTTTTGGTATATTTGTAAACTTAACAGGCACTGTCATTTCTTTCATTTCTTCATGACCTGCCACAACCATAAACCACATACCAAGGGCTATTAAAACACTAAGTATTTTTAATAATGTTTTATTGTTTAACATATTAATCTTCCGCTGCTTTTTTTATTTTTATTATTTCACCAAGAGTTTCTTTTAATGTATTAGCGTCTAAATTAGGTATTATTTTTCCACCAACACTAACAGAAATCTCACCACGTTCTTCACTGACAACTATTGCAACAGCATCAGTTTCTTCAGTAATGCCTATTGCTGCCCTGTGCCTTGTTCCATACTGCTGAGCAATATCTTCTCTTTTAGTAAGAGGTAAAATACAACCAGCATAAGTCAGCCTTGTACCTTCTAACAAAACAGCACCATCATGAAGTGGAGAGTATGGTATAAATATACTTAAAAGTAAGTCTTTACTAACAACAGAATCAATTTTTTGCCCTAAAGTTACATAATGGGAAATATCTGTATTACGTTGAATAATAATTAATGCACCAAGCTGCCTGTTTGCAAGAATAGTAGCAGTTCTAACAAGTTCATCAACTATTTGAGAGTTAAGTGATACAGTACGTTCAAAAAATTTTGATTCACCAATAAAAGCCAGTGCTCGCCTTAATTCTGGCTGAAATATTATAATTAAAGCCAAAAATAAATAACCGGACATATTACTTAATACCCAGCCTGTAACTCTTAACCCCACAAAATCTGAAAGGCTTAAAATAAGCAGTAAAATCATAATTGTTACAAGCATATAAATTGCCCGTGTACCACGAAGAAGTAAAAGTATCCTGTAAATAATATAGCTGATAAACGCCACATCAATAACATCTACAATACTTACATAGCTTTTGATAAACTCTAATACTGTTGTCATATATTCGCCTTCAGAATAAAATCAGCAATTTTAGCCGTATCTATCCCTTCTTTAATATCATGAAATCTTATAATATCTGCACCATTTAAAATAGCAGCAGTATTTGCACTTATTGTACCAGCAAGCCTTTCATTAACACTTTTATCAAGTACTCCGCCAATCATAGACTTTCTTGAAATACCTGCTAAAAGTGGCAGAGAGTATATTTTAAACTCTTTCATATATTTCAATAAAATATAGTTCTGCTCCAATGTTTTTCCAAACCCAAACCCTACATCTAATATTATAGATGAGTAATTAATGCCTGCTTTAATACATTTTTCTATACGATTTTCAAAAAACATTTGTATATCATATATTATATGGTTATATTCAATATTTTGCTGCATATTTTTAGGGCTTCCTTTCATATGCATAATACAAACAGCACATCTTGATTCAGCACAGAGAGATACCATCTTATCATCTTCCATACCTGAAATATCATTTATTAAATTAGCACCATTATTTAAAGCATACTCTGCTGTTTTATAGTTATTTGTATCTACTGATATTATCATATCATATTGTTTTGCGTAATCAAGAGCAAGTTTTATTCTATTTATCTCCTCTTCTGCGGATATACTTTCAGAATACGGTCTTGATGACATTCCACCAATATCTATAATATCAACGCCTGAATCTGCCATTGCATCAATCTGCTTTGCTATTGCTTCTTCTGTAACAAATTTATTACCGTCACTAAAAGAATCTGGTGTAGTATTTAAAATACACATACACTGAGTTTTGGTTAACTCAATTTTCCCTTTATTATGAGTAATAAATCTTTCATCTTTCTTATTTATTAAATTTTTAAGCTCATCTGCAACTTGTTTTAACCTAAAAGCTTGTATAGAAAGCCTTTTTATAAGCCTTTTAAAAGTTGCAATATTTCCTAAAAGTAGCACATCACTTTTTTCTACACTGCAGGATATAACACCCTTTTTAACAGCAGCATCCATTCCTGAAGCTATACTTTCCTGTTTTAAAATATTAGCTTCAGGTGATGTTACATCTTTTATAAGTACATTCAGGCTTTCACCTTTATTAACCATATTTAAAGCATAATCATCAACGCCAATACGCTTTAATTCATTATATATACGGTTATGTTCTGGTGTAAGCCTGTAAATCTCCATTTATTTCAGCCCTTCTATGCTTCTACATCAATATTTTCTTTTTCTTTTTTTTCTTCTTCACTCTGGCTGAACATATTATCTTCATAACCAGAAGCAGCATACTCTTTAACAAGCTCTTTAATTTCTGGAGTTTCAATAGTTTCTTTTTCAAGCAGAGCTTCTGCTGTTTTATCAAGAAGCAGTCTGTTATCTTCAATTATTTTTCTAGCTTCATTATAGCAGGTAGTGATAATTCTTTCCACTTCATCATCTATTAATTCTGCTGTTTTTTCACTGTAATCTTTTTGGCTTGATATTTCTTTACCTAAAAAGATTGCTTCATCTCTTTTACCAAAAGATATAGTGCCTAATTTATCACTCATACCCCAGCTCATAACCATTTTTCTTGCAATAGATGTGAGCCTTTCAATATCATTTGAAGCCCCTGTTGACATAGAATCAAAAACAACTTCTTCAGCAATCCTGCCACCTAACATTATACGTATCATACCTAACAAATGGTCTTTAGTTTCATTATACCTGTCATCACTAGGCAGCTGCATTGTAACACCTAAAGCCATACCACGTGGAATAATAGATACTTTATGCACAGGGTCTGCTCCTTTTGTCATAATTGCAACAATAGTATGCCCTGCTTCATGGAAAGCAGTAACACGTTTATCTTTTTCAGGAATAACCATACTGCGTCTTTCTGCACCCATAATTACCCTGTCTTTTGCTGATTCAATATCAGAAGTATCTACTTCATTTTTATTAGCTCTTGCTGCAAGTAAAGCAGATTCATTCATAAGGTTAGCCAAATCAGCACCAGAAAAACCCGGAGTACCTTTTGCAATAATCTCTAAATCAACACTACTTGCCATTTTAATTTTAGCAGCGTGTACTTTTAATATTTGCAGCCTGCCTTTTAAATCAGGGCGAGGAACTACAACCTGCCTGTCAAACCTGCCTGGGCGAAGTAATGCTGGGTCTAATACATCAGGTCTGTTTGTAGCAGCAATTAAAATAACACCTTCATTGGAATCAAAGCCGTCCATTTCAACAAGCAGTGCATTTAAAGTCTGCTCTCTTTCATCATGTCCGCCTCCAAGCCCTGCACCTCTATGGCGTCCAACTGCATCTATTTCATCCATAAATATAATACATGGTGCATTCTTTTTACCTTGTTCAAATAAATCTCTAATCCTTGCAGCACCAACACCTACAAACATTTCCACAAAGTCAGAACCGCTGATACTGTAAAACGGAACACCTGCTTCACCAGCAACTGCTTTTGCAAGTAATGTTTTACCAGTTCCCGGAGGACCAACTAAAAGCACACCTTTTGGTATTCTACCGCCAAGTTTTTGAAATTTAGCTGGGTCTTTTAAAAAGTCTACAATCTCTGTCAGTTCTTCTTTTGCTTCTTCAATACCTGCAACATCTTTAAATGTAACTTTTAAATTATCCTGATTTAAAAGTTTTGCTCTGCTTTTACCAAAAGAAAATGCTTTTGAGCCACTGCCACCCTGCATTTGACGCATAAAAAATATCCAGATAGCAATAAGCAGAATAATAGGAAGCCATGAAATAAGCAGCTGCATATACCATGGAGTTGTATCTGGTGGTGTTGCAGTAATATCAACATCAAAATCCCTTAATTCTTTAATTAAATTTACATCAGCTGGTGCATATGTTTCAAAACGAGTGTTATTATCAGCATATTCACCTGTTATTTTATTTTCTTTTATTGTTACCTTTTTCACTTTAGAGTCAGCTACACTGTCTAAAAATTCAGAATAAGTAATTTTCTGATTTATTTGAGTATTTGTGTTAAAAAGGTTAAAAACAAGCACCATCATTAATGCAATTACAAGCCAAAGTGCTAGATTTTTGTAAATACCACTATTCATTTATCCTCCAATTCTATATGGTAATTTTGCATAGATTTCTTAAATTTCTATATTTATTATTATAATCAAGCCCATATCCTACCACAAATTCATTAGGTATTACAAACCCACAGTAGTCTATTGTAACCTGTTTTTCACGCCTGTCTGGTTTATCAAAAATTGTGCATATTTTCACATCTTTTGCACCAAGTTCATATAAATATTCTTTTAACCTGCTAATAGTAAGCCCAGTATCTACAATATCTTCAACTAATATAACCGTCTGACCTTTCACAGGTATATCAATATCATAGCGTATTTTTAATTCACCACTTGAAACTGTAGAAGCACCATAGCTGGAAGCTGCTATAAAAGCAATTTCTACAGGGCTTTTAATAAACCGTACTAAATCAGCAGTAAAAATAAAACTGCCCTTTAGAACAGATACTATAGTAACGCTTTCATCTTTAAAATCATCAGTAATTTTTTTACCAATCTCTTCAACCTTTTTTAAAATTTCCTGTTCAGAAATTAATTTTTCCACATTATTCATTATCTGTTCCATCTCTTTTTATTTTTATATTTTCATTACTGGTGATACTTTCAACCCATATAATTTCACCTTTTTTTTCAACTATCACAAGCCTGTCTCTACTAAAAAGTTCCATATGCTTATCAATAAGTATATCTTTTACTTTTTTATTTCTAAGCCTGTCTCCTTTTCTTCTATTTCTTATAATAAGCTCATCCTGCTTTAATGAGCCCATAAATTCTATAGTAAAATCATCAGTTTTTAAAACAGCCTCATTATTTCCTTTATGGTATAAAAAGTCTTCCACCATACTTTTATGAAAAACTCTAATTCTATTAAAAGATTGTTCTACCATATAACCATTTGGCAAATCAAGTCTTTTTGAATGGTTACCATTAAAAAAAATCAAAGTTTCATAGATTATGCTTTTTGTTACTCTAAAAAATATGGAAAAAACTTTTCCAAGTAAAAATTCTTTTTCTATATCTTCTAACAATAAAAATTTATTTCTATCAATTAATGCTGTCCTGCCTATATTTAAAACTACATGTTTTGTTTTTAAATCAAAATATGTATGCAGTCTAAACGACTCTTTTTGCAGCCTTATAATTGATTTTTCAAATTCATTCCCACATTCATATAGTACTGGAATAAGTTTGTGGCGAACTTTATTACGTACATATTTAGTATCACTATTAGTTTCATCATAGACTGGTGACAAATTATACTTATTAATATATTCATTTACCATTTCTGTACTTATATTTAACATTGGTCTTATAATATTATTATTATTTTCCATAATACCTGATATGGTATAAATAGATGCTCCAGTATATAAATCTACAAAAAAGTTTTCTATATTATCAGAATAAGTGTGCGCTGTAAAAATATAATCAAATTTTTCAAGATTTAAAACATCTAATAAATATTTATATCTATATTTTCTAGCAGCAGATTCTACCCCGCCTGATTTATCCACTGCAAGTTCTTGTGATATATTAAATGTATAAAAACTAATATTTCTTTCATCGCAATATGCCTTACAAAAGCACTCATCTCTAAAAGCTGTTTCTCTTAAACCATGGTTAATGTGGCATGCACCAATTAAAATATTTAAGTTATCTTTATTCCTATTTAAAAAGTCAAGCAACGCAAGAGAATCCTTGCCGCCTGAAAAAGCGACAAGGATTTTTTTATTTTTATATTTTATAAGTTCTTTAAATAAAAGTTCCTCAAATAATAAAGTCATCATCTTTTTGATATATAGACTCAAACTGAGCTTTTTTATTTTCAAAACCACTTCTATTCATCATACCATAAGCATATTCTTTTGCTTCCTCAACACCCGGCTGGTCAAATGGGTTAATATTAACAGAAAGCCCAATGATTGGTACAATATATTGAAATAACATAAATAATTGACCAAGGCTGAATTCATCCAATATATTTACGCCAATTTTAAGAGATGGTACTTTTGAAGTTAAAAGTGCTGCTTCTGTAGCTTTTAGCTCAGAATTTAAAAGTTTACCTAAATGAAGACCATTTAAGTAATTAAACGCTTCATAAAAATCACCTTTAACACTAACATCATTATCATGAGTTTCAAGGCTGATAAATGTTACAACTTTATCAAGCGGACCTTCTCTAAAAAGCTGAATTTGAGAGTGCTGGTCAATAGCACCAACAGTTCTTACAGGAGTAGTGCCAAAGGTAATCTCTTTACCATCCATAGTGTATTTTTTACCAAGGCTTTCACCCCATAACTGGCAAAACCATTCAGCAAATTTATCAAGCCTTGAGCTGTATGGCATTAATACATTTATACTTTTACCTTTATCCATATAATATAAATAAATTGCAGATAAAGTTAAAACTTGTTTCATTCCTTCTTCTGTAATGCTTGCTGCACCTTTAAGCATTTTATCAATATCAATACCTAAAAATGCTGCAGGAACTAAGCCCACTGGGCTCATTACTGAAAACCTGCCACCAATAGAAGAATGGATTGGAAAACTTTTTAAACCGTTTTTATCAGCATATTCTCTTAATGGACCTTTGTTTGGGTCTGTTACAACCACAATATGCTTTTTCATATCCTGAACTTTTGCTTTAAACCAGCTGTGTATTAAAGAATAATTTTCAGCAGTTTCAACAGTATTGCCTGATTTAGAAATAACAACAGCAAGAGTATCTTCAGGTGCACATATTTTCAAAATAGACTGGATTTTGGAAGGGTCTACATTATCAGCAACCCAAACTCTAGGCATGCAGCCTCTATCTGTATAGCTCATAGCATTATAACCATAAGGGAGTACAGCATTTACAACTGCCTCAATACCTAATGCTGAGCCACCAATACCTACAACAATTAAATCATTGTAATTACTTTTAACATCCTTTGCAAACTCTTTAAGTTCTGTTGTGTCATACTCTGGCAGCTTTGGAAAACCAACACTACCTTCTTCCACCATTTTTTGCAGTCTTTCATAACCTAATTCTGCTTTTTTCATATAAACTTGAAGGTCATCTTCAGAAATACCACCAAGTATTTTTTTGGAAGCGGCAAAATTGTAATCACAAATCAGTTTAGCCATGAATATCCTCCTTTATAAAATAGAGTGCATCCTCTATATTTTCCACTATCTCTACATTACTTATCACATCTAAAAAATACTTTCCATAACTTTTATCAATTATTCTATAATCAAGTACTACCCATATACCAAAATCATCTTCATGACGAATAAGCCTGCCTACTGCCTGCTTAAAATATAATACAGCACGTGGCAGGAAAAAATCAATAAAAGAGTTTGCATTTTCCCCTGAAAGTTTTTCTGCCTTGCTTTGAAGCAGTATATCTTTAGGGTATTCAAAAGGAAGCTGGTCCAATATAACAGCCTTAAAACCGCCCCCTGAAATATCTATGCCCTCTCTTAAGGTGGCACTTCCTATTAATACCATATCTTCACTACAAAAATCAAGCTCTCCTATATTAACACCTACTTGAGTATATATTTTTTTATTAATTTCAGCACTTCTTAACAGCTTTTCAATAAACTGCATTCTTTCAAGACTGTTACATATAATTAAGGCAGAGCCTTCCATTTGTGTTAGTAATTCAAGATATATTTTATTTTTCTTATCATTTTCACTATTATACACTTTTGGCGCAAATAGTTTACCTTGAGCATTAAAATCAAAAACATTATCAAGAATATATGTTTCACACATATCCTGCATACCTGTTTCTTTAATAATATATGCAAAATCACCACCAGAACTTAATGTTGCACTTACAAATACTGATGATGTGGCAGCATCTTTTAAACCTTTTACAAAATCCGTACCTGATTCAAAGGGTATAAATTTTAATGTAATATATACAGTATTTTTTTGTATAGTTTTTTCTATTAACCGTACACCTTCTTTATCACAATTAAATTCTTCGTATAAAAGTAAATATACACCAAATTCTTCTTTTATTTCTTCATCATCTGTTGATAATATAATACTTGAAGCAAGCTCTATAAGTTTTTTAAAATCATCAGCTAATGGTTCATATAATATTTTTGGTTCTTTTATTTTATCTAAAATTTTTGAATATGCTTTATATACTTTATCCACATTTTCTGTTTTTATTATATCTTTATTTTCATAAAATAGTATCATTAGTGATGAAAGAGGAAATTCAACCCCTGCATATTGAGAAAATATATCTGGTACAGAGTGGGCTTCATCAAAAATAATATTATCTCTATACTCAAAGATAGACCCAAAAGATTCCTTACTTTTCATAGCAATATCAGAAAGCAGTAAAAAGTGATTTGTAACCACAATATCTGCAATATTTGCTTCCTTCTTCTGCATATAAAAAGGACATTCATCATAATAAGCACATTTATTGCCAATACACTGAAACCTGTCTGCTGTCATTAATGAGCATACATCATTATCTAAAACACCCCATGGTGCTTCTATTATATCACCATACTTACTCATTTCTTCAAACCATGATACAGCATCAATATAAAATGCAGCTTTTGAGTGTACAAATTTATAATATCTGTGTGGACAAAAATAATTTTTCCTGCCCTTTAATGAGCGTACAGATTTTTTACTGCCTATAATTTTTTGTACAACTGGTATATCTTTATATAAAAGCTGGTTCATAAGTTGTTTTGTTTTGGTAGATAGTATTATTTTATTATCGCCAGCAAAGGATGGAATTAAATATGCCATAGTTTTTCCAGAACCTGTTGGAGCTTCAATAAAAGTATTTGTATATGAATTAAGCGCAGATTCAATAATTTCTGCCATTTCAATTTGAGTATTTCTTAATACATAATCTGGAAGAATTGATTTTAAATACTTATCATCTAAAAAAAATTGCGATACTGACATATTGTCCTCTTTATTTTCTTTTATAGTTATAATATATTATTTCTAATATGTATATAGTTTTATCATAATAATAAAAAAAGGAGCAAATAATGACGCCATATTTAACATTTGCAGGCTATTCTGGAAGTGGAAAAACAACCCTTGTAATTAAAGTAATTAATTATCTTAAAAGTAAAGGATATAAAATAGCAGCATTAAAACATGACGGCCATAGTTTTGAAATGGATAAGGAAGGAAAGGATACTTATAGAATGAAACAGGCAGGGGCAAATTGCGTTGCTATTGCATCAAACAGCAAACTTGCAGTTATAAGTGATACACCTAAAAGATTTACTTTTATAGAATTAATGAAACAAATTCCAGTTGATGTGGATATTATTATAGGCGAAGGCTTTAAAGATGAACATATACCAAAAATATTAGTACATAGAAAAGCTAATAATAAGCCTAACTTATATGGTGAAGAAAAAAATATTATTGCTGTTGCAACAGATGAATTACATGAATTTGCAAATATAAATAATGTATTTCATATTGATGATTATGAAAAAATTGCAGAATTTATTATTAATTATATAGATAATTTTAATTAATCAAGTAAATCAACAGCTTCTTTAATTGAGTCTGTAAGTTTTAACATTTCAAATTCATCTTCATTAATGTAGCTGTATTTTTCAAGCAGCTGCATTTTTATCCATTCAAGTAAACCAGACCAAAACTCTCTGCCTATTAAAATAACAGGTACATTATACTGAATATTTGTGGCAATTAATGTTAAAACTTCAAAAAGTTCATCAAGAGTACCAAACCCACCAGGCATTACAAAATAAGCCTGCATTTCTCTAATTAAAAGCACTTTTCTAGTAAATAAATGATTACACAAATAACTATTTTTTATATACTTATTATCATGCTGCTCATGGGGAAGTATAATATTTACCCCGTATGTTTCACCATTATTTTCAAATGCACCTTTAAGAGCTGCTTCCATAATACCCGGACCACCACCAGTAACTACAGCATAACCTTTCTCAGAAAGTTTTTTACCAAGCATCTCCGCATCTTTATAAAATTCGTGATGTTTTTTTTCTCTAGCAGAACCAAACACTACAACTTTTTTTTCATTTTTTTTAAATACTGCTAAACCATTTCTAAGTTCATCTGCAACAGTATTCGTATAATCAGATAAATCAAACCCATTAGGAGTTTTATAAACAACATCATCTTTATGCATTTTCTACCACAAAAAAGCGGCCGCATATAGCAGCCGCATAATATTTTAATATGATAATATTATTATTTATTATCGTAAAGCGACCAAGGACCTCTTGTTTTCGCTAATCTTTCTGCTTTTGCTTTTTCATCAGCAGAAGAATCCTGAACTATATTAAATTCCTGTTTAGGGAATATTAAATCAGGGTCTTTAATTTTTTGCTGGTTAGTCCAGTATATAATAGGCCACATAAATGGATTAGAATACTGTTTGCCAGCTATATACCAAAGGTTATCACCTTTGTTAACAACATAAACTGAACCGCTTGTTGCAGCTTTTTGCCCACCAATACCTAAAAGCTGTTCCATTTCTGCAAGTAATGCATTTGCTGCATCAAGCTCTGATTTAGCTTTATTTGCATCACAATTATCAATAGCTTTTTTTGCATTAGCTAAATGTTTATCAACTTTAGGCAGTACTTGAGCCCATTTGCTAGATTTTGCAGCTGCTGGATGTGATGCTATATTGTTTTTTCTAGCAACAGTTTCATCATATCTAGAGCTTTGAGCATTAACAGAATCTACAGCACTTTTATATGCCACATCTTCTTTCTTAAATATTTCAACAGCTTCACTTTCTGCTTTTTTTGCACCTTCTGCATTATTTGCTTTTGCAAGCTTATCAGCTTCTGCCATTTTAGCTTTTGTTTTAGGTAAATACTTGTCAACACAAGCTTTGTTTGGGCTACCTAAAGCCTGCCTAACCATTTCTTCTGGAGTTAAATTCTCAGAAGAAGACTTGCCGCCACATGCCGCCGTTAATAACAGTACTACAGCACTCACAAAAATTATACTCTTTTTCACAATAGAACCCCCTTGTGACTATACACATTTATATAGAGTATAATATTATTAATTCTTATATTTGTCAAGGGCTTTTGCCTTATTTTCATTTATTAGCAGAAACATCACTTCTAATATATAATTCTTTAAGCTGTTTTGGCTCTACATAATCAGGTGCACCGCTCATTAAATCAGTTGCTTTCTGAGTTTTAGGGAAAGCAATAACGTCACGTATAGACTCTGCTCCTGCAAATATTGAAGCAATTCTATCTATACCAAAAGCAATACCACCATGAGGAGGTGTACCATATTTTAATGCATCCACAAAATATCCAAATTTTTCTTTAATTTCTTCCTCACCTAAACCAAGGCGTTCAAACATTTTTTGTTGAATATCACTTCTATGAATCCTTATACTGCCACCGCCTATTTCTGAGCCATTTAATACAAGGTCATAGGCTTTTGCTCTAACAGATTTTGGGTCACTGTATAATTTATCAATATCTTCATCCATTGGAGCAGTAAATGGGTGGTGTACTGCCACATATCTTTTATCTTCAGGCGACCATTCTAAAAGTGGGAACTCTAAAACCCATACTAAATTATACTGTTTTGGGTCAATTAAATTTAAAAGACTTCCCAAACGTAAACGAAGTTTTGACATAGTAAGGTTTACAAGCCCTTCTTCCCCTGCTCCAAAGAAGATAATATCTCCCGGAACGCCTTCCATTACTTTAATAATTTCATGAGTTAATTCTTCACCTAAGTTTTTAACAAGTGGTGATTGGATACCATCTTCATTAATCTTAATATAAGCAAGACCTTTTGCACCAAGGCTTGTTACATATTCACCTAAATCATCTAAAGTTTTTCTACTGAAAGTTTTACCTGCACCTTTTGCATTTAATGCTTTTACTATACCACCATTTTTAACAGTATCAGAAAATACTTTAAATGAACAGTTTTCAACCATATTATTAATAGTTTTTAAATGCATACCAAAACGAGTATCTGGTGCATCATGACCGTAAAGTTCCATAGCATCTTTATAGTTAATTGTTGGGAATGGACGTGGTACATCAATATCTAAAATATCTTTAAAAAGTTTAACAATTAAACCTTCTATCATATCCATAACATCATTTCTATCAACAAATGACATTTCTATATCAAGCTGAGTAAATTCTGGCTGTCTGTCTGCCCTTAAATCCTCATCTCTAAAACATTTAACAATCTGATAGTAACGTTCAAAACCACCAACCATTAAAAGCTGTTTAAATTGTTGTGGTGATTGTGGAAGTGCATAAAATTTTCCAGCATTTACACGGCTTGGTACAAGGTAATCTCTTGCACCTTCTGGTGTACTTTTGCCTAAAAATGGAGTTTCAATATCAATAAAACCATTACCCCACATATATTCTCTAATAGATTTATATATGTTATTACGCATCATAATATTTTTTTGAAGCTGAGGACGGCGAAGGTCTAAATATCTGTATTTTAAACGTACATCTTCAGCAGCATCAGTGTGTTCATCTATCATAAATGGAGGAGTTAAAGCATTGTTTAATATTTTAATATCACTAACTATAACATCTATCATACCAGTTTTAATATTTGGGTTTACCATACCATCTGGACGAGCTACAACTTTACCTTTTACAGCAATTACGTATTCACTTCTAACTGCATCACCAGTTTCTCTTGCCTCAGGTGCTGATTCATTTAAAACTATTTGAGTGATACCTTCTCTATCTCTTAAATCTATAAATATAACACCACCATGGTCGCGTCTTCTTTGAACCCAGCCCATAAGTAATACTTCTTCACCGATATTTTTATCAGTTAAAACACCACAACTATGTGTTCTTCTCCAATCTGCCATATTTGTTAACATAACTTTCTCCAATTTATTAGATTAATTTATTTTTTATATAATTTATAATTTCACTTAATTCAACAAGTTCCTGAGCACCTGTTACTAAATCTTTAACAGCAGCTTTATTTTCAGAAAGCTCATTACTGCCTAAAACAACTGCATATGCAGCATTTGTTTTATCTGCCTTTTTAAACTGGCTTTTCATTGATGCTAAAGAATAATCATACTCCACAATAAACCCTTGAGCTCTTAATTCTTTTACAAGTTTTAAGCAGTGGGATAAACTATCTTTATCAAAGGCCATAATAAATACATCAGCACCTTTTTCTTCCATTGGTTTAATATCTTTTAAAAGCTCTACAATTCTATCAAGCCCTATTGCAAAACCAATCCCCGGAGTATCTTTACCACCTAAACTTTTTACAAGACCATCATACCTGCCACCAGCACCAACAGCACTTGCAGCACCTAGCCTGTCTGTTACTAGTTCAAAGGCTGTTTTTACATAATAATCAAGCCCTCTCACCATTTTTGGATTTACTTTAAAAGGTATTTCCATCATATTAAGATATTCTTTTACACTTTCAAAATGACTATTACAGTCATCACATAAGTATGAAAGTATAACAGGAGCATCTTTTGCTATTGATTTACATTTTTCTATTTTACAGTCTAGTATTCTTAGTGGATTTGTTTCAAGCCTGCGTTTACAGTCATCGCATAAATCATCCTTATGGCTTGAGAAATATTTTACTAAATCTTCTTTATATTTTGGGCGGCATGCTGGGCATCCTATGGAGTTTATTTCCATATTAACGTATTCTGATAACCTAAGTTCAAATGCAACATTATATAAAAGCCCTATAATTTCAGCATCTAATAATGGAGCATCACTTTCTAATACCTCCACGCCAATTTGGCTGAACTGACGAAACCTGCCCTTTTGAGGACGCTCACGCCTAAACATATTACCAAGATAGTAATATTTTTTTATACCCGGTGGGTTATGAAGGTTATTTTCAATATATGCACGCATAAGTGATGCTGTACCTTCTGGACGAAGGCTTACAAGCTCATCGCTGTCAGTAAATGTAAACATCTCTTTTTCTACAATATCAGTTGTTTCGCCAATACCGCGTTTATATACTGATGTTTTTTCAAGCACAGGAAGCCTAAACTCACTAAACCCATAGCTCTTAAAAATAGACTGGATAAGTGATTCTGCCATATGCCAGTATTTTATATCTTCACCAAAAATATCTCTGAAACCTTTAACTTTCTGTAACAATTTAATATCCTTTTATGATTTATATAAAAACTATATATAAAACAATAATTATTTTCTATCAATAAAAATCTTTTAAAAATTAAAAATTATATATTAATTGAAGTACCTTCTAAAATTTTAATATTAAAATCATCATCTAAACTTTCATACATTTCCATAACTGTCTGTTTTGTTTGTGGATGAATATAATCAGGCATAATCTCCATAAGCGGCTTTAATACAAAGCTTCTGTATTTCATTTGTTTATGGGGGATATTCAGATTATCATAATCATATATACTATTATTATAATCAATTATATCAATGTCTATAACACGCTCTCCCCATTCTTTTATTTTAATACGCCCCATTTGATTTTCTATATCTTTTGCAATTTGTAATATTTCAAGAGGGGTTTTATCACTGCTGCAAAACAATATAATATTATAATAATCTGGCTGTTCATCTTTTAATAATGACTGCGAAATATATATGCTTGATACTTTTAAAATAAAAAAATGCTGTTTCAGATAATCAACAGCATTTTGTAATTGTATTAAAGGATTATTAATATTAGAACCAAGCCCCAAAATTATTTTTGACATAACGCTTCTTTAATTAAATCTTCAGTTTCTTTCATTACTTCAGCATCTGTTTTATCTTTTGTAGAAATAGCAGGGAAAAATCTAATTTTTATCTCTGCATCATACATCCCAAAACCTTTTTTAGGCATATATGTTTCTGTCCCTTCTAATACGAAAGGTAATATATCAAGCTCAGCTCTTTTAGCAATAGTAAACGCACCTTTTTTAAATGGGCTTAGTGTATGGCCGTCATTACTTCTTGTACCTTCTGGAAATATAATTAAATTTCTGCCACCTTCTTTTACTGTATTTATTGCCTGAGATAGACTTTTCATTGCTTTTGAAGTAGAACCTCTATCAACCCCTATTACACGCATAGCTTTCATAGATGGTCCTAAAAATGGTATTCTAAATAATTCTTTTTTTGCCATAAAAGTAAACTGACAGTTTGCTTCACCGCCTATCATAAAAAGCACCAAAATATCTGTATAACTTCTATGGTTACCTGTAAAAACATATGTCTTATCAGGTTTAATGTTTTCTAGCCCTTCTATAGTGAATTTTGCACCTGTAATTTTCATTAACCTTTTAGCTGCAGGGCCTGTCCTTTTACGCAGATAAGATTCACCTTTACCAAAAATATTAAGTATTGTAGCATTAGTTGCATAATACATTACATATACTACTGCTTTTAAAAATCTTAAAAAACCAAAAAATTTTTTCATAATAATTTCTCAGTTACCTCATTAAAAAATTCATTAAATACAGGGTCAATGTACACAAAATCTGGAATTTGCTCAACAGTTAATTTAAGTTTAATAATAATAGCAAATATACCAATTAAGTTATTTGCTCCACGCCCCATAGCTTGAATTCCTAAAAATGTTTTACTACTCTTTTCATAAACGGTTTTTATTACTGTTTGAGAACCAGATGAACTTGCCAGCCCATATATATCGCCAAATACATATTTAAAAGTACCATAATCAAGCCCGCGTTCTTTTGCCTGTTCTTCTGATATCCCAATCATCGCAACTTCTGGGTCGCTGTCAATATATACTGGCAGTATTTCAGCAGTATATTCAATATCTGCACCCATCATATTTTTTGCTGCAACCATAGCAGAATAATATGCCCAGCTGCTGTTCATCATAATATGAGATACATCACCTGCAACATATACATTTTTATTATCAGTCTGTAAATTATTACTAAAAATTATTCTGCCTTTTTCATCAGTATTAATACCTGCACTTTCAAGCATTAATTCTGAAACAGCAGCCACTCTTCCAGTACACAAAAATATCTCTTCACTTTCAATAGGGCCAGCTTCTGATAATGCAATATACTTTTGTCCTACACGCTCTATCTTTGTAATATCATGGCTGGTTATTATATTAACACCGCGTTTTTTTAGTGTATCTTCATACTTTTTAGAAATATATGGGTCAAACATTGAAAGTAATCTGTCATTTTTTTCAACAATAGTTACTTTTGAACCAAAGCGTGTAAAAAATGACGCAACTTCAACACCGAGAGCACCACCACCAATTATTGCAACACTTTCAGGCAGCTCTTCCATATTTACAAAAGCTGCAACATCAAGGTTTTTCTTATTATTATAAAGAGATGTTTTTGGAGCTACAGCACCAGTTGCTATTAAGCATTTTTTAAATTTATAAGTTACTGTCTGCCCTTCTGCAGTAGTAATATCTATCATATTACTGCCAGAAAAACATGCAGTTCCTTCAATAAATTCAACTTCGCTTTCCTCTAATGTTTCAAGAAAAACTTTTTTAGATTTATTTGCATTAGTATCAACAAGTTTTCTAATACGTTTAAAATCTAAAGCAACATTTTCAACATCATCAGATAAATAAGAATCTTTAACAACTCTAAATTTTTCAAATGATTTAGAAAAATTAACTAAAACTTCTGAAGATGTGCTGTTAATTGAACAGTGTGAGCCACCCAACACTTTCCCGACAATGATAACTTTTTTTCCACTTTTTGAAAGGATATTGGCAGCACAGGCCCCAGCAGGACCTGCACCGACAATAATATAATCAACTGATTTACTCATTAAGTACCTGTTTCCCAAGAATTAAGATATGAAACTTGCTCCTCAGTAAGAGTGTCTATTGCAACTTTCATAGAACCAAGTTTAGTTGCAGCTATTTGCTGCTCTACTTCATGAGGAAGTACATAAACTTTTTTCTCTAATTTACCTTGGTTTTTAACTGCATATTCGGAAGCTAATGCCTGAGTTGCAAAACTCATATCCATAACAGAAGCAGGGTGTCCTTCAGCACAAGCTAAGTTTACAAGACGGCCTTCTGCTAAAACATATACCACTTTACCATTTTTTAAATGGTATGCATTAACATTTGGTTTTACATTTTCTTCTATTTTTTCAGACATAGCTTTTAATGCAACTAAATCTATTTCCACATCAAAGTGTCCAGAGTTTGAAACTATACAGCTGTCTTTCATAACTTCAAAATGTTCTTTTCTAACAACGTGTATATCACCTGTTACTGTACAGATAAGGTCTGCAATTTTAGCAGCTTCAATCATAGGCATAACTCTAAAGCCATCCATAACAGCTTCTAATGCTTTAATGTTATCAACTTCTGTAACAATAACATTAGCACCCATACCTCTAGCTCTTGAAGCTAAACCTTTACCGCACCAGCCATAGCCTGCTACAACAAAAGTTTTACCTGCAAGAAGCACATCTGTAGCTCTTATAATACCGTCTAATGTAGACTGCCCTGTACCATATCTGTTATCAAACATAAATTTTGTTTGTACATCATTAACAGCTATTACAGGGAATTTTAATACCCCGTCTTTTTCCATAGCTCTTAAACGGATAACACCTGTTGTTGTTTCTTCCATAGAGCATACAATTCTGTCATATAATTCTGGGTGTTTTTTTAAGATTTCAGAAACTAAATCAGCACCGTCATCCATTGTAATATTAGGATTATGGGCAATAGCTGCATTTAAGTGTTTGTAGTAAGTTTCGTTATCTTCACCTCTGATAGCATGAACTTCAACCCCAAAATCTCTACATAAAGAAGCAGCAATATCATCTTGAGTTGAAAGTGGGTTAGAAGCACATAAAAGCACATCTGCTCCACCTGCTGTCAAAGTTCTCATAAGGTTTGCTGTTTCTGCTGTAACGTGCAGACAGCAAGACATTTTCATACCTTTAAAAGGTTTTTCTTTTTCAAAGCGTTTTCTAATTTCTGCTAAAACTGGCATATCTTTATCTGCCCAAAGAATACGCTGTTTACCTTTATCTGCTAAATTAATATCTTTAATATCGTAAGCCATTATTAACTCCCTAATTTTCCTGCTAAATCTTTTAAATCAGCAACTTTATTAGTATCTTCCCATGCAAATTCTTTTCTGCCAAAATGACCATAACTTGCTGTTCTTTGGAAAATTGGTTTTCTAAGGTCTAATGCTGAAATAAGCCCTTTTGGTGTTAAATCAAACACTTTTGCAACTATTTTTTCAATTTCACCATCATCAATAGTGCCAGTTCCAAAAGTATTTACCATAATAGATACAGGCTCGCTGACACCGATTGCATAAGCTAACTGCACTTCACATCTTTTTGCAAGGCCAGCAGCCACAATATTTTTAGCAACCCACCTAGTACCATATGCTGCAGAACGGTCAACTTTAGTTGCATCTTTACCAGAAAATGCACCACCACCGTGACGGCCCATACCACCATATGTATCAACAATAATTTTTCTACCTGTTAAACCACAGTCACCCATAGGGCCACCTATAACAAATCTGCCTGTAGGGTTAATATGGAAAATAGTATCTTTTTCGTTGAAAAGGTTTTCAGGCATAACAGGTTTTATAACTTTTTCTATAATTTCAGCTTTTAATTTATCCATTGGTACATTCTCAGAATGCTGAGAAGATACTACAACAGTATGAACTTTTACAGGTTCAAAACCATTATACTCTATTGTAACTTGAGATTTACCGTCTGGACGAAGATAATCAAGCTCACCGCTTTTTCTCACTTCAGATAACTTCATAGTGATTTTATGAGCAAGCATTATAGGAAGAGGCATAAGCTCTGGAGTTTCATCACAGGCAAAACCAAACATTAAACCTTGGTCGCCAGCACCACCAGTATCCACACCCATTGCTATATCTGGTGATTGGCGGTTAATAGTAGAAATAACACCACATGTTTCATAGTCAAAGCCAAATTTAGCTCTAGTATAACCAATTCCAGCAATAGTATCTCTAACAACCGCTGGGATATCAACATAAGTTTTAGTTGTAACCTCGCCTGAAACAACCACAAGACCAGTTGTAAGCATAGTTTCGCAGGCTACTCGGCTAAAAGGGTCATCTTTCAGCATTGCATCAAGAACAGCATCAGATATCTGGTCTGCCATTTTATCTGGGTGACCTTCAGTAACAGATTCTGATGTAAATAAATAATTGCGATTATTCATTAAACCAACACTCTCCTTTACTAGTGTTCATATTCTTATTGGTAGGAAGCTAGAATCTGCTCCATTTTATCTTTACCAAGAAGTTTTTTCTTTTTTATTTCTTTTATTTTAACTTCCACTTCTGGTGGAAAATATTTCAAGCTATACAGTGCTTCTAAATCCTGCTCTAAACGAATATGTTCATCAAAAAGCCTTTTAAACTCAACATTTTCCTTACTAATACGCTCATACAGCTCAAACTTATCTTCCAACATCTTATTCTCCTACTTAAATATTAGCGTTTGGAGAAAGTATCATGCGATAAGCATCTTTTCCTTCTCCATAATAATTTGCTATGATTGAATTTATTTCAAACCCATAGCTCTTGTATAAATGTATAGCACTTTTATTACTACAGGCAACTTCTAAATGCCATAAAACATTACTGCCATAAAGCTCTTTCATATAATTCATAAGGGATTTACCTATACCCTTATTTCGCCAGCCTTCATCAACTGCAATAGTAAGTAATTCAGCTTCATCAGCAATAAGCCATGTAATAATATATGCCCTAATCTGACTTTCTAGTTCGCATACATAAATACTTGCGTAGTCTTTATAAAACTCAGCTTCAATAGATACCTTTTCCCATGGAGTATCAAAAGAAGCCACCGCAATATCATATATTTTATCTAAATCATTAAGCGTTGCTTTTCTTATCAAGATTAAGCTCTGCTTCTGATTTTCTCAAGTAAATAGGCGTGCATTCTGCACGAAAATCCCACAATCTGCCACTTTGAACAGCAAAACTGATGTTGGGAAAATAGGATTTGTTGTTATTTACAAGAGTATAATCATTTATATTTTCACAGATTTCATCTACATAATATTCGGAAAAAACATTATTAGTAAAATCATAATTTCTTACAGCATAAACATTACCTTTTAATAAGGATGCTGTTTTAAGCAAATCTTTTTCAGACACTATTGCTTCCACATCTAATGATGATATACCATAAGCTTTTTTATTAAGTGCAGAAGATAACCCTAAAACAAGGGCTACACCTATACGCACACCAGTAAATGAACCGGGACCCACACCTGCATAAAACTCATCTATATCATTAATATTGATAGATGAAGATTCAAGCATATTATCAAGCTGAAAAAGTAACAACTCGCTCATCTTTTTACCAGCATATAAAACCTGACTGGCAATAACTGTATTATCTTGAGAGATTACTATTACAAGATAATCACTAGATGTATCCAATATTAAACGTGTCATGCTTCTAATATATATCACTTTCACAAAATAAGTCAAGAATGATAATTATATTTTTTTGTTGTTACAGATTATCGGAAATCATATTGAATTCTTAAGAGTTTTTATATCTTAAGAAAAATTAAAACACCTGCCATAAAACTATACCCTTCTGACTGCTTAGTATTGGACTGCATATTATTGAATAAAGATATTTCTGGTATGATACTGAAATATTTATTAATTTTTATTTGAATATTTAAATAGGCACCTAGTGCATCATCAATATTTTCATAAGTTTTTGCATAATTAAATGTGTACCCTAATCCAGTTTGAGTTGTTATATATTTATTATAATCATATTTAAATCCAGCAGCAACACCAAAAGAATGAATATTTGTAACATTTATAGTATTATTAATTAAAGTTATAGTATTCATATTTGTAAGTGAGTTTGTCATACTAAGGTTATAGCCATAAAATAATGATAAATATACAGATGATTTTTCGTCTACTAATAATTTACATCCTACACCAATATTACCAGAATGAATAATTTTATTGTAAATATTTTTGTCATATAAATAAGCACCATAACCTGCATAAGTTTTTAATTCCATATATTTATTTGAATAATCATAAGATATCTCAAAACGTGGAATATTTATGAATCCATCATATAAAGATGCTGGATCATTAACATATTCTTGGTTCCAGCTGCTTAAATAAGGTAAAATTAAGGCTATTTGAAAACCATTTATACCATAACGAAACTGAAAACGTCTATTATTATTAATTAATGTTCCGTAATTGCTTAAGCCTGCTAAATTATTTGATATTTGGCCAAATGTAAAATGGGCAATAGTCGCATCCCTTCCTATTAAAATAAAATGTTTGTTTTCCTTATTAATATTATACTGCAGATAATATTTACGGATAATATCTGATACACCTGCTTCAAATGTAAAACTTGTTTTACCATATTCTATACTAATACCTGCATTTGATGAGCCTGTAAAGGCATAGCTTGCAAACTGATGTTCTATATTATTAGTATAACTTGATGGTTTATTATATTTATAAAAAAAATCTCCATAAATATTTGAATATATATTAAATTTAAAGTTATTATGTTCTAATTCTATAGCATATGATATCTGAAAATTTAAACATATAAATAAAAATAGATATAATAATTTTTTCATTATAGCTCCTTTAAATCCAAGCTGCTTCTATTAGCTGTCTTGTATATTCATGTTTTGGATTATTAATAATCTCATTGCTCTTACCATATTCTATTATCTCGCCATCTTTCATTACTGCCATATTGTTGCATATAGATTGAACTACGTGAAGGTCATGGCTTATAAAAATATATGTAATTTTATATTCCTGCTGCAAATCTCTTAGCATATCCAGTATCTGCATTTGCACATTTTTATCAAGTGATGATGTTGGTTCATCAAAAATAATGATTTTGGGCTTCATAATTACTGCTCTAGCAATAGCAATACGCTGTCTTTGTCCTCCAGAAAATTCATGTGGATACTTATTTTTACTGTTTTCTGGAAGTCCTATTTTTATTAATATTTCTTCCACTTGTTTTTTTATTTCATCTTTACTGTAACCACATGATTTTATACCTTCGCTAATAATCATTTCAGCCGTCATTCTAGGGTTTAGACTTCCAAAAGGGTCTTGAAATACAATTTGAATATTTCTGCGCTGCTTTCTTAGATGCTCTTTTTTAAGCTGACTAAAACATATATTATCAAAATATACATTTCCAGTAAAATCAATTAAATGAAGAAATGCTTTAACAAGGCTTGATTTACCTGAACCACTTTCTCCAACAATGCCTAAACTATCTCCCTCTAATATAGATAAATTAATATTTTTAGCTGCATAAAAATACTGCTGTTTTCTAAATACTTTTTTAGGTAATTTATAGTAAGCATTAATATTTTCTGCTTTAAACATTTCTTTATTACTGCATGCTTTTACAGGCTTGCCATACTCTGTATTAATTAATAATTTTGTGTATTCATGAAAAGGATTAGAGAAAATCTCTTTACAGCTGCCTTTCTCTATTACATTTCCATTTCTCACAACCACAATATTATCTGCATATTTTTTTACTATTCTTAAATCATGAGTAATTAATAAAACAGACATATTAAACTTTTCTTTTAAATCCTTTAATAAATCTAAAATTTGTTTTTGAACGGTTACATCTAATGCTGTGGTTGGTTCATCTGCTATTAGTAGTTTTGGGTTGCATGCAAGAGCAGTAGCAATCATAATCCTTTGCCTTTCACCACCAGAAAAATTATGTGGATAATCATTAAGTCTTGATTTTGAATTTTTAATGCCACATAAAGATAAAAGCTCCACAGCTTTTTCTAAAGCTTCTGTTTTTGAAACACCCTCAACATAAATAAGCCTTTCTGTAATTTGCCTGCCAATTGTATGAAGTGGGTTTAATGAAACCATAGGTTCTTGAAATATATAAGCTATTTCACCACCACGAATTTCCCGTAGTTTTTTTTCATCGTTATAATCTATTATTTGATTATTAAAAATAATTTTTCCCTTCGTTAGAACTGCACCTTGTTCTTTTAACAATGCTGTAATAGACAATGCACAAACTGATTTACCAGAACCACTTTCTCCAACAACAGCCATAATTTCCCCTTTTTTCACATGAAAAGAGAAATCTTTAACAGCGACTGTTTGTCCTAATTCTGTATTAAATATAATTTCTATATTTTCAACTTTTAACATATATACACCTATATTTTATTAGGATCAAAAGCATCTCGCAGCCCTTCTCCAATGAAAACCAGCAGGCTTAAAAGCAATGAAAGTAATACAAAAGCAGAAATACCAAGCCATGGGGCATGAATATTAGCTTTACCAGATGATAGCAATTCGCCCAAAGATGGTGAACCTGCAGGCATACCAAACCCCAAAAAATCAAGGGAAGTAAGAGATGTAATTGAACCACTTAAAATAAATGGTAGAAATGTGATAGTTGCTACAAGTGCATTAGGTAGAATATGCCTAAAAATTATTACGCTGTCTTTTACTCCCATAGCTTTTGCTGCTTGAACGTATTCTAAACTTCTAGCCTTTAAAAATTCGGCACGGACAACACCAACAAGTTTCATCCAGCCAAATAACGTCATTAAAAATAACAGCCACCAAAAACCAGGCCGCAGGATACTGTTTATCATAATAAGCAAATAAAGCATTGGTATACCTGCCCATATTTCCATAAATCTTTGCCCTGCAATATCAACCTTACCACCATAATACCCCTGTAATGCTCCTGCAATAATGCCTATAATTGATGTTGTAATAGTAAGTAATATACCAAAAATAACAGAAAGCCTAAAGCCGTATATTAATCTTGCAAAAACATCTCTGCCCTGTGCATCTATACCTAATGGGTTATTTAAAGTTGGTGGCAGTGGTGGTGGTGATGACATGTTGTATTCTATTGTGTCATAGCTGTATTTAATAATAGGCCATATAATCCAACCGTTATTAGTTATTTCATTTATGGTAAATTCATCTTTATAGTTAGCTTCTGTATCAAAAAAACCATTAAATTCTTTATCGCTGTATGTAAAAAAAACAGGAAAATAAAATTCACCTTTATATTTCATAATGATTGGTTTATCATTGGCAATAAATTCTGCAAAAAGACTTGTAATAAATAAACACATAAATATTATAAGTGAAATAAATGCTCTTTTATTATTTTTAAATCTTTTTAATCTTCTTTTTAGTATTGGGCTCATATTTCTCTCACTTTACGGCTTTAAAAGATATTCTAGGGTCTACAAGTGTATATGTAATATCGCTTATTAGATTAAGCAAAAGTCCAATTAAGGTAAAAATATATAAAGTGCTAAACATTACAGGATAATCCCTGTTAATAGCAGCTTCAAAACCCATAAGCCCCATACCATTTAATGAAAAAATTACTTCAATAAGTAATGAACCTGAAAAAAACATGGAAATAAAAGTTGCAGGAAGCCCAGATATAACAATAAGCATAGCATTTCTAAAAATATGCCCATAAAGTACTCTTTTTTCTGATATTCCTTTTGCTCTTGCTGTAATAACATACTGCTTATGAAGTTCATCAAGAAATGAATTTTTTGTAAGCATAGTAAGACCTGCAAAACCACCTATAACCATGCTAAATATTGGTAGAAATATATGCCATAAATAATCCATTACTTTACCTATTAACGACATATTTTCAAAATCTTCTGATGTAAGCCCACGAAGAGGAAACCATGCAAAATAATTACCACCTGCAAAAAATATAATTAAAATCACTGCAAATAAAAATACAGGAATGGCAGAGCCTAATATTATAAAAAATGAGCTCCAAACATCAAACTTTGAGCCATGTTTTACTGCCTTTTTAATACCAAGTGGTATGCTGATTAAATAAATTAACACTGTGCTCCATACACCAAGAGAAATTGATACTGGCAGCCGTTCTTTTATCATTTGCAATACACTTTTATCTGTAAAAAAACTATCACCAAAATCAAACAATAAATAATTTTTTAAAGTTAAGAAAAAACGTTCTATAATTGGCTTATCAAAGCCATATAATTTTTCTATTTCTTTTATTAATTCTGGTGAAAGATACTGCCCTCCAGCATATTTAGATGCTAGGTCATTTGTTTCTTCTGATAATTCCAGCCTTTCATTTGATGAATCATTCCCTAGTGCTCTATCTTCAATACTTACTGATTGTCCTGTAATTTTTGCAATCATAGTATCTACAGGGCCACCGGGAGCTGCCTGTATTAGAAAAAAGTTTATGGTAAATATACCAAGCAGTGTAGGAATTATTAAAAATAATCTTTTTAATATATATGCATTCATATTATTTTATAACCATTTTATTAATTTTTTCTTCTTTTTCAGTATTTATCCACCAGCTTGATATACTAAGGCTGTAATATGGGGTTATGCCTGGTTTTTCAAATTTATCCCAGTAAGCAAGCCTGTATTTATCAGAAAAACCAGAAGGAATTACATACCAGCCAAAAAGCAGTATCCTATCTAGTGCTTGCGTATATAACACTAAATCTTTACGGTTTGGTGCTTGTATTATCATATCTATAAGTTTATCAACAGATTCATCTCTAACTGAAGCATAGTTTCTAGTGCCATTTTCAAGTGCTGCATAACTTCCCCACATGGAACGCTGTTCATTGCCTGGTGATTCTGACTGTTTCATACCAGCATATATTAGCATAAAGTCTTTATTTCTTACTTTTTGTGCATACTGGCTGTTATCTAAAAATAAAATTTTTAACTCTACACCAATTCGTTCCAATGCTTTTTGAAAAATAACAAGTTCATTTTCTAATGATTTTGATGTAAGGCCAATTTCTAAAACAAGTGGTTTTCCATTTTTATCAACCATTTTGCCATTAATATTTTTATAACCTGCCTGCTGTAATAATTTAACTGCTTCGATTAAATTTGCTCTGTTTGTGGCATCGCCCTGATTTTTAGGAAAATAAAAAGGTGATGATAGTAGTTCTTTATCTGCATTTGGTTTCACTTATTTTATAATCTTCTGAACTTCACTAGATGGCACAACACCACTAGATAAAGGCGAGTTTGAAAAAAAGCTGTCACATCTTTTATTGTTGCCGAAATATAGATTTTTATTTATCCATTCATAATCATAAGCATAGTTTAAAGCTTTTCTTACATTTATATTATTTAGTGGGTATTTAGCAGTATTCATAAAAATACCACGCATGCCCTGCCCATTACGAAATGGTATTTCTTCTTTTTTAATATATCCTAAATCAAAATATTTACCAGTATAACCTCTATACCACCTTTTACCAGAACCTTCTGATATTAAATCAAACTGCCCTGCTTTAAAGGCTTCAAAAGCAACTGTCTGGTCTCGAAAATATTCAAAAATTATGGTATCAAAATTGTCCATACCTTTATTTACTGGTATATCTTTACCCCAGTAGTTAGGAACGCGTTTTAATGTTACAGACTTGCCTGCTGTGTAGTCTGCAATTTTATATGCTCCGCTGCCTAAGGGTATTTCAAGGGTTGCTTTTGATAAATCTCTTGTCTGCCAGTAATGTTTTGGGATAATTGTAAGCTGGCCTGCAATAAGAGGCAGTTCCCTGCTTTTTTCACCTTTTTTAAATATAAATTTTACTCTATATTTATTAACTGCTTCAGCTTTTTCTATTAAAGCATAATAATTTCTGTAATAAGGACTTACTTTTGTAATTTCATTGAAACTAAAAACAACATCTTCACTGGTAATAGGTTTGCCATCATGCCAGTATGCATTTTTTCTTAAATTAAATATAACCCATGAATAATCATCCGGATATTCAATACTTTCTGCTAAAAGCCCATAATATGTTCCTGCCTCATCTGATGAGCTTGTTAATAAAGTATCATAGATATATCCCAAACCATTCATGGATACACCTTTTAAGGCAAACATATTAAAACTGTCATATGTGCCATATAAAGCTCTGCGAAAAGTTCCACCTTTAGGTGCGTTTGGGTTAACATAGTCATAGTGTTTAAAATCTGCACCATATTTTATGCTGTCTGTTAAAGATATGGCATGGGTTTTAATAATATTTTGAGAAAATGCTGTATTAAAAGTAATTATTATAAAAAATACACTTAAAAATTTTACCATTATTTCTGCTCCGGATTTAAAATACTAATGAAAGTATCTGCTCCAAGCAGATTATCATGGATAAACTTATTGACTTCTTCCACTGTCAGCTTGTCATATATATTATTTATTTCTTCCAGTGAATAAACTTTTAATCCCATTAAATTATTATATGTTAATGTATTTATCCAGTATTTATTTTCTTTAAAGGCAGTGCTGTAATTATTTTTTAGCACTAATTTTGAAGCCTGTAATTCTTCATTTGTAATACCTTTTGTTATAAAATTATCATATACATTTAATGTTTTTGCTCTAACTTCATCTTTTCTTGATGGTTCACATGGGAAAGCAATTTTAGTAAAAACTTCTGTTTTTGGGGCTTCTATATATCTGATAAAGGTAGAGACAGAATAAGCACCGCTTTCTTGTTCTCTAATTGCTTCTCTCATTCTAATGCTTAAAATATTTCTTGCAAGCCCTGCTATAAATCGACCTTGTATATTGTCCTGTGGCTTTGTCATTTTAATAATATTTAAAGTTGTTCTTGGTTCACTATCTCCATTTGCTTCATATTCTGCATAACTGCTTTGTAAATATACATTTCTATCTTTAAAATATGATTTTTTATCTATTTTTTTCAAAGAACCAAGATATTTTGCGCCCAATTTTATAACCTGTTCTACATCTACATCACCTGATATGGCAAAAATATAGTTATTAATATCTAAATAATTATTTTTATATATACTAAGCAATTTTTCTGCATTTATTTCTTTTAAATCATCTTCTATTAAATAATTTTTTCTGTAATTTTTATTATACATTTTTTCTGTTGCTTTTCTACCAAACTGGATTTTAGCATCATTTTTATCAAGTTCAATTTTTGCAGCCATAGAATTTATATATGCACTTAAAAAGTTTTTATCTATTACAGGTGCAGTAAAATATTTATATATAAGCTGAAATCCACTTTCAATATCATCGCTAAATCCACCACCTGTAAAATCAAAAGTATATTCTGATACAGCAGGCGATATAGATATATTTTTACCAGCCAGTAATTCATCAAGATTTCTTTTTGATATATTTTCAAAGCCACTTTTTGATATTACTTTTGTCATGGTATCTGCATAAATATATTCATCATCAGATAAAATTGATAAA
The DNA here is from genome assembly GCA_944324495.1 of uncultured Mucispirillum sp. Lineage (GTDB taxonomy): Bacteria > Chrysiogenota > Deferribacteres > Deferribacterales > Mucispirillaceae > Mucispirillum. The sequence continues at coordinate 120,345 of CALUWN010000001.1, read as the reverse complement.
CCGCCTAATTTTTTACCAGATAATTCAAATTTATTATGCTCTTCCTTATTTTGTTTTATATATAACTTAACACCATTTTCATATACCACTTCTGTAATACCTAATGCAGTATTATCTTTTCTAGATATAATTTTACCTTCTATAATATCATCATTAATTAATGTAGTGGTATATGCTGTTTCTTCCACAGGGTTTAAAGGTTCTTTTTCAACTTCTGCATAAACTTTATTAAAAATATCCTTTGATATATTTATATCTGATGACTGATTTTCTGGAGCTGATACTATTAAAAGCATATCATTTGATTCAATCATATTTTGAAATGCTCTATTAAAGCTTGTAATATTAGTTTCATTAAATACTTTTTCAAAGAGTTTTTTATCTTGATGAAACTCTGTAAAATAACCACCCTTTGTATCAAAATCACTTAATTGGTCAGCATATTTGCTTGATGGAAAATTATAATCTTCTTTAGAAGCTTTATCTAAAAATGCCATTTGAGTAGTTTTAAAATAATTTAATTCATCTTTAGTAAACCCGTATCTTTTCACCCTTTCTATTTCTTGAAGCATACTTTTAAGAGAAACATTGAAAGTGTTAGGCAAAAAAGAGCCAGAAATTGTTACAATTTTTGTATTATCACCTGAAATATTAACATTTCCCCTTAAAGCAAGCAGGTTTAATTTTTTTTCTTGAATATCAAGCATCATTCTTCTTGCAAACATATTCATTGCGCCCATTTCAAGAACATCTTCTTTAAATTCATTATATGTAGTTGTTTCTTTACCTTTATGGTATATATAAAGGGTAGCAAAAATCCCTTTTGCTTCCTTATCTTTAACTACAGCTGTTCTAATACCTTTAGGATAATTAATATTTTTGCTGGCTGGTTTATATACTTGTGATGCAGGTATATCTGCAAAATTATCTAAAATTAACTTTTTAGCTCTTTCTATATCTATATTGCCAACAACGATTACTGCCATATTATCAGGACGATACCATTTTTTATAGTATCCTTCTAATAATTCTTTATTAGCACTCTTTACAATGTCCATTATTCCGATAGGGTCGCGTTCTGGGTATAAGGAACCTGCAAGAGTATGTTTTCTACTTTCTACCCCAAGCCTGTATCTTGCATCATTTCTTGCCCGCCATTCTTCTATAATTACACCTTTTTCTTTTTCTATTTCTTCCTTATCAAATGTAATATTTACTGCCCAGTCTTTTAGTATTAAAAAGGCTGTATTTATGAGCCTGTCATTATCATATGGAACTGTTAACTGGTAATTTGTATATTCTGTGGAAGTTGATGCATTTGTATCTTTACCAAATACAAGGCCTGCTTCTTCCATAAAGTTTATTACATCATTTCCTTTAAAATTCTTTGTACCATTAAATGCCATATGTTCTACAAAGTGAGCAAGCCCTCTTTCCTCTTCTGTTTCGTTTAATGAGCCGCTTCTAACATTTAGCCTTAACTCTATTTTATCAGAAGGAAAATCGTTTTGTTTAATATAAAACTTTAAGCCATTATCTAGCACGCCTGTTACCACTTTATCACTAAATGGAAGCAGCTCCTCCTTTATATTTTGTTCGTTATTTTTCTTACAGCCTATAATAAAAAGTAATTGTAGTATTAAAATTAAGAAAAATGATTTTTTTAATATCAACTTCATATATATTTCTCCAAAATTATTGTTCATCTAATTTAAAATTTAATTTTACAACCATAGCCACATTAACATTTTTACCATCTTTTTTAGCTGGTTGAAATTTCCATTGATTAACAGCATTTAATGCTGCATTTTCAAATACATCAACAGGTTCTGCTTTAACAACTTTAGGGTTAACAATTTTTCCTTTATCATCTAAAATAAATCTAACCTGTACAAATCCTTCTATTCTCATATTTCTAGCATATTCTGGATATACAGGGCGTACACTTTTTAATGATTTTGGCACATTATCCACTTCTTTTAGTGAATATACTCCATCTACTCCACCTACAGATTTAGGAGCACCATCTGATATGCTTTTCTTTCCTGCACCAGTTCCTGCAGCCTTTCCTTTAGCTGCCATAACTGCACCTTTAGATGCCTGTTTATTAACCTGTTTTTTTTGTTTTTCTTTAATAATTTCTTCTTTTTTAACAGCTGCAGTTTTTAAGGCAGTATCTTCTATCTTTTTAATTTCTTTTTGCTCTACCATATTATTTTGAGCATTTTTAACTGCATTTGCATTGCTTTTTACATTTACATTTGAAGTAGATGTTTCTATACCTTTTGCCACTGCCCCACTTCCTTCGTTATTATTAAATATTTCCATAGAAAGCTGTATATGCTGTGGTTTTTCCACTTGAAATGATATTGATGATAAAAATATTATTAATACAGCAAACGAAAAATGTATTATAAAAGAGTATGTAAATGCCTGCTTCATATTATTTTTTTACCTCTATTTGTAAGTTTACTTTTTCAAACTTATGTTCTTTTAAATAACCCATTAGTTCTGCCAGTGGCTGTATGGCTGCCTGTTTATCTGCCCATATGGTTATAAAAGTATTTTTAGGGTCATGCTCTTTAAGGATAGCTGCTATTTCATTGATATTTACCTGCTTATTATTTACATATATTTTACTATCTTTTGAAATAGTAACCACCACGCCTTCTACCTGCTGAGCTGTTGATGATGATGTTTCAGGCAGCTTAACAGGTATTGCACCAGTTTGTATAAATGTAGCTGTTGCAAGCACAATTGTTAAAAGTACAAGCATTATATCAATAAAAGGGACTACATTAATTGAATCAAAGCTTTTCTCTCTCAATTCTATCCTCCTTTAAAAGCAGTAGCTCATTAGCTTTTCTATGAAGTATGTTGTATAAAATAATTGCAGGGATAGCAGTTAAAAGCCCAGCTGCTGTAGCTTTAAGAGCAAGAGCAAGCCCTGTCATAATATCATTAACATTAGCACCTGCTCCTGTTCCCATAACAGAAAATGTAAACATAATACCAAGCACTGTGCCTAAAAGCCCTACATAAGGTGCATTTGAACCTATAGTTGCAATAATATGCATATGTTTTGTAAGTTCCAGCTCCAAAAGTTCCAGTGTTTTGTAGTTATCAATATCTACTTTTTTAAAAAACCTAAACCGTTCAATCGCTACTGCTACTGCAATAACACTCATTGCAGTAAGTATTGCTATAACACCGTAATCAACTAAATGTTTCATTCCCATAACGTATCCTTCTTATAATTTTGTAGTAATAATAATGCAGTAAAACCATATATTCCTGTTAATGCAATTACTACCATATCTATAATTGTTGTTTTTGATATGCTTTTAAAATATCTGCATATTATAAAGTATATAATAATTAAAATTATGATAAAAATTAATGATGCTGGTATATTTGTGGTGATTTCTACTTTTAAATATTCTGCAGCTGTATAAATATTTCCAAATATGCTAAATGGAAATAATATATTATATAAAGATAACCTTGCCCCGCTTAATGTTGGTATTATTTCTAAAGTATAGCTTTTTATTAACTGGTTATTATAAAAAAGATAACTAGTTTGTTCTGTTTCTTTTGTTACATTTATTAAAGTGTGTAATGGATTTATATTAATTCTTAGACCATCTTTATAAGGGTTATAATCTTCAATAAGGAACTTGTTTACTGTGCTATTCCTATTGATTAAATAAATATTTCCTGCTTTTGAAATCACAAAACCATAAAAAGTGGCATATTGGTTTTCTTTTATGAATATTAAAGCGATTTCTTCATTATTAAAATCAGCTTTATATTTTTCAACAACAGGTTTATTTTCCACCATTTTAAGGTTGAATAACTGGTTATTACTGTCAAGTAAAAATACCCCTGCATCAAAAGATTTTCTAACATCAGGATTAGCACCAAATATTTTTACAGGAAATACAAAACCATTATTTAAAAGTTCACTGGTAAACATCTTTGATTTTTCAGTATCAACTTTATTAGTTCTTGCATTAATAAAAGTAATATTTTCACCAATTCTTGCTAAATCCACAGGCATACTAAGGCTTGCAGAGCCACTTTGAGATTCAAATACTGGAGTTAATTTTATTCTAATATTTTCTTCATTAATTTTATCTGGTTCAGTTGATAAATAAAAATTATATTTTATCATATCTTCTGCACTTACTATTTTATTGTTAATAATTTCAGTATATTTATTGTTTAATGATAAATCTCGTGCATATATTTGTGGCAATAACTGTTTAAACTCTTGTTCTGAGTAAATATTACCTGCTTTATCTTTATATATATTATTTCTATCTGCAGTATATGTTCTTATGGCAAAATCATCTATTATTTCACTGTAATAAATAAAATCTTTATCTGTATTTTTTACAAAAATTAAGGCATAAAAATAAGGCATCAATATACTAAAAGAAAAAACAGCAATACATACAATAAGATATTTTGAATAAAGCTTCATATTACAACCCCTTCCTAAACCTTAATGCTGGAAAATATATGGCAAAAAAGTAAATTACAGCAAAAACAAATGCCGTAAATGCGTATAGTGGATTACTGTTATATACTGCCATTTTAAAAGCACCAATAGAGCCTGCCATTAATAATACAAGCCTTAGCTTTACATTCCATGATGCTTCAAGTGTGATAGAGGAAGCAAATGAATAAATAATTAATGAATTTATAAACCAGTAAAAAATAATAAGTGGTATTTCTTTATATATATCTACAGGGAAAAACTGGGCAGCTAATAAAATTACACCTAATGTATTATAAATCCATATGCCTGTTATCACTACAAAACCGAAAAATGATGTATAAAATATCATTTTATATTCATTTATTGGCAAGTGGCATGCAAGACGAAATCTTTTTCTCTCAAATTCTGGATAAAACTGCATAACACCAAGTAGTAAGGCTGATATATAGAATGCAGTTTCTACTTTACTGTAAAAAATACCATTTTTTAATATTATATCAAGCCAGATACCACTTGGTTCATTCATCATTATTCCAAGCCTTACCCTAAAAAAAGTATATATAAGTACAGCTGTATTAATAATAAAAACAGTAAGTAGAATACGATTTAATTTAATAAATTCTTTATAAAATATGCTTTTCATATATCTCCCCGTTTAATATTTGCCTGTTAGTGCAATAAAAGCATCTTCAAAAGACAGGGTATAAGGTATAATCTGTTCTTTTTTTATTACACCTTTAAATAGATTACAGCCTTCTTCCATTGCTAGTTTTGTAATAATTTCATAATGCTCTTTTGTTATAGATATATCTAAAATATCTTTATGGTTTCTAAACTTTTCTATATCTATATTTAGTGGAAGTTTATATCCATATATTCCATCTTTTATATTAGAAAGAGGTGCTGAAAGCAAAACATGACCTTTATTTATTATAACAGCTTCATCAACAAATCTTTCTAAATCCTGCACAATATGGGATGTAATTAATATGGTTTTATTGTTATCTTTTACAAACTGATTTAGATGGTCTAAAAATAACCTTCTATACCCTGCATCAAGCCCCATAGAAAAATCATCTAAAATTAAGGTTTCTGCCCCTTGAGCCATTAAAACAGCTAATGCTACCTGAGAACGCTGCCCGCAGGACATATGTTTTATTTTTCTATTTTTTGGAAGCCCTAGTTTTTCCATAAAATATGCAAATGTTTTACTTTCCCAGTTTGGAAAAAAATCTTTATAAAACTTTTCTGTCTGCTCTAAAGTCATAAAATCATAGCTAATATGGCCTTCATGTAAAAGTCCTATGCGTCTTTTATTTTCATTACTTAAACTGGCTGCTTTTTCACCATATATAATACATTCTCCTTTTTCTGGAGTTAAAAAACCCATTAAAATATTTATAGTAGTAGTTTTACCAGCTCCATTTTTGCCAAAAAGCCCGAATATTTTTCCTTTTTCTATGGTGAAATTTAGCCCATTTAATACTTTTGTAGAACCATAACTATGCTCTAAATTTGCAACTGAAATAACAACATTATTAGAATTCATAATTTGCTCCCAACCATAACTGAGTTCCTAATTCATAATCATTGGCAGATGTGGAAGAATATATTCTTTTGCCTATAACATTTTTAGTATTAAAAAGATTATATACTTCACAAAATATAGTAAGCTTATTATTTTTCCACAGTGGCTGTTCCCAATAAATCCCTAAATCTACTGTAAAATTATGACCATATTGCACATCTTCATAAGCTGATGTAGTTTTAGACACTACTCCACCTGTAACAGGGTCCACCTCCTGATAACCATAGCTTTTATCTTCCACTTGTTCTATTGCTACATACGGAGATTTATAATTTAAGGCTACTGATACTTTTAAATGGTCAAAATACCTGCCCACATAAGCCACATTTAAAATAACGGGCCTTGCATAGTTGCTTTTTGGAAGTTCATAAAGGTGTATTTGCTTACCATTGTAATATATAATATCTTCCATTTCTTCTATATCAAAAGTATCATCATAAGAATCATGCGATGTTTCAGACATGGACCATGTTAAATTTGCAAGTAATTTATGGTTTACCCATGACTTGCTCCATTTTAATTGAACAGACCTGTATAAACTTGTTCCATTATTGTTAAATGTATAATAAGATATACCATCGCTGCTGCTTACACTTCTTGAAGTGGCTATGCCGTCTTTACCATGCCTTTCCACATATTTTAGGTTAATATAGCTATCAAATATTTTTTGGTTAATACTTGCAGTATATTCATCATTATATGGTGTTTTTAAATTATCAAACTTATAAGCAGAACGAACATTATCACTGCTTAACTGCCAGTCTTGAAGTTCATTTTTTGTAGTCCATCTTTCTTCGTAAAAACTGGGTGCTCTGCCTTCCCTAAGTTTATAAGTCATCATAGATGCTGCATAATATCTACCATATCCACCTGTTATAATCGTGTTTTTATTATTTAATAAATCAATAGATAAACGTATACGTGGTGAAAAATTAACATTAGTCATATAATCATCATAACTTACTCTTAAACCTGCCCTTAAATTTACCCTTTCAATTTGGTAATCTTCTTCTATATATCCACTAACTTCATTTATTATGGCACTAACATCACTTGATGGTGTTGTATATCTTGATGAAAAATATTGGTCGCCATCAACACATGTTCCAAAATCTCCGCCGCATATAACACCTGTGCTTAAAATAGCATCTTTATATGTGTGAGCATCATTTTTTCTTAAATACCTGCCGTAACCAAAAGAATATGCTACCCCATAACTTATATTATGTTCCCCAAAAAAATCTAATGGTTTTACATTGTGGTCAAAATTTAATTTTGCCTGGTGTTCATATTTATCAATACTGCCAAAACCACCTTCCATACTTAAAGGCTGTTCAGAAGTTGAAGATGAATCATAGCCCCATGGCTTAAATGAAGTTGCAGCCCATGATTTATAATCATCTGGTGATATTTTTTTATTTTCTGAATAAGAATAATCAGCATGAAGTTTTATTTTGTGTCCGCCTGTTTCATTAACATAGTTTACAGCACCAAAATACCCACCACCTTTTATATTAAAATCGCTGTTTAATGTATTTTTTATAAAATACTTGTTATTATGTGGCGAATAAGAAAAAGATGATTCTATATAGCTTGCACTGTTAATATTATACAAACCTTTTGCATAATAACTTTCTGATACTCTCTCTTGATTTTTCCAGTTTTTAAAGTTCATTAATGGTATTTTAGACCAGTTTCTATTATAACTTAATAATATGCCACCCTTATTATTTATTGGAATATCTAATGCTGCACTTAAAAAATGTTTTTCAAAATAAAGCTGATTAGACTGGTCACTATTTATAAAGTTATTATAAGCATCATCATTAAGAAAAAAATTAGTTAAGTAATTATTTGTTCCTCTATAAGATATATTACCACCAAGCTTTGTACCTGGTTTTCTAGTTTTAACATCAACAACACCACCTTGAAATCCATCATATTTAGCTGAAATATCGCTGTCATATAATGTAACATCATCAATTAACCACTGGCTTATAAAAAACTTCTGTGGATCTCCTGCCACATCGCTTGCTAAATTAGGGTTATTTGATGCCGGGTCTAATAAGCTGGAGTTTGACATTCCATCAAGTAAAAATAAATTATCATAGGGAGCTGCACCTGATATGGATACCTGCCCTGGTGAAATCTCACCAGCAGAAGATGCTCCCCTGTATTCTTCGCTAAACTGAACTCCCGGGGCAATTTTTAAAATATCTGTAACACCTTGATTACCACTGGGAATAAGCTCTATCATATCTCTAGGTATTTCTGTTACCCCAGAATCTGCTCCTTCGCCAATAGTTTCAATTACGTCCATATCTTCCATAATAAATGTATCTTCTATATATGTTTCATTATCTATATTATCATGTTCCATATTTTCATCAGCTAATACATAAGCAGCTGTTAAAAATATTAAACAAGGTATAAGTATTAGTATTAATTTAATCTTTATATGTTTATTAGAATTATTCATTAATGAAGCCTAAAAACACCTGTGCCAAAAGGCACAGGTTAAATTTTAAATTAATTATTTGCAACATATGGCAGTAAATCAGTATCATCTTTGATACCATCGCCATCAATATCATCATCAAGAGTTAACCCTGATGCTGCAATCTGTTCAGGTGTTGCATTTGGCAGGAAGAAGTCTGGTTTACCGTCCCTGTCTGTATCAACAAATGCAATATCTGAATCTATACTTGTTGAATCTAAAACAGATGCTGCCATTTCCTGTGCTATTGCAAAAATATCAGCAGATGATGTGTAGTTTCTTTCTGCAAGACTAAACCCTTCATCAACCATCTCAAAGCTGGCATATGTTTTTGCAATATTTTTCATAGCCGTTAATTTAGTTGCAGCTGCACCTATGGTTTTTGCATGGTTTTCTGCTTTTACTAATATATTTTTTATACCAGTAATATTTGCAATATCATAATAAACATTTGCTATATATGTATACTGGCTAACCTGCTTATTTTTATTTGTATCACTGGAACTGTCCATTAAAGACACTTGTTCTTCAGCTTTTGTAAGGTAATTTTGGTATAATGTTTCTTTATTTGCAATATTTAACGATAAAGTATCAGATGCTTTATGAATATTTAAATCACTAATATTTTGAGCTGTTCCAGAAGTTAATTCTACAGCAACTGCATTATTATAGTATCCTAAAGCTTTATCTGCACTGCCTGCCCTTTGAGCCATATAAGACATTAATATATAACCAGTATATTTATCTATTGAAGGATTAAGGCTTTCAATATATGTGTTAGCTTTATCTAATATGCTTAATGCTTCATTATTATAACCTAAAGCAATATACATATCTGCAACTGCATTAAAGCCATAAAAACTTACAAATTTACCCTGAGGGTTTGAGCTTACAATGGATATATATATTAATCTTGATAAAGTTTTATTATTTGTAACAAGATAATCTACTGCCTTATTTGTTTGATTAGCTAAATAATCAACAGCTTCTTTTGCAAGAACAGTATTACTATTATCTTGAGCATATTCTACAATATTTTTTACAGTATCCACATATCCATTTGTTTCTGTTAATCTTGCATATTCACTATCCATTGGGTATTTATCATCATAATAAGCTTTTGCAGTATTAAAACCATTACTTTTAGCCTTTTCTAAAACTAAACCACCTATTGCATAAGGATAAGCCTTATCTGTTTCAGTAATTAAAGCAAGTATTTCATTAGCTGTTGTTTCACCACTAAACTTATACGCTGCAACTATAGCATCACCTGCTACACTAGTTCCTTTTAAATAGCTTATGGAACTATTGCTTTCTATTAAAGTTTTCACAGCATTATAAACTTCTGTGAAACTTGCCTGTAATTTTGCTTTATAAGAACTGTCTTTTGCTACAATATCTGAAGCAAATTTTAAATAAAAAACATAATACATTCCCTGACTATTTTTATATGTTTCATTTGCTGTATTCCATGGAGTATTATCTATTAGTAATTTATACTCTTGAAGCATGTTGTAAGCTAATTCTAAATTGCCTTGGGAAATTAACGATGGTATCATTGATGTATTTGTTGCATTACCAAAAGCAGATACAATTCTTAAATATCTTATTTGCTTATTGTTATCATTTAAAGATGATGAAGTTTTAATCAAATTAATAATCTCATCTTTTAAAGCATTTGCTTCACTTACCATACCTGCATATCTGTAAGCTCCCACAAGGCTTACATAAGTATCTACCACATCATTACTAATTTCAGACCAGCCACTGCTTTCTAAAGTATCTAGTAACTGTTTTGCTTCTGCAATATATGTTTTTGCTAAATCTAAATTATAGCCTGATGCATATCTTGCAATAGAAATAACAGCATTTATTCTTGCCATATTGTCAGCAATATTTACATCTGCTAATTTTTTTGCTTTTTCAGCCAACCCATACTGAGCATAAGTTGATGTTATATTTTTATATATCTCATCAATTATAGTATCACTTGTTACTCTTTTAGTAATAAGCCTTGCCTGATAACCTACATCCTGTGTGGAATTAAAGTAATAATCTACCCTTTTTTGGTTATCACTTAAACCAAGTGGGCTGTCAAGTGGCACAGTTACAGCATAAACTGTTTCTGAAGCTAGTGTTTTAACATCTGCAATTAATGCAGTATCACCAATAACTGCATCTAATGTAGTTTGAAAAGCAGTAGCATCTACATTAAAATTTGCATAATCATTTAATTTTTTATCTGTTAAAACAGTTTGGGAAGCAATAAAGCGAACTATTTGCTCTATTTGGAACTGGCTTGTAGGTATTACTACTTTATTGTTTAACTGATTATATAATGACTCAATATTTGCTAATGCTTGAGCTGATGCCTGCCCACTTACGCCGTCAAAAATATTTACATATGCATTTTTAAACATACGCACTTTTTCAAGATTTTGAATGGAAGAAAGCACTGTATATACATCTTTACTCTGTATATTGGATACATTTTTATACATTTCTTTTAATGATGCCTGTAATTGAGGATTACTTGTAAATAAAGAAGCAAGCATATTATCAATATCTTTTGAAAATTTATCTGATGAAGATATTGTAGAAGCTATTTTATTAAAAGCATCTGTGTCAATATTTGAAGCTATTTGATTAATAATATAAGATATTTTTAGTAACTCACCATCACTTTCTGGGTCAAGAAGCACTACATTTTTCTCAATACCAAAGTAGCTGGATAATGTGGTTATTGCATTATCATGCGTATTTGATAATAAAAGATTAGTATATAAAGATGAAACTGGCGAAAGAATTATATTGCTGTAATTTCCTGCATAATTATTAATATCAGCAGTATAAGAAACAGTTATTTCAGTGCCATAGGATGTATCTGTTCCCCCTGTTGATTTTAATGAAAAATTACTTACATCTGTGCCTAATGGTAGTGTGATTACAAAAGAGCCATCACTTTTGCTCCATACATTACATAATGAATTACCATTAACCCCACATTTACCATATATATTTTTACTACTATCAAGTAACTCTACTTTTGCCCCTTCAACAGCAGGGTCACTAACTTTTCCTGTAATAGTCATTACTGGTGCAGCCAGCAGCAATAACTGCCATGGATATTACCAATGCTGAAATTTTCCTCATATTTTACTCCTAAAACATTTTTTATTGATATAGCTTATCAATAGTATTTTTTACTTGATTTGTCAATAAATTTTTTTAATAAATATTATGCTTATTTATCAATATATTATATTATAATACATTATAATGCTATCAATATAAATATAAATAATTTTATGGAATAATTATATTTTTTAGGTATGACTAAATCAATCCTTTATAACAGCACAATAATATTATGAAATAAAATATATATTTATTAAATTAATTAACTTTTCTATTGTAATTTTAAAAAAAATATTATATAGAACTATACACTGTATTTTTGTAGTTGCGGGCATAGCTCAGTTGGTAGAGTGGAAGCTTCCCAAGCTTTAGGTCACGGGTTCGAGTCCCGCTGCCCGCTTCTTTTTTATACCATCCCTTCCACTTTATTATTCTATGGAAATATATGCCATTGAAAAATTTTATTATGCTTATATATTGTATATTGCTTGTTAATATATCAGGAGTATTTTATGCTTAATCAAGACTTATTAGATATACTGATTTGTCCTAAATGCAAAGGTGAAATAAGGCTTTCATCAAATAATGATTATATAATATGTGATAAATGCAGCCTTGCATATAAACTTGATAATGATATGCCAATCATGCTTATTGATAATGCTGTTAATTCTAAAGAAATAGAAAAGGATTAAGAAATGTATATTCTAAAATCCAGCAACATATATAATATGGAGTCATCTGCTAAAGAAATATTTGGCTTAACTGATGAAATACTTATGGAAAATGCTGGTGTGGCTGTTTTTAAAAAAGTATTAAAAACAGCTAAAAATAATAATAGAATAGCTGTGCTGTCTGGGCCGGGAAATAACGGTGGAGATGGGTTTGTTACAGCAAGGCATCTTATATCTCATGGTTTTAGTGTTGATATATTTTATACTGGTGAAGAAGATAAATATCAAAATGCTGCTAAAACCAATCTTAATATTATAAAGAAATTTGGTGCAAACTTATATCCTTTTACATCAGTAGATACATTTAGTGACTATGATATTATAGTTGATGCTTTGTTTGGTGTTGGGCTTAAAAGAAAAATCTCTGGAGTATATGAAAATATTATAAATTTAGTAAATAGTTCAAAAGCTATTGTTATATCTATTGATATTCCTTCAGGGCTTTATGCTGATACGCCTTTTGTGGAAAATACCACAATTAAAGCAGATTACACCATTACTTTCTCATGTTTAAAATACTGCCTATGTTTATACCCTGCTAAAAAATATGCAGGTAAAATTAAGGTGGCAGATATTACAATACCTAAAAAGCATATTGAAAAATATGAACATAGTATATTTATAAATAAAAAGAATATACCAGTCTTTAAAAAACGGGAAAAAGATGCTCATAAAGGAACATTTGGGAGAGTAGTATCTATTGGTGGTTCTATTGATATGGCAGGTGCTGTTAAAATTACAGCTTTTTCTGCTTTAAAATCTGGCTGTGGGCTTGTAACATTACTACATCCTAATGATTTAGATAGAAACTTTATATCAGATATTCCAGAAGTTATGACAAAATCTTTTGATTATGAAAACCCTGAAGCAGTTTATGAATATGTTAATAGTGCTGCTTCCTCTGTAACACTTGGCAACGGTATGGGGCAAAAAGCAGATACACAAGAATTTATTAGAATATTGGTATTAAATATTAATAAACCACTTGTTATAGATGCTGATGGTATTAATGCTATTCGTTTAGATGTTATTTTAGAAACTAAAAATCAAATTATTATAACTCCACATCTAAAAGAATTTTCCCGCCTTATAAATAAAAGTGTTGAAGAAATAATTAAAAATAAAATAGATATTGCAAAAGAATTTTGTAATAAGTATAAGGTAATACTGGTATTAAAATCAGCTGATACTGTAATTGCCATACCTAATGAACAAGTATATATTATTAATGAAGGAAATACTGCCCTTTCAAAAGGCGGCAGTGGTGATGCTTTAACTGGACTTATAGCTTCATTTATTGCTCAAGGATACAGCAATAAAGATGCCTGCATATTAGCCTGTTATACCATTGGCAAATCTGCAAAATATGCCGTTAAAAAAAGCCATCCATCTTCCCTTTTAATAACAGATATAATTAAGTATTACAAAAAGGTGTTTAATGAGTAGTGAGTTTATAGTAAAAAATGTGGAAGAAACAAAAAAAGTTGCTGAAAAATTGACTGATGTTTTAAGAAACAATATTGTTTTTTTAATCGGTGAAATAGGGGCAGGAAAAACTACATTTACAAATTATTTTGTACAAGCCTGTGGGCTTTATGATGAAGTTTACAGCCCTACTTTCTCCATAGAAAACAGGTATGAAACAGAAAAAGGGCTGATTATCCATTTTGATTTATACAGAATGCAGGAAGAAGTGGAACTTGATATGATAGGGTTTTATGATACATTAAATGAAGATGCAACTATTTTAATCGAATGGGCAGATAAATTTAATATTGAAAAATATATAAAAAACTATAAAATAGTAAACTTCAAAGTAGCAGATGATAATTCAAGAATAATTACTGTAAAATAATATTTTTTAATGGAGATAAAAATGGCAAAAGAGTTGTCTAGCAGAATTAACCCTGCAGAATATGAAAAAAGTATTTATGAATTTTGGTTAGAGAAAAAACTTTTTCATGCAGATGAATATTCAAAAAAAGAACCTTATTCAATAGTTATTCCACCACCAAACGTTACAGGTTCGCTCCATATGGGACACGCTCTTGATGAAACTATACAAGATATATTAGCAAGATATAAAAGAATGAAAGGCTTTGAAGTATTATGGATGCCGGGCACTGACCATGCTGGTATTGCAACACAAAACGTAGTTGAAAAAATAATTGCAAAAGAAGGCAAAACAAGATACGACCTTGGCAGAGAAGCTTTTATTGAAAGAGTTTGGCAGCAAAAAAAAGAATCTGGCGGCACAATCATAAGCCAGTTAAAAGCCTTAGGCTCAAGCTGCGACTGGGATAGAGAACGATTTACTATGGATGAAGGTTTATCTCAAGCTGTTAGAGAAGTATTTTATACTCTTTATAAAGAGGGCTTAATATACAGGTCAAACTATATGGTAAACTGGTGTGCAAGATGCCATACTGCTTTAAGTGATATTGAAGTTGAATTTGCTGAAAAAGACGACTTTTTATACCATTTAAAATATCCTATAGAAAACAGTAATGAGTTTTTAGAAATTGCTACAACTCGCCCTGAAACATACCTTGGTGATACTGCTATTGCAGTACATCCTGATGATGAAAGGTATAAACATTTAGTTGGCAAAAATGTTGTGCTTCCACTTATAAATAGAAAAATACCTATTATTGCTGATGAATTTGTAGAGAGAGAGTTTGGTACAGGCTGTGTTAAAATAACCCCAGCACACGACCAAAACGACTTTGCAGCAGGTAAACGCCACAATTTAGAAGAAATAGTTTGTATTGATGAAAATAATAAAATATGCGGTAATTTCTATGAAGAATTTGAAGGGCTTGATATATTAGATGCCCGCAAAAAAGTAGTAGAAAAATTTAAAGAATTAGGGTTAGTAGAAAAAATTGAACCATTAAAACATAATGTTGGCTGCTGTTACAGATGCTCTTCTACTGTAGAGCCTAGGGTTTCTATGCAGTGGTTTGTAAAAACTAAACCACTGGCTGAAAAAGCAGTGGAAGCTGTGCAGACTGGTAAAATAAAACTTATTCCAAAACAATGGGAAAATACATTTTTTGAATGGATGAATAATATCCGCGACTGGTGTATTTCTCGCCAGATTTGGTGGGGTCATAGAATACCTGCTTGGCACTGCCACGACTGTTACCATATTACTGTTGCTAAAAACGATGTGGATAAATGCGAAAAATGTGGCTCAACTAATATTTATCAAGATGAAGATGTATTAGATACATGGTTTTCTTCATCATTATGGCCGTTTTCCACAATGGGATACCCTGAAAAAACTGACTTACTTAAAAAGTTCTACCCTACTTCCACGCTTGTTACAGGCTTTGACATACTCTTTTTCTGGGTTGCAAGAATGATGATGATGGGAATTAAATTTATGGGTGAAGTTCCATTTAAAGATGTTTACCTTCATGCTCTTGTACGTGATGAAAAGGGGCAAAAAATGTCTAAATCTAAAGGTAATGTTATTGACCCACTTATATTAATTGATAAATATGGTGCTGATGCTTTTCGTTTTACCCTTGCCATATTTGCTGCCCAAGGCAGAGATATTAAAATGAATGTGGATAGAGTGGAAGGATACCGTAACTTTATCAATAAAATATGGAACGCTTCAAGATTTATATTAATGAACCTTGGGGATAATATACCTGCTATTAATGAAAGCAAACTTACAAGTGTTGATAAATGGGTATTGATGAAGCTTCAAAATGCCTGTAAAAAAGCATCAAACGCTATTAATACATACAGCGTAAACGAAGCAGCTAATGAGCTTTACCAATTTTTTTGGATGACTTTCTGCGACTGGTATTTAGAATTAATAAAAGACAGAATGTTTAAAGAAAGTGATGAAGAAAAAGAACTGGCTCTTGCTACTGCTGCCTTTGTTTTAGAAAAATCATTAATTGCTATGCACCCATACATTCCGTTTGTAACTGAGCATATTTTCCAGACATTAACAGGAAAAGAAACAATAATGTATGAAGCATACCCTGATAATTTAAACTATAAATTTGAAAAAGAAGAAAAAGGTATTGATAAAGTTATTGAAGCAATAAGCCTTATAAGAAATATTAGAGGTGAATATAACGTAACGCCTGCTGCTCTTTTAAAAATCTACATTACAACGCAGGATAATGATGCTTTATCACTTTTTAAATCTGAAAATGCTTTAATTATGAAAATGGGTAAAGCAGAAGCTGTGTTTTATAATGAAGATGCACCAAAAGACTGTGCAAAAAGCGTTGGTAACGGTTTTGAAGTAATGGTTTCTTTAGATGGAGCTATTAATGTGGCAGAAGAGATTGCAAGGCTTGAGAAAGAAAAGAAAGCTGTAGAAAAAGATGTTAAATTATATGGTGGAAAACTGCAAAACCAAGGCTACCTTGCAAAAGCACCAGCTAATGTTATAGAAAAAGATAAGAAAACATATGAAGAAGCAACGGCAAGGCTTGAAAAAATTAATGAAGCCTTAAAAGGACTTCAAAAATAATGGCTTTTGAAAACAGACAGCCTTATTTTAAAAGAATTTTTGCGGGCAAAAATATTTATATTTTTGCCCTTGTGGCAATAGCTTTTGCTGCATTAAATATATACAGGCTTAATAATCCACTAGAAACTGGTATGGATGCTCCAGAGCTTACACTTTATGCTTATAATGGGGAAAGTTTTACAATGAATGAAATATTAAGCCCAAAAGTAGTGATTTTTTATAAAAAACACACTTTTTTTTCTAACTATGTGATTAATACTACATACAGGCGTGCTCTTTCTGCCTTTAAAATATTGCAGGATAAAGGGCTTGCTCAAGTGATAGTTATTACACAGGGTTATGATACAGTTGAGGAATTAAATAATCTTTTAGGGGAAGAAGATTATAAAAATTACAAAAATATAATGTTTGCTGCTGATACTAAAAAAGCTGGTAAAGATTATGGGATAAGAAGCTGGCCTCATTTGTATGTAATTAGCTCTGATAATAGAGTGATTTACGAAACAAAAATAGGCAGTGCTGATAAAGTACAGCAGATACTATGGAGGGATTAATGGAAAACTTTTTTAACAAGGACTTGGCAGAAAGCTATGATGTAATCATATTAGGCGGTGGACCTGCAGGGTGCTCTGCTGGAATGTATGCTGCAAGGGATGCCCTTTCTGTACTTATTTTAGAGAAAAACTTCCCCGGCGGTAATATGGCTATTACTGAGCATATTGAAAATTATCCGGGTTTTACTGAGCCTGTATTAGGTCATGAAATAACTGATATGTTTGTGAAACACGCCCAAAAATTTGGTGCAATATTAAGGCAGGGAAACTGCGTAGAAGTTATAGATGAAGGTGTATGGAAAACTATTATTTTAGAAGACGGCAGAAAAATAAAATGTAAAGCATTAATTATTGCAACTGGTTCAAAACCTAAAAAAACAGAAGCAAAAAATGAACAAAACTTCATTGGCAGGGGTATTTCTTTTTGTGCTACTTGTGATGGTGGCTTTTTTAGAAATAAGGAAGTTATAGTTATTGGTGGTGGTGATTCTGCTTTAGAAGAAGGAATATATTTAACAAAATTTGCTTCAAAAGTTACAATAGTTCATAGAAGAAATGAATTTCGTGCAGCAAAAATCATACAACAGCGTGCAAAGGAAAACGATAAAATTCATTTTATGACTCCATATGTAGTAAATGAAGTTCTTGGAGAAAATACTGTAACAGGTGTAAAATTAGAAAATAAAGAAACTGGTGAAATCATAGAATATAAATGTGACGGTATATTTGAATTTATAGGCTGGGATGCTAATACTGACATTTTTACTGACCTTTTAGAGCTTACAAATGGTGGCTTTATAATGGCAGGCGAAGATACAAAAACAAATGTAGCAGGTATTTTTGCAGCTGGTGATGTGCGTAAAAAAGGGCTTATGCAGGTAGTAACTGCTGCATCAGACGGTGCTGTTGCTGCTAAAATGGCTGAAAAATATATTAATGAAGAGTTAAAAGCTTAATGTTATATATAATAGGCACACCTATTGGAAACTTATCTGATTTATCAAAACGGGCAGTAGATACGCTGTCTTCAGTGGATGTGGTATTTGCTGAAGATACTAGAACTGCCCTTAACCTTCTTAATTCATTAAATATAAAAAAACCTTGTAAATCATACTATAAAGATAATGAAAAACAGGCTTCAAAATCATTAATGGAATGCCTTTTAAATGGTGATAATGTTGCATTAATAAGTGAAGCTGGTATGCCCTGTATTTCTGACCCGGGGGCATATATTATGCAGGAAGTTATAAAAAATAATATTAAATATGAAATTATTCAAGGACCTACTGCGTTAATACATGGTTTGATTGCCTCAGGGTTTAGCGGTTCATCTTTTTATTTTCATGGTTTTTTGCCCCACAAAAAAAGTGATAAAGAAAAAGAAATACAAAAACTTATAAAAATAAATGCACCAATAATCTTTTATGAATCACCATACAGGGTAAAAGAAACCGTTCTTATGCTGCTTGAATACTTCCCTGCCCCAATTGCTGTTATAAGAGAAGCTACTAAAATGTATGAAGAAACTGTTTTTGTAACTAATAAAGAAGAAGTTGAAAATATTACCATAAAAGGTGAATTTGTAATAGTTGCAAATAACGCTGTAGAACAGGAAGAAAATACTAATAATATAGACATAAATTATAATAAGATAATAGCAGAACTTTTAAGTGATAATGTTTCATCAAAAGATATACTAAAAATGATGAAAGCTCTTGGGCTTAAACGCAACGAAGCTTACGAGCTTATAAATCAACTGCAAAATAAATAATATATTATAATAAGTGATAGCTTGTTAAAACGCCATAGATTAATAAAGCAACAATGAATACCATTATAAACATATAAATAGTATATTTTCTTTTTAATGAACCTTCTGTAATAATATCAAAGGCTTTCTTTTCTTCTTCATCAATTTTATTTGATACAAGCTGTACCAGCTCATTAAACCCATTCATTAAAGAAGAAATCATAGCAGTATGGTTACCGTCATTAATAATTAAAACAAACCTGCCCATAGCAGAAAGAGAATAGCCATAACTAATACTATCAATATCTATAACTGTTGTTTTTAATAGAGTTTTAATAATAATTTTATCATCTGTTACAGTAATTTTCTTAATTAAAGAAGAAATAAGCATAAAAAATGATATAACTATAGCAACAGATAAAAGTATAACGTGCATTTGAGTCTGCCTATTTTCAACATTAATAGTATAAACTATAAGCAGTATAAAAATTATAAAATGCAAAATAATAAAATTAATATTTGTTCTAAAATTTTTCAAAATTAACCTCTATAAACATTTTATCAAATAAATAAGGGTCTTGAGTTAAGAGCCTTCTTATAATATTATCAAATGTGCTAATGTTTTTTGTGTATAAATTCATTAAAGCAGTAATTAAATCATACCTGTAATCAGCACCATAAGTATCATTATATATTTTTAAGTAATTATTTAACCTTGTTTCATTAAAATTTACAAGGAAGTATAAAAGTACATAATAAAAAGATGTCTGGTCTATATAACCAAGCCTATCAAGAGAGCCATAAGATGCCTCTGCGTTGACAAAATCCCTAAGCCATGTAAAATAATATAAGGATACTTTATAAAGCTCAGAATATCTAAAATCCATATTAGATAAAGTCTGCAAATATTTCAAGCCATTATTTTTGTCATTTTTAAAAATTGAAAAATAAACCATATCTTTTAAATAAACTTTATCTTTTGCAAACCGCTGGTTAAACTGTATAGCATTTGCTGCCCCACGCTGAAGCATTGCAAATTTATAAGCTAAAGTATAATACCTGTCAACATCATCCACATCCTTATACTGCTCTACAGGAGTATGGCGTAATGATAGTAAGTTTCTAACTCGGCTTACGCGGAATATTGGTGAATTTTCTAAGTTTGATAATTTTGAAATATCATAATCATCAAAATAATCCATTAAAAGAGCTGTAGAAACTGCAAATCCGTTATTTTCAGCTTTAAATATACTTTCTGCCTCATTTTTCCTAGAGCCTCTGTCCCCTGCTAATACTGCTAGATATAAAAGCATTATTTCTTCATCTTTTGGGTTTTGCTGCTCCCCTATTACTTTTGAAGCAAAAAGTTTTGCCTGATCAAAATTAAGTTTTGCATCAGGATAATTACCTTTTCTATAATTTAAAAGACCAGAAATCAGGTGTATATACCCATTATTTTTATCAATAGCAAAGGCTTTATCTATTGTGGCTTTTGCCTTATCATTTTCACCTAAATTAAAATAAGTTAGTGCAAGGTTATATAATACAATAATATTATTTGTAAGCTCATCTGCTGCTTTTTCAAATTTAACACGTGCCGAATCAAAATTAAAGGCAGCAAAATCATCTATGGCAGCATTATTTAATTTAATGCCTTCTAATTTTCCTGTTACGCTGTCTTTATCCCTTTCTTTTAAAGTTGTTCTGCCTGCTATTAAAAACTGTGCTGTTTCATCAACTTTCATAAATACAGGGTATGCAAGCATAGAAGCTGCATCAATACTTTTATCATCAAACCTGTATGTAAAGCTCATATCATCAAGCACAGGGCGAATATTAAACTCAAATGACGGTGGACGAATAGATATTAAAGAACTGTTTCTATATTCCTCGCCTATTGCAAGCACTGTTTGTGGCTCTTTTAAATTCCACGCAGTAACTAATTTATACCAAAAAGTATCATATTGTAATAAATCTAAATTTGCTGCATATTCTGCTGCACGGGCAAAATCTCTTTTTTTAATATTTAAAAATGTATTATATGCAAAATAATCGTGACCATTTTCACTGCCTGCTGATTTTAAATAATTTTCAGCATCATTATATCTGCCCTGCTTTAAAGCATATACTGCCCTTGCTAAAGCATACCACCCGTTATTTTTATTTTCCTGTAAATATGGGCGTATTTCATTTTGTGTTTTATTGAAATAACATACGTGTTTTGCATAATATGAAAGCACTTTATCAGTTTTTAAATCTTTATATAAATCTCTAATATAATCCCCTGCTTTAGCAGTATCCATAAAAACTAAAATATTATATTTTAAAAGACTTAATTCTTCATCCTTTGGAAATTCTTTTAATAATAAATCAACTTCATCTAAAGCTTTATCATTTTGAGAAAGTGAAAGGTATGCTTTAATTAAACGTACTCTATAGCTTCTTTCATCGTTTCCGCTGATTAAAATACGCAGAGTTTGAGCCTCATCAGAATATTTTTTCAGTGTATTAAATATGGCAGCCAGCTTATCATAACCTGTTTCTGTAGCACCGTTAGAATAAAGTGCTTCCTGAGCATTTGAGTATGCACTTTCTTTATTACCTAATGCAAGGTAAGCATTAGCAAGATTATAATGAATGAAAAAATTACGTGTTGGTAATGATTCTAATAAATCAATACCGTCTTGATATTCTCCCATACTAATTAAAAGGTTGGCATAGTTTTCTAAAACTAAAGGAGATGAAGCGTCCTGCTCCATAGCTTTTCTATAATAATACATAGCTTTTGCTGTATCATTAATACTTAAATATACATTTGCAATACCGCTGTAAGCCGAAGCTGAATGGTTTGATTTCTTAATATACTCTTCCACATACGAACCAGCTTCCATGGCTTTATCGCCACCCTGCTCTGCTAAAACTGCAATCAAATTCATTAAGGCTTCAGTAAAATCAGGGTCAGCCTTCACAGCCTCCCTAAAATTTAACTCTGCCATTGGCGTATTATTTAAAAGATAATAGCTTACACCGATATTATAAAGAGCAGTTGCTTTATTTTCAGTAGCTGCTTTTTCATATGATTTAATAGCTGCTTGAAAATCCCCAGATGAAAACTTTTCGTTACCTTCTAAAATATCAGTATTTTCAGACTGGGCAACAGAAGAAATATTAAGATTAGCAGTAACATTATCATTAACAATTGTTCTTTTTTCACTACAACCAAATGTAAAGATAAGCACAGCCGATACTAAAAGTAATCTTTTTAACAAACCATACCTCTATTTAATTGCTAAAATAATATGCTGTTACAAAAAAGCATACTCTATTATGATATTATATTCGTCATAAATCAAGTATGCTTTATAAATTTTTTATATTATTATAAAATATCCCAATTTTTACTCTACAGGTTTTGGAGGTATATAGTAAAGTATCCTTTGGCAGTGTGGGCAAGTATGTATATCAGTATCCTTTTTTACTTCCACATAAAGTTGTGGTGGAATATGCATATAGCAGCCATTACATACTTCATCTTTTACAGAAGCAATACCTATGTTATGACGGTGAGCTCTCACTCTATCATATTTCATTAATGTGCTTTTTTTAATTTTAGAAGCTTGTGCCTGCCTTTCTTCAATTAATTTTTCAAGTTCTTCATGAAGTTCTTTATCTTCATCTGCTTTAGATGATGAAACTTCTGCTAATTCTTTTTCTAAACTTTCTTTTAATTCTACTATTTTGCTAAGCTCTGATTCATATTTGAAATCATCATTCATCATATCTTTTAATTTGTTTTCATCATCTGTGATAGTTTTCTTTAAAACATCAAGTTCTCTAACAACAGATTCGTATTCTTTAGTATTTTGAACAGAAGAAAGTTTGTTTTGAGATTTCATTAAGCTGTTTTTTTTCTCGTTTAATGCTGCTTCTAAAGCAAGGTAATTTTTTTTATTTTCATCAAGAGCTTCTTTTATGCTGTTATAACCAGAAGTTGCCTTTTCATATTTTTCTTTTACTGCCTTGATTTGTGACGGAGTATTTTTTATTACCCCCTCAATTGATGCGATTTTTGAGTCAATTTTTTGAAGTTCAATAAGTTGTTCTAGTGTTTCCTGCATTGATTATTTACCTCCCCAGTTAATTATTTGAGTTTCTTGTTTTAGCACTATAACTTCTATATTAAATTGTTTTTTTAATATTTCTGATAAATGGTTCATATATATTTCTTCTGTACCTTGATGCCCTGCATCTATTATACATATACCATTTTCATAAGCATCAAGTGCGTCATGGTATTTCATATCACCAGTTAAAAGTACATTTACGCCTTTTTTTAAGGCATCTTTCCAAAGTGACGCAGCAGAGCCAGTGCATACTGCTATCTTATTAAATGGTGCAGTATCTTCCATATTAGTATTAATATTAGTTATATTTAACTTTTCTTTTACAAATGATATAAATTCTTTTAAAGAATATGTTTTATTAAGGTTGGCAATTCTTCCAAAACCATAAGGAAGATTGTTTTCAAGCTTTATAATATCATAAGCTGCTTCTTCATATGGGTGAACTTCTTTCATAGCTTTTATAACATTATTAATGTCTTTTTTAAGTACTATGGTTTCAATTTTTACTTCATCAACAACTTGAGGCTCTAAAACTTCCCCCACAAAAGGTTTTGCATTTTCTAAAGGAGTAAAAAGCCCTGCTCCTTCTGCAATAAAACCGCAGGAAGAATAATTGCCATATAATGAGCCAGCCCCTGCATTTGTAATAGCATTAAAAACTTGGTCTTTATAATCATATGGGGTAAAAACAGCAAATTTATATACTTCTTCAACGCCTTCTATACTTAGATAACCATTTTCCATTTCAGCATTTAAAAGGCTGCATATATAGTCATTTGTGCCGTTATCTGCAATATCTATATTTGTATGATAGCTTAAAATATCTAGATTACCTTTTATGGCAGTAACAGCTTTCTTATAGTTTAGGTTAGTAACATCAATACCTTTGCACTCGTGAAAAAAAAGGGGGTGATGAGTAATCAATAACTCACACCCCTTTTCAATTGCTTTTTCAATGATATTATATTTTGCATCTAAACTTAAGGCTATTTTAGTAATCTCTTTATCACCTGTGAAAACCTGTTTACCAGAAAAATCCCACTTGGACTGTTTACTGATATCAGCAAAACCATTCTCTAAAAAATGAATTATTTCGTTAGTAGTTGCCATAAAATAAGTCTAAATACCTTCTTATACTAAAAAAATAAAAGGGGAGTAAAAACTCCCCTAAATGGGCCAACTAGGACTTGAACCTAGGACCTACCGGTTATGAGCCGGTGGCTCTAACCAAACTGAGCTATTGGCCCTTATTATTAACAGGAAGTATTTTATCTCAAATTTTTTTTAATTTGTCAAGCACTTTTTTTAAAAAAATTTATTTTTATAAAATCTAAAAATTTTTCATAAAAAATATTAATCATTAATATGGTTTTTTGTAGTAAAAGTATGATTTGTTACCTGCTTTATAATCATATACTGGTATACCATAGTCTTTTAACTTATCTGCCCTTATAAATACTAAAGTAGGACTATCATTTTCCGCATTTTCACCATATTCTTGAAAAAATGGTTTAACTGCTATGAAATCAGTATTATTCTCTGGGGTAATAAATTCTATGTAATAATGATTATACCAAATTAACTGATAATCATCAATTTCATAACCATCTACCTTAGGAATATATGTGGGACGCATTATTACTCTTTCTAACCAGTCTTTCTCATAAACCAGTTTATATTTATAGCCTGATAATTTACCTGCATATGAAGCTTGAAATAACTCAGTATCATTCTTATCATATGGGACATACTTACCATTTTTTAAAACTTGCACCACTTCTTCGGGTTGCATTTCTGTTCCTGTATATCTTAATGAAAATTGATTATTCTTTTTATCTATTTCTACATAATCAAATTCCATTGAACCTGAACTTGTTGCAAATTTATATGCTGTATAGCATTTTTTAGATGATCCATTGTTATAAACCATATCTTTACATTCATGTTCTGGGTTATACCTAATCTCCATATGAGGAACTATCATATTATCTAACCTTATCCATTTACCTGTTAGGTTATCTGGAAAGTCTTGTGGCTTATCCTTACATAAAGCACTATAGCTTACTGGATAAAATAGTGGTAACAACAAAAATAATATTAATAAAAAAATTGCTCGCATTATAAGCCCCTCGTTTATGTATTTATAAAAAATTAATATGGTTTTTTGTAGTAAAAGTATGATTTGTTACCTGATTTATAATCATATACTGGTATACCATATTCTTTTAACTTATCTGCCCTTATAAATACTAACACTGGACCATCATATCTAACATTTTCACCATATTCTTGAAAATATGGGGCAACTGATATGAAATCAGTATTATTCATTTGATTAATAAATTCTATGTAATAATAATTATACCAAATTAACTGATAATCATCAATTTCATAACCATCTACCTTAGGGATATATGTGGGACGCATTATTACTCTTTTTAATAAATCTTTCTCATAAACCAGTTTATATTTATAGCCTGATAATTTACCTGCATATGAAGCTTGAAATAACTCGGTATCATTCTTATCATATGGGACATACTTGCCATTTTTTAAAACTTGCACCACTTCTTCGGGTTGCATTTCTGTTCCTGTATATCTTAATGAAAATTGATTATTCTTTTTATCTATTTCTACATAATCAAATTCCATTGAACCTGAACTTGTTGCAAATTTATATGCTGTATAGCATTTTTTAGATGATCCATTGTTATAAACCATATCTTTACATTCATGTTCTGGGTTATACCTAATCTCCATATGAGGAACTATCATATTATCTAACCTTATCCATTTACCTGTTAGGTTATCTGGAAAGTCTTGTGGCTTATCCTTACATAAGGCACTATAGCCTACTGGATAAAATAGTGGTAACAACAAAAATAATATTGATAAAAAAATTGCTCGCATTATAAATTCCTCCTAGTTATATTATTTCTAACGAACATTACGCCTAACTTCTGTTACAACATAACTTAAATAATTATTATATGTTCCTTTCAAAAAATTACCTTCTACCCGTAAGGTATTCTCATCTGATGCTCCTTTGTTCTCGTGTGCAGTTCTAACATCATAGAATATATACTTTGGAACTCTTTTAGAATCATATTTTCTACCAACTATCACTACAAAATGGTCTGTAGTAAAGGCTGGCTCATTATAACGTTCTTCGTCATCTTTTATTCTCTTATCAAAGCGCTCATCAACACCTATAAGCACTGGATAACCTTTTTCAAGCTCACTATCTATATACTCTAAAGCATACTGTAAGTTTTCTGGTATTGGTTCTAGATAAATTTCTTGTTTCGTTTCATCAAATGAACTATCTTTTGCTTTAATATCATCAATAATTTTTGGACCAGATTTATCTACTTCTGATGTTCCGGGCTTGAACTTAAACTCACGGTGTTTTTCCACTGCTAAAATAAATACAGATACAGTATCTTTATCACCCTCATTAATCTTGATATTTTCATAGTTAAGTAATCTTAGTCCACTTCTTTCTATACCCGCACTATTTAATATTTTATCACAAGCATCTTTACAACCGGTACTACTTTTTTGCGACTGCCATTTAACTCCATTAGGGTTTGAAGGGTTTGCTCTTAAATCTATATCAAGAAAATATGATACTTGCAATTTTATAGGAGCAACATAATCTTTTATATAAATATCATCATTTTTTTGGTTTATCAACTTATAAAATGAATTTATAAATTCATTATATTTATTATATAAATTTATACCATATGTGCTTTCATAATTTTTACCACCATGTATTTTATAATCTTTTATATAATCATTTTCATTACTATAAATGGGTTTGAAAGCAATATATTTATCATTTATATTACCCATGCTGTTATCTTTTGCGTTATCTACATAGTTATTTTCATTTGATTTATCATTATTTTCTTTGCTGCCTTTACTATTTTTATTATTAGCATTTTGCTTAATATATGTTTCTGGAATACTTATGTAATATTCACCTTCCTCCACACATAAAGAAAGTTCATCATAATAAAATTTAGGCTTAAATATAGAATTTAGCATAGGATAAACCATAGGATTAAATATAGAGTACAATGGGTCATCAACAGCAAATATTTGATTTTTACTATTTTCTGCCCATAAGCTGCTTTTTGAATGGCCACTTCTTGCCACAAATTCATAGGCTATTTTATTATCAATATTATCTTCAATGTATAATTTCTTTCCGTTAAAAAATAATGATACTGGCTGCTGTATTTCAAACAACTTAGGTTGACCATAAAAATGCCCTTTGTAAAAGGCACAAATTAATACAGAATGTAATATATATGTTTTATCAAAATTATATTCTAAAACTTCCCCTTTTATGGTTTTTATAGCTTGATAGTAAACTCCAAACTCCTTTAATATATCTTCTGCTGATTTTGTATTATTTGGACTATTATTTGTATTATTATTTTGGTCGATTGGAATTGCACTAATTTTTAGGTTGGTCAGTTTTCTATTAATTTTTAGGAAGGTTAGTATTTTATTATTTTTTTGGTCATTTAGTATTGCATTAATTATTTTATCATAATCTTGCTTTTTATGATATATTATAACCCATTCTATTTCATTACAGTCAATGTGATAAGGGTTATTAAATTTTGCATACATTTTAACACTATTATAATTTTGTTGTAATACTTCTATAGAGTTAATTGTTAGTCCTATACTATCTTCAGGAAAGTTTAATATGGCACTCTTATTAAAAAGAGGGTTACCTTCATTATCAAAACTAGAATTTTTTATTTTCTTGATAATGTTATTAATATATTGTTCTCTATATGATTTATCTTCTTCATTACTATCTTTATTAGCTTCAACACTGTAAAGCTCTTTTATTTTTAATGCATCTTTATAAAAAAGTGAGTAAGGAAATATTTTTACTTCCATTTGTTTGTTTATTATCTCACTTCTTTTCCACGCTTTAGGAACTTGTATTGATACTTCATCTCCCATTGCAGGCATACCGTTTGGATTATAAAGTGGGTAAATTTTCTTATTATTATCCATATATAACCATAAAATATACTCGTTTTCTTTTATACCTTCTACCACATTAAGCCCTTCATCTTTTGCTGTAGTTTTTAATGATAATGTTGTAATACTATTTTGTGGTTGTTTATCTTTATCTTTATTTTTATCTATTTTATGATCAATTAATACTGTTGATTCAAAATTATAATGTAATGGCAAATCACCATTATTTATAACAATATTCCTAGTTGTTTTACCTTGTATTTTTTCTTTATGGTTAATAATTATACCTTTTGTGTAATTATGGACAACTTCATCATTATCACTAGAATCTTTAGATTCTTGTTGTTTGATCTTATGAAAATATTTATTAGATAGTGATATTTTACCAACAAGCGATAATGTTTTATCATATGGTGTAAAATTAAACTTATATATTAAATATTCTACTATCTGTTCTTTATTATCTACTATCTCCTTCATTTGTTTATAAGTAACACTACCAGCTATAATTTCACCTGTTACTGGGATATGTAAATATGAAATTAAACTATTAATATCATTTTTATCAAACAATATCTTGTCATCAACCTTAGCATTGATTGTTAATTCAAACTTACCATTTGTAATAGTGCTTAGCCCTTCTTTTGCATTCATTGCACCACCATATAAGCAAATACCACCTTTAGAATACAATGCAGTAGTATACCTATTAGCTAAAACAATTTTACCAGGAGTTAAATCTGCATTAAAATCATTATCAGACTTTAGATATTTATTATAATTAAGGAAAATTATTGTTTTATTTTTATAGCTTACATGTATACGGCTGTATTCTGGATAATATAATACTTCATCATGTTCATTTCTAGGGGTGCCACATTTATAAGCTAAACCATATTTGGATATTGATTCTTTTACAGTATATTTGCAGGATAATTTAATTAAACTTTCATCATTTACATCATACCAAAAAAAAGTACATCTATCATTTTGACCACTTTCTAAACCATCTAAATTAATTACAAAATCTGTCTGCTTCTGCTCATAACTATATAAGATTATTATGATTTCTACATCTTTTTGCTCTGGCAGTATATTTTTTATAGACTGCTGTATACTATCATAAACTTGCAGTATAATAACAATTCTATTATCTTTTCCCTTTATTGGAGAATATATTATTTTATCACGAAAAAATGCAATATTAATATTCGGTATTGTAAACACATTTTTTATAGAAACATTAAAATATTTTCCTGATTCCCGTTGTACACCAAAAGCATGCATAGTTGCATTAATTTCTTCTACATAATCAGAATAACTATTTAAAAACTTATTAAATATTTTTTCGTAATAATCATATAAATTCAACTTATTATGATGTGTTAGTCCATTCTTTGTAATTTTATTTTCTAAATCCTTAATAATATCATATAATGTATCTTCTTTATGGTTAATAATAAATTTATGTATATTTAATAAAGAAAATAATTTGATACATTCTTGCATAAAGCTATTGTAATACTCATTTTCAAGAAGAATATCTATATCTAATATACTAAAAAAATAAAATAATTTATCAAACTCATTTTTAGGTTTAACACTTGCAGTTGCAATGTATACATGAAAAAAGCTGAAAAGAATTAAATTATATCTATCAGTTAGTAAATCATTTTGTTTTCTATAATCATATTTTTTATATTTAGTAATAAAACTGCTAAGAGCAGTACGATAATCTTTATGCGTAGTAAAAATTTTAGGTTCACGATAAAAAAGTGATACAAGCATAATGGCAAGCTTATCTAAATCAAGTACATTATCATATGTATCATTTATTGGATAATATTCATTATCATTGCTATGATTTACCCTATTTAAAAAACGTTTTAAAACGGTTTCCATAAAGCGTAAATATTCAAATGAAAGGTTTATTGTATTTAAATAAGCTTGTTCAGATGTTAACTCTTCAGTATTATCATCATTTTTAGACTTATTTCTATCCGTATCTTTATCCTTAGGCCTGCTATTCTCTATATATTTATATAATTTATCTTGCCTTTCTTTTATTAATTTATTTTTATCCGTTAAAATAATATTATATAATTTGTTTGCATAAAATATAAACATATCAAAAATAAAGTCATTTATAATATCTGTAGAAGCCGTTTCTTTAAAGACAATAAATTTACTAGATTTGGTATATTTCCACTTCATATATTGGATATTGTTATCTAAATTTATTAGGGAATTATCTTTATCTTTATTTAACTTTACAAAGATTTTATCTTTCCCATAATTATTATATCCTTCTTCATTATACTTTAAATACCCACTTTTAGCATATTGACTAATAAAACTTTCATCAATACTTTCAGGATGCCAAATATATATTTTATCAGCAATAATTCCATATAAACTTATTACATAATTTGTTATTTTATTTTTCATAAAACACCTATAGGTAATGATTTATTATTATACAAGCAGATACAATATGTCAATATTTTCTTTTGTAACATTTTTATTATTAAAATAATGATATTGTAAAATAAGTAAAATAATAGTATATTATAAAAAATTTTAGGGAGTTTACTATGTCATTTAGCGAAGAATTACAAGTTGATTTAACAAATGCTTCCATATTACGAAGTGCTTTTTTTAATTATTTTTATAGAATATTCAATGGTATTCAAACAGAAGAATTTTTAGGAGTATCTTCAAAATATCTTTCATACTTTAAAGATTTAAAAGAATATATTGAAGATGAAGAATATAATAATGCCTGCGATTTATTTGAAAAATATGTTGAAAACGAAAAAAATCTTACAAATAAAGAAGATTTTCTTCAAAGGTTAAATATTGAATTTACTGCACTTTTTTTAAGTGGTATGGGAAATGTACCTGCTTCTGCCTCATCATATTTATCAAGCGATGGTTTATTAAAAGGGGAAGAATGGCAAAAAGTAAAAGCCATATATAAAACAAGAGATTTTCAAATGCCAGAAAACATTAAATCACCAGAAGATTATATTAGTGTAGAAATGCTTTATATGCAAAAATTAAGTGATTTAACTGGCAAACTTGTTGATGATAAAGACTATAACCTTACATTAGCTACCGTAGAAGACCAAATAGAGTTTGCAGAAAAACATATTTTAGTTTGGATAGATTTATTTTCAAATGCAGTATATGAAAAGGCATCCACTTTAAATTCAAGCCTTTATGCTTCTGTTGCAATAATAATGAAACACTATGTAAAATATGATACAGAACTAATGAAAGAATTTTATGATGAATTAAAAAATACATAAGGGGAGCTTTTGAGGCGAACCCCATTTATTGACAAATAAATAGGGTTCTGCTCATTTTACTCCCCTTTTGTTTTACATACCTTTATATTCTTTATCTTCTTTATTGATTTCTTTACCGTCACCAATATATAAAGTATCTATATTACCATTACTTAATGGGTAAAATGTTACTTCTTCATCTTCATAGTATGATTCTACACCTAATGTAGCAAAATCAGTATATTTTGTAACATCCCATTTATCTAAGAAGTTTTTAATTTCTTCCCTTTCAAGTGATGGTTCTGTTTTTCCGTCAGATAATACAAATTTTTCACCATTATAATAAATGTAGTCTGTATTTTGGTTATCGTATGTATTTGGGTCATCTTCACCAACTAACACTCTTGCATATGGTGCATTTGCTGCATCCTGTGGATAGTAAACTGAATATGAGCTCCATTCCTGCCAAGAACCGTCATAAATAGCAGCATTTTTATAGCCTAATATTTCCCTGAATATAAACCAGTGTGGAGCAGTAGTTCTGCCTGTGTAGCAGTGAAACATAAGTCTTTTATTTGGGTCTTTATCAAGGTTTGCAAAAAATGATGATGGGTTAGTAGTTTTACCGTCATTTTCAGTGAAACCTTTTACAAAACCTTTAATCTGTTCTGGAGTTTTAAATGTACCTTTGCCACCAGTGATTGTATATTTACCGTCTTTTGAAAGTTCTGCATCAAGATACATTGCCCAGTGTGTAGCATAGCCACCCTGCTCTATTGGTTCAAATGCAAACTGAGTAGCACCTTTTATTCTGCCATCTACTGCATTATTATTATATATAGTATATGTAACAACTTCACCATTTGATTTTACAGGGATTTTTGCATCAATTGTAGAAAATACTGCCACTTCACCAGAAGCATCTGATTTTAATTTACCAGCTTTTACATATTCTAATACTTCACCAAATGGAGCACGTAATAAATCAATATTATTAGCAGGTAAATCTTTTACAGAAAATGTTGTCGGCTTAATAGAAGCAATATCTGCTGGAGCTGCTTTATAAGTATCAATATTTGCAATATTATTATCTTTTGCAAACTGATTAAAGAAATAATAGTTAGCACCGTTTAATACTTTTAAATTATCGTTTGTAAAGCCCCAGTATTTTAAAGCCCAGAAAGTTCTATATATCATTTGGTTAGTTAAGTCGTGGCTTGTAAGTACTATTACAGTATCTTTATCAACGCCGTATTTAGATAAAAACTTATCAACCTTAGCACCACTTGCAACCATAGCACCGTTTGGTGCAACACCATCACTTCTTTTTTCCATTAAATATTCTTCCTGACTAAAAGGATAAGCACCTTTTATAGTAGTTTCTGGCACTGTACCATTTTGAAGTGTTACATGAAGAATAAGTACTTTTTTACCGTCATCTGTTTTATAGCCATTATCAATATACTTTTTTAAAACATCTGCTTCAATAAGTGCAGAGCCCGGCTTTTCAGCCTGAATAACAGCTGTATTATTTTGGGCAGCATCTGGTGATTGTTTTTTACAAGCAGCAAATGCCAATGTTACTAAAGCAGTTACTAAAACAAGCTTTAATAATACTAATGATTTAGTATAGATTTTTGTAAACATATCTCCTCCTGTTTATATGCATAATACCTTACATCTGTATATTCCAGTATTATAAAAAGTATATTACTATTTTTTTAAAAAAATTGCAAGAATTATTTTTTATTTTATCTTATAATTTAAAACAGTATTATAAAATATATATAAGTGCTTAAAATTATAATTTTACTTGAATTTATAATAATCGTATTACTACCTTTTTACTATGAGAATAAATTTATTTTCCTATATTTTATACTATAAATTTTTAAATATTTAAAAAAATAAAACACTATTAATTTTTTACTTGCAAAAAAAATATATATGTAGTACATAAAGAAATATGGATGTTATATTAACAAAAATAACATCTAAAGAAGCAAAATGAGGAGGGCTAAGATGAAGCTTACTCGAAGAAATTTTATGAAAACTTCAGTAGCTGGTCTTGCAGGGGCTGCAGTATTTACTGGTAGTCCATTAAAAACTGAAGCAAGGGAAATCACTTCGGCTGATTTTGGTGTTGAAAATAAAACTTACCTTACATGCCGTATGTGTGCTCAAAATTGTCCAATGGTGGCTTATACTAGAGATGGCAGGCTTGTAAGGTTAGATGCTAACCCAAACACACCATACCCATCAATATGTGGTAGAGGTAGAGCAGCTACTGCTGCATTATATGACCCACAAAGAATTAAAACTCCACTTATTAGAACAGGTAAACGTGGAAGCGGCGAATTTAGAAGTGCATCTTGGAATGAAGCACTTGATTTAATTGGCAATAAAATGCTGCAATTAAGGGAAGAAGGTGAACCACATTCCGTTGCATATTTTCCTAGGTTTAATAGTGCATCTTTACTTGATGATACTATTTTTAACCTTTATGGAACTGATAACCTTTTTTCATATGGTGATACCTGCTTTGGCTCTACAAACCAGTTAGGTTTAGGTAGTGTATTTGGTGGCGGTGGTGAAGAACCACGTCAAGGTAACTCATCTGTTATGGGTGATTATGAAAACGCTAAACTTGCTGTATTAATAGGAAGAAACCCTGTTGGTGGCTTAGTTGCATTCCCTTGGGGCGGTATGTTTGGCAGGGGTAGAAAAAATGGTATGAAAACTGTACTTGTTGACCCTAAAAAATCATTAGGGGTTGGTGAAACAGATACAGAATGGCTGCCAGTTATTCCCGGTGGTGATGTGGCATTTTTAGTTGGACTTGCTGGAGAACTTTTTAAAAATAAATATTACGATGAAGAATTTTTAAAAGAATATACAAATGCTGATATGCTTATAAATGCAGAAACTCTACAGCCTGTATATCTGCAAGAGGGTGATGATGAAAATGACCCAGATTATCAAGTATATGATACTGCTACAAATTCAGCAGTGATGAAGTCTGAAGCTGAAAGCCCTGCCCTTTATGGTGAATATAATGTGGATGGCGTAAAAGCTAAAACTGCACTTCAAATGCTTATAGATTCCTGTAATGCTTTCCCTATTGAAAAAGCTGCTGAAAAAAGTGGTATTTCTGTTGAGCAGATTCAAAAACTGGCAAAAGATTTAAACGATACTAGACCTGCCTGCTTTTTAGAAAGAGGATACCGTGCTACAAGGTATTACAACTCACTCCATGAAAAACAATTAATATCTGTTATTAATGGCCTTTTAGGTGTTTATGGTAGAAAAGGTGGCTTAATATATGGCAGATATGCTTATTTATATTCCCCTTTTGATTATTCTGACAGCAACGAAATCTCTGTTAATATGTGGTATAAAGAAAATGTAGAAGGTTTTGAGCTCTGCGACCCATATAATATGAGAAGAACTTTCCCATTAGCTGTGGAAACAGAAGAACCATATAAACTGCGTATGGCATTTTTAAATGGTCAAAACCCAGTTGGTGGCAGCGTTGGTGGTCATAAAATGGCAAAAGCATTAGAGAAAATGGAAATGGTTGCAGCTATTTCACCATTTTGGAATGAATCGCTTCTTTATGCTGATGTTATATTACCAGATACCACATTTTTAGAAAGATCTGAACCATTATTTGGTCAATATAAAGCCACATTTCCTGTGATTACCGTGCATGACCAAGTGATAGACCCTATGTTTGAAACACGCAATGGTTACTGGATTATGCTTGCTATTGCTAAAAGAATCTTTTCTGATGATGAATACTATTCATATTTTGGTGACTTTGAAGCAGGCGGTGTAAAATATATAGTTGATTATCAGCTTGAAAACCTTGAGCTTGATGAAGCAGATGCTGCTATTTTCTCAAGAAGAAAATTAATTGAAGACGGCGTATGGTGCGGTGTTCCTGCCCCAGTTAAGCCTATGAATAAACCAACTCCTTCTGGAAAATTAGAAGTTTATTCACTTTTTATGGCAAAATGGCATGAGGAACTTTTAAACCAAGGCAGAGAAAATGATGCTAAATACTTTGACCCGCTCTTTAGCTGCCCTCCTACATATTATCAAACATTAAAAGAAAAACTTGATAATGATGAGTTTGTACCTATAACAGGCTTTTCACCACTTAGTTCTTTTACTGGAGCTCAAACAAGAAACAATATTCTTTTAAGGAATGTGGGTGCAAAATTAAACTACTCTGCTGTATTTATTAATACTGATAGAGGTAATGCTTTAGGCTTAAAAAGTGGCGATTTAATAGAAATATTTAATATTGAAGAGCCGTCTTTAGTGGTTAAAGCAGAAGTTCAGTTATCTGAAACTGTTGAACCTCACACTCTTTTTTCATTTTACGGCGTTGGTAACGGGCTTTACAGAAAACTTGCTGATAAATTAAGTGTTGCTTCCCCTATTGGCTTTAACCCTAACCATATTGGTAACTTAAACTTTATGCCTGTTGAAGCTTCTGCACCATCACAAGATTTTATTGTTAAAATAAGGAGGGCAAAATGAGTTACGATAAAATGGCAGTTTGCTATGATACTCAATCATGTATAAAATGCTTTGCCTGTGTTATAAGCTGTTCCACTGAAAATAGAATGAGACTTCAAAGGGACTATAATTATACTGTAGAAAAATCTATGGTAGAAGAACAGCCACATTTAAATTATTTAAGAGTGGAAGTTAATGAAAAAGGTAAATTTCCTAATGTATCACAAATAGCAGCTTTTAAACACTGCCAGCATTGTGATAACCCAAAATGTATGGAAATATGCCCTGCCCTTGCTATTTCTAAAAAAGAAACTGGTGCTGTTGTAATTAATCAAGAAAGATGCGTTGGCTGTCAGGCTTGTAAAGACGTATGCCCTTACGATGTACCAGTATTTTCTAAAGATACAGGCAAAACATATAAATGTACTATGTGCCACGACAGGTTGACTGCTGGTATGCAGACAGCTTGTGCTGTTGCCTGCCCTTCTGTTGCAATCTTTTCTGGCAAACAAGAAGAAGTTATATCTGAAGCTAGAAAAAGAGCTGAGCATTACTCAAAAGTATTTAATAAAGAATACTTTGTATATGGGGCTGATAAAGTTAATGATACAGTAGGCACTCTTTCATATATGACTATTGCACCTGTTGAAAACAGGGATGATTATCTGCTTCCTGCAGACCCATCCAGTGGTGTTGCAGGTGGTAGAGAAATCACAAAAGTAATAGGCACTGCTGCTATTATTGGTACCGCTGCTGCTGTAGCAGGGCATGCTGTTTATTCAGCTGTGAAATTATCTGGCAAAGATGAACATAAGGAGAATGAAAATGAGTAACTCAAATGAAAAAATTACATTATTTTCAAATATGCAAATGTGGTACCATAAGCATGTTATCCATTTTATGATGATATTTATTTTTACAGGGCTTCCAATACTTTCCCACTCATTTTCATGGATAGCTTATCTTATTGGTGTGCCTATATCTGTATTTTATTCTACAGCAGAACCAACTTATGTTGGTATTGAAATATGCAGAGCACTTCATAGAATAACAGCTATGTTATGGATAGCTTTAAGCATACCTTTTACTTTTTCTATGATTTTCAAAAAATGGCATTTAGCCTTTAGAAAAAGAAAAGATGAATCATGGAAAACATACGTAACTGAAGAGCTTGCTGATATGAAAACTATGTATATTGATTTTTCATATCCAAAACGAGCAGGCAAATATAACTTTGGGCAGATTGCTGCAGGGCTTGCTGTAATCGTATTTGGCTTAATTATGATTATCAGTGGCTTATTCTTATGGTTTAGGGTATCTCTTGATTCTACAACTGTAAGCATTATGCGTCTACTTCATGATATTGGCTTTACAGTATTTGTAATCTTCTTGATTATACATATCTACTTAGCTATCCACCCTGTTAATAAAGCAGGTTACAATGCTATGTTTAGAGATGGTAAAGATGATTTAGAACACGCTAAGAAAAAACATCCCGGTATGTTTGTAAAATAGTGTGTCAAATTTAGTAAAAGAATGAATTTTCTTAAAAAAAATATCAAAAGGCGTGATTTGCTTAAGCTTTTATGGCTCACGCCTTTTGTATTACTTTATAAATACTTGACACCAAAAGTAAAAAAAGATAAGGTTATAACTATACCTGTAGATAAACTGCCCCTTAATAGTGCCTATTTAATTAAAGATAAACAAATAGGTATATTAAACGGTAAAGAAGGTATTACAGTTTTAAGTATTGCCTGCACCCATTTAGGCTGCGTATTAAATGTGGAAAATGATAAATTTATATGCCCATGCCATGGCAGTACCTTTGATTTACAAGGAAATGTTTTAAAAGGCCCTGCATTAAAACCTTTAAAACATATAGACTATACTATACAAAATAATAATATTATAATACATTTATAGCTATGTTTAAAGAATTTATAAAACACTTATTCCCAAGGGTTACAATTAAAAAAAATCTTAAATTTACATATACTTTATGCCTTGGTGGTCTTTCTTTTACTGCATTTTTAATCTTAATTATTTCTGGAATTTTACTGGCCTTATATTACACTCCAGAGCCAAATAATGCTTATAATTCAATAATATTTATAGAAGAAAATGTATCAGGTGGAAAATATATAAGAAACCTGCACAGGTTTGCAAGCAACACATTTTTAGTTTTAATTTTTTTACATATTTTAAGGGTTATATATACAGGTGCTTTTTTAAGCAGAAAATACAACTGGGTTATAGGGCTTTTTCTACTTTTTTTTAGTATTTTTACAGGTTACACTGGCTATCTTTTACCAATGGACCAGCTTGCTTTTTGGGCAACACAAACAGGGGCAGAATTAATTAAAATACTCCCTTTTGGTGATTATATATATAATATATTAATCCCTGACGGTGTAGGCGGCAGGCTTACTTTAATTAGGTTTTATGCACTGCATATTATAATTTTGCCTGTAAGTATTATTATACTTTCTTTTATACATTTTTTTAGAGTACGGCGTGATAAGGGGGTTTTACCTTATTTATGATAGAAAATAATAAAGATAAATATATAAAATCAGACCCCTACTTTTTTAAGATTATAAAAATATCATCTATTATAATGATTATTTTTATACTTATTGGAGCATATTTTTTTGATGCACCACTGGAGGAAAAAGCAGAGCCATATAACGCCCCTAACCCATCTAAATCTGCATGGTTTTTATTATGGACTCAAGAGCTTGCTTCCTATGGAAGTTATTATATTTATTTAATAATTTTATTTTTTATAATCTATATGGTTATGCCCTTTTTTATAAAAAAAGTGCCAGAAAATGCCATATGGTTTCATAAAAGTTATAAAGTTATAAATATTTTAACTACTATAATCTTATTTATTATTATAACATTAACTATTATTGCATATTTTTTTAGGAAAGAATATTGGTTATTAGGTTTTTAATTTTACTTATTATTTTTTCATACACATATTCTTATGGGGAAAACAGATGTATTTCCTGCCATGAAAATATATGTGTGGAAAAAGGTAACAACTGCATAATCTGCCACAGGGGAAATGATACAACAACACGTCAAGATATTGCCCATTATAAACTTATTAAAGGCGAATATGCAGAATTTAATAATGAAAAAAGCACTATAACCCAAAAAGGTATAAAATTAATAAATGAAGCAAACTGCACAAGGTGCCATAAAATTGGAAATACTGGGGCAGCTTATGCAACTGATTTAAACTCTGCTGTAAAAAGATTATCAACAGATGAAATTATAAAAGCTATAAAAGAACCAGTTGTAAATATGCCAAAATTTAAGTTCAGCGATGAAGATTACAGGTATTTAATAACAGGGCTGTATCATTATACTATTAATACAGAAGTAAAATCTATTACTCAAATTGT
Organism: uncultured Mucispirillum sp.; assembly: GCA_944324495.1. Classification (GTDB taxonomy): domain Bacteria; phylum Chrysiogenota; class Deferribacteres; order Deferribacterales; family Mucispirillaceae; genus Mucispirillum. The sequence goes on along the minus strand of CALUWN010000001.1, from coordinate 80,703 downwards.
ACGCCTTAATAACAACGAAAATTCATCTGATTTATTTAATAATAAATGTGGCAGCTGCCATAAAGCATTAACAAGTATTGGTGCATTAGGCTATTTTGATAGTGCCCCAAATTTAAGCAGTTTAAAAAGTACATATCCTGAATACTTAAATGGAAAAAGCTGGAATAAAGATAATTTAAAACAGTGGCTTTTAAACCCAAGAAGTTTGAAAAAAAACGCCACCATGCCTAAAATTGAGCTGACAGAAGAAGAAAGTAAAAAAATTATTGATTTACTTATTAATTAAATTTATTGCATTTTTTAAAATCAAAATATAATATATGGTATAAATTTACAGGACTAAATAATGTTACAAGTTAATAATTTAACAGTTGAATTAAAATCTAATAAAGAATATTTTTATATATTAAGAGATTTTTCTATTCATATTAATAAAGGTGAGATATTTGGCTTAGCTGGCGAATCTGGCTCTGGTAAAAGTGTTTTTGCAAAATGTATTTTAGGCTTAAATAAAGCACCAATTTATAAAACTGCTGGTGAGATTATTGTTGATAATATTTGTGTAGATAGTAAAGAAAGCTTAAGCCTTATTAGAGGCAAAAAAGTATCAATGATATTTCAAAACCCACAAAGTGCCCTAAACCCTGTGATGACTATTGGCAGGCAGTTAATAGAAACTATAAAACTTCATAATAAAAAAATAAGTAAAAAAGATGCTTACAATATGGCAGTTTCACTTTTAAAAGATGTGGAAATAGATATGCCAGAAGAAAGGCTTCAAAGCTACCCTCATCAGCTCTCAGGTGGGATGAATCAGCGTGTAATGATAGCTATGGCACTTGCCACAAACCCTGATTTATTAATAGCAGATGAACCAACTACAGCTTTAGATGTTACCATACAGGCTCAAATAATAAAATTAATACAAAAGCTTAATAAAGAAAAAAATCTTACTACTCTTTTTATCTCTCATGATTTAGCTTTACTTGCTTCCATTTGTAATAATATTGCTGTGCTTTATTCTGGAGAACTTATGGAGATAGTTTCTGCTAATGATTTAGCTTCAGGATATGAAAAACATCCATATACGCACGCTTTAAAAAACTGTATAGCACAAATTGGCAGTAAAGATGAATTAACTACTATAAAAGGTTTTATTGAAAAAAATAATTTTTTATTTAATGAAAAATGTATTTTTGCCGATAGATGTAGTAATGGTATTGAAGTATGCTGCCAGAAAAAACCAGTATTTAGTAATGGATATAAATGCCACAATCCAGTACGTTAAGGATTAGCCCATGAATAAACTTAAAAAAACTACTATTAATGCTGCTATGGAAGAATTTGGAAAAATATATATTCACTCACTGCCACACCCAAAGCTTGTTGTTGGAGAACGTGGGCTTATTAACAGCGAAAAAAATAATGGTATTGTGCTTGCTATTGGCTCTGCTTCTTGCTCTGAATTTAGAATGGAGGATGAATATATTTTTGCAAAACTTCGCTTTAATGGCGTATGGGAAGATGTGTTTATTCCTTATGAAGCAGTTGATGCTGTTTTAAATGACCTGCATAAGCCTTTATGTATTTTTAATTTTCCTTATTATGAAAGCAATGAAGAAAATGTTCTTAAAATAAATAAATACCCTGCCATGCCAAATAAACCTAAAGAAAAAACTCAGGCTGTTATAGTCAGGGCTGATTTTACCAAAAAAAGTAAATCATAATATTTGTTTTATAAAAGCGTTGTCAATATAATCTGCCCCATTATCTTTTGTTTCGCCAAGCTCATAGGCAAGGTTATAAAAAAGTGACAGCCCTTTTTTATGTTCATCAGTCATTTCATATACTATTGTATTCCAGTAGTCTTCTATTTGCTCTAAAGTATAGCCCCTTTCTAAATATTTTGGAGCAAGGTTTTCAATATCTTTTGGAAAAAGCATACCATATTTTGTAATATTTTCTATTAATGTGTGATAATATTCATCTTTTTCTGCTGATTTTTTAATAATCCATAATGCAAAAACAAAGGGAAGTTTTGTGAAATTATACCATTCTTTTCCTAAATCAATTATATAAGGAGCTGAAGAATTATAGTAAGCAAAAAGTGCTTTATCACCTATTAAAAGTGAAGCATCTGCATTGTTTTCATCATCTACATAAATAGGCTTCACATTATAAAATTTTTCAAGCACAATACGGCATAATACTGTTGAAGTATTTGAATCTTTTGTAAAATATATTTTTTTACCATTTAATTCTTCTGCCTTATAATTGCTGTATAAATTTACACTTTTCACTGCTCCAATAGAAGAAACACATATTTTATTATGCACATTATAAAGGTCATGATTTCTTGCAAATTCAATACTTGAAGCAGGCGATACATCTATAAGCCCCTGCCTCATAGCCTTGTTTAATTCTGAAGGCACTCCCTTTATATATTCAATATTTTTATCCTGTAATAAATAGTAAAATATAGGATATACGTTTGCGTAATCCATAAACCCAATTTTTAACATAAACTTCACCAATTCTATTAATATAATAATAGAATAAAACAACTCAATAAAAAAAGCTAGATAATTATAAATATTTTGCTATAATAGTATAAGTATTAGTTTTTTAGAGGTGAAGAATGAGCAACATAAGTAATACTTTAAAAGATAATATGCATTCTGCTGGTGTTATAAAAACAAATTTTTATAATTATTTTTTCAAAGTATTTTATACATTTCCCGATATGAATTTTATAGGTACTACCGCAAAATTAATCCCTTATTTTGAAGAACTTAAAAAACATATATTAATAAATGATTACAGCTTATGTATTAATATTTTAAAAAATTACAATACCTGCGAACAAAATCAAGATGAAGATGCTTTAGAAGATTTTTTAGAACTTCAGCAGGATATTTTTACAGAGCTTTTTCTTGATACAACTTATGCTATTCCTTGCACTGCTTCAGAATATTTTTTGAGTAATAATATGCAGATACGCGAAAAAGATAAAATTATAAATATTTATGAAGTAAATAATTTTACTCCACCTGAAGATAATACGCTGCCTGCTGACCATGTTAGTATTGAAATGCTTTATCTGCAACAGCTTAATGCTCTGCTTATAAAATTTTTAGAAGAAGAAAATTATGATAAAGTAGCAAATCTTTTGCAAGAACAGTATAATTTTTTACAAGCTCATATTCTTACTTGGATAAATGAATTTACAATGCACTTAAAAGAACAGATTACGCAGGTTGATAATAACCTTTATTATGCTGTTGCAGGCATTATGAATGAGTTTGTAAAATATGATAAAACTTTAACAGAAGAATTTTTAAAATCAGTTAAGGGATAATTTTAGGGTTACCCATATGCTCTGCTATTAATGATGTTTTGCAGTAAAACTCAAGCTGCTCCATTATGTAATAAGCAGAGTATATATCCTTTGCCCAGCTAACAGCTCCATGGTTTGCTAAAATACAGCCATTATGGTCATTAATATATGGCATAATAGATTGTGCCAATTCTTTTGTACCAGGGCGGGCATATTCTGCCACAGGAAAAACACCAAGACTCATAATTGCTTCAGGCATATAACGCATATCTACAGGGCGGCTGCATATGGCAAAAGCAGAAACTGTTACAGGGTGAGCATGGACTATTGCATTTATATCCTGCCTGCTTTTATATACTGTAGTGTGAAGCAGGTATTCTGATGATGGCTTTTTACTGCCCATTAAAACATTTCCTTCATAATCTATTAAGATTATATCATCTTCCACCATATAGCCTTTACTCATCATAGTTGGTGTAATAAGCAGTTTATTTTCTTCCACTTTTATAGAAATATTGCCGTCATTTGCAGCAACAAGCTCCCTTGCATACATTCTTCTGCCTATTTCACATATATCCTGCTTATATTTTTCTATCATATTACTTACCTTTTATGTAATGTTTTTTCTAAATTAATCACAAATGGTGGTTTTATAATACCATATTCTGTAATAAAGCCTGTGATTAATTCATTTGGTGTAACATCAAATGCTGGGTTTAGTACTTTTACATCATCAGGTGCTGTCTGGCATGAAGAAAAGTGCGTTACTTCTTTTTTATCTCTCTCTTCTATTACAATATCTTTTCCAGTTAGCGTCATATTATCAAAAGTAGATGAAGGGCATGCAACATAAAAAGGAATATTGAAATGCTTTGCAAGTATTGCCACATTCATTGTGCCTATTTTATTTGCAGTATCTCCATTAGCAGCAACCCTGTCACAGCCAACTATTACCATATTAATAAGCCCTTTACTCATAGCATAAGCTGCCATATTATCACATATTAATGTAACATCCACTCCAGCAGAATAAAGCTCATAACTTGTAAGCCTTGCCCCTTGTAATAATGGCCTTGTTTCATCAGCATATACTCTAAATTTTTTGCCATTATCTAATGCTTTATAAATTGGGGCTAAAGCTGTGCCTAGTTCTGATACTGCCAACGCTCCTGCATTACAATGAGTTAAAATCCCCATACCATCAAAAATTAATTTTTCACCATAATTTCCTATGTTGTGGCAAATATTTTTATCTTCATTATAAATATCTATTGCTTCCTGCTCTATAATTTTAAATATATCTTCCACAGTATGATTTAAAGAATTTTCTGCTTTTTTTATAACTCTTTTTATGGCCCATGAAAGATTAACTGCTGTTGGGCGTGAAGATATTAAATATTCACCGTTAGATTTTAAAGTTTTAAAAAATTCATCAACAGATTTCTCTAAATAGTTTTTCATAGATATTAAAAGCCCAAAAGCACCAGCAATACCTATTGCAGGAGCACCGCGAACTTTTAGTTGTTTTATAGAAATATATACCTGCTCTAAAGTTTCCTGCTTTTCATATACAAGCTCTAATGGAAGCTTTGTCTGGTCTAAAAATATTAATTCACCATTTTCATATTTTACTGCTTTTGGAAGTTTATCTGCCGACATAGTACACCCTTATAATGATTTGATAATATTATATAAAATTTAATTAAAATCTCAAGTAAAATTAATAATTCTTGATTTTAAGAAATATATTTCATATAATATATGCGGAGATAGTATGAAAAAATTAATATATATAACCTTTTTGCTAATACTTTTATCTGCATTTACTTGTTTTGCTCAAAATAAAGTAATCCCTGTAAATATAGGCACAGGTGATAATAAAAGTGGTTTGTACCCTATTGGCACATCTATTGGTAAAATCTTAAACATAAATTCAAAAGTTCATAAATTAACTCCAAATGTTATTACCACAGAAGGCGATATTTATAATATAGACAGTGTTATTAATGGCGAACTAATGTTTGGTGTGGTTTCTGCTGATGTGGAATACCGTGCTTATAAAGGGCTTGGTGAATGGGCTGGTGCTCCACAGTATGATTTACGCTCTATAATAAGTATAAGCCCAGCATATATGCAGTTAATAGTACGGGAAGCTTCCAAAATCAAAACAATTATGGATTTAAAAGATAAAAATATTAATATTGGTTTTATTGGTGAAGGCACATATTTAAACAGTCAGCTTATATTAAGCTCCTACGGGCTTGATAATTATACTGTAAATTATGATAATACAAGCACTTCACTTCAAGAAATAGTTGTAAAAATGCAGGATGGCAGGCTTGACGGTTTTTTTATTACATCAATTGTGCCTTTACCTGTTATAAAGCTTTTATCAGAAACAACACCTATTCGCTTAGTTGATATTACAGGAGTAAACAAACTATTTCTACAATACCCAAAATATAAAATTACAGTGCAGGATAAATCAGTTTATCCAAAAGCTTATAATCCAAATAACACAAAGACTGTTAGCGTTATGACTTGCCTTGTAACATCAAGCAAAACATCAAATTACGCTGCATATATTATGGCAAAAGAGATTGTAGAAAATATTAATGTTTTAAAAAGGCTGCACCCTGCTTTTAAAAACTTAGATATTAAAGAAATGCTGCAATATAACACAGCCCCAATACACCCTGGGGCCATGCGATATTATATGGATAAAGGATTACTCAATTAAAAATATTTAAGCGTTGGCTCATCAAGCATTAAATAGCCATGGAGAATTACTGCAATATATTGAAATATACCATAATTTGGGCTTACTTCATATAAGGCTTCACAAAAGCCTGAAACATAAGGCATTATAAAAGTATCTAAAAATAAAAGCTGAGCTATTGCATATTCTGAAACTTGCTCTAGATTTTCCTGTTTTGCTGTTTCTATTGACATATAGCTCATAAAAGAAAGCATTTCATTTATGCCACCACTTTTAAATTCTGGTGTGTAACCGTATTTAGAATAAAACTCATCAATATTATCAGTTTTAGGAAAAATAATGCCTATTGAGCCTGCTGGATTTTTAAAAATAAAATTAAATTCTTCCTGCAATTTTGCTTCTATCCATGAAGCCTGTACCTGAGAAGCATTTTTATGCCAAGTGGCAAGCCCTTTGAAGCCCTGCAATATTTCTTCCTGCTCATCAATAACTTCCACAGATTCTGTTAAGTCATATAAATATTTGCATAAGTTATATATATTATCATTATCTGTTGGAGCAGTAAAAATATCTGCAAGCAAACCATAAACCCCTGCTCTACCTGCCATTAATAATTTTATACTTTGCATATCTATCATATATTCACCTAAAAGATTTTTTTAAATATAGCAAAATTATTTATATATTACAATTTAAACTTTTATTTTTTATTCCTTCCTTGGAATAAAAAAAATACGCTAAGCTCGCAATAAATGCTCGCTTGCTTACTAAAGACGCCATATCCATATGGCTTAATTTTAACTTTTATTTTTTATTCCCTCCTTAAAATAAAAAGTACATTAAAGTTGTGATATATTATTCTATATTGTCTTTATATAAATTATTCATTGCATTTTTTTAATATTATGATAAAGTATGCAAAAAAGAAAATTTAAAAAGGTGAGAGATGAAAAAACTATTTATCATTTTAACTGTATTACTTTCTGCCCTTTCTTTTGGGTGCAAAAAAAATCAAACAGATAATGCTTCTGAAACAGGTAAAGCACAATTTGTTATGGGATTAGATGACAGCTTTCCACCTATGGGTTTCCGTGGTGATAACAACGAAATCATAGGTTTTGATATAGATTTAGCAAAAGAAGTTACTAAAAAACTTAATATGGAACTTGTATTACAGCCTATTGACTGGGGCACAAAAGAATTAGAATTAAATTCTGGTAAAATTACATGCATTTGGAACGGTTTAAGTGTTAGCCCTGAAAGGCAGGAAGCTATGGCTTTATCTAAACCATACCTTGCAAATAAAATGGTAATTATCACAAAAGCTGATTCTACAATCAATACAAAAGCTGATTTAGAAGGCAAAAATGTTGGGCTTCAAACAGGCTCTACAGCTGTGCAGGCTTTAGAAAAAGACCCTGTTAATGAAAAAGTTAATAAATCTACTTACGATAATAACGTTTTAGCATTACAAGATTTAGATATAGGCAGAATAGATGCTGTTATTATGGACGAAGTAGTTGCAAGATATATGCTTTCTAAAAAAGCTGGTGCATATAAAGTATCTAACGATTACTTTAATGAAGAATTTTATGCAATTGCATTTAAAAAAGGAAACGATGAATTAAAAAGCAAAGTTGAAAAAGCAATTGATGAACTTATTGATGACGGTACAGCTTCTAAAATCTCTGTTAAATGGTTTGGCGAAGATATAATTAAAAAATACTAATAAATTACTAAATATTTATTCATTTCGGGGTGAAATAAAGTGGATAGCAGTTATTTAATACAAACAGCCCAAGCTATGCTTGATGGGGCTAAAATTACGGTATTAATATTTGTTGTGGTTATAACTGTATCTATCCCTTTGGGCTTTATTGTCACCCTGCTTGGTAAAACTCCATACAAGCCTGTTACTTGGCTTATAAATATATATATTACAGTAATGCGTGGCACACCACTTATATTACAAATATTTTTTGTATATTTCGTAGTTCCACACATCCCACCATATATCACTTTTGATAGAATTAATGCAGCATTAGTAGCATTTATATTAAACTATGCTGCATACTTTGCTGAAATATTTAGAGGCGGTCTTTTAGCTATAGATAAAGGGCAGTCTGAAGCAGCAAAAGTATTAGGGCTTAATAAACTGCAAACTTATATACACATAATCATTCCTCAGATGATTAGAGTAAGCCTGCCCTCTTTAAGTAATGAAGCAATAACATTAGTGAAAGATACATCACTTGTTTATGTTATAGGTGTTGCAGAAATCAGCTATGTTGCAAAAACTGCCGTTTCTAAACACGTTTCAATTATGCCTTTTGTTATGGCAGGTATTTTATATCTATTATTAATATTAATACTTACTGTTGTACTAAGATTAATTGAAAAAAAATTCAGATATACGAGTAAATCATTATGAGCATAATACAGGTAAGCCATTTAAAAAAGTCTTTTGGAAATTTGCAGGTATTAAAAGATGTATCTTTTAATGTGGAAAAAGGTGATGTAATAGCCATACTTGGTTCTTCTGGCAGTGGTAAAAGTACGCTTTTAAGATGCTTGATTGATTTAGAAAAAATAGATGACGGCACAATAGCTATTGATGGTGAAAAATTTGTTGAAAATGGCAAATATATGCCTGCTTCTGTTGTTAAAAATGCTACATTAAAAATGGGTATGGTATTTCAGCATTTTAATCTTTTCCCTCATATGTCAGTTATTAAAAACCTTGAAAAACCAGTAAAACTTGTTAAAAAAGATATCAATATAAATCTTCGTGAAAAAAGTATGGCACTGCTTGCAAAAGTTGGGCTTGCTGATAAAGCTGAAGTTTATCCTGATAGCCTTTCAGGCGGTCAAAAACAGCGTGTTGCAATAGTTAGAGCATTAATGATGAACCCTGAAATTATGCTTTTTGATGAGCCTACATCATCATTAGACCCTGAAATTACTAAAGAAGTGCTATATACTATGAAGCAATTAGCAGAAGAAAAAATGACAATGCTTATTGTCACCCATGAAATAGGCTTTGCAAAAGAAGTTGCTGCCAAAATATTGTTTATGTCTGACGGTGAAATCTTAGAAAGTGGCACACCAGATGAAATATTTAATAACCCAAAAAATGAACGTACGAAACTATTTCTAAATAACAGTTATTAATTATGAAAGATAAAGTACCTTCCACAAATGCTATTAGATACCTAAATGAAAAAAAAGTACCCTATACCCCAATGTTTTATAAATATGTAGAACATGGAGGCACAAAAGTTTCATCAAAAGAATTAGGAGTTGATGAGCATAAAGTTATAAAAACTCTAATTATGGAAAATGATAGAAAAGAATACTTTATTGTTTTAATGCATGGTGATATGGAAGTATCTGTTAAAAATTTAGCAAGATATATGAATACAAAAACAGTAAAACCATGTACCCCAGAAGTTGCAAACAGACACTCTGGTTACCTTGTAGGTGGCACTTCTCCTTTTGGAACTCGCATCAAAATGAAAGTCTATATTGAAAAATCTATACTAGACCTTGATAAAATCTATATTAATGGTGGCAGAAAAGGAATGCTTGTGGAAATAGACCCTAAAGTACTGCCAAATATCCTTGATTCTGAACTTGTTGAAGTTGGCACAAAATAGCCATAAAACACTGTTATATATCTAGAAAATTTCTTTAAAATTTAAAAATATGCTATTGATTTTTGTATAAAATAAGTATAACATATGTCAAAGATATATTGGAGGAAAGGGACATATGAGTAAAAAGTTCTTAATTTTACTAAGCATTTTACTGCTTGCATTTGCTGCTTGTAAAAAACAGCAGCCTGCGGAAACAACTGAAAATCAAACAGCAGTTGTAAATCAAGCAGTTAGCGATAATGCTACACCAGTAGAAAATACTTCTACACAATCTACTACAGTTGAACAACAGGATGTGGTACTTCCTAATGTAAACCCACTTATTACTGTTAATGTATTAGAAAAAGAAAAAGATGCAGCTTATAATACTGGAGATAAAGCTCAGTTTATGGCAGGCGACCATATGAAACAATTTGGCATCACATGTACACAATGCCACGGTGAAGCTGGCACTTTAGATGATGCTGAAAGCATTGTTAATGCATACTGCGTATCTTGCCATGGTGATTTAGCACAAGTTTCTAACGAATACACAAAAGACTTAGAAATCGACCCACACTCTTCCCACTTAGGTACTATTAACTGTACTGCTTGCCACGGTGGTCATGAACCATCTAGTATGTACTGCAACAACTGTCACTCATTTGATAATAAAATCAGTTTTGCAGGAGCTAAACCTCTTCCTAAAAAATTAGATATTGCTTCTTTTACTAATGCAAAATCTGATATTGTTGAAAAAACTGATGTATTAGTTATCGGTGCAGGTGGTTCTGGTTTTATTTCAGCTTTAACTGCTCAAGAAAAAGGTGCTAATGTTATATTAGTTGAAAAAATGCCTATTACAGGTGGTAACTCTCAACTTGCTGCAGGTGGTATGAACGCAGCTGGTACTACTTACCAAAAAGCGGCAGGCATTGAAGATGATGCAGAAACAATGTTTCAAGATACTATGAAAGGCGGTAAAAACCTTTCTAACCCTGATTTAGTACATGTTCTTGCAAATAACTCAGCAGATTCTATGGCATGGCTTACTTCTATCGGTGCTAAATTAAGTGCTGTAAACTTTGGTGGTGGTGCAACTAATAAAAGATTTCATGCTCCAGAAGGTGGTGCAGCAGTTGGCAGCTACCTTGTAAATGTTTATAAAGATAATGCAGTTAAATCAAAACTTGATGTTAGAGTGAACTCTCCTGCTGTAAAACTTTTAGTTGATGATAAAGGTGCTGTTTATGGTGCTGTAATTGACGGTAAACATAAAGGAATGTATGAAATCCACGCAAAAGCAGTTATTTTAACTTCTGGTGGTTTTTCAGCTAATGCTGATAGAGTTGTTTCTTACAAACCAGATTACAAAGGTATGACTACATCTAACCAACCGGGTGCTACTGGTGACGGTCTTGATTTAGCTAAAGAAGCAAATGCTGCATTTGTTGATATGGAACAAATCCAAATTCACCCTTCTATTGCTGTAGGCAGCAGCACACTTATTACTGAAGCGGTACGTGGTGTTGGTGCTATTATGGTAAACCATGAAGGTAACAGATTTTTTGATGAACTTTCTACTCGTGATAAAGTTTCTGCTGCTATTTTAGCTCAAAAAGGTCAAACTGCTTACCTTGTACTTGATGATAATATCCGTAAAGATTTAAAACAAATTGAAGGTTATTTCCACCTTAATTTAGCTAAATCTGCTGATACTTTAGATGAACTTGCAAAAATCATCAATGTGCCTGCTGAAAACTTAAAAGCAACTGTTGAAGAATATAATAAAGCAGTTGATACTAAACAAGATAAATACGGCAAAAAAGCTGATACTTTAGAGAAAAAACTTACTAAAGGACCTTATGTTGCAATAGAAATTGCTCCGGGTATCCACTACACTATGGGTGGTGTTAAAATCAACACTAATGCACAAGTTATAGATAATAACGGCAAAGTTATTCCTAACTTCTATGCTGCTGGTGAAGTAACTGGTGGAGTTCACGGTGGTAACAGACTTGGTGGTAACTCTATTTCTGAAACTGTTACATTTGGTAGAATAGCAGGTACACAAGCTGCTACTCAAGCTTTAGCTACTAAATAATTAATCAAATTTTACACATATAAACCTTATCTTCCTGCTTATGCAGGAGATAAGGTTTTTTTATTATCTAAGTTCAATATATTATTCTTATAAAATACAATATATAATGCATTATTATATACAATAATCATTTTAAATTATCAGCATATTTGACTGTAAAGAATATAGTATGATAAGAAAAAAGCAGGATGAATACCCTACTTAAATATTATATAGAAAATAGTTTATTATCCATTAATTATTTTAATAGTTAAAGATACAAACATAATGATAAACACAACAATCAATATCATTTTCACAAATGACTGCCCTTTTTTAATGGCAAGTTTACTTCCAATATAGCTTCCTAATACATTTGCTACAAGTAATGGCAGCCCTATTGCCATAATGACAGCTCCTGCTTTTAAATACATTACTAAAGAGCCAAGCCCTGAAGCAAAATTTACTATTTTTGCAACAGCTGAAGAATTAACCATATCCATACCTAATATAGAATAAAAGGCTATAATTAAAAATGTACCCATTCCCGGTCCTATAAACCCATCATATATGCCTAATATAAATGTAATAAATGGTGCAGCTATATATAATTCTTTTTTAGAAAAACTGCTTACATTTTGTTTCATATTCTTTTTAGGTATAAATGTAACAATAGCAGCAATAGGAAGTATCATAAGTACTATTTTATTTAATACATCAACTGATATTCCTTGGTTTAATCTAGAGCCAACAGCACCACCAAGTAAAGCAAAAATAAGCCCAATAATAGCAATAGGCCAAATTACTTTCTTACTGCGTATAAAGTTATAAGCAGCAGTAGCTGTTCCAAAAACAGCGGGTACTTTATTTGTAGCAATAGCAGCCTGAGGAGGCAGACCTGCAAGCATTAAGGCAGGCACTAATATAAAACCACCGCCACCTGCAATACTATCAATAAATCCAGCACAAAATGAAGCAAATACTAATATTGCTAATATAGCATATGAATCTGAAATATATTCCATATCTTCCCCCACATATGCTATAATACAAATTTATAATTATTTCAATTGCTTTCTTTTCATATTTAATATATATCTTATAAATAATTTTATTTATGGAGCTAAAATTAAATGGAATTAATAGAAGTAATAGCAGCTAAGCTGCATGGTATAAAAATAACAGAAAGTGCCCTGCATTACCACGGCAGTGTTACTATTGATGAAGATATTATAAAAAAAGCAGGCATTAGGCCAATGGAGTTTGTATATATTTGGAATAAAGCAAGCGGTGCAAGAATAAGTACTTACGTATTACCCGGTGAAAAAGGAAGTGGAGTTGTCTGCTTAAATGGTGCTGCTGCTAGAAGCTGCCAAGTTGGTGATGAAGTTATTATTTCCCTTTCTAAATACGTTACTAATGATGAAATGGCAAGCCGTAAAGCAAAAGTGCTTACTTTTAACCATGACAGTAAAGTAAACACCATTGATGAAATTTTAGAATATGATTTTATATCATCTAGTGATGATGACTGGCAGTTTAAAATTAATAAAATATATTAAATAGACTTTATTAATACATTTAAACTTATATAATCACAATTTTAAAGCATAAAGATATTAAACCAGCAATTTTTTATTATTAATATTAAATATAAAATAAAACTGATTATTTATTACTGAAAGATTAGAAAAATATATTAATTTAATTTCATTTTCACTGTTACAGTTTTCAGCAAAAAGTAACTTATTATTTAGCTTTACATTACAGCTGCTGCCACTTTTTGTATTTATTACATTTAAGAAATCTCTTGAAAAAACACCATATTCGCTTTCGCTAATAGTATATTCATTTTCTGATGCATATAGATTAAAGCTAAATAATACAAATAACACTACAAATAAATATTTTTTCATATAGTTTCCCCTGTATGAAAATACAAAAGCCCCCTGCTTATAAATATAAGCAGGGGGCATATATTCTTTATAAATCGTTAAATAAAAGCCCTGTGGCAAGTTTTGGATAGAAATATGTTGATTTTTGAGGCATAACAAGCCCACTTTCAGACACATCCCTAATAGACTGCATATGCTCACCATTTAAAATAAATGCAACGGAAGAATGGTCTTTTCTGTATTCATTTATTTCATCCCAAGTTTGTATAAAATGGATACCAGCTTTTGCAAGCAGCCTTTCATCACTGTATTTAAAGTAGCCTTTAAGAACTACGTCTTCAAGCAAATAAGTGCTTACTTTTCTATATACTGCGTGCAGGTTTTCATATGATTCTGCAAGCAGGTTCATTCCATATATACCTTGTTTTCCATAATATACCCATGCACCAGCATTTTCTACATTATTTTTAAGGTATTCATCTGCTGCCTGCTGATTTTCAAGTGGAGTTACTTCAAAAAGAGTTGAAGCATAATCTAAAAATGCTTTATCATCAAAATCATCAGCCACATCAATAACCCTGTGAGTTGGGAATACTTTTAAACCTTCATCCATAAAGTTTACAAACATCATCATAACATAGTCATAATTGCGTTCTTCGCCTTCTGTGAGCCCTTCTTCTGCACGCATATCATCCCTATATTTTAATGCTGTTTCATATCTGTGGTGACCATCAGCAATATAGATAGCTTTATCTCTCATAAAGCTTTCAATTTTAACAATACTTTCTTCATCGCTGATTGCCCAAACAGAGTGTTTAACACCTGCTTCATCTATGGCAGAAGCTGCAGGCATTGTTTTTTTCACATCATTAAATAGGCCTGCAAGCCTGTTTTCACTATCTTGATATAAACCAAAGATTTGTGAAAAATTAGCTTTTGATGCTTTCATAAGTTCATATCTATCAACTTTAGGACCAGATAATGTTTTTTCATGAGGGAAAACCTGCCCTTTACCAAATTCTGATAATTTAAGTACCCCTACAAAACCTGAACGAACGTAAGTTTTACCACCATATTCATAAACTTGTTCATAAAGATAAAAAGACTTATCCTTATCCTTTTGTAAAATTCCATCTTCTTTCCACTTACGATATAAGTTGCCTGCAACAGTATATCTATCATCACCGCCAACAGGTAAATCAATCTGTACCACGTTATATGGTGATTTTGCAAGGTAGTTTTCTCTCATTTCTGGAGAGATTACATCATAAGGTGGAGTAATAACATTTTTTAATAATACTTGTTCAGTATTATACCTAACACCTCTAAAAGGCCTAACAATAGACACGGTAATATGCCTCCTGCTTTAAAGCTTAAAATAAAAATTATTTCTTTCTATATTAACTAAATCAGTATTTTATATGTATTATAAAAAATTACAATATAAAAATAAACTAATTTAGATTATTTTATTTAACAAGTTTGGCAAATTTTCTTTTACCAACTTTTAAAATACCCTCATGAGCTGGGCTGATGTTTAAATCGTAGACTTTTTCGTTTTCAAAATGTACGCCACCCTGCTCAGCAAGCCTTCTTGCTTCTGATTTTGATGAAGCAAAATTTAAAGCTAAAATAATATCTAAAAAGCTGCCAGATATTTTATACTCTTGAATATCTGTAGGAGTATTTCTATTTGAGAATATACGTACAAATTCTTCTTCAGCTTCAACTCCTGCTTTTGCGCCATGGTATCTTGCAACTATTTCTCTAGCCAAATCTTTTTTAGCCTGCATAGGATGATATGAGCCTTCTTCTATTTCTTTTTTCATTTTTTCAATTTCAGATAAGCTTTTATCACTAAGTAATGTATAATATCTATACATAAGGTCATCAGTAATAGACATTAATTTTCCAAACATATCTTTTGGGCTTTCAGAAATACCTACATAATTGCCAAGGGATTTACTCATTTTCTGAACGCCATCAATACCTTCAATAATAGGCATAGTGATTGCAACTTGAGCTTGTTTACCATATTGCCTTAAAAGGTCTCTGCCTACAAGTAAGTTAAATTTTTGGTCTGTACCACCAAGCTCTATATCTGCATTCATACATACAGAGTCATAACCCTGCATAATAGGGTACATAAATTCATGCATACCTATTGGCTGCCCTGATGTATATCTTTTTTGGAAATCATCTCTTTCAATAATTCTAGCAACTGTAAATTTTGCCATTAATGTAAGAGTTTCTTTCATAGTCATTGGCTCAAGCCAGCTTGAATTAAAGCAAATTTTTGTTTTTTCTGGGTCTAATATTTTAAAAACCTGCTCTTTATATGTTTCTGCATTTGCAATAACCTGCTCTTTAGTAAGTGGTTTTCTAGTTTCTGATTTACCAGTTGGGTCACCTATCATGCCAGTAAAATCACCTATTAAAAATGTGACATTATGCCCAAGTTCTTGAAAATGCTTCATTTTCTGCAATACTACAGTATGCCCTAAATGTAAATCTGGTGCAGTTGGGTCAAACCCTGCTTTTACATTTAATGGTCTGTTTTCTTTTAATTTTGCAATTAAATCTTCATCTGAAATAATCTCCGCTGTACCGCGTTTGATTAATTCAAGCTGCGTGTTTATATCTTCCACCGATATACCTCAATACATTAATTTATAAATAAACTGCTCCATTTATAACTATTAAGCAGTTCTTCAAAAAACATATATATAATAGCTGCTGCCCCAAGCATTGGTGCAAAAGGTATTGGGTAATTTTTATCTTTTGTAAAAATTATAACCAATATACCTGAAACTATACCAAAAAAAGCAGCCATTGTTAGTATGGCAGGTATTGAGCCAAGCCCTAAAAAAGCACCTATCATACCGAAAAACATAAAATCGCCCTCACCCATCCCCTCTTTTTTACGTATTTTAGAGTAAAAGTAGGCAGGGAAAAAAAGCACTAAATATCCAGCAGCTATTCCTGCTAAATAGTAAGATAAATAACCTTCTATAAAAGCAAAAATAAGCCCTGAAAGTATTCCCAAAGCAATATAAACTGTTGGTATCATACCTGTATCAAACTCATCAGTAGATGTATAAATATCTGTAAATGATACAGTAAGTACCAAAAAAACAAAAATAATATATTTAAAAAAGTCCAGCTCTAAACCAAACTTTAAATAAACCATTATAAAAAGCAGACCAGTAATTAATTCTGTAACAGGATACATTAAAGGTATTCTTTTACCACAGTATCTGCACCTGCCCTTTAATAAAATATAACTTAATAATGGTATATTATCTTTCCAAGTTAAATCTTCCATACATTGTGGGCAGTATGAGGAAGGCTTAACTATACTTAAATCTTTTGGAACACGTACAATTAATACATTCATAAAGCTGCCAAAAGAAAGCCCAATTAAACCTATAAATATTAAGATAATTATATCCATCAATTTCCTTTACCCATAAGATTTAAAACATCATCTTTACTAAAAGATAATAATATAATTTTCTGTTTTGCTGCCTGCTTTTTAAAATCTTCTATGTTTTCTATAAAAATATTTTCTTCCAAAGCAAGAGCTTCAACTTTATTATCAGCAAGCAGATTTAATAGTTCTGCATTAACTACAACCCTATCTTTATCACTTACGGATAGTTTATTCATTATAACAACGCATGACTTACCGTTTGATAAGCTGCTGCCCCTTTTAATGGTTTCATACTTTCCTTCAAAAGATTCTACAGCCATAATAGTTTTATTTTTTACAACAACAGTCTGCCCTGCATCATTTCGTTCTAAAGCATAAGAAATATGAGCTCCATAAGAAATATCAATAATGATTTTCTTACCTGCTTTTTTACCTGAACGAAAATTTTTATCTATTTTAAAAAGATACTCTTCTGGCATCTACCACCTAAATATTATAAATCAATATAGCCAAAAGTGCCTTTTCGTAACAGTTCATCTGTTTTTAAAGCAACATTTAATGATGCTAAATCATGCTCTACAGTAACAGTTCTTTTTGTTTTTCCTGTTACGCAGTTAATAAAGTGAGTTATTTCGCTTTTTAATGGATTTTCTTTGTATACAAAAAGTCGTTCTTGAATAAACTCATTTTTATATCTTAATTCTTTATCGCTAATTGTTTGCTGAGTCTGCCCTTGGCGGTATATGTTTATATCCTGAGTAGTGAAATCTAGTTTATATAAGGCGTCTTTTTCATATACTGTCATGTATCTTTCTTTTATCTGGCTCATACGGCTGACAAAAAGATTAGCAACCGTATCATTTTCAAAAGCTATATTTACTGAAGCAAAATCAGCAAGCTCTGTATATACTTTTGAGCCCATAGCCTGAATAGATTTTACAGGGCTTCCAACAAGGTTTAATATAATATCTATATCATGAATCATTAAATCAAGAACAATGCTGTCTGCTCTAAAATTCGGGTTAAACTGAGCCACCCTTTTAGATTCTACAAACCTTGGGTTTTCTGTTATTTTTCTAATTTCCTGCACTGCACCATTAAATCTTTCAACATGCCCTATGTGTAGTACAAGGTTTTTAGATATAGCTATGTCAAAAAGCTCTTTTGCTTGGTCGTAATTTGTAGTAATAGGTTTTTCCACAAGTAAATGTTTACCTGCAAGTAAACATTCTTTTGCAATTTCATAATGGAAACGAGTAGGTGCGGCAATTGTTATAGCATCCACATATGGAAACATTTCTTTATAATCAGTGTAGCCTTTAACACCTGTTTTTTCTGCTAATTCATTTACAACTTCAGCATTTGCATCGCAAATTCCCACTAATTTTACATCTTTTATATCACCATATAAATTTAAGTGATATTTACCCATTTTACCAAGACCAATTAAGCCTACATTCAACATATTATACCTCTTTATATAAAAATACATCCTGTATTTTTATAATTAACGCTTCAAACGAAATGAATTCGTTTTCGCTTACTAAAGTCACCACCTCCTGTGGCTCCCTTAACCTCTTTATATAAAAATACGTCCTGTATTTTTATAATTAACGCTTCAAACGAAATGAATTCGTTTATATCATTTATATCTGTTAAATAAATTTTGTGCGTGTACCAAAATTTATTTGCCTTACAGCTATATTCTTGTTATACCTCTGCGAGAAGATGCTTCAATAAATTCTCTAAATTTTACAACTTCATCAAACTGGTTTAAATCTTTTAGTTTTTCCTTTGCTTCATTTAAAGAATAATCTCTATTTAAAAATATTTTTAAAGCACGGGAAAGTTCCATTCTGGCTTCTGCTGTTACCCCACGTCTTCTAAGCCCTACTACATTAAGCCCTGCAATTCTACCTTTTACAGGGTCTGCTGCTATACAGTATGGTGGAACATCTAGAGAAATTCTACTCATACCTGAAACCATAGCCATTGTTCCAATATGAACGCCTTGGTGTATACCTGCATAACCTGAAATTAAAGCATAATCATCTACATGAACATGGCCCGGTATCATAGATGCAACTAATGTAACATTATTTCCAAACTTACAGTCATGGCCAATGTGAGAAAGTGCCATAATAAGACAGTTATCTCCAATTTCTGTTTTCCAGTCCTCTTTTGTAGTAGCTCTGTGAATTGGAGCAAACTCACGAATTACACAGTTTTTTCCAATGATAAGTTTTGTATCTTCATTTTTAAAAGAATAATCCTGAGGTGCTCCACCAACGTGAGCATTCGGAGCAAGGATAGTGCCATCACCTATTTCTGTATGACACTCCACTATGGCATTCATACCTATCTTAACATTTTCACCTATAATACAGTTAGGGCCAACATAAGCACCCCTTCCTATTTCTGCACTGTCTGCAATTTGTGCTGTTTTATCTACTTCTGCTGTAGGGTGTATAAAAGCCATAAAATCCCCCTTTATCCTTTATTTTAATGCTGCTGATAACTCTGCTTTTACTGCTGTTTTGCCATCAACTCTGGCAATAACATTAAACCACCAAATACCCATTTTATCTTTTACATATTGAGCTTCAAGCTCAAGCCTGTCCCCCGGTCTTACAGGTGTAGCAAATTTAACGTTGTTTATACCTGTAAATAATGTTTTTTGCCCTTCTTTATATGTGCCATCATCTTTCATTCTTAAAATACCTAAAATACCCGATATTTGAGCAAGTGCTTCAACAATTAATACTCCCGGCATAACAGGAAAATCAGGAAAATGACCATTAAAAAATTCTTCATTTACTGTTACATTTTTATAACCTTTAATATATTCTGGGGTTATTTCTGTAACTCTATCTACAAGCAAAAATGGATACCTGTGCGGTAATATTGTTTTTATTTCGTCTATTTCAATTACTCTATTTTCCAAGGTCTTTAACCCTCCTTTTTAATTCTGGTAAATCTTGAAATACAGCGTGGGATTTTGCAAATTTCGTAAACTCCATACAAGGAGAACCCATATACATACCTTTTTTAGTAATATTATTTGCAATACCTGTTTGACCACCAAACATACTGCCTGATGCTATAGTTATATGGTCTTTAAAACCTGCCTGACCACCAGCTACCACATAATCACCTACTTTAATGCTGCCACTAAAGCCAACTTGACTTGCAATTAAGCAGGCTTTTCCAAGCTGAGTATTATGCCCCACCATAACTAAATCATCAAGTTTTGTACCAAACCCAATGATTGTAGCACCAATAGTAGCTCTATCAATACAAGTATTTGCACCGATTTCTACAAAATCTTCTAAAATAACTGTACCTTTTTGAGGAATTTTTATAGGATTTGCTCCCGGTATAAACCCAAAACCATCTGCTCCAATTACTGCACCAGCGTGTATTATTACATTATTACCTATCCTAACATTATCATAAATTGTGACATTAGGATAAATTATGCAGTTTTCACCAATAGTTACATTTTCACCAATTACAACAGACGGATAGATTTTAGTATTTTTACCAATAGATGATTTTGCACCAATAGAAACAAAATTATCAATATAACATGGTTCAGATAGTACAACACTTTCATCTATAGCTGAATTTTTTGATATATAGTGCTTGATTTCTTGAGCGGGGTATATAAAATTTAATATTTTAACTAAAGCACTTCTAGCATCTTTTATAATAACTTGTGGTTTATCTGTATCTAATTCTAACCCTTCTGATACAATAAAAGCTGAAGCTAAGCCATCATGAGCTAATTTAATTAAATTTTTTTGGGCAATAATACATATACAGCCCTCATACTGGTCTTCAGGAGTACAAAGACCTGTTACTTCAATATCCTGCCCCTTTAATGTACCATCTAAAAGGGCAGCAATATTAGAAAGATTAACTTTTATATCATGCAGTGCCATAATATGATTACCTGTTATTTTGTACCTTTCTTAGACCATTTAATATCAAATCTAGAAATAACATCAGAAGTAATATCAACAGTATCACTGGCATAAGCCATAACACCAGGTTGTTTAATGAAAACTATATCAAAGCCTTTTTCTTTAGCATAATCATTAAGTACTGGTTCTAATTCTCTTGCAACTTCTTCAAGTTTCATAGCGTATGTATTTTGAAATTCTGCATTTAAATCATTTTGTAAACGTTCAAGTTCAACACTTTTTTTGTTTAACTCAATATTTTTATTTTGTAATGCAGTTTGAGATAAAGATGCTTTTTGTTTATTAATATCTGCAGCCAATTTTTCAACTTCTGATTTTTTAGCTTGAACTTTACTAATAGAATTTTTTTGTAATGTTTCAAGTTCGCCAACAGCTTTTACACCAGCTTTAGACTGCTGCATAATAAGCTGAATATCTACAATAGCGATTTTGTTTTGAGCAAATGCAAAGCTTGATAATGCAAAGCAAAAAAGTATAGTTAATAATAAAGTTTTTTTCATTTTAATCTCCTAAATTTATAATCATATATAATTATAATTTATTTTAAATAACCTTATACCATATTTTTAATATTAAATGCAAGTTTTTAACACTAAAATATGAAAAAATAACTCTATTTTAGAACGTACCACCAATAGAAAACTCAAATTTATAAGGAGTTTCTCCCGGTTTTTGATTTAATTTATAACCCCACTCAACTCTAAATGGCCCCATAGGTGTAACCCAGCGAAGCCCAACACCAGCACTAAAACGTGGTTCAACAGCAAACCAGCTTTCGTTTTCTGCTAAAGCCTGCCCCATATCAATAAATACTACACCTTTAAGTTTAATATCCTGCTTAATTGGGAATATAAATTCTGCATTCACTTGGTAATATGATGTACCACCATATGGGTATCCATCCTCATCAAGCGGACTGATATCACCATAATCAAAACCGCGGACACTGTTTATACCACCAAGCCTAAACCTTTCATCAATAGGTATTTTAACCCCTTCTTTAGTTGTTGTAATATATCCTGCTTCACCATGAAGCATAAAACCTAATGCACCGTTTAACGCAACAGGGAAATATTGAGTAGTTTCTGCACCTATTTTAAAGAACTGAGCATCACCACCTAAGAAACTGCCTGCAAAATCAAAATAAAGCTGGCTTTTATTACCCCTTGTTGGGTCTATTGGGTTATCAAGAGAGTTCCAAGTAATAGAAGGAGAAAAACTGTGAGTTTCTGTTCTACCCTGCTGTTCCCAAACATATTTTGATGCATTACTTTGAATATCAAAAATATCAACAGTATACATAGAAAGCCTGTAGTTCATAAACAGCCTTCTTTTTATAATAGCATGGCCAAGCCTTAAAGAGCCACCAAGAGAATATCTTGAATATTCATACCATTCACGCTCTAAGGAAAATATATCAAGCCCTGCTGATACTGGCCAGTCAAAAAGCCATGGGTCTGTATAGCTAAAGAAGAAGTCCATTCTTTCCTGAGATATTTCTGCACGCAGAGAAAGAGAATGTCCCCAGCCCATAAAGTTGTTTCTTGAAAGCTGAACCATACCAAGCAGACCATCAATAGTAGAATAAGCTGCACCTAAGCTGAATGTACCCGTAGATGTTTCTTTAACTGTAACATCTAAATCCACCACATCTGGAGCAACATTTTTCTCAGCTATCTGCACATTTTCAAAATAGCCTGTTCCCATGGTATTTGCTTTTGCTTCACGTATTAATTTACTGTTATATAAAGCACCTTCCATTTGGTCTATCTGGCGTCTTATAACCCTGTCGTTTGTAACAGTATTACCAGAAATATTAATCCTGCCAATACGTACTAAAAAGCTTTCTTCCACTTTATATGTAATATCAACTTCTTTTGTTTCATCATCTAAAGATATAACAGGCTCAACGTTGGCATAAGCATAACCAATAGATGTATATGCTTCTGTAAGCCTTTGGATATCCTCTTGATATTTTTTAATATTAAACACTTCTTTCTTTTTAAGCTGCACTAATTTAAAAAGCTCATCTTTAGAAAGTTTTTTATTACCTGCAATATCAATAGACCTAACAAAATACTGGTCATTTTCCTGCACCCTAAAATACAGGCTTGCTTTTGATGGGTCATTTTTTTCATATCTTAATTCAGGCTCTCCAACAGATACTTTTGCATACCCTTTTTCTAAATATAAAAGTCTGATCAACTCTTTATCAGCTTCCATCATTTCCTGTGATATTTTACCACTGCTTGTAATAAAAGACCAAAAACCGCGTTCTTTTGTAGGGATTGTTGCTACAATCTGGTCTCTTGTAACATTATCGTTACCATAAATATAAATATTATAGATTTTTGCTTTAGGTTGTTCTTTAATATCAAAATATACATCTACACTATTAACTGTACGAGGCTCTATTCTAAAATTTACAGTTGTTCCAAACCTGTTTTCTTCTTCATATACACTTTTGATTTTATTAAGTGCAAGCTCAATATTAGAAAAACTTAAAACTGAGCCTGTTTTTAACGGAAGGTCTTCTTTTAATTTAGATGCTTTTAAAGCTTTATTGCCTTTATATATAATGCTTCCAATAATTGGCATTTCTTCTAGTTTATAT
The DNA here is from genome assembly GCA_944324495.1 of uncultured Mucispirillum sp. Taxonomy (GTDB): domain Bacteria; phylum Chrysiogenota; class Deferribacteres; order Deferribacterales; family Mucispirillaceae; genus Mucispirillum. The sequence continues at coordinate 57,001 of CALUWN010000001.1, read as the reverse complement.
GTTAATACAAATTTATCACCATCCACCGATAAATCAGTATCCACACTTAGAAATAAACCAGTACCATATAATCGCTTAATACTTTCATTTACTTCTTCAATATTTAATTCTTTACCTGCTTTAATAAGATAAGGTGTAATACGAGTTTCTGGTATCCTTTTATTACCTTCAAACCTTACTTCATCTATAACAGCAGCATAAAGGCTGTTAAAACTAAAAACTATATAAATAAATGTTATTACTAACAGCCATGTTTTTTTTAACATACTTAATAAAGCTCCAATAAATTTAATATTTCCTTTATTCTTATATGTTTAGCTTTTGATAAACTTTTATTAGCAACAAGTCTGGCAGTTGATTCCATAATAGTTTCCACTTCACAAAGCCCATTTTTACGCATAGTTTCACCAGTAGAAACTAAATCTACAATTAAATCAGAAAGCCCTGCAATTGGTGCAATCTCTATAGAACCATAAAGTTTTATAATATCTACCATAATACCTTTTTTAGCAAAATATTCTTTAGTAATATGCGGGTATTTTGTAGCTATTTTCATATTCTGCCTGTAAGAGTTATCTCTGCCTTTAATACCAGCAGAACAAAGCCTGCAATAGCCAAAACCTAAATCCATAAACTCATAAAGCGGGCTTTTACTTTCAAGCAAAACATCTTTACCCACAACGCCTAAATCAGCAGCACCATATTCAACATAAGCAGGAATGTCTGTATTTCTAATAAGTAAAAAACTAATATTATTTTTTTCATCAGTAAATATTAATTTTCTAGAATTAAAATCTACAACATCACTGCCACATATACCTTTTTTTATAAATAATTCCAATGTTTCTTCTGCCAAACGCCCTTTTGGCAGTGCAATAGATATTTTATTATTATTCATTATCACTAGCCCGAACGATATTTGCACCAAGTTTATTAAGTTTGACTTCAAAACCTTCATAGCCTCTATCTAAATGATAAATTCTATGTACTGTGCTTTCATTATCAGCCATTAACGCAGCAATAACAAGCCCTGCGCTTGCTCTTAAATCTGAAGCCATAACATGAGCTCCACTAAAAGAGTGTACGCCTTTTACTACCGCATTAGAATCATTTAATGTAATATCTGCACCCATTCTTTTTAATTCTGGAACATGCATAAACCTGTTTTCAAAAATAGATTCATTAATAACAGATACACCATTACTTTTAAGCATCACTGCCATAAACTGAGCCTGCATATCTGTAGGGAAAGCTGGATATGGTGCAGTTTTCACATCCACTGCTTTTATTTCACCATCCATCTTAGCATGAATTGTTTCATCATCTATAATATTAACTTGAAGCCCTGCAAGGCGAAGTTTTTCAATAATTGCATCCATTGATTTAACAGGACATTTTTTTAATATAATATCGCCACCAACCCCTGCAACAGCACATAAAAAAGTACCTGCTTCAATTCTATCTGGCATAATAGAATGGTCTGCACTGTGAAGTTTTTCTTTTCCTTTAATTATAATAGTATTAGTGCCATCACCTTCAATATCTGCACCCATTTTACGTAAAAACGCAGCTAAATCCTGCACTTCTGGCTCTTGTGCTGCATTTTTTAATATGGTAGTGCCACTGGATAAGCTGGCTGCCATCATAATATTTTCTGTACCTGTAACAGTAACTTTATCAAATACTATTTCTGTGCCTTGAAGCTTTTCACACTCTGCAAAAATATATCCATCTTTTACTTCTATTTTTGCACCCATTTTTTCTAATGCTGCAATATGTAAGTCAACTGGTCTTTCCCCTATTGCACATCCACCGGGAAGAGAAACTTTTGCTTTGCCTTTTTTTGCAACTAACGGCCCAAGCATAACAATTGATGCACGCATGGTTTTTACAAGCTCATATGGTGCTTCAAAAGAGTCAGTATTTTTATTATTTATAACTGCACTGTTATTTTTAAATTCGGAAGATACACCAACATTTTCAAGTAATTTAAACATAGTATTTATATCTCTTAAAGCTGGTATATTACCAATATGATAAGTGCCTTCTGCCAATATTGTAGCAGCAAGGATAGGAAGTGATGAATTTTTTGCACCACTAATAACTACTTCACCATTTAATTTAGATGCACCTTTGATTATTAATTTCTCCATTTAAACCTCAATTTACTTAACTGTGTACTATAATAACTCTATCATTTAAAGAATAATCCTTTATACATTCAGCATATAAATTATTATTTTCTGCAATTTTTTTAACATCATCTGCCTGAGCAGCACCAATTTCAAAAAACATAATTCCACTATTTTTACACAATATTGGAAATTTACTCAATATATTTTTGTAAAAAAGAAGCCCATTATCACCTGCTGTTAAAGCAATCACTGGTTCTTTTTTTACTTCTTCTTCAAGCCACGCATATTCTTCAAAAGAAATATATGGTGGATTACAAAGGACTATATCATATTTTTTATCACTAGTATATAGTAATATATCATCACATATATATTCTATATTATTTTTGATATTAAATTTTTCTGCATTTTTTTTACTAATATCTATTGCTTTTGGGCTGATATCAAGTAAAGTCATATGACAGTTTGCAATTTCCTGCATAATAGTCAGCCCTATTGCACCACTGCCAGAGCAGATATCTATAATATCTAAATTACCGTGATTTTTATATCTCTTTAAAACTTCTTCAACTAAAATTTCTGTTTCAACTCTTGGAATTAAAACATTTTCATCAACTAAAAACTCTCTGCCATAAAATTCCTTCCTACCTGTAATGTAAGCTACTGGTATATGGTCTTTAAGCTGAGAGAATACCTGCTCTACCTTATTATCATCAATATCTGTATAATAAAGTGATTTAACATCTTCATATGATACATTTAGTATGTAAGATGCTAAATCAAGCCCAAAAGATACAGGAAGATTAAATTCTTCCACCTTTTTTAAAAAATCATAAAGCAGCAAATATATGCTCCACTAAAATTATAAGCCTGCACTTTTTAATCTTTCTGCCTGGTCATAAGCTGAAAGGGCATCTAATATTTCATCTAAATCCCCTTCCATTACTTTATCAAGACTGTAAACTGTTAAGTTAATTCTGTGGTCTGTAAGCCTGTTTTGTGGAAAGTTATATGTTCTTATCCTTTCAGACCTGTCCCCAGAACCAACCTGCAACCTTCTTTCTTCAGAACGTTCACTTTCTGCTCTTCTAATTTCTTCTTCTAAAAGCCTTGATTTTAATAATTTCATAGCTTTTTCTTTATTTTTTATCTGCGAACGTTCATCCTGACATGTTACCACAATATTTGTAGGCAGGTGGGTAATACGAACTGCAGAATCTGTAGTGTTTACATGCTGTCCACCAGCACCACCAGACCTGTAAACATCTATTCGTAAATCTTTTGCTTCAATTTGCACTTCCACATCGTCTGCTTCTGGAAGCACTGCAACAGTACAGGCTGAAGTGTGTATTCTACCTGAAGATTCAGTATCTGGAATACGCTGAACTCTGTGGCCGCCACTTTCATATTTTAGTCTGCTGTAAACTGATTTACCACGGATAGCAACAATCACCTCTTTATAGCCACCTACACCTGTTTCATTCATTTCAACAATTTCAAATTTCCACCTGTGAAGCTCAGCATAACGAGTGTACATTCTAAAAAGGTTAGCAGCAAATAATGATGCTTCATCACCACCTGTGCCTGCCCTTATTTCTAAGTATATGTTTTTATCAGCATATGGGTCTTTAGGAAGTAGTAAAAGTTTTAATTCATGCTCTAAAGCAGGTATAGTTTCTTTTGTTTCCTCTATTTCCATTTCAGCAAGTTCTTTTAAATCTTTATCATCGCCTTTTAATATTTCATGAGCATCATCAAGAGATTTTTTAACTTCTTTAAGCTTTAAAAAAGTTTCAACAATTGGTCGCTTTTCAGCATGTTCTTTAGAATACTTTGCAAACTGAGACTGGTCTTTTAAAACATCTGCATTTGAAAGTAAATTTGTAAGTTCATCATATCTTTTGACTACTTCTTCAAGCTTATCATACATTTTATATATCTCTCCTAATTACAATATTCCACGTTTTCTGGTTTTACATATGTTTCATCGTCATCTTTTCTTAATGCTTCTTTAATAGATACCATAGCAACTTCAAGCATAGCATCATCTGGCTCTCTAGTTGTTATTTTTTGAAGCCAAAGCCCCGGTGCTATTAAAATTTTCACTATAACATTACCTGCGTGTTTGCCACTTAATTTAAGTATTTCATAGCTGATACCAGCAATTAAAGGCATAAAAATTATACGCGAACCAAATTTAATTAAAAAATGAGAATCTTTTGGTATTAATGAAAATACAAAAATAGATACAATTAATACAATAAGTAAGAAACTTGTACCACAGCGTGGGTGAAACCTGCTCATACATCTTGCGTTTTCAACAGTTAATTCTTTACCTGCTTCATAGGCATATATACACTTATGCTCTGCACCGTGGTATGAAAAAACACGCTTAATATCTTTCATCTGCGAAATGATTAAAAGATATATTACAAAAAATATTATTCTCAATACACCATCTACCAAGTTAAATACTAAAAAAGAATGTTCCACTATTGGAAAAAGTTTTTTAGAAAGCTCTGTAATCTGTAACGGTAGATAAAGAAAAAGAAGAATACCTAAAGCAATACCTAAAAATATAGAAAAAAAAGTTTCCATTTTTGAGGCTTTACCATTTTTTTCAAATTCTTCAGGCATAGCTTTTTCAGCAGAAAAATTAAGAGCTTTTATACCTAAAACTAAAGCATCATAAAGCCCTATAAGACCGCGTATAATAGGTTTTTTTAATATTTTATTAGAATCTAACTTTATATCATCTCTCTTAACAGCGATTGTGCCATCAGGCTGACGAACAGCTATAACGAATTTATTAGGTGCACGCATCATCACACCTTCTATTACAGCCTGACCTCCTATATTTTTCTTTTCTTCACTCATAAATATCACCTTTGTTTTTTCTTATAATAACCAATTGGAAATAATAATAAATAAAAAATTTTAGAAAAAGACACTTTTTCTTCAAGAAATAGATTAAAAGAAGCTAATGTTTTTTTAAAGAGGCAATACGTTTACGAACTTGAGCTGCCTGCCCGCAAGTAAATTTACCTTCAGTACAGCCCTTATTAACACATCCGGGACCTGCATTTTCAAATATAGCAGGAGCAACACTGTAGCATAAAGCAAGCATTTTATCTGATAATTCCCTTATTTCCCACTGAGCACGGTTGCATGACCTAAGAGCAAAAAAATGAAGCAGTTCACGAGCATTCATAGTAACAATTATTTTTGTTTCGCAGGCATTAGGCAGAAGATAGCGTGCATCTTCTGCAGGCATACCTAAATCTAGTAGCTTATTATATGCTTTTGAAATTTGATTAATTGTTTCATTAAAGATTTCTTGAGCTTCACTGTTTTCTGCAACAGTATGTGGCATTATAAAAGGAAACTTTTCCCCTGCTTTAACATACCTTTGAGATTTTTGAGAATAACTTGCAAGCCTGTGGCGAACAAGCTGGTGAGTAAGTGCACGAGATACACCCTCTACACCAAAAGTAAAACTTACATGCTCAAACACAGAAAAATGACCCATACCAATAAGCTTCTTAATGAAATCAGTCTGCTCATCGTTTGTAACCTTTTCCTGCAAGTCTGCTAAATCAGCACCTGAATAACAAAGCTTAGCAGCTAGAGCTGCTATCTTTTCAGGTTCAGCATTATGCTGCAATAATTCTACTCTTAATTCTGTGTTTTGCATTTACATTCCTATAAAACAGCCTGATAAAACAGGCTGTATTTATATTATTATTTTTTACCTTTTTTTTCTGTTTGTTTTTGCTCTGCTTGAGCATATTTACGCATAAATTTTTCAACTCTACCAGCAGTATCAACAAATTTTTGTTTACCTGTGTAGAATGGGTGACAGTTTGAGCAAATAGCAATAGATGTTTTAGTAGTAGTAGAACGAGTTTTATGCTCTGCACCACAAGCACATTTAAATACTACTTCATGATAATCTGGGTGAATTCCTTCTTTCATTTTTAGGGCTCCTTAATATATTTGACGGGTTCTGACCGTCATAGTCCTTAATAAATTAGAAATAACTTGTAACATATTAAAAAATAAATTACAAGTTATTTTTTTAAACAATAAAAATTTGATATTTTTTAAAATATTATGGCTGATTTTACTTGACTCCCCCATGAAAGATTATACAGTACTAAAAATATTAGACTGTAAATATTAGGTAATTTTATTTCACATTATATTTATACAGCATTATATTATAATTAATAAATATATTAATTGTAATTTTATTAAGATAACTTACACAATTTGACATATTATGTTAAAAATGTTGCATATTATATATTACTTTTGAAACTTTTAATATATAATTGCGTCTATAAAGTAATAGGATTATATGGAGGAATGTATGAAAAAATTATTACTTTTAAGCTCAATGTCTTTATTTATTATCATATTTGCAGGATGTGCCGACTGCGAAAACGAAAGTGACTACGATTATGTGGGTATTAAACAAACTGACTTTGCAGCTCGCTCACAAATAAAAATAAGCAATGCTCAGGATGTTCAAAAATGCAGTCAGACTACAAACTATAATGGTTGTACAGTTAATTTAACGAACCCTAATAAATATGGAAACATTAATCAAGGTTTTACTATCCAATGTAGTGCTGGGTATGTATTTAACCTACAAGAAACTATTCACACATTATTTCCACAAGAAGCATATAAAGACGACAGGTTTGAAAGTTGTGAAGATTATTATGTATATGATTTCTTTGCTAACACTCACAGAAGTGAGATTGGTTTAGAAATCCAATCAGTTAATGTAGATGAAACTGACCCAAATAAATGGTATGTTAATGTGGGCGGTATTTGTTATGACTGGAATGTAACAGGCACACAATACGCTATTACAAAATAATATACGAAATAAACAAAAATTTACAGGGTGGCAAAATGAGCCGAACCCCATTTATTTATCCAATAAATGGGGTTCGACTCAATTACCCTGCTTAATGTATCTAATATAATATTTACTTAATTATTAGATGTTATACCAAAATACATAGGTCCAGATGTCATTCTCTTAGCAGCTTCTGATACATCTGAAAGTGTTACAGCGTCAATACCTTTTTCGTAGTTTAAATGGTAGTCTTTAAAATCAAGCACATAAGCATAGCCAATGTTTTGAGCTAAAGATGAAACATTTTCTTCTTCAAAAATGTTTTTACTTTTAAGTCTGTTTTTTGCTTTTTCAAGGCGTTTTTCATCAAGCTTACCTTTAGCTATATCATTAATTATAGCAACAGCCTCATCTCTAAATTTTTCACCATTACCTTTTGGCACAACAGCCATAGCACCAAAAAGACCATTATAATGGTTAAATAAACCTATATCTGTTACATAAATGGCAGTATTGTTTTGGTTTTTTATAATTTCATTAAGTAAAGAATATTCACCACCTGAAAGTATCTCACCAAAAACTTCTTCAGCATAAACTGTTTTTATATCCTGCATTCCAGTTGGGTAAGCAAAAACTGCATAATCAACATTAACATCTGCTGTAAAATGCTTATTTACTGGTGTTTTAAATGTTACATCATTTTCACCAGTATAACCTAAACCAGCAGGCACATTTCTTGTTTGGTTAAAATATTTCCCTGCTAATTCTACTGCCTTATCCTGCTCAATATCACCAACTACCACTAAAGTCATATTTTCAGGATGATAAAATCTATTATAATAATCAACTATTTCATCCCTAGTAAATTCGCTTACTGTTTTTGATGAACCAATTACCTGTCTTGAATAAGGCGTACCTTCAAATAATGTAGCCTGTAAATCTTGCCACATTTTATATGATGGGTCATCATACTTTCTATTGATTTCCTGTAATACTACAGGCTTTTCCCTGTCTATCTCAGTTTGTAATAATAAGGCATTAAATACCATATCACTTACTACTTCATAAGCAGCTTCTGCTTCATCTGTTGGGATTGTTACATAATAGTTTGTAACATCAAGGCTTGTAAAAGCATTATTATAGCCACCCTTAGCATCAAGATATTCATCTATTTCGCCCGGTTTAAATTTTTTTGTACCATTAAAGAGCATATGCTCTAAAAAGTGAGATATACCAGATAACTTATCATTTTCATTAACAGAACCAGTTTTTATCCAGCACTGTACAGAAACAACTTTAACACCCGGCACTTTTTCATATAATACTGTAACACCATTAGGCAGCTTGTGTTCCACTGGAGCACTCATTACTTTCTCCGTATTTCCAAATAAAATTAAAAAAAGAGCGGTCATTAAAACCGCTCTCAATATATTAAATTTTTTCATAATAACTCAATTTAAAATTAGTCTGCTTCAGGACGCGGTTTTAATGCCACTTCAATAACAAATTCTTGGTCGCCAACTTTAAACTTAACACCGATACAAACAACGTTACTTGGTCTATTAATAGTGTGATTCTTACCTGTAATAACGTTTGGAATACCGATATTATACTTATAACCCTGTTCAGCAAAAACACGTTTAGAACCACCAGCAATCATATTAACGAATTCACCAATGGCATCAACAACATCTTTACTCATATTTTTCTTTGGCTCACCTAAGAAACCAGAAACAATATCTAAAGCCAGTTTTTCAGGAAAGCTCACCACTACGAACCCAGACATTTTACCGGCTATACCAATAACACCAGAAATATCATAAGACATTCTATCGTCCTGTTTAATATACACTTCGCCTTTTTTTGCTTCAATACCTGCCATTGTTGAAAGAACATTCAATGTTGCGGTAATGAAAGGGTTAATCATCTCAGCTTTCATTAAATATCTCCTGCATCAATCATTCAATTAATATTTGATTATATAGCATATCCATCAATATGTCTACAAAAAAACAAATAAATTTGAAATTTTTTTATATTTATACTAATTCGTATATTTTTTCAAGTGCCGCAGGCAGTTTAGCTATCTCTTTTGTACCAGCCTGAGCCATATCATCTTTACCACCGCCAGAGCCACCAGCTGCTGCTGCAATCTCTTTAATTAAAGCTCCCGCTTTATATTTTGATGTTAAATCTTTTGATACACCGCACACTATAGTAGCTTTATCGTCAGCTGTAACAGCACCAACAACGATTATACAGCTGCCAAGTTTATTTCTGAGAGTATCAATTACTTCTCTCATAACATTAATATTTGATTTTTCAAAGAAAACTTTTGCAACTTTAACGCCATTTATCTCTTTAACGTTTTCAAACAATGTATCTGCAACTTTAGGAACAATTATTTCCCCTGCTGCTTTTATTTTCTTTTCTAATGCTTTATGGTTTTTTAATATATCTGCCACACGAGTAGCTGCTTCATCTGGCTGACATTTTAATATAGATAATACTTTTTTCATATTATTATCCATATCAGATAAATATTTGAATGCTTTTTCGCTTGTAACAGCTTCAATACGCCTTACACCTGAGGCTACACTTGTTTCTGAAAGTATTTTAAATAAACCTATTACACCAGTTCTATCAACGTGACAGCCACCGCAAAGCTCTTTTGAATAGTCTGCAATCTGTACCACACGCACTTCTTCGCCATATTTTTCACCAAAAAGTGCTGTCGCCCCTTCCTGCATAGCATCTTCTAATGATTCTATTCTTTTATACACTGGGTAGTTTGCAACTATTGCCCTGTTTACTTCTTCTTCAATACTTTTTATTTCTTCTTGAGTAAGTGCTGATGAATGGGTAAAATCAAACCTTAATCTTTCCTCATTAACCAATGAACCAGCCTGCCTTGCATGCTCGCCTACTATTTTTTGCAGTGCTTTATGTAAAAGGTGAGTTGCTGTATGGTTATATTCAGTATATCTGCGTTTTGCTTCATCTACTTCAACAGTTACTTTATCCTCTTCATGAAAAACACCTTCTAAAACAGTGCCTCTATGGATAAACATATCATTTAATTTAATGGTATTTTCTATTTGGAAAATATTATCATCTCCAAATTTAATAATACCCCTGTCACCTGCTTGACCGCCACCTTCTGCATAACTTGTTGTTACATCTAAAATTATATCTGCACTATCGCCTTTTTTAATTTCTTTAGTTCTTTTATCACCAGATACCAGTGCCATAATTTTACTGGATGCTTTAAGCCCAATATAGCCACCAAATTCTGTAACAAGCTGACCGCTTAACTCTTTTAAAGCATCAGAAATACCACTGGAAGTTATACCTAATGATGAAGCTTTTGCTCTAGCCTGCTGCTGCTCCATCATTTTATCAAAAGATGCCATATCTAAAGAATAACCAGCATCTAATGCTATATCTTCTAATAAATCCACTGGGAAGCCATATGTATCATAAAGCTTAAATATATCATCCCCTGCAATGATTTTGTTAGATTTATATTTTTCTAAAAGCTCATCTTCAATAATTTTCATACCTGTGGCAAGTGTTTTACCAAAGCCTTTTTCTTCTGTTTCTACTGCTTTTGTAATAAAAGCTAATTTATCTGAGAGTTCAACATAATGGTCTTTCATAAAATCTACTACAAAAGCACATACTTTATAGAAAAATTCATCTTCAAAACCAAGCATTTTACCATGACGCATAGCCCTTCTCATAATTTTTCTTAAAGTGTAGCCACGTTTTTCATTAGAAGGAAGTACGCCATCACCAATTAAAAATGTAGTACTTCTAGAATGGTCTGCAATAACCCTTAAAGAAATATCTGTCTGCTCATCTTTACCATATTCCACACCTGCAAGACGAGCGGTGTATTCTATAATAGGCATAATTAAATCTGTTTCGTAGTTACTTTGTTTACCCTGCATGATAGCTGCAATTCTTTCTAAGCCCATACCAGTATCAATGGAAGGTTTTGGAAGTGGTGAAAGGTTGCCTTTTTCATCTCTATTATACTGCATAAACACTAAGTTCCATAACTCTAAGTGTCTGTCGCAGTCGCAGTCTGGGTTACAGTCTGGTTTTTGACACCCTACTTCTGGGCCTTGGTCTATAAATATTTCAGAACAAGGGCCACATGGTCCTGTATCACCCATTTGCCAAAAGTTATCTTTTGCACCCTTTCTATATATTTTTTCTTTTGGCACTCCTGCTACTTCCTGCCATAAATTAAATGCTTCATCATCATCTTCATAAACTGTTACAAAAAGCTTTTCTACTGGCAGTTCAAGCTCTTTAGTTAAAAATGTCCATGCAAAATTAATAGCATCTCTTTTAAAATAATCACCAAAAGAAAAGTTACCAAGCATTTCAAAAAATGTATGGTGACGGGCAGTCCTGCCCACATTTTCTAAGTCATTATGCTTACCACCTGCACGAACAACTTTTTGGCATGAAGTGGCTCTTTTATATGCTCTTGTTTCTTTACCAAGAAAAATATCTTTAAACTGGTTCATACCAGCATTTGCAAATAATAATGTAGGGTCATCATGTGGCACAAGGCTTGATGAAGAAACAACTGTATGGTTGTTATCTGCAAAAAACTTTAAAAATGCAGCCCTTATTTGACTGCCTGTCATCTTTTTCATATATATATCTCCATTTATCTTTACACAACTAAAATAATAATCCTTACTACTTTATTACATTTCAATATAAATATCTAGCACAATTTATAAAAATTGCAAGAAAAATAAACATGATATATTTACCTGCATAAAAATTTGAACAAATCATAAAACTTGACATATACATATGTATATGTATAAATAAATAGTAATATATTTAATTTGAGGGAAGCTTTATGAAACATTTATATTTATTTATAGTATTTTTAATACTACTTCCAAGCACAATATTTGCCCAAGATTTTGATGAATTATCTGCACATGATATTGCAAATATGTATGATATACGGGCAAGTTCAGATAAAGGTGGATATAATTCTTACCAAAAAATCGACTATATTATTGATGAATATAATATTCAGCGTGAAAGAATAACCACATTTTATGAAAATATGGATATTAATCAAGCTTATGAAAGTTATATAAAAACTTCTGATGGTAAACACTTTGAAAATCACAACAGTATAGCAGAGAGATGTAAACTTACCATGTGGCCAACACGACTTCCAAAAGCAAATAAAAAATTTGAATGGCACTATGATAATGACCTTGCTTGTGATGGTGTGAAAAAAAATGAACAATGGCTTGATAATACATTAGAATATGAATATAAAAATCCAAAGCAGATTACTGTTAAATATCATGCTTACGGTTCAGGTTATTATTATCATCCACTGGCAAATGAATTAATATTAGAATTTAAGCAGGATACAAAAGGAACTTATCTTACAATGACTTCTAAAGCATTACCTGTAAGCTTTGACTGTAAAAAGGCAGGAAATGCAATTGAAAAAGCAATATGTTCTGCTTCAGAAAAAGGTAATTTTAATGAAGATGCAAAACTAAATTATATGTATAAAGGATTATTTAGAGAATTACTTAATTATGCAGATGATACTAATACAAACAATCTTAAATCAGCACAAATTGCATGGATAAAAAAACGCAACCAGTGTAAAAGCGATATTAATTGTATAAAACAGTCTTATAAAGCACGATATAATGAGTTAGCTAACCAGCTTAAAGAAATTTATTCTACAACTTATGGTTTAAATGACTGCACTTATTTACATAGAACTCACTATGATGGCACATTGCAGGATACTGAATTCAGCACTTATAAAATATGTAAATTTAAAGGTGATGTTATACAAAGTTATGAAGCAATAATAAAAAAATATAATAATTTTAGTAAATATTTTTCAAGTATAGAGCAAATAAAACAGAAAAAAAATATAAGTAATGAGGTTGATTCTCCAACAGAAGGTGGTATTTATCGCGTAAATTATGCTTGGAAAAATGATGCTTTACAATTTTCTCTTGAATATGAATACGGTGGAACTATATTTAGTATTTATCCAAAAAACGGTATGTCAGAAATTATCATAAAAGAATATGATATACCATAAAAAATTAGAGCTTACTCATATTTTTGAGTAAGCTCAGACTATTAAAAAAGTTTTTTTAATTAAAATAATTACTACTAGTCTATATTAAAAATCAATTTGTTGAACGAAACTTAATAAGATTCTTCGCTTCGCTCTGAATGACAATAGTATAACAAAAAATATTTGTTACTCAGAGAGCCTGTTCAACAGTCAAAAGGCGTACATTTCTGCACGCCTTATATATGTATATAAAATTATGTAATTTTATACTTATGTTTTTGCAGCACTTTTTAAAACTCTGCTTATCATATCATTTTTCAGGATATTTTTGAAGTATCCAATAATTTAGATACTAAATTTTAACTACTGTATTATTAGTCTAATCTTTCTATAAATAATCACCTTATTTATAAGACATCAAAAGTAGTTTATATACTACACACTTCCTAAACTATTAGTTTATATAAATTCTACTACTTGTCGGTTGCAATATTAAAATATTTTATATAAAAATAATGCAATAATCATAATTAGGTGGTAAAGATATGGAAAAAAGCCTTGGAAAAGTAATTGCAGAACTACGAAAAGAAAATAATATGACACAAATGGATTTAGCTGAAAAAATGTGTGTAACAGATAAAGCCGTTTCAAAATGGGAAAGAGATATTTCATGCCCTGATATTAAAACTATTAACAAACTTGCAGAAATATTTAATGTAGATATAAATATACTCTTAAATACAAAAGTGAATACTAAATCTATAAAAACCCATTCAATTATTAATCAGATATTAAGCTCAGTTGCTGTTGCTATGGGTGTTGCCTGTATTGTATTACTTTTAATAAATAAAGTAGATATTAAAGATGCCATACTAATGCTTGCAATAGGGCTGACTTCAATAGGTATGTATATTTTAAAAAATAAATAAGGCGTGCAATATGCACGCCTTAAATATTATATAAAATTTTACAATTTTATAATCTTATGCTTTTGGAGCACCTTTTAAAACTTCGCTAGTCATATCATTTTCAGGATATTTTTTGAAGTTTTCAACGAATTTAGATGCTAAATCTTTAAGTGCAGCATTGTATTCAGCTTGGTCTTTCCAGCCTTTAGAAGGGTCTAAAATTTCTGGGTTAACACCAGGGATAGCGTTAGGAATACCAAAACCAAATACTGGGCATTCATGGAAGCCACCTTTGTCAACTTCGCCGTCTAAGATAGCATTAACAATTGCCCTTGTATCTTTAATAGAGAAACGTTGACCAACACCATATTTACCACCAAAAAGACCAGTGTTAACAAGGTAAGCGTTAACGCCATTTGCTTTCATTTTTTCTGCTAAAATTTTAGCATAGAAGAATGGGTGGAATACCATAAATGGTTCACCAAAACAAGTTGAGAAAGTAGCTGATGGCTCTTTAACGCCTTTTTCAGTACCAGCAACTTTAGCAGTGTAACCAGAAACAAAGTGGTACATAGCTTGGTTTAAGTCAAGTTTTGCAACAGGTGGTAATACACCAAATGCATCATAAGTTAAGAAGATAATATTTTTTGGCTGACCGCCTTTATTATCTGGAGAAATTCTTGGCATTTGAGTAAGCGGATAAGAAGAACGAGTGTTTTCTGTTAATTTATCGCTGTCTAAATCAATTTCTCTTGTAACAGGGTCATAAACAACGTTTTCTAAGATTGTGCCATAAGAATGAGTTGTTTTATAAATATCTGGCTCCATTTCTTTAGAAAGTTTAATAACTTTCGCATAGCAGCCACCTTCTATGTTAAATACGCCTTTATCGTTCCAACCGTGTTCGTCATCACCGATTAATACGCGTTTAGGGTCAGAAGAAAGTGTAGTTTTACCAGTACCAGATAAACCAAAGAAAATAGCAGTATCACCTTTTTCGCCAATATTAGCAGAGCAGTGCATACTCATAATTCCTTGTTTTGGGAGATAGTAGTTCATTACTGTAAATACAGATTTTTTAAGTTCACCAGCGTACTGAGTACCACCGATTAATACAACTTTTTTAGCAAAATTAAGCATAATTACTGTGCTTGAACGAGTGCCATGTTTTGCTGTATCTGCTTGGAAATTTGGGAGGTAGATAACAGTAAAATCAGCTTGGAAACCTTTTAATTTAGATAAATCTTTTTCGCAGATAAACATATTGCGTGCAAACATGTTATGCCATGCAAATTCACCAATAACGCGAACTTTTAAACGGCAAGATTCATCTGCACCAGCATATAATTCTTGTACGAATAATTCTTTACCGTCACAATGAGCCATCATATCTTTATATAATGTTTCAAACTGAGCTTCACTTGCTTCTTTAGCAGCTGATGAATCCCAATTTACATCTTTTTCTGAAGTTGATTCTCTAACTACATATTTATCTTGAGCAGAACGGCCAGTGTGTGTACCTGTTTCAAATACCATTGCACCGCCTTTAACCACATGACCTTCACCACGTTTTATAGCTTCTTCATAAAGAGCTTCTGTTGGCATATTTAAATAAATTGCCTTTGGGTTATTAATACCGTATGACTTTAAGTAATCTGTAGAAGCATTATAAGCGCTCATATTTTCTTCCTCCGTTTAGACTGCTGTTTTCTATTTACAAACAGTCTCAATTAAATTATAAATAGTAGCATAATACATTATTTTTATTAGGTCAATAATATTAAGTAAAAAATCTTTAAAAATTTTACATAAAATTTATGAGAGTTTATTTATGAATGATTTTTTTATACCTCAAGCAGACAGCAAAGATATTGCTAAAGAAAGAGAAAAAGCTAGAAGCCTTAGAAAAACAAACTGGTGGAATGAAAAAATTTCTAAAGGTGAATGTTACTACTGTGGTAAAACTTTTCCACCAAAAGAACTTACTATGGACCATATTGTCCCATTAATACGCGGCGGCAAATCTACAAAAAATAATATTGTGCCAGCTTGTAAAGATTGTAATAATACAAAAAAACATAAACTGCCAATTGAATGGGCCGAATATTTAGAAAATATTAAAAAACAGTAGATTTTTGTAATATTTTTCTTGTAAAAGGGCATTAATACTGATACCATAACATAACTATATATTATGAGAGTATAAATATGAAGAAATTTTTAACAGCACTACTTATAACTTTTACTATCCCCTGTTTTGCCTTTGCTGATGAGCAGACAGAATTTCAAGACATGATACGCACTATTTTAGAAACAGGCGGAGAAATAAAAAATATTACTGATACTCTGCGTCCTAATACAAGGCTCTACATATATAAACAACTGCCTTCTATGAAAAAGAAAATTGAAGAAAGCGAAAAAACTATTGCAGATATAAAAACAAGGGCAGATGAAGTTATTAAAAATAAAGACCTTAACTCAATAGTGCAGGATATGGCTTCCATTCAACTTTTAACAATAAATGTAACAAAAGAACTTTTGGAAGTTTATGAAAACACTGGTGCTATAACGCAAAAAGATTATAACAATGTTGTTTCTAAATATGAAAAAGATGCTAAACGACTTCAAAAATCTTTAGAACGCTATAAAAATATGTGATTATTATGAACGAACAGGAATTTAACCTATCAAAACTTATTGCTGAAACTGGTGCAAGAAATGCAACTGGTGAAATAAAAAACTTTGCTGATGATTTAGACCTTTTAAGTAACGGATTAGAAGCCAGATTTGAAGATATTGTTAATCAGGTAGATAAATCAGTAAATATGCTTGATGTTACAAAATTTCAGCTTACTAGGAATGATGTTTTTAGAATAAGAAATACTTTAAAAAACTTAGAACATAATTTGACTATTTTAAAATCTAACTTCCATGGTTTTAAAACATATAAAATGAGAGTTTTCACAAACCTGCTTGATAAACAGTGCCGTTTTAAAATAGCAAAAGGTTATGAAATAATTAAACGATTTGCAGAAAATGAATCTCTCACTTTTAGTGAGTATAAAGGCATCGTTACAAAATATGAAAAAATTGATGAAAAACTTGGTGAAGAGATTATGGACTGCCTTTATAATCAACTTAGTAAAGAAGAATATAGAATGCTGCTGAATAAGTATGATGATAAAGAGCAAACAATAGGTAAACAGTTTATAAAAACTACAATGCTTGTTATTGCATTAGCTGGTGAAATGAAAGTTTAATTTCAAGGTGCTTTATGTATAAAATTTTATCACTTTTACTCATTAACTGTTTGTTTGTAAGCAGTGCTTTTGCTTCACTGCGGGATGATTTATTTGATGATTATAAAATATATTCCCATGATATTGAAAAAGTTATTAATAATACAAAAAAGAAGGTTTGTGGTAATATTAATAATATAAAAAAGCAACTTATAAAAAATAATGCAAAGCTTGTAAAAAATGAGCTCAACCAAATACATGCAGATATTTTGTATCTTGATAACTATATTAAGCAAAATAGTAATAAATTTAAGACAAAAAATATGAAAGATGCTCTTACCTACCCTTTTATTGAGCTTTCTTTCCATGAAAAGGTTATTAAAGAAATAGTGGCTTTTTATGAAAATAAAGGTTCTATTACTAAAAAAGAAATAAAAGAAATTGAAAAAAAATATAAAGAAGAAGAAAAAGCAATTAAAAAATTAGCAGCAGATATTAGGTCTGCGTTTTTATCCGCTGCTTTTTAATTAATAGATTTAGGAGAATTAAATGAAAAAACTATTTACTTTATTATTTTTATTATTTGCTGTAACAAGCATTTCTTTTGCTTCTACTAAAGAAGAAATTATGAAAGATTTAGAAATGTATAATAGAGATATTAATACAAAAATTGTTGATGCTCTTGGTAAAATTGAACAAGAAACTGTTGTTATTGATAATGTTATTGAAAAAGGTGCAAAAAATGATGTTAATGCCAGCATGAAAATTATTGATAACCAAGTAAAATATATTGTTGATAGTATGCAGCAATACACATCTAAAATTAAAACTCAGGAAGTAAAAGATTATCACGAAATTACTATAGAATATATTAAAGTTCGCCATGCATTTTTAAAAGATGCTACTTCGTCATACTTAAAAAATGGTAAAATTACTGATACTGAAAAAGAAAGAATAACAAACAAATATGCAAAGACATTTACTGAATTAGATAAAAAGAATGCTGAAATATTAAAAAAATTAACCGTGGTTATTCACCCAGACCAAAGCACTACAAAACAATAAAAAATAATTGATTTTAATAAAATATACTGCAATACTTAATAATAGTGCTGCAGTATATAAAAATATTCTATCATTATAATCATAAATTATATGATAAAGGCTGTAAAATGAAAAAAAAGTATATAATGATTGCTGGTCTGCTGATTGCTGTGATTATTATAGGTGCAATTGTTATCTTTTTAAAGGATAGTAGTAAGGACTTAAACACATTAGATAATTTTACAAATAAAGCTAATAATGAAACAATGCAGGAATTAGCGTTATTTATAAACTCATCAGATGATTTAAAAAATGATACTTATGCTTATCAAAACCAGTACATACTAGAATTAAGAAATGTATTTGATAAATTAAATGATAATACAAATAATCTTTTAGATGCTATGCTTGATAATGCAGATATAGATATAGATAAATTAGAAGAAAATATTAAAACAGATGAAAAAAAATTATTTGAAATATTAGATAATGCATATAATAATGCAAAAAGTAAGCAGTACAAAATATCATACACTGCTTTAAAAAAATACATTCAACTACAAAATGAAACTATATATAAGCTTAGGGATGTTTATAAAAAAGAAGGAAGCCTTACATATGATACATACTATGAAATGCTTCATGATACTCATAACACTTTAACCATTGAGGAAACAAACGCCATAAACTTCCTTTCAGCTGTGGATAAGTTACTTGAAGAAAATAATTAAAATTACCGCAATACTTTCTGTGTTACTTGTAATATCTTGTGCTAAAACTGATGTAAGCATATTAAAAAAAGATATTGATAGATATTCTGCCATTGAACAGGAATTAAATGTTAAAATCAAACTTATTAATGAACAAATGGTAAAATCTATAAGTGATTTTAAACAAACAAATGATGCTGCTAAGTTTGAAAAGGATAATTTAGATATAGAAAATAAGCTTAAAAATCTGCTTTTATTAACGAAAGAAATTAAAGTTTATATTGCTACTAAAGAAATGCAAAAATATCACGATTATACTATTCAGTCCTTAGAAATACAGTCTGAATATGTGAGAGAGACGATTAGGCAGTTTAAAAATATGGGCGAGCATGATAATACTAACAATGCAAAACTTACACAAGTTATATATGGCAGGAAAATAAGAGATATACAAAAAAAACAAACTAAATTATTAAAAAATATTGTCAAGGAGATGAAATAGTGAATTTAGTAAAAAAATTACTTGTAACATTTACTGTTATAGTAATGCTTGCAGGATGCGCAAGCGAAGCAGAAAAAGAAAAAAATGATGCAAAAATATTTGAAAGTAAATTAGAAAACTATTACGAAAATTCAAAGCTGGATAATCTATTTGGAATGATAGAAAAATATGAAAATATGGATAAAGAAGAAGCAGTAAAAGAACTTAATAAAGAAATAGAAAATATGACAAAAGAGCAAATTAAATTAATAGATAAAGACTTTGATGATATTAAATCTAAAATAGGTAAAGAATTAGTTAATTTAATAAAAGAAATCACTAAAAAAGAATTTGAATTAAACAAAGAATATGTAATAAGAGTAATAGACAATAATGACCCTAATAATTTTCTCTCGTCACTAAATTCACCAACATGGGATGAATTAGAAAAACTTTTTGATAAACTAGATAGCTTATCAAAAGAATTTGAAAACAGAGTTAACCAAGGTAATACTGCTAAATGAGAACTTTTGCAATAATATTAACTATTTTTTTTACTGTAAGTTGTGCAAAACATACAGCTTTCAATATACAAAATGAAAGCAGCAGTAAAACTGCGAAAGTAAATAGTAAAAAAGTAGATAATAATGCAGAAAAATATAAACACTATCTTGAAGATAACTTATATTTAATCAGTATGGATATTATGAAAGATGAAATTGAAATTACAAATGCTCTTTCATATAAACGTATGCTTAGGTATGTTGGTTACATCAAAGAAAAATTAAATAAATCATTTGAAGTAATTGAAAGGTATAGAAAAAGAAGTAGTGATGATGATTATCAGCAGTATATAAAATATGTAGACTGTACCCATAAAGCAATTTATGCATCATATGAATATATGGAAACATTTATTAAATCTGAGCAGGAAAAACAAACAATCAAGCAGCTTGATAAATTTAAAGAAAAAATGCGTGCAGATACCAGCAAGTTATTTATGAAAGATATGGAAAAATGTGAGAAAATAAGATAAATCCACACAAAAAAACAATATTTCTCTTTTAAAATACTTGCGTAAATAAGATAAAATTGGTATAATTATATATAAATATAGATTAGGGAGGATAATATGCCTATTTCAAATTCAATAAAAACAGCTGATTTTAAAGCTGAAAAACACGTGCCAGTAATAAAAGTTTTATCTAAAGAAGGTGATAACTTAGTTGTTGAAGTTTCTGTTGGTGCAGAAATTGCTCACCCAAATACTACAGAACACTTTATTGCTTATATTGACTTATACTATAAAGGTGAAGCTGCTATTCAGCATATTGGTAAAGCAGAATTTTTATCTCATGGTGAATCTGCTCAAGGTGCTAACCAAGGTGCAGCTCATACTGACCCTGTGGCAGTTTTCAGATGCAAAATCACTAAATCGGGTGTATTACATGCTGTAAGCTACTGCAATATCCATGGTTTATGGGAATCTGAATTAGCTATCTAATTAAAGTGAAGCTTATAAAATAATAGTGTTTTTTTAACACGCATGAAAAAGGCGGAAAAATATATTTTCCGCCTTTTTTATTATTTCTTATAAACTACGGTTGTTTATTTTTTGGCGTAGTTTTAAAATACCTTTTATATTCCCTTGTAAACTGGCTTAAACTTTCATACCCTACCCTGTATGCTGTTTCTGATACGCTTGTATTTTCATACTGGAGTATTCGTGCAGCCTCTAAAAGCCTTAATGACTTTTGGTATTGTATAGGGCTTAATGTTGTAACCATTTTAAAATGCCTGTGAAATGTTGCAGGTGACATATTAACAGCATCTGCTAAATCATTGATACTTAGTTTCTTAATGTAATTTTCTTTTAAATATGTTACAGCTTTTAATATTTTATTATTTTGGCTATATGCTATAGCAAATGATATAAGCTTTTCACGTAAAGGTGTTTTTAAAAGATAATAATATATTTCTTTAATAATAAGTGGTGCTATTATTTTTATATCATCACTGCTTTTATTTAACAGCTTTGCAAGCCTTAAAAAACTGTCAACTAAATCATCTGTTACATCTATCACTCCAAGGCTTGAGCAAGACTGGTTTATACAGGATGAATCAATCTCCTCACTTGAATAAATTAATTCTGTTAAAATCTGCATATTTATTGCTAGAACCATTGCTATATATGGCTCAGATTCTGAAGCCTTTAATACATAGCTGGAGCATGGCATAGGTGCTCCTTGAAAAACTATCTGCCCCTGCCTGTAATCTATTACTTTCCTGCCTGCTGCATAACGTTTTTCACCCTGCACAGAAAATATAAATATAGGCTGCTGCAGGCATACTTCAGATTCTATAGGTTGGTCGCGTTTTACAATTAATAAACCATCCACTAAAGTATCGTATGATTTTGATTCAGGCATTAAAGGAAGTAACGCATCTATTAATAATTTCTTATTTTCTTCAAAATAGTTATCCATACACTACCCTTTCCACTGCATATTATATATATTAAATACTATTATTTTTATTTATACAACAGCTTTGTGCAAAAAAATAATAGTTTTATGTATATTTAATTTGTAATTTTTATATTACATTATATAATAATTATTATTTTGGGAGGCAAATATGGCAGAAATTACTCGCAGAAACCTTTTAAAGGCAGGTATGATTGCTCCTGCTGTTATATCTTGTGTTGATTTAGATAGTGCTAATGCGGCTGAATCATCTACGGTATATATGACAAAAGATTTAAGCCCAAATGGTCTTAAAAAGATATATTCATACATTAATAAAAACATTTCAGGTAAAGTGGCTGTAAAACTCCATACAGGAGAGCCTCATGGTCCAAATATTATTCCTCCAGCATGGGTTAAAGAGTTTTTAACTGTTGTACCTAATTCTACAATTGTAGAATGTAATGTGTTATACCCTAGCCCAAGGCAAAATACTGCTACTCACAGAGAAACCTTAAAAACAAACGGGTGGACTTTTGCTCCAGTTGATATTATGGATGAAGACGGTGAAATTAATCTGCCTGTAAATGGTGGTAAACATTTTAAACAAATTGCTTTTGGTAAAAATATATTAAACTATGATTCTATGGTAGTACTAACCCATTTTAAAGGGCATGCTATGGGTGGTTTTGGTGGCTCTTTAAAAAATATATCCATAGGCTTAGCTTCTGGTAAAACTGGTAAAAACCAGCTTCATGAAGGGATGTGGAATGCAACGGGCGAAAAATTTATGGAAAATATGGTAGAGGGTGGCAAAGCTGTTACAGACCATTTTGGAAAAAAAATAGTATATATTAATGTTATGAGAAATATGAGTGTAGACTGCGACTGTGCAGGAACTTCTGCTGCAAAACCTACTGTACCTGATTACGGCATACTTGCTTCTACTGATATTCTAGCAATAGATAAAGCCTGTGTTGATATTATATACAGCCAAAAAAATGGACAGGGAAAAGATTTAGTAGAACGCATAGAATCTCGCAGTGGGCTGCGGCAGCTTACATATATGAAAGAAATGAAAATGGGTAATGATAATTATAAGATAGTTGAAATATAAAAACAACTCCTGCAAAAAAGCAGGAGTTGTTTGTACCTGTAAATATTATGATGCAACATATTACACTGTGCCAAAAATATTAATGGCAACTGGTGCTACAATAAAGCCTAAAAGTACTGAGAAGAATATCATTAATAACCCAATAACAAAAAATGAATGGTTAAAAATGTACTTACCAATTCTTGTTGTTCCAGTGTCATCCATTTGCACAGCACCTAAAAGTGTAGGATAAGTTGGTAAAATAAATAATGCTGAAACTGCTGCAAAAGAAGCTACAATCATATATATATCTCCCGGATTTTCCTGAGTTATCCCTAATGCTACAATAACAGTTGGCATAATCGCTTTTGCTGTTGCTGCCTGAGAATATAAAAGCATAGCTGCAAGAGCTAAAACTATTGCTAATATAAACGGAAAATCTTTAACAACTGCTTCTGCAAAACTTTTAATATTTGATTCATACCCTCTTACAAATGTATCACCAAGCCATGCAACACCTAAAACGCATATAGCTGCTGTCATACCAGAACGAAATGTATTTGTATCTACAAGTTTTGATACATCTAATTTACAAATTATAGTTATAGCTGTTGCAATTGCAAGCATAAAACTAATAATCGCTTCATCTCTTTTCATTATAACTGGGTCAATCCATTTTAAACTATCACTTATTGCACTTGCATAAAGAACTACAACAATTACACCTATTAAAAATATCAGCACTGAAAGTTTAGCTCCTTTAGGAAGCACTTTTTCCTGTACAGAAGTAGTAGGTTGTTTAACAAGCCCTGCTTTAAGCCTTTCTTGATAAATAGGGTCATCAGAAAGTTTTAAGTTACTAAATTTATTAACTAAAAATGCTGCAATCATACAACCTAAGTATGTTGTTGGGATACAAATCCCAAGTAATAATGGATAGCTTACACCAAATGGCTCTATAAGACCACTTAAAAAGATAACAGCAGCACTAACAGGGGAAGCAGTTATGGCAATTTGAGATGAAACAACAGCTAATGCAAGTGGTGCTGAAGGCTTAATATTTTGCTCTTTTGCAACTTCCACTATAACTGGTATCATAGAAAAAGCAGTATGCCCCGTACCTGCAAAAAGCGTTAAAAGATATGTTACAGTAGGTGCTAGATAGTTAATCTGCTTCGGATTTTTACGAAGTATACGCTCAGCAAGCTGTACTAAATAATCAAGCCCACCTGCAACCTGCATGGCAGTAATAGCAGCAATTACTGACATAATAATTAAAATAACATCCCATGGTATTTTACCTGGTGTCATACCTAACGCAAGTGAAAGAACAACCACACCAAGTCCACCAGCATAACCTATTGCTATACCACCTATTTTTACACCCAAATAGATTGCACCAAGCAATACTATTACTTGAAGTATAACTATTATAACATCCATATTGCCTCCCTAAAAATGATAAATAATATAATATATTTATATTTTTAATATTCCTTATATTACATTATAAAATACACTTTTGTCAATATTTTTAGGAAATATAAAAATAAATTTTATAAGCATATAAGAAATAAAATTTTTAATAATTATACTATATTTTTATTTTTAAATCATACAAATACAATAGGAATACTTATGATTTAATATTTTTTGTTATCAACACCATATTATTTAATATATAATTTCTGAACATATTAAGTATATTTGTTCATAAAAATACTTAAGATTAGCAATTTATCTTTATTTATAAATAAGTTATATAAATTAAAATTTTTTAGCACTCACCACTTGACAGTGCTAATAATTTTTATATATTTATAATCATAAGGCGAAAGCAAATAAGAAAACATACATATATAAAGGAGAAAATAATTATGTTACCAGTAATTTTTAACAACCAGCTTTTCAGAGATTTATTAAACAATGACTTTACAAAAGATATGGAGAAAGTGTTTAGAACAACTGAATGTGACCTTATGAGAACAGATATTAAAGAAACTGAAAAAGGGTTTGATATCCATATTGACATGCCGGGGTTTAAAAAAGAAGAAATTAATGCGGAATTAAAAGATGGTTACTTAAATGTAAGCACCAGCAAAAATATTGAAAATACTTCAGATACTGCAAATACAAAATATATTTTAAGAGAAAGGTATTCCAGTAACTGCTCAAGAAGTTTTTACGTTGGTGAAAATATTTCAGAAGAAGATATCCAAGCTTCATTTGAAAATGGTATGTTAAATGTGCATATACCTAAAAAAGAACCACAGGAAGAACCTAAAAAAGTGATTGATATTAAATAAATCACTTACAAAATAGATAATTAGATACGTTTATTTCACTCACCTCCTATTTAAAAAAGGCTGTACTTTATTAGTACAGCCTTCATTTACATTTAAAATTACCTTCGCTGTCTATTAAGCCATATTTTTCCTGCAAATATACTGTATAGTAAAAAAGATGTGGCAGACGCTTATTCATATTATCATACACTCCTGCATAATAATACATTATTTCATCATAATATCCCAAATATATATGTAAAAGTGCATAATCAAATCCAAGCCCTTTTTGTATAAAGCTGTCTTTATATGTGATACCTTGGGTTGTAAGCATATAATATGACATAAATAATTTTTGCCCTAAAATATATAAATCGCCGTTATATGCACTAATTGTCATAGGTGTAAATATAATTCCCAGCATATAGGCTTTTTTTACCTGCTCTAATTCTTTTGCACTAAATGTTTCACCATTTGATTTGTATGATTTATTTCTATAGGATAAAAAATCATTTGCCATACCATCCAAATAGGCTTTATAAACATCTTGATTTTTTACATGTTTTAATACATTTTTTTCATAACATTTATTCATTGAATGAAAAAGATTATCTAAATATGATACTTCGTTGTTATTACATATTGCCTTTTCCATATTTGATTCTGCATTTTTACAGTCAAATGAAGGACTAAATGATGAATCCTTAAACTTTTCTTCCATAAAATTTTTGCCTTTTGTATATATGGAATATGACTGACCATTTTCATCAATAAATCTATCATATGTGGATAAGAAGGTGAAACAATCTATTTGTTTAACTGGTTTTACTGCCCCGTTAACAGTAATAGCTTTAGGTTTTAAGCTGTTAATGACGATTTTATCTTTTTGATTACTGTAACTTCTAAACTCCACCACTTTTATGGAATTATCATCATTTAATTCTATCTTATCATTATATAATGTAAATTTATCATTATTATTTTTATTACTTACAAAAAGCTTATGGTCTATGCCGTTTTTTTCTTTGCTGGATTTTGTATATACTAATTTATAATAAGCATCATCTGTTGCAAAACATTCACCAACAAGCTCTACTGCAAAACTATAAACCGGTATAAAAAATAATAATAAAAATAATGATAAATATTTCATAAAAAACTCCCAAAATATACTGCATAGATATTAAAAGAATATAATAAATTTTGCAAGTATTTTATTTATATATTTAAACTATTTCCATTTATATATTAAAATAAATTTTATTTAAATTTCACTTTAAAAAGTTTTCAATTTATGGTAGTCTGTTATAAATTTATTATGTGAATATGGAGAATTTTATGAAAAAAATCCTTTTTCTAACATTATTATCAATGCTTGTAGTAATTTCTGGATGTAAAAAGACAGAAAATAAATCACAAGATAATTTGCCAACTATTGGTATTGCAAAACTTTTACCCCACCCTGCTTTAAATGCTGTGGAGCAAGGTATTCAAGATGAACTAAAAGAACAAAATATAAAAGTAAACTATGATTTACAAAATGCTAATGCAGAAGTTAGTTTTATAAACTCTATTGCTACAAAATTTAAAACTGATAATGTTGATATTGCTGTTGGTATTGGTACTCCTATGGCTTTAGCTTTATATAACACAATCCAAAACAGACCTATTGTATTTTCTGCAATTACTGACCCAGTTTCTGCCAAATTAATGCCTTCTAAAGATAAAGGTGGTAAAAATATTACTGGTGTTTCTGATGCAGTTGATGTGGAAGAACAGCTTAATAATTTCAGAAAAATAGTACCTTTTAAAAAGTTAGGCTTAATTTATACTAACTCTGAGGATAACTCTATTGCTATGTATAATGCCACAAAAGAAGTGTGCGAAAAACTTGGTATTGAGCTTGTTAGTCAGGCTATTACAAGTATTGGCGAAATAAAACAGGCAGCCCAAAGCCTTGTTGATAGAGTTGATGCTTTTTATGTTGTTACAGATAATAATGTATGCTCGTCTTTAGGTGCTTTAACTGATACAGCAGCAGCTAAAAATATTCCTGTATTTTCAGCAGACCCAGCTTCGAGTATGCAGTTTGGCGGAGTATTATATACTTCAGGTGCTGATTACTATACTCTTGGCAGGCTCACAGGTAAACAAATTATTGAAATTTTAAACGGTAAAAAAACAGAAGATATGCCTACAAGATATGTTCGCGGTGTTGAAGAAACTAAAATTATTATTGATAATAACGTTGTAAAAGCATTAGGAGTGAAAATTCCAGAAGAACTTATTCCTGCAAATGCAGTTATTTTAAATAAATAGGGGTGGTTTATGAAAAAGATATTTATTATATCATCACTCATATTAGCATTGTTTGCAGTTAATGGATGTAAAAAAAATGCTAATTACAACCCAGACCTTCCTACTATTGGGATTGCAAAGCTTATTAACCATAACTCATTAAATGATGCAGAACGTGGCATTATTGATGAACTTAATGCTCAAGGTGTTAAAGTTAATATTCAGCAGCTTGATGCTAATGGTGATTTAGGAAATGCTACTGCAATTGCAAATAAATTCAAAACTGATAAAGTTAAAGTTGCTGTTGGTATTGCTACTCCAATGACTGCAACACTTTATAATGTACTTGATAACACTCCTATTGTATTTACAGCTGTTACTGACCCAGTTATGGGTGGTTTTGCTACATCTATAACTCAAGGCAAAAAAAATATTACAGGCGTTATTGATGCTATACCAATAAAAGAGCAATTAGAAGAATTTAGAAAATTTTATAACTTTAAACGTATTGGTGTAATATATACATCATCTGAAGCAAACTCTATAAGTATGATTGAAACAACAAAAAAAGCCTGCGATGAACTTGGTATTGAACTTGTACTTCAAAGTATCACAACTCCTGCTGATTTAAAACAGGCAGCAGAAAGTATGGTTGATAGAGTTGATGCATTTTACTGCTTTACAGATAATTCTATAGCTACTGCAATGTCTGCTTTAACGGAAACGGCTATGCAAAAGAAAATACCTGTTTTTGGTGGTGATATAACACCAACATTAAATGGTGGTGTAGTTTATGCTTTAGGTTACAGCTACTATGAAATGGGAAGAATGACAGGCAAACAGATTATTGAAATATTAAATGGTAAAAAAGCAGAAGAATTACCTATATTATCATTAAAAGATGAGAAATATTACAATAAACTTTTTGATTTAGATGCTGCTGCTAATCTTGGTATTACAGTAAGTGATGAAATGCAAAAAAAAGCTACGTATCTTATAAAAAATAGACAATTAATACAAAAATAACACAATTCATATTAGTTAAATACTGCCAATTTATTGATAATTCTAAATATTTTGGCAGTATTTTTTTCTTTACTTTTATCAGAGATTTTAAATTTTATACTTGCAAAAATAAAAAAAAGTTATATATTTATAATTAGGATAAACAATATCTTTTTTATCCACTTTCCCATATATAGTTCAAATATAGGCAACTTCCCCTGTTTTATATTTGGATAAGTGGTTTCTTTTATAGAAACCACTTTTTTTCTTGATATAATCATTTTATTCATATAATATGAGCCCTGATAAAAATTTCTGGAGAGACTAATGGGAATTATCATATTACTTTTAGTACAAAACTTAGTTTTTGGTCTTTATATTGCATATAGAATATACGTTTCTTTTTTTAAAAAATATAATGTTATTCTTATTATGGGTATAATTCTTGTAATAAACAATATATTTCTTATTACAAGAGTATTAAATAAATATGCAGGTATTACTGCACCTGACTGGATTATTTTCTGTGCTCATATTATTTTTGGTATAAGTGTATATGTATTATTGTTGTTTCTTATTACCGATGTATTACGTATTATTGCTAATATAATTAAAAAACCTTTTATATCTTTTAAGTTGCAGGGTCTTATTGTTATTTCCTTATCTCTACTTATTTTTATTTACGGCTATATTAACAGCCACTACACTAATATTACAGAATATAATGTAGTACTAAATAAGGAAGTTACAAAACCATTTAGAATAGCAGCAGTATCTGATATTCATATTGGGGCTGATATGAGCCCAAAAAGGCTTTTAAAAGAAGTTGAAATAATAAATAACCAAAATCCAGATATTATTCTTTTAGCAGGTGATATGATAGATAATAATGTAAATGATTTTACAGAGGAACATATAAAAGCTTTTAATAACTTAAAAGCACCCCTTGGAGTTTATGCTGTTTATGGTAACCACGAATACTATAGTGGCAGCTTTGATGAAGTATTTTCATTATTTACTAAAGCAGGGTTTAATACACTTGTAGATAATGTAACATATATTAATGATTATAACTTTTACATCTTAGGAAGAGATAGTTTAAGACATACAAATTCCAATGGCAGCGAAAGAAAACAAATAGAAGAATTTTCTGCTTTAATAGAAGATAAATCAAAACCATTAATTATATTAGACCATGTGCCAAAAGGTCTTACAGATGGTAAAAAAATTAATGCTGATATCCAAATTTCAGGACATACCCATGACGGGCAGTTTTTCCCTGTTAATCTTATTGTTAGGCATTTAAATGTACTTTCTCATGGTATTATTAATGATAATGGCTTTTATTATATAGTATCAAGTGGGCTAGGATTATGGGGGCCGCCTATGAGAGTTGGAACTAAATCTGAAATAGTTATTATAAATGTTTCTGGAAAATAAATTCATTATAGCTTATACAGTCTACTATAATTATAGATACATTAATATTTATTAGTATAGTATGACTGTATATAATTTAAATTAGTATTTTTTTAATATTTGTTTCTATATATAACTATAAATATCAAAATATAATTTCAAATATAATATTTTCTGATATTAATAATATATTCCAAAATTATAAAATATTTAATTTATGAATTTATAAGTAATGTACTGCAAAAGTACCATTGGTAATATTTTCTGTACTTTTTTATTTACAGATAACTCTTATGCACAAAATAAGAAACAAATCAAACAGAAATTATTTTAAGAAAATAGTTTTAGATACAAAAGTTTATGAAAGATAGATATAAGTTAAAAAGTTATTTTATTTACCAACATATGCATTCATATTTTGAAGTAATGCCATAGTATATTCTATTAAAGTTGAAAGCATCCAAGGAAATGTAACACCAATAATTACTACCATTACAATAATTTTTGGAATAAAGGATAATGTCATCTCTTGTATTTGAGTAACGGCTTGAAATATGCTGACTAAAAGACCAACAACAAGCCCTGCTATTAGTGTAGGAGCAGAAATAATTAATGCTAATTCAAGCCCTTTTGCAACTAAAGAAACTACAATATCAGCATTCATAAGCTACCCCGCTATTTTATAACTATTAACAAGCCCTGTTATTAATAACGACCAACCATCAACTAAAACAAACAACAAGATTTTAAAAGGTACTGAAATCATAACAGGTGGCAGCATCATCATACCCATAGAAAGAAGTACGCTGGATACTACAAAATCAATTATTAAAAATGGCAAAAACAGCAAAAAGCCTATTTGAAAAGCGACCTGAACTTCACTCATAACAAATGCTGCAACTAGTACTAAATCGGGTATTTCATCAACTGTTTTAGGGCGTTCTGTTCTTGAAAGGTCTATAAATAATCTTAAATCCTGCTCTCTTGTATTATAAAGTAAAAACTCACGCATTGGCTTTCTTGCTTCTTCTACAGCCTGCTTAAAAGTAATCTCCTCGTTAACATATGGAGCAAAAGCATTTTTATTAATTTCTGATAAAACAGGTGTCATTATATAAAATGTAATAAGTAATGCCATACCTGTTAAAATTTGGTTTGGTGGCATTGTATTTGTACCCATAGCTGTACGTAAAAAAGAAAAAACTATGATAATTCTAGTAAAACTTGTCATTACCATAATAATAGATGGTGCAAGAGCTAAAATAGTAAATATAAATACAACTTGTAATGAAAAAGCAACATCCTGCGGAGTTTCTGCCCCTTCCACTCCAAACCTAAATGTTGGTATCGGTATTGTCTGGTTCTGAGCATAGGTTACACCTGCAAAACCTAAAAATACAACACCAAGGGTTATACCAAAAAGTAAAGCTTTTTTTAATGTCCGTTTCTTAATAAATTCAGCCACTTAAAATCAATCCACCTTATTGCTTCTTTTACGCATATTATTAAGCTTTTCTTCAACCATAGCGTTACTAGATGAAAGATCATCATCCAAAAGCTCTTTCCTTTTAAAGAAATTCATATAACCTTTAAAATCATGCTTTTTAATAAAACCTGCACGAATTTTAGCAGCTTCTGCATCATCTAATACTTTATCTATTACATTCATACTGTTATCTGTTACGCCAATAATATATATAATATCACCAATCTCATAGAAATAAAGTGATTTTCTTAATTCTAAATCAACCTTTCCTAAAAGCCTGCCGCTACCCGGTATATCTGAATATACCTGTTTTTTATAAAATACTTTTAAAATCCAAAAAAGTACCATAATAATAATTAATACAAAAGTAAGACCTAAAAGCATACGTGCATAGCTGCCTGCTCCTATTTCACCAGCATTATTATTACCAGCAGCAGGAACAGGTGTAGCTGCACGAACAGCAAGAGTTGTATTATTATCCTGCGTTGCATTTACAGGTATAGGAAAAACAATAGATATTTCTTTTCCTGTTTTATTAATTATTGGCTCAATTGGAGTATCCTTAAACTCTACAAAAAAACGTTTCCTGTCTTTTGTAGTCAAATATGCACTTTTTATTGGAATATCAAAGTAATTTTCACGTTCAAAAACCAAATTTTCTGATGTATCAAAAGAGAATATAAGAGTATTGCTTGTTTCATCTGCAAGCTGCTCAAAAGCAGAATACCCTTTTTGAAATGTGAATTTAAAGCTTACTTTATTATCTTCAACAGTAGATTTTAATTCTGCTGCATAGGAAGTAAAAGCATATACTAAGAATATACTTAGAAAAAGAATTTTCTTAGCCATAAAGCCCATCTTTAAATTTTTCTACAAGCTGTTCTTTTGTTAATATTTCGCTTATACGTATGCCAAATTTCTCATCCAGCACCATAACCTCACCATAAGCTAATGGTTTTTCATTAACAAGAAAATCAACAGGTTCACCTGATGTTTTATTCATACGGATAATTGTACCGCTTTCCCATCTAAGCATCTCACCTATTGTAACTTTCTTTCTGCCAAGCTCAACACTTACACCAAAAAGAACTTCACCAAAAATCTCTTTTATTTCTTCCCTGGTCATAAATCACCTAAATAGTACTATCTTTGTACTGTAAACCCAGTAATATATACATTATATAATTTACCTTTTGCCATCATTGAGTTAATTCTGCGTAAAAATTCATTACGAAGGTTTATTTTACCTTGAGCAGTTGAGATTTCTTCATATGCTTTTGATGATAGCACTGTAATTATCATATCTAATATTCTAGGCATTTTAGCTTCAATCTCTGCTAAAAGGTCAGCATTTTTAGGGTCAAACTCTAAAGCTAGAGTAATAGCTAAATAAGTAATCCCTGTAGGGTCTGCCAAGTTTACATTCATTGTAGGTATAGGATATATCTGCCCTATTTCCGTACTACTCATCCCCATATCCATTGAAGGCATTGGTGCTAATTGTGGCTGTTGTACAGCAGGAACCTGAGGCATAGGGGCAGGTGCAGCCACCTGAGCAGCAGGAGCTTGTTCCTGAGTAGCTGCAGCTTCATTATCTTTTGGTGCAAGTACTAAAGAATACACAACAACTAAAATTAATATTATTAATACTAAAGCAATAACACCAATAATAATCAACTTTAATTTAGATGATTTTTTTGCTGTCTGCTGTTGTTCATTATTTTCATTATCTTCTGGCATTATATACCTCCTAAAACCAAATAATATATTAAAATGTACTTTTACCTGTTTCTGAAAATTCAGGAGTAACCATATTTATTTCAACCCTTCTATTCATACTTCTATTTTGGTCTGTATAGTTTGGAAGTATAGGGTGATATTCTCCGTAACCTGAAGCAGAAAGACGCACAGGGTTAAAATCAGCATTTACAAAATACCTAACAACAGATAAAGACCTGTCTGTTGAAAGTTTCCAGTTAAAATCAGAATCCCCTGTATCATCTGTATGTCCTTCTATATTTATATAATACGAAGAATCTTTCACTATGTTAATAATTTTATCTAAAATAGGACCAGCTTCAGGGAGAAGCTCAGCACTACCCGGCCTAAACAAAGCAGAATCTAAAATACGCACACTTAAACCCTTATCTGTTTTTACAACAGAAACCATATTATCCATATTCTGTGCCTGCATCATTGATTTAATTTGGCTTTCCACCTGCTCTTCTGTTCTTGTAACAGTATCTTTTAAAGAACGCTTAGCTACAATATTCATTTGACTTAAAGGTGTAACACTAGGATTTGTCATAATACCAGAAGAACCCTTTAATATACCGAATGACTGCTCCATTTTTACTTTATCAAAGTTTGCCATAGACAATAGCAGAACGAAAAATGTTAAAAGCAGTGTTGTCATATCAGAAAATGTTGTCATCCACATTGGTGCCCCTTTTGGACATTCTGGGCATTTTTTTTTAGCCACAACACACCTCTAAAACTAATCAAATTGAGATTTACGCTGAGAAGGTGGTAAATATGCGTTTAATTTTTGTTCAACAATCCTAGGGTTATCACCAGACTGAATAGCCATAATACCAGCAAGCATTATCTCACGCAAATGTTGTTCTTCCATAGAACGTATCTTCATCTTTGTAGCTATTGGAGTAGAAATCATATTGGCAATCAAAGAACCGTAAAATGTAGTAATTAAGGCAACCGCCATAGCAGGTCCAATAGCTGAAGGGTCACTCATGTTTAAAAGCATGGCAACAAGCCCAATAAGTGTACCAATCATACCCATTGCAGGACCAATATCTGTAAAATATGAAATAACACTTATATTTGCTTCGTGCCTTTGAACCATATTTTCAAAATCCATCTCAAGTACTGTTCTAATAACTTCTGGCTCAGTACCGTCAACTGCCAAGCGAATACCTTTTTTTAGAAATTCATCTTTCATATTTTCTTCTTCAGATTCAAGAGATAATATACCATCACGGCGAGCTTTAACAGCAAAATCTACAAGCTGAGAAATAAGACTCTGCTCTGATTGTGGTATATATATAAACGCTTTTGAAGCTGCCTTTAAACCAGTTATAAGCTTATCAACTGGAAATGCCGATATAACAACACCAATAGAACCACCCACAGTAATAAGAAAGGATGGAAAATCAATATAAGGAGCAATACCAGCCCCAATCACCAATGACCATATTACTAGTACCCATGCAATTACTAACCCTACAATAGTTCCTAAATCCATACCACTCAACCCAAAAAAAATTTATATGTACCAAAAGAAATACATAATACTATATTTCTACTATTAAAAATAATATTTGTCTATAATAATTTGAATATCGGCTCATATTTTTTTATCTTTAATTTTAAATTATTTATTTTTTTAAACAAAAGTTATGGCAATAATTAAATAATAGTTGCTATATTTATTATATTATAATAGTATTTGATGTTATTCTAATATTTAGGAGTTGATTAGTGGAAGCAATAAATGTTGGACTTTTATCTATAATACCGCCAGTTTTTGCAATTGCACTGGCACTTATTACAAGACAGGTGGTATTTTCACTTATACTAGGTGTATTTTCAGGTACATTAATATATGCATTTAATATGCCTGCTGGTACAGAAGCCGCATCATTTTCTTTTTTACATAAAATTGTGCTTTCTATTGAATACATATTTGTGATTATGGAAGAACATTTTGATATAATGATGATTATATTTATGAGTGTATTAGGTGCTTTAGTGGCAGTTATCACTATTGCAGGTGGTGCAAGAGCATATGGTGAATGGGCAGCAAAAAAAGTGAAATCACCAATAGGTGCAAAACTTGCCACATCTGTTTTAGGAGCAGTTATTTTTATAGATGATTATTTTAACTGCTTGACAGTTGGTACTGTTATGCGTCCTATTACTGATAAATATAAAATCTCCAGAGAAAAACTTGCTTATTTAATAGATGCTATGGCTGCCCCTGTGTGTATTATTGCTCCAGTTTCCAGCTGGGCTGCTTCTATTTTAACATATTTCCCAGAAGATATTGATAGAATGGGGCTTTTTATTGATACAATTCCTTTTAACTTTTATGCACTTCTTACAATATTAATGGTACTTATTCTTTCAATTTGGAATTTAGATTTTGGACCAATGGCTAAATTTGAAAGAAAAGCAAGGCATAATCAATTAACTACTGATGCTGTTGTGGATAATTCTCACACAGAAGATTTTTCTAATAAACCAGTTTCTGAAAAAGGAAAAGTTTATGACCTGCTTATACCTATTATAGCTTTAATCATCTTTTCTGTACTTGCTATGCTTTACACTGGTGGTTATTTCCAAGGCGGCAAATCATTATTTCAAGCATTTGGTGATACTATAGCTACAAAATCACTTGTATTGGGTGGGTTTGGTGCAATATTAGTTGCATTTTTCTTATTTATTCCAAGGCAAGTACTTTCATTAAAATCATTTATGGATGGCACAATTTTAGGTGTAAAAGCTATGGCTTTAGCCTGTGTTATATTAACTTTTGCTTGGACTATTAAAGGCGTATGTGAAGTTTTAGCAACAGGGCAGTATGTAAGCTCTCTTGTAAAAGATTCTAATATGCCTGTTATGCTTATTCCTGCAATTGTTTTTATAATTGCTTCTCTTTTATCATTTTCTATTGGTACATCTTGGGGTACTTTTGGTATATTAATACCTATTATGATAGAAGTTTCAAATCATGCAGCTCCTGAACTTTTAGTTATAAATATTGCAGCAACTCTTGCTGGTTCTGTTTTTGGTGACCACTGCTCACCTATTTCTGATACCACCATACTTTCATCAACAGGGGCAGGCTGTATCCATATAGACCACGTATCAACGCAAATTCCATACGCAGTTCTTGTGGCAGTTACTTCGTTTATTGGATTTATTGTTGCAGGTCTTACAGAAAGCTGGATTTTATCATTTGGTATTTCAATAGTGCTGTTAGTGGTATTTCTTGTTATACTCCATAAACGTAATACTATGCTTTATGGTGATGATTAATTATTAGGTTATAAAATATGGAAAATAAGTTAAAATATGAAAAATCTCTATATCTGCTTAGGCATGCAGAAAACCCTGTATGCTGGCAGGCATGGAATCAAGATACATTTGATTTAGCAGTAAAAGAAAACAAGTCTATTTTTTTAAGTATAGGCTACTCTTCATGCCACTGGTGCAGGGTAATGGAAAAAGAATCCTTTGAAGATAAAGCTACTTCTGATATATTAAATGAAAAATTTATACCTGTAAAAATGGATAAAGATGAGTTTCCAGATGTGGATAAAGAATACCAGTTTTATATTCAATCCACAGGGGAAGACGGTGGCTGGCCATTATCTGTCTTTTTAACGCCTAAAAAAGAACCCTTTTATGCAGGCACATATTTTCCTAAAGAAAAAGGAAAAGGACGCCCTGCTTTTAAAGATGTGCTAAATAATATTAGTGAAATATATAATAATAAATATGAAAAAGTTGAAAAAGTAGTAAAAACAAGAAATGATTTTATTTCATCATTTTATAATATATCACCTGCCATTTTACCTGAAGATAAAAAAACAGCCTACAGAAAAAACGAATTTACAAAAATTTTTGACCCACTGTTTTTTGGCTTTAGAGAAGGTGCAAAATTTCCTTATATTACTTCTATGAATTATTTATTAGATAATTTTAGTGATGATGATTATGCAAATTTTATAATTAATACAGCAGATAAAATGTGTACTATGGGTATATGCGACCATATTTTTGGTGGCTTTTTTAGATATACTGTTGATAGAATGTGGCAAATGCCCCATTTTGAAAAAATGCTTTCAGATAATTCATTAATATCTAGTTTTCTGCTGAACCTTTATGAAAATACTCATAACAGGTTTTATTTATATACAGCACAAAAGGCAATTGATTTTATACTTTATAATTCAATGCGAACTGATTTTGGCTTTTTAGACAGTCTAGATGCCGATTCTCAAAATAGTAACGGCGATTATGAAGAAGGCTATTACTATAAAGTAACAGATAGAGATTTTACTGTACTTAATGAAAAAGAATTAAAAAACTTTCCAACAGAAGCTGGAGTTCATAACGGAGTAATCTACTTAAAACATAATGAATATATAAAAGCTGCAGCATTAGATGTTTCCATTAGAAAAATAGCTGATAGAATAAACAGTGTAAAAACTGCTCCACAGGCTGATAATAAAGTAATTAGTGGCCATAACTTCTTATTCTGCACTGCCCTTTTAAACTTATATTCTGCAACAAACGAGCAGTATTATTTTGAGCAGGCTCTTGCTTTATTTCACAAGCTTTCCCACCTGCTTACATATAAAGGCAGAGTTTATAGAGGGCTTTATGTTTTAGAAGAAGAAATAAATAAAAGCATTAAAGCAAATGCAGGAAGTGAAGATAATAATTTTATGGATAAGTTTATTATTAACCACAGAGTACTTTCTGACCATGTTTATTTTCTTGAAACTTTATTAAAATTTTATGAACTTACTCAAGAAGATGAATTTTTATTAACAGCAAAAGCAGTAATAAAAGAAATAGAAAACGAATTTATGCAAGAGGGTATCCTTTACCTTGATTCTTTAAAAAGAGTTAGAGATACTTTTGATGATGATAAACCAAACCCAATAGGTTTATATCTTTATCTTATAGTAAAACATTCATATGAACTTGAAAAAACAGTTGATGAAAGTTTTATTGAGCTTGCATTAGATAGAACAGCACGTTTTCCTACAGGACATCCTACAATGATACGTGCATTAGAATTATTAGGCAGGTAATTTATGGAAATAATGTTTGAAAAAGGTGATTTTAGAATTAAAAAAGCAGAAATTGATGATGCTGTTACAATATATGAGCTTATACGAGGTATTGCAGAATATGAAAAAATGCTTGATGAAGTAGTAAATACCCCTGAAATGATAAAAGAATGGCTTTTTGAGAAAAAGACAGCTGAAACATATATTGGTGAAGAAAACGGCAAACCTGTTGGGTTTATAATGTTTTTTCATAACTACTCTACTTTTGTTGGCAGGGCAGGTATATATGTGGAAGATTTATTTGTAATACCTGAAAAACGTGGCAAAGGCTATGGTAAACTTCTACTTGCATTTGCAGCACACACTGCAAAAGAAAGAAACTGTGGCAGAATGGAATGGACCTGCTTAAACTGGAATAAACCATCTCTTGATTTTTATGAAAGCATTGGGGCTGTTAAAATGACAGAATGGACAACCCACAGGCTGTCAGGTGATACACTTACAAACTTTGCAAAATGCTTAAAATAACCATATAAAATAAAAGCAGGGTTTATACCCTGCTTTTTTCATTTATACTATTAATGTTTGTTTTTTTCTTCAGATTTTGCAAGCAGCCAGTAGGTAACACCTAAAACTAATATACCGCCTAGCATCATTATCATAGTTTTCATATTACCTGCATCATGTTTCAATGTCATAATCAATACTTCACGAATAAATGCAATTAATACAACCCCTACAAATATACTGATTTTAAACTTATCACCTTTTAACATCTGTATTTCTGAATTAATAAGCTCAATTAATACCCATAATACAAGTAATGAGCCTAAGGCTGTAACAAATAATTTATCTGGTGCTACACCTTTTAAATCCCACAAGCTCCATATAAAAAACCCAACGCCTGCAACTGTCATTATGATTAAGAAAACTAAAAGCATAGAATGTGTTATTAAAGATGCTTTTTCTGCCCATTTTAATATTTTATTTTTCATTTTTGAAGTATGGCTGGTAGATTTATCTCGTGGTACATACGTATTCATTGTTACATAAACTGCTGCATTTATCACTTTAGTATATGCCTGTAAGATACCTTTATACTCCCACTCACATTCTGAGATTTCTATTAATTTATTTTGAAACCATATGCGTATATAGTTAAATAATTCTGATATTCTTTCCCCAGAAAACCCACCGCGTGGCACTTGGTGTAAATTAAAATCGCTTACAAATTCACTGAAATATCCATTTAATTTGCCACTGATTACACCTTGATACCAAAGTTTTAGCTTTTCCATATTTAATTTATCAAGAATACTGCCGTATTCTGATATAAAAAGTTTATCTTTCTGCAAATATTTTATAACATCACTTATAAATGATTGCTCCAGTGATTCCATTTTATCTTTAATGGATATTATATATTCCATATCAGCTTCTGCAAAATCAAACCTGTTTAAGATTTCTGCATAATAAATCATATAATCTCCCAAAAAAAACCCGTTTTAAAAAACGGGTTTATATTATAATTTACAATATTTAATAGCTTTAGGATGATAGGTTAGCTCATCTAAAAATGAAAGATGTGCCACCGTTTCCATCATTTTTTCCTTAGATGTTGGGAAAAACAACCCTTTTGATGCTGTTATTATCTTGCCATCCATATCCACAATCTTTCCTTTTGTGGAAAACATACCGCCACGCTCTGCACCAACAAACTCTGCTATCAGCAGTAAAGGCTCGCCTATTGGTGCATTACGTTTATATGTAACTGTAAGTTCCCTTGTAAAAAGGAACGTTTCGATATCTGAAAAAATAAAAGCAGACCAGCCCATAGCCTCATCAAGTATTGATGATAAAATACCACCGTGAGTTATATTTGGAAAACTATTAAAGTGTCGGGCGAAGTTTAAATCCACCCGAACACTGTTATCTTCAACATAAAACTGCACTTGAAGTCCATGAACATTACTATGGCCGCATACAAAACAGCCGTCTGAATATGGTAAATACAGTTTTTCGCTCATATTACGCCCATCTAGCTTTATTTAATTCAAATGGGTTTTTAAGAAATCTATGGAACGGTGTCACTAAAAACCCAACTTTTAATTTACCAGAGCGAGTAAGCGAATATGACGCTGAAAAAGTATCGCTGCCTTTTTCGTTATTTAAACGGATAAATTCAGGGTCTTTTAAGCTGCCACTTTCTCCGTCATATTCCACAACAGCAAACACACCTAAATGCTCAGCTGCTGTGCCATTTGTATTTACTTTTGCAGTAAATTTAACTGTTTCACCCGGTACAAAGCCTTTTGGTGCATCAATATCAGAGCTGATGAATGATATACCATCCCACCTGTCTAATATTTGGTTATACCAGTCTAAATAATGTTTTGCTTCTTCATGGTTATTTGCATTAAATTCTTTTTGCAGTTCATGAAGTGGTACATAGTACTGGTTTGCATAATCCATTAACATTCTTGAAGTGTTAAAGTAGCTTGGTACAGTTCTTAAATTTTCTTTTACCATTTTCAACCATTCTCTAGGCATACCAGATTTATCTGTTGCATAGAATAATGGGATAATATCTTTTTCTAATGTGTTATATATTTCCATACTTTCCACATAGTCTTGGTAGCCGCTGTCTGGATACTCTTCACCAGCACCGATTGCCCAACCGTTTTTAGAGTTAAAGCCTTCATCCCACCAGCCATCTAAGATAGATAAGTTTAATGCACCATTGGCACTTGCTTTCATACCAGATGTACCTGATGCTTCCATTGGTCTTCTAGGGTTATTTAACCAAATATCCACACCTCTTGTCATATAGCGTGCTACTTCTATATCGTAGTCTTCTATAAACACAATATGTTTGCGGAATTCTGGTTTTTTAGCAATATGTATGATTTTTTTGATAATTTCTTTACCTTCATTATCTTTAGGGTGAGCTTTACCTGCAATAATAAACTGGATAGGTCTATCAGGGTTGCTGAAAAGTCTTTTTAACCTTTCTTCATCCATAAATAAGAGATAGCCACGTTTGTATGTAGCAAAACGTCTTGCAAAACCTATTGTTAATGCATTAGGGTTTAATATATCATCAGCAGCTAAAAGCTCGCTTGCACTGCCGCCATTTTTTCTAATAGTTTCTTTCATAGTCCTGCGGATAAAAGATACAAGACTTTCCCTTTGGTTACGTTTCATATCAAAAAGCACGTTATCAGGAATATTAGATACTTTTTCCCAAATATCAAAATCATATGGTTTTGATGCCCAGTCTTCAGAAACATATCTTGATAACATATTTTTCATATCGCTTGACATAAATGTTGGTAAATGCACACCGTTTGTTACATGGCCTATTGGTACTTGTGATAAAATAGCCTGAGACCACATAGAATGGAACATTTCCCTGCTTACTTCGCCATGAAGTTTACTTACACCATTTCTGTAAGTAGAAAGGTTAATACCGCAAACTGCCATATTAAATGGTTCGTTAGTATTGCTTCTATCTTTTCTACCAAAGCTCATAAGCATATTTAAGTTAATGCCTACAGGTTCATATATACCGCTTAAATATTGTTTAATTTGATCAATACTAAATACGTCAAAACCAGCAGGAACTGGAGTGTGAGTTGTAAAAAGTGTACTTTTACGAACTACTTCAGTTGCAAGGCGGAAATCCATACCGTTTTCTATTAATTGTTTTAAACGTTCAATAGAAACAAATGCAGGGTGGCCTTCGTTTAAGTGATAAACTGTAGGATTTAAGCCGATAGCAGCTAAGGCTCTAACACCTGCAACACCTAAAACAATTTCTTGACGGATACGCATATTGCTGTCACCGTCGTATAATTTACCAGTAATAATTCTATCATCTGGGTGGTTTTCTGGCACATCAGTATCTAAAAGAATGATTTCCATTAAACCAACTTTTAATTTCCAAACTCTGATTTTAACATTGCGTTCGCCGATTTTCATTTCTAAAAGGACTTCTTTACCGTTTTTATCAGTAGCTCTAGTTAAAGGCATAAGGTAAAATTCGTTGTAAGGATAGCGTTCCTGCTGCCAGCCGTCAGAGCTCATGTATTGGTGGAAATAACCATTTCTATATAATAAACCAACAGCAACTAATGGTATACCCATATCTGAAGTGGACTTACAGTGGTCACCAGATAAAATACCTAAACCGCCAGAATATAACTGAACTGATTCATGAATACCATATTCTGCTGAAAAATATGCAACAAGCATATCAGATGCATTTTTATGAGCTTTTTTAAACCATTTAGGTAAAGTCATATATTGTTCAAAATCTTGGTAAACATCATTTAAGTTTGCCATAAATACATCATCATCAATTAATTTTTTACAATCTTCTTGAGTTAATGCAGAAATTATAGCAAGTGGATTGTGTTCAGATTCTTCCCATAATTTTTCATTAATATTTTTATATAATGCTGTGGCAGGAGAGTTCCATGCAAACCACAAATTGTATGCCATTGTTTCTAATGGCTTAAGCTCTTTAGGCAGCTTAACTTTTACCTCATACTCACGAATATTCATTCTTCCTCCATATTCAAAGATATTATATTTAATTTAATTTTATTTACCAGTATGACCAAACCCGCCACTGCCCCTTTCTGTTTCAGAAAGTGAGCTGCAGATTTGAAATTCAGCTCTAGAATACCTTGCTATTACAAGCTGAGCTATTCTATCACCTTTTTTATATTCAAAGGGTGCATCCCCATGATTAATTAATATAACACCTATTTCACCCCTGTAATCACTGTCAATAGTACCCGGGGTATTAACCATTGATATACCGTGTTTTAAAGCAAGCCCGCTCCTTGGCCTAACTTGAGCTTCATAACCTGCTGGAAGTTCTATGCTTATTCCTGTTTTAATAAGCTTACGCTGCCCCGGCATTAATACGCCTTCTTCATTTGCTTTTAAATCAGCACCTGCAGAGCCTAATGTTTCATAACTTGGCATAAGGCTTTCATCTTCAACTTTAATATTTATATTTATCTTATCCATAATATTCCACTTCGTTTTTTAAAGAATACAAAAGGTATTATCTAGCATAATTTGAAAAAAATCAAGCTATTTCATTAATTGAATATAAATTTTTAAAATATGTATTTTAAAAAATATATTATTAATGTATATTAATATAAATACTATATTTGTGAGGGTTTATGAATAAATTAATAATAGTTACACTTTCTCTTTTCTTATTTGCCTGCCAAAGCAGTTTTGATGTGAATACCACCATAAAAAATGCCAGTGGTAAAACATACAGCATGGTTGCCCCATATAAAGACAGCCAAATAACACTTACAATTGACAGCGGCAAAATAAACGGTTTTGCTGGAGTAAATAGATATTTTGGCACTATTGAAGTAATTGGCAACACCATTAAAATATCAAATATTGGCAGAACTAAAATGGCTGGTCCTGAAAAAATTATGAAAATGGAAGAAGACTATATAAAAAGTTTAGAAGCATCAAATAAAATAAATTTAAAAGGCAAAGAATTAAGAATTGGTAATATGAAATTTATTGAAAAATAGTTTTAGTGTTTACTAAATAAATTATCTAGTAATAACAATAATTTATATTTTATATTACATATCAATATTGATATTAATTATCATTTACTCTATATTAGCCCTATAAAACACCATAGGGGGATAATATGAATATAATTAGAAGAAATTTTATGAAAGCTGTTACTATATCAGCATTTTCATTGGCTGCATTATTATCTGTAAGTATTAATGACAGCTATGCAAATGAAAGCAAAAAAGTAGCACTGCATGGTAATAATGCTACATTAAACCTTGCTATTCAAAGCCATGATAAAACTAAAAAGACAATATCACAAGATATATCTATTATTAAATACAATAATAAAGATATATCTGTAAATGCTGATGATAACTTTATCTTAAATAATGGTAAAGATGTACTTGCTGCAAAATCTTATGATTATATACAAATCAGCCCATCACAAAGTAAAATGGACAGCCTTAATATTAAAATTGGAGATATTAATATTAGCTATGAAAAAGA
Organism: uncultured Mucispirillum sp.; assembly: GCA_944324495.1. Classification (GTDB taxonomy): domain Bacteria; phylum Chrysiogenota; class Deferribacteres; order Deferribacterales; family Mucispirillaceae; genus Mucispirillum. The sequence continues at coordinate 12,558 of CALUWN010000001.1, read as the reverse complement.
TTATGCATTAATCAGTAAAAATGGTAATAAAATAAAAGTAGAAAATATGGCTCAATATAATTATAAAACTGGTATCGTTTTTATTACTAATAAAGACGGTTCAAGAAAAGAAGTAGTGCTGTAAAAAAATATAAAAAAGATATAGCAAAACCCCATTTATTAAATAAATGGGGTTTATTTATTTTAATTTTCTTCAGTTTTTTCTGATTTTTCTGGTTTTGGTAAAAGTGCTTTTCTTGAAAGCTCCATTCTACCGTTTCTATCTTTACCCATATACATAACATCTACTTTATCACCTACTTTTAAGTAGTCTGCAATAGATGGTATTCTTTCATGAGCATATTGAGAAACGTGTAATAAACCTTCAAGACCCGGGAGTATTTCCACAAATGCACCGTATTCCATTACTTTTTTAACAGTTGCTGTATATGTTTTGCCAACTACTGCTTCTGCAATTGTTGCTTCTATCATATTAACAGCATTTTCTATTACCTGCTGGTTTTTACCAAAAATATTAACAACGCCACCGTCAAGTATATCAATACTTGCCCCGGTTGCTTCTACAATTGCTTTAATATTTTTACCCTGTGGCCCAATTAATGCACCAGTTTTATCAGGGTTTATATTCATAACAAAAACTCTAGGAGCATTTGGGTTTAACTCTTTTCTAGGCTCAGCAAGAACTTCTTTATATTTATTTAAAATAAAGAGCCTGCCCTCTTTTGCCTGAGATAATGCTTTTGTTAATATCTCTTTAGATAAGCCTTTGATTTTAATATCCATTTGAAGTGCAGTAATACCAGTTTCAGTACCTGCCACTTTAAAGTCCATATCACCTAAATGGTCTTCAAGACCCATAATATCTGTTAATACAACGTAATCACCATCATCTTCCATAACAAGACCCATAGCAACACCTGCCACAGGAGCAGTTATTTGAAGGCCTGCATCCATCATAGATAATGCACCACCGCAAACAGTAGCCATAGATGATGAACCGTTAGATTCTAATATTTCAGATACCACTCTTACAGTATATGGAAAATTGCTGTCATTTGGTACAACTGCAGATAATGCACGCTCTGCTAATGCACCATGACCGATTTCACGTCTGCCCGGAGCACCAATTCTGCCAACTTCACCAACAGAAAATGGTGGAAAGTTATACTGAAGCATAAATGATTTAGATGATACACCCTCAATGCTTTCTAAAGTTTGGCTGTCGCTTTTAGAGCCAAGAGTAGCTACAACTAAAGCTTGAGTTTCACCTCTTGTAAAAAGAGCAGAACCGTGAGCCATAGGCAGTACACCTACTTCAATATCAATAGGGCGTATTTCATCTAATGCCCTGCCGTCTGCCCGTTTATGAGTTTTAACAAGTGAGTTTCTAAAAACGATTTTTTCTACTTCTTTTGCAATATCTTTATAAATTCCTTTGTTTGCTTCAAACTCATCTTCGCCATAAGTTTCCACAACATAGGCCAAATAATCTTCTTTAACCTTGTCGATAGCTTCATAGGATTCAAGCTTGCCTTTTACTGCAAAAGCATCTTTAAAAGCTGCACCAAATTTATCATATGCCTGTTGAACTAAATCTTTTGGTAATGAGAAATCAGTATATTCCATTTGCGGCTTGCCTATTTCTGATGCCATTCTTTCCTGAACTTCAACAAGTTTTTTTATCTGCTCATGACCATACTCAAGAGCTTCAATAACTTCTTCTTCAGTTACGCCGTTCATACCGGCTTCTACCATTGCAATAGCGTCTTTCGTACCTGCTACAACTATATTCATATCAAGTTTTTCATGTAATTCAACAGGTGGGTTTACAAGCAACTCCCCATTAAGTTTACCAATACGAACTCCGCCAACTGCCATACTAAAAGGTATGTCGGAAATCATCAACGCAGCACTAGCCGCATTTAACGCCAGAATATCAGGCAGACCATTGCCATCAGCCGACAAAACTGTAGCCACCACCTGAGTCTCATTACGGTAACCGTCATCAAATAAAGGACGTAAAGGACGGTCAATTAAGCGAGAGATTAAAGTTTCCCTGTCGCTTGGTTTAGTTTCTCTTTTAACATATCCACCCGGGATTTTACCCACAGAATACATTTTCTCAGCATAGTTAACAGTAAGTGGGAAAAAATCTTGATAAGCTTCAGGTGCTTTACCTGCAACAGCAGTAACTAAAACTACTGTGCCACCTTGTTTTATCCATATACTTCCGTTAGCTTGTTTTGCTTTCCAGCCTGTTTCAAAAATAATAGGCTCAGCACAACCCGGTAAGCTTATTTCATAGGAATGAATATTTTTTTCCATTTAACTACTTCCTTATGCCTAAAGACTCAATTAATGAGCGATAACGTGGGAAACTTTTCTTTTTAAGATAATCTAAAAGTTTACGTCTTTTACCAACAAGCATTAATAAACCACGGCGAGAGTGGTGGTCTTTTGGGTGAGATTTAAAGTGTTCATTTAAATACTCAATACGTGCAGTAAGTAATGCAACCTGCACTTCTGGAGAACCAGTATCTCCATCATGTTGTTTGTAACTGTCAATAACTGACTGTTTCTTATCTTTATCTATTGCCATCAGGCACCTCCAAAAGTTAAGTATATATCACATATATATTTATATTACAAGCATTTTTATAAAAAATATATATTTTTTTAGAATATATAAAAAACTATTTTACTTACTCTTTTACTAATTTATATTTATTTGGCATAATGGTATATATATTAGTATCATCTGCTTTATCTTGGTAATATCCATAAACGTATGCTTTATCATCATCAATATACTTTATCTTTAATATGTAGTTAGATAATGTCCCTTCTTCTTCACCAGATATACTTATTATATATTCTTTACTTTTTTTATCATAAGTATGCTTATCTAATGTATATTCCCTTTCAAATATTCCACCTGTAAAAAATACTTTATTATTTTTGCAGTCTATATTCCACATTGTTTCAAAAACATCTTCATCTGGATAATCAGGAATTTTTGCTACATACCTAATATAGTTATTACTCTGCTTTGTAATACTATAAAACTTATTACATTCTGCCCCTGCATTATTTGAAGAAGCAAACACATATACTGGCAGTAATAATATAAATAACACTAAAAATTTTTTCATCAATCACCTCTTATATAGTAAATCATTTATTTATATATTATTCCATCATTGGAATTATAACCTTTAAAATCTTTTATATTTATAAGTTTATCACCTTTTTTATACTGATAATCTACTATAACTTCACTTTTTACTCCAGTATCTCCTTCTGTATATTCTGTAGATGATATTCTATGAAGATAAATTTCTCCGTCTTTTTCTCTGAAAGTATAATAGTCATCTACATATGATGGTTCTTGATAATATTCTACTGTAAAATAATTATCCTTTACAGTAATATTAGAATACATAGATGCTCTTTCATATCCATTTGCACTGCCTAATGCTGGTCTGTATAATATATCTTCAAATATGCCTTGACTATTCTTTTTCCATACTGCTAAAGATGCTCTCATATTAGCATATTTATCACAGTTGGGTATTCCATCATCACTAATATCTGCTCCCTCATAAAAGCTGTAATGAAGCCCACCTATTTCTTGACATAATACTAATAAATACTCTTTATTTTTACCAAATGGCTTTATTTGATAGACGGCATCATCTTCACAAAAAAATTTATATTTATCTTTAACCTTGTAATCATTTTTATGGTTCGTATCATATGCTGTCTTTTCCTGCTTATTCTGTTCTATACACATTTTTTCAAACTTTTCTATTTCTTCATCAGAATATTCTTGTGCATATGATGATAAGCTAAATAATACTATAGCTAATACTAAAAATTTTTTCATAAATCACCCTTCATATTATCAATATATTCTCTATATATTTTATAATAATCAAAACTTACTTTTTTATTTTTATAATCACTTATTAATGTATTTTTATTAGCTTCTAATAGTTTTGATAATTTATTGTATTCATCTATTATATCATTTTTTGCTGTATTACTGGCTGATAAACTACTTAAATAAAGAGCATTCATTCTTAATTTTAAATATAAATCTTTTGTATCACTTATGGCATTATTAATATTCTGCTTATCTCCTAATGCTGTTTTTGTTATTAATATTAAGTTATTATAATATACTTTTTCATCTGCTTTTAAGTTTTTTAAATCAGCTAAATTAATAGTATTTACTCTTTCTTTTATTTTACTTATATTTTCTTCAAAAAATAATGCATCATAAAGATTACGTTTGATTTTTTCTATTGTATTTAAACTTTCATAAGTCTTATAGTTTGATTTTAGATAATTGCTTACAAAAAACGTATTTACTATATTATGTTTGTTTTTATATTTATTATAAAGTGATAAGTAATTATTATAATCTTCCTTACTTAAATATTTTTCATAATTTTTTAGTGCAGCAGGAAATGTTTTAGATGTTACCTTAAAATAATAAGATATATTATACTTATAAGCTGCATAAGCTTTTAATACATAGGCCGATAAATGAGTATTCAACATATCAATATCATCTTCAAAATAATTAGCATTGTCATCATCAGTATAAAATATATTTATACTTGTTTTATCAATACTTCTCATATAATTTGTATCATTTAACAGCATATATGTAGTATTTAAATACATATAATAATAGACAGCTTCACCCATAGGAAGCCTATCTCCAAGTGTTTCTTCCTCATTATTGATTTCTAATATTTCATTTATTGCTTTCTGTCTTAAATTATCATCATTATTTTGGCTAAATTCATAAGCATTTTTTAAGTTTGATATAATTACATTAGTAACATCACAAGTAGTACTTTTACAGTTGGGCTCATATTTCTTATATAATTCTTTTATTACTTTATTTGCAAATTTATCTAACTGCTCATCTTTTGCAAAAGAAAAAAATGGTATTAATACTATAAATAATACTAAAAATTTTTTCATATCCTTTATCTCTCCAGTAATATATGAAATATTTATATTAGTATAACGAGATTACTGTATTTTATCAACAAAAAAAGGCTCATATAAAATATGAGCCTTTAAGATATTAAGCAAATTATTAGCTTATTTATTTACGTTTTCAACCATTTTTGCAAGCATGCCAGTAACACCTTTAATAAATGGGTGGTCTTTAGCACCTTTATAGTTGCTTGCAATATCAGCAGGGTTTACATAAGAAATGTAAACTTTACCTTTATCTTCAAAAACTAAAACTTTTAAAGGAAGGTCAATAGCTGCTTGTGGATAAGCTGCCATAAATTTAGAACCAGCAGCAGGGTTACCAAAAATAAATAATGTTGCTTTACCCATTTCAGCACCTGCTTTTTTAGCATTTGCCTGATGGTCAATTTCATTAAATAATGTAGCCTGCTTGTTGTTTTTTATGCAGGTTTTAACTTTTGCTACTGTTGTTTTAAAATCATATTTACTTTCAGTAACAATAACATGGTCTGCTGCAAATGAAAGAACAGCAAAACCAAATACAAAAACAGCAATGGATAAATATTTGAATAATTTCATACTTTTTTCTCCTTTTTATATTTTTTATATTTACTACCACAACAGAAATTTATTGTCAAATTTGATTAAATAATAATCATATTTTCTTCACAATCTTAGTAATTATTACTATTATTAATTAGATATTTAGTACCATTTTTAATTTTAAAGGAAATGAAGAATTTTCTATTCGCTCAGCCACAGCAATTAAGTTACTTTTATTATCCATTATAAAGAAATTATCTCCTGTATGTTCTATTGGCAGGTTAATATATGCTGAATGGTCTGGAGATATACCATTTTTTATCTGCCTTATAGCACTGTCTTTTATTACAGCCCTGCCCCAGTCTAAAAGTTCATAAACTGGAGTTATAGCCGTTTCAATACTGCCATCCTTCACCATACTTTCAAGTTGAGATAGTTTAAATGATTTTTGAGATGAAAATATACCATTAGCTGAACGAATAAGCCCGCTCATAACAGCTCCACAACCTAGACGCTCGCCCATAGTGTTAATTATACTTCTTATATATGTGCCTTTACCGCAGGATACTCTTATTACACCATAAGGATATTCATAGTTTATAAGAGTATTTGAATAAATAACCATTTCTCTGCTGCCAGCATCTTCTATTTCACCTTTTCGTGCTAATTTATATGCTCTTACGCCGTTTATTTTTTTAGCAGAAAAAGCAGGTACTACCAGTGAGATTGTACCAGTTAAAGAAGAAAGTACATTTTCTATTTCACTTTTATCAACTACTTTATCTGATACGTTTTCAAGTTCTGATGTATTGTCATAACTTGCACTTTTAAAGCCAAGCATAAATTCAGCAACATACTCTTTATCTACACTAGAAAGATAATCTGAAAACCTTGTAGCATAGCCAATACATACAGGCAGCACACCTTCAGCCATAGGGTCTAATGTGCCAAGGTGGCCGCATTTTGAAACATTTAATAATTTACGGATTTTTGCCACCACACCAAATGATGTAACACCAGTTTCTTTATAAACGTTTATTACACCATTCATTCATGGTTTTCCTTTTCTATTAATGATAAAAGGCTGTCTATTTTATCTGCCTCAGCCCTTGAATCATCTATACAAAATTCAAGCTTTGGAACTTTTTTCATACGTACTGATTTTAATATTTCTTTACGAATAAAACCAGCAGAACGCTCTAAACCTGACTGTATCCCTTTTACAGCATCAGTATTGTATGTAGTCCAGTATATTCTTGCTATATCTAAATCAACACTAACTTTTACAGAAGTTATAACCACATCTTTAACTTTTGGGTCGTGTACATAATCACGAATTACACGAGCCACTTCCTGTCGCATTAATTCTGCAACACGTTTTGTACGTAAAGTCTCCTGCATATTATTTCTCTTTTTCTTCCCTTTCTACATCTTCTAATGTTCTTTTTTCCTCAACTACTTCATATACTTCTAAAACATCATTTTCTTTAATATCTTGGTATTTTTCAATAGTTAAGCCGCACTCATAGCCTGCAACAACTTCCCTTGCATCATCTGTAAAGCGTTTTAAAGAACTTAATTTTCCGTCAAATATAACTATAGAATCTCTAATAACTCTAACGCTTGAGTTTCTAGTAACTTTACCGTCAACAACAAAACATCCTGCAATTTTACCTATTTTAGGAGCAGAGAATATTTGACGAATTTCTACATGACCTATAATATTTTCTTTCATTTCAGGTGATAATAAACCTTCTAATGCAAGTTTCACATCATCTATAGCTTTATAGATTACAGAGTAAAGCTCAATATCTACTTTTTCTCTTTCTGCTGCCTGTTTTGCTTTTGCGTCAGGGCGTACATTAAAGCCTATAATAATAGCATTAGATGCCACAGCTAATGATACGTCAGATTCATTAATAGCACCAATACCGTCATGTATTATGCTAACTTTTACTTCTTTATTAGAAAGTTTTAAAAGAGATGATGATAAGGCTTCTAATGAACCTTGTGCATCTGCTTTTAATACAATATTTAATTCTTTTAATTCCCCTTCCTGTACTTTACTAAAGAAATCAGCTAATGATAATTTGCCTCTATCTGCCATTTGCTGTTCCTTAGCAATTTTTGCCCTTAATTCTGTAACTTGTTTTGCTGTTTTTTCATCTGTTACAATAAATTTTTCACCAGCTTCAGGAAGTTCACTAAAGCCCATAACTTCAGCAGGTATGGAAAGCCCTGCCTCTTTTATAGATAGACCTTTATAGTTAAACATAGCCCTTACTTTACCAAACTGAGAACCAGAGATAAAAGTATCACCTTTTCTAAGTGTACCATTTTTCACTAAAACAGTGGCAACAGGACCTTTTTGTTTATCAAGACGGCTTTCAATAACAACGCCTTCTGCTGGTCTGTGTGGGTTGCCTTTTAAATCAAGCATTTCAGCTTCTAAAAGCACCCTGTCAAGTAAATCATCAATATGTAAGCGTTTTTTAGCAGATATTTCTTGGAATTGATATTCGCCACCCCATTCTTCTGGTATAATACCATATTCTGCTAACTGCTGTTTTACCCTGTCAGGATTTGCACCGTCTTTATCTATTTTATTTATTGCAACAACTATTCTAACACCTGCTGCTTTTGCATGGTCAATAGCTTCTTTTGTCTGCGGTTTCACACCGTCATCTGCTGCAACAACTAATATTACAATATCTGTAAGTAATGCACCACGTGCACGAAGTGTAGTAAACGCTTCATGACCCGGAGTATCCAAAAATGTAACAGTACCATTACTGCATTCAACTTCATAAGCACCAATATGCTGAGTAATACCACCTGCTTCACCTGATACAACACTTGTAGAACGGATTGCATCTAATAAAGATGTTTTACCATGGTCTACATGCCCCATAACTGTAACAATTGGTGGGCGTTTTTCTAAATCTTCCTCTTTATCTTCATATACTGGTAAAAGGTCATCTTCTGTAATAGTTTTAACAGAAACATCAACGCCGTATTCTAAGCCTAAAAGTTGGGCACTTTCTGCATCAATAGACTGGTTTACATTTGCCATAATACCCATAGAAAAGAGTTTTTTAATAAGCTCAGTAGTTTTAACACCTATTAAAGCACCAAATTCAGAAATAACAATGTATTCACCAATTTCCACTTTTTCAGGGCGTACAAAAGCTTTCACTTGAGTTTTATCCTGTTTTTTATGGGCTTTTTTATTCATTTTATTTTTATTGTAGTTATTATTTTTCACCTGTCTGTCTGGGTCTACATCAAGTAAATCAGATATATCTATATTAGGTGAAATAGTTGGGGTATTTTCAACTTCACTTTCAATGCTAAGTTCATCCATACCCTCATTAATAGTTTTCATCCAGCTTTTAGAACGTTTTGCGTCCTTTTTATTTTTAGGCTTTTTATTTTCTTTTTCCTTATCCTTATTATCATCCTCTTTCTTTTTAACTATGCGTTTTCTTTCTTCATCACCAGTCATAAACACATTATCATTGCTTAATCTTGACTGATTATTAGAGGACTTACCGCCTTTATTATCACGGAATTTATCAGATGAAGAATCTTTATCTTGATTAAAGCGTTTATCTTTATCTTTAAAACCCTGTTTATCGCCTTTATCGTTTTTATCTTTATTAAACTTGCCTTTGTCCTGTTGTTTGTTTTTGTCTTTATTAAAAGGCTTGTTATCCCTGCGGTCATCGTGTTTTTGGTCTTTAGGACGGTCATTATTTTTTTGTACAGGTTTATTTTCCTGCTTTTGCTGCACATTTTCTTTTGGTTTGGCAGTATTTTGAACATGTGGCTGTTCTTTTACGGTATTAGTATGTTGTTCTGCATTTTGATTTTGTGGTTTCTCACTGGCTGTTTTTTCATTTTGAGATGCCATTTCAGCACGTTCTTTATTATACTCTTCCCTTTCTTTATCAACTTTATTAACCTGCTGGTCTAAAAGTTTTTTGCGTTTTTTAAGTTCTTCTTTGCTAATTTTAATGCTTGGGCCACCTTGGCCTGCACCACTTTTATTATTAACAATAACCTCTTTACTTTTTACGCCTTTTTTAAAACGTTCTCTTGCTTTTTGAAGCATTTCTTGACGTTTATCAAGCTGACCTCTTTTATCAAGCCCTGCTGATAAAATATCATCATCTGTAACAGTATCATTACCGCTTGAAACCTGTACGCCAGAAGCTGCAAACGCTTTTAAAGCATCATCAATACTAATACCTGCATTTTTTGCCACATCACTAACTTTTTTTACTGCCATCTAATTCTCCATTAAACCGTCTATATATGTAATTATATCTCTATAATTCATTAATAATTTTGAATAAGCTTTAGAGCTTACAACACAAACATCAGTACTGCCCCTGTATAGCTTTTCACCAATAGACAGTACATTTTCACCTGATAAACAAGTACTTTTTTTACATAATATAAGATTTGTATAATCTTTTATATTATTAACTTCTAAACTGCCTTTATTAAATAAATTTGTAATAATAAATGACAGTTCTTTCTCAATATTTGCTAATAAAATATTTCCTGTATCTTTAACATCAGTTTTTAAATGTTTTGCTACTGCATATTTTTTTAAAACCTTATGAATACATTTAGCATTTTGACACACATAAAAACTGCGGTAATTTTTATTCTGAAAAAAATCAAAACTTAAGTCAGGAAGATTAATCCTTAAAAGCTTTGATTTTTCAGTTTTTAAGCCACAAAAAGCGCAGCTGCGTATAGCCTTTGGTTTAGACAATTAAGCTCCCTTGCATTAATTATTCTTCATCATCTAATTCTTCAAGTTTTGCAGTTAAATAATCAATAGCTGCATTTATTACGCCAACTGCTGCATCTTCATCAATTTCAAGTGCTGAAACAATTTCATCAACACTGGCACTTGATAATTTTTCTAAATCATCAATACCGCGTTCAATAAGTTTTGCAATCATATTATGGTCTAAAGCATCTAAGTTTTCTAAGTTATAAAGTTCGTAAAACTCTTTTAACTCCTGCTCCTGCTCTTCTAAACGGCTTGTTCTAATTTCAGCATATTCGCTTTCTTTTAAAACATCTAAACGCCATTCTGTAAGCATAGCTGCAAGGCGTACATTTTGCCCTTTCTTACCAATTGCTAAAGAAAGCTGGTCATCAGGCACAACAATCTCAATTGTTTTATCATCTTCAATAATATTTGTAAGAGAAACATTTGCAGGGCTGATAGCGTTGCATACATATTTTACAGGGTCAGCGGACCATTCAATAACATCTATTTTTTCTTTTTTAAGCTCATCAGATATTGTAGATATTCTTGCACCTTTTACACCAATACATGCACCTACTGGGTCAATATTAGAGTTGGTAGAATATACTGCCACCTTAGCTCTATCCCCCGGCTCTCTAGCTGCCCCTTTAACTTCTATAATACCTTCAAATACTTCAGGAATTTCTGCTTCAAATAATTTTTTCAAGAAATTAGGGTGAGTTCTTGAAAGCACAAGCTGTGGCCAGCCTTTTACTATTTTAATATCTAAAAGTAAAGCACGCACATAATCATTACGATTAAAAAATTCACCCGGAATAGTTTCTTTTCTAGGAAGCACTGCTTCTGTTTTACCAATATTTATAGTAAAGTTACCGTCTTTATCAGTTTTTAAAATAGTACCATTAACTATTTCACCTTTTTTATTTTGGAAATCATCTAAAATAACTTGTTTTTCAGCATCTTTTAATTTTTCAATTAATTTTTGCTTAGCAACAAGAGCAGACTGCCTGCCTAAAGCTTCTAAAGTAGTTGGCACCATTAATATATCGCCATACTGTGGGTTTTCTTTATATTCTTTTGCTTCATCTATTGTTATTTCATACCAGTTACTAACATTTGTTTCTGATACTTCTTTTGGAATAAGTATATTTATTAATCCTCTGTCTATATCAACAGATACTTCAGGCTCTAAATATTTACCTATTTTTTTATATGTTGCTGCTAAAATCGCTTCATATAAGGCTTGAGTTAATATATCCCTTGATATACCTTTTTCTCTGCCTAAGTCCTCAGCTGCTTTAATAAATTCTTTGCTACTTATCATCATTCCTCCTAAAATTCATATTCAATTCTAGCTTTTGCAATATCTGAAATAACAATATCAAATTCTGCACTTTCTTCTTTTGTATATATATGGACAATACCGTTTTCACAAGACATTACCTTGCCTTTATAACGTTTACGCCCATCTGATGCCTTTGTTTTTGTTTCAAAATATAAAAGTTTATTAATACATTTTTTAAAATCTTCTTCGGTTTTAAGTTTCTTTTCAGGCCCCGGGCTTGAAACTTCAAAATTGTAAGATTTACATTTTATTTCATCTTCATGAGCATCAAGCCATTTAGATAAATCCCTGCTTACTTTTGAGCATACATCTAAAGAAGTATCTTCTCCGTCAATTGTAACCCTTAAAATATTAGATTTGTGCTCTGTTTTAAAAGATATATCCTGCACTTGGCAGTTATATTTACCTGCCACCTTTTCAGCAAACTCTATAAAATCTTTTGGTATAAATAAGCCCAAAATACTCTCCTTAAACATAAAAATAGGCGGGAATAACCCGCCTAACTACATCTTTTAATAAAATTAAAAGAATAATTACAACAAGAAATATCTTATAAAAGATATTGCAAGCACATAAGCATAAAAAACACCACTTATGAGCGGAATAAGGATGCACCTTATAAACCTTAAAATTAAAGTTCAGCTTCCTTTTATCATACTTTTATTATTATAGCAAGTTTTTTTTATTCTGCTTCACCCCATTTTTTATTAAAAAATACTATAACTACTTTATAATATATGTAAAAATAGAAACAATTGTAATAACTGTCATTCAGAGCCTACGATAGAATGGGGCTGAAGCAGTTTCTTTTAACCTTTTTAATTGTATAGGGTTGTGATATTATTAATAGATTATTGATATTACTACTGTGTAATATTGA